>MELR01000018.1:0-14787 GCA_001767695.1 Actinobacteria bacterium RBG_16_68_21
GGCTACCGGCTACCTGCTACCAGCAAGAGAAGAGACCAAGACCATGGCCAGCGACAAGCGACCGCCGATCACTCTTGCGTGTGAGGTCTGCAAGCGGCGGAACTATGTGACCACCAAGAGCAAGGCGAACACCCGGGAGCGGATCGAGCTGAAGAAGTACTGCCGGTTCTGCCGGGAGCACACCGCTCACAAGGAAACCCGTTAGTCGGGGACCGGGATGCCCGGCCTCGTGGATCTGGTCGGTCGGAGCTTCGGACCACATCCGGTCGACGTCACTCCTTCCCGGGTCAGGGATCTCGTTGCGGCCGTCGGCGACGACGACACCAGGTGGGAGACGCACGTCCCGCCCTATTTCGCCAACGCGGTCCTGTTCGCGGCCGCCCCGTCCTTCCTCGAGGACGAGGCGGTACGCCCATTCACCCGTGCGCTGATCCACTCCGAGCAGTCGTTCACCTGGTACCGGCCCCTGGTGACGGGTGATGCATTGGACGTGCTGGGCCGCGTCGAATCGGTGCGGGCGCGAGGACCCCTTCACCTGGTGAGCTTCGCCGTGGAGGCAGAGTCCGGGGACGGGCCGTGGATCACCGGTTCCTCCCTGTTCCTGATGAGTGCCGAGGCTGCCGGGGAGCCCGATGAGGCACCCGAACCCCCGACCGCGCTCCGCCCACCGGTCGATCCGATGCCGGCCGCGCCGCTTCCTCTCCCCGGTGAGCGGTTGGCGACCCTCCGCGTCGGAGCCTCGCGCGCCGACCTGTTGGAGTACGCCAGTGCCAGCGGAGACTGGAATCCGATCCACTGGGATCATCGGGCGGCCCGGGCGGCAGGACTGCCGGGAACGATCGTTCACGGATTGCTGATGAGTGCGTGGATGATCCGGGCGGCATCCCGACTCGCGCCGGGGCCGCGCCCCCTGGCCACGATGCGAGCCAGGTTCCGCTCCCCGCTCCGGCCCGGCATCGGGGCGGAGCTGGGAGGTAGTGTGCTCGCCGTGGAGGATGACGGCGCCGAAATCGATCTCACCCTCGGCTCCGGAGGCGACTCCATGGTGACTGCCCGCGTCCGGGTAACTCGATGACGGCCGGTGGAGTCCAACGCGATGAGAGCGAGCTCGTCGAGTTGGCTCGTCGCGGTGACGCCGATGCGTTCGGCGAGCTCGTCTGGAGGTATCGGGACACCGTGTACACACTGGCCGTCCGCCTCGTCGGTCCGGACCTTGCGCCGGACGTGACCCAGGAGGCGCTGATCCGTGCCTGGCGAGCGATGCCCCGCTTCCGTGGCGATGCCGCCCTGGGAACCTGGTTGCATCGCATCACCGTCAATACGGCATGGACACTGCGCCGCCGCGCCACGCGCCACGAAACCCAGCAGTTGGACGAGACCCTGGTCGATCCCGCGGCCGGCCCGGAGCGAGCCGGGGAACTCGCCGAGATGCGGGCACAGCTGGGATCGGCGATTGGTCAGTTGACGCCCGGACAGAGGGTCGTACTCGTATTGCGGGACGTATACGGCTGGAGCCACGCCGAAGTGGGGCGCGAACTCGGAATCACCCAGACGACCGCAAAGGTCCGACTTCACCGGGCGCGCAAACGTCTGCGCGCTCTCCTCGACGAGGAGTCGCCATGAGTCCCATCACCTGCCGCCTTGTTTCGATGATCCCACCAGACATGCCGCTCAACCGGGTGCTGCAAGCCCACCGGGATCAGTGCAGCAACTGCCGGACGGACGTCGTTCGGTCGACAGGGGTCAGCCGTGACCTCTCGACGCTCGGCACCGAGACGCTACGCGCCCCCGAAGGCCTGGCTACCACAGTCATGTCCCGCCTGGGAGAGCAGGACGGCACGGATCCGCGCCAGACCCTGGTCGTGCGGCTGGCGGTCAAGTACTCAGCGGTGGCCGTCATCGGTTTGGCGACCGTCGCCGCATTGATCGCGGGAGTGATCTCTCGGCGGACCCGGAGGGGTTGAGTCCCGCCATCGCCCCTTCACCGGCGCAGCGGCGTCGCCAGTTCCTCCTCTTGTTACAATGCGCGCCGTTCGTCCCAGGCTTTCGCGCGGGTTCGAACACCCCAAAGGGGCGTAGCTCAATTTGGTAGAGCACTGGTCTCCAAAACCAGCGGTTGGGGGTTCGAGTCCCTCCGCCCCTGCTCTCCCGGAGTTGCGGGATCGAGGCGGGTGCGATTCGCCCGATGACCGGTGACTTGAAGCGAGGACGGAAAGAGACATGAACCGAGAGTTGCGGCGGCTGCAGGAGAAGGAAGAGAAGCGGGCCAAGGACCGGCGGGCCACGATGGTGCAGACCCGTCGCCGCAAGGAGCGCGTCGGGTTTCGGCAGTTCCTCTCCGAGGTCAGAACCGAGCTCAAGCGCGTCGCCTGGCCCGGGCGGCGGGAGACGATCACATTCACCGTCGTGACTCTGGTCACCGCGGGCTTCGTCATGCTCTACACCTTTGGCCTGGACCTGACCCTCAAGCAGAGCATCTTGCGACTTCTGGAGCTCCGGTGACCGACTTCGAGCAGGTGGAAGAAGTGACGGAGCCCGGCGGAGCGATCACGCAGATCGCTGGTCCCGAGTCCGAGGCTGCGGCGACTGCGCTTGCCACCGAGGATCCGCCGGGAGTCGGCGAAGTGGCGGAGGTAGCGCCGCCGGCGAGTCCCTACGACCTGCCCGGCTCCTGGTTCGTCATCCACTCCTACAGCGGGTATGAGAACAAGGTCAAGGCCAATCTCGGAACCCGGATCAGGTCGATGCACATGGAGGAGGCGATCTTCGACATCGTCATACCCATGGAGGACGTGGTCGAGATCAAGAGCGGTCGCAAGGTCACCGTGCCCCGCAAGCAGTTCCCCGGCTACCTGCTGGTCAGGATGTATCTCGACGACGATTCGTGGGGCGTGGTGCGAAACACGCCGGGTGTCACCGGGTTCGTGGGGTCGGGGACCAAACCGACGCCGCTCTCACGCCGTGAGGTAGAACGCATCCTCGGGGTGCGCAAGGATGAGGAGAAGAAGGCTCCCCGCTTCAAGCCGGACTGGGAGGTCGGGGAGACGATCCGTGTGACGGACGGGCCGTTCGCCGATTTCAATGGAGTCATCGAGGACATCAACGTCGACCAATCCAAGGTGAGGGTGTTGGTCGACATCTTCGGCCGGGAAACCCCGGTCGAGCTCAATTTCGAGCAGATTCAGAAGTTCTAGGAGGGATGATCGGTCATGGGTCGTAAGAAGGTTGCCGCGCTGCTCAAGCTGCAGATCCCCGCCGGGCAGGCGACCCCTGCCCCTCCGGTGGGTCCCGCGCTCGGTCAGCACGGAGTCAACATCATGGACTTCGTCAAGGCCTACAACGCGGCGACGGAGAGCCAGACCGGCACGATCGTCCCGGTTGAGATCACCGTCTACGAGGATCGCAGTTTCACGTTCGTGACCAAGACCCCGCCGGCGGCGGTGATGCTGCGGCAGGCGGCCCGGGTCGAAAAGGGCTCGGCCACGCCGCACACGGTGAAGGTCGGATCGGTTACCCGGGCACAGGTTCGGCAGATCGCCGAAACGAAGATGGTCGACCTCAACGCCAACGACGTCGATGCCGCCGTCAAGATCGTCGAGGGGACTGCTCGTTCGATGGGGTTGACCGTCGGCGAGTAGCAATAGCAACAGGCAATGCGCAAGCCGTTGAATTGAGAACTACGAACTGCGAATTGCGATGGAACACACCGGTGGAAGGGGCCCCGCCCCGTTGACCACGAGGAGACAAACACAAATGGGTAAGAAGCAGACCGATGCAACGGCGAGACTCGATCGCGGCAAGTTCTACCAACCGGGAGACGCGCTCGACCTGGTGAAGGCGACGGCCACCGCGTCGTTCGACGAGACCGTCGAGGCGGCATTCTTCCTCGGCATCGATCCCCGGCAAGCCGAGCAGGCGGTTCGCGGCACGGTCTCACTCCCGGCGGGAACCGGCAAGCAGGTCAAGGTGCTCGTGTTCGCCGACGGTGATCAGGCCAAGGCGGCCACCGAGGCGGGCGCCGACTATGTGGGTGGTGCGGACCTTGCGGCGAGCATTCAGGCGGGCACCCAGCCACTGGACTGGGACGTCACGATCGCAATTCCGTCCTTGATGGCCGAGGTCGGCAAGCTCGGCAAGGTGCTCGGCCCACGCGGTCTGATGCCGAATCCCAAGGCGGGCACCGTCACCCAGGACGTGGGCAAGGCAGTCACGGAGTTCAAGGGGGGACGCGTCGAGTATCGCAACGACCGGTTCGGGAACGTTCACGTCGGTATTGGAAAGGTGTCCTTTACCGGCGAGCAGCTTCGGGCGAATCTCGCCGCAGTAGTGGACGAACTGAACCGGGTCCGCCCGGCGTCGGCCAAGGGACGGTTCATCCGCAAGCTCACCGTCGCCGCCACCATGGGTCCTGGCGTCAAGGTAGATGTCACCGCGCTCGACACCCTCGAGCCGGAGGCGTAGGAAGAAGCTTCCGGCAACCCGCTTCCGGCTCCCCGCAAGAACCGGATGGCCAGCGGAGAAGCGGGCAGCGGAATTCTGCGGGGGCACCAGCGCGGCATCGACCCTGAGGCCGACGACGGGCCAGGTGTCGCCGGTCGTCGCCGGGAGTCGACCGGGGGTAGGTCCGATCGACGGTTCCCGGCGAGGGTGCGCTCTTGGGGACGGTGGTGGTTGGTCCCCTGCGCCGATGCCCCCGCCCGACCAAGTCTGCCCTGTTGGAACGGCGATGTCCACCGGTAATCGCGGCGCCGCCGGCGAGCCGACCCGGAGGAGCGGCTCATGAGGCACGGACCAGCCGACAGGGCGGGGCGTTGACCAGAATTGCCAACCGGGAGAACACCCCGGTACCCTCCCGCCGACAACTGAACCGACCAGAGACCGCCTGGCCCCCTCGGGGACAATGGCCCACCGGCCGCCGGCGCAGGTTGCGAAGAGGATTCTTTCGCTCCCGCGTGGTCTCGCGTCGGGAGCCTTTCAATTCGGGGATTCGATCCCCGTGACGACGTTAGGAGAAGGCCAATGCCACGACCTGAGAAGGTCCAGGCGGTCGCCGACATATCGGAGCGGCTCTCCACGGCTCAGGCGGTCTTCGCCGCCGAGTACGCCGGGCTCTCCGTGAAGGAACAGCAGCAGCTCCGTCGAGCCCTGAGGGCCGCCGACAGCGAATTCCGGGTCTACAAGATGACCCTGGCGCGCCGGGCGGCGTCCGACCTGGGTTGGTCGGATGCGCTCGATCTCCTGGTCGGTCCCACGGGACTGACCTTCGCCAATGGGGACGCCGCTGCGGTCGCCAAGGTGCTACGCGATTTCGCCAAGGACCACACCAAGCTCGTCATCAAGGGAGCGCTGCTGGGCACGGAGGTGCTGCCGCCGGAGAGAGTGAGTGAACTCGCCGACCTCGAACCGCGCGAAGTGCTGCTGAGCAGGATCGCCGGTGCCTTCAAGGCGCCGATGGCATCAATGGCGGGGCTGTTCGCCGCGATGCCCCGCAACCTGGCCACGATGATCCAACAGCTGATAGACAAGACGGCGCCGGTCCCGGACTCCGCCGAGGCGACAGCGCCCGCCGTCGCAGAGGCGGTGATCGTGGAAGAGACGCCGCCCGAAGGCGCGGCGAGCCTCGCCGGGACCACGGCCGAGGCCTCCGAGGCCAAACCAACCATCACCGAGAGTCCGGCCGATGAGGCTGAGATCATGGAGACCACCACTGAGAACACGGCCGCGCCGGCCGAGGAGGAATAGACATGGCTACGAAGATGAGCTCCGATGAGCTGCTCGAGGTGTTCGCGAACATGACCGTGCTCGAGCTCTCCGAGTTCCTCAAGCAGTTCGAGGAGAAGTTCGATGTCACCGCCGCCGCACCGATGGCGGCCATGGCGATGATGCCCGCCGGGGGCGGCGCCGCTGCCGTCGAGGAGGAGCAGGACGAGTTCGACGTCATCCTGGTCGCCGCCGGGGACAAGAAGATCCAGGTGATCAAGGAAGTGAGAGCGTTGACCAGCCTGGGCCTTAAGGAGGCAAAGGCTTTGGTGGACGAGGCGCCGAAGCCCGTTCTGGAGCACGCCTCCAAGGAGGATGCCGAGAAGGCGAAGGCCATCCTCGAGTCGGCCGGGGCGAGCGTAGAGATCAAGTAGGCAGGGTGCCGGAGCTTGGCCTCCGCGAGAACCATTCGGGGGCGGGCTTGCCCGCCCCCGAATCGCGTCCCGACTCGCACCCGCTGCCGGCGACCCGCCTGAAGAGTTGTTTCAGGACTTCTCTTCGTCTTGCGGGGGGCGGTAGCGGGCAGCGGGCAGCGGCTCTGAGCGCTTGCGCTCAGAGCCCGAAGAAGTGCAATCCGAGCCAGACCCATCCGGTGACGATTCCGATGCGTCCCGTGCGGGTACGCATTGCCCGACCCAGGGTGCGGCCGAGCGAGGCAACCTGCTGCGGTCGTGACAGGGCAACGAGCTCGACGGTCAATCCGCCGATGGCGATCAGCCCGTAGATGGCGAGGGAGATGTCGTGGCTGCTCATCGATCCAGGAGGTAGGCCCCGAAGACCATCCAGACGAAGAGCCCGAACGATCGACCGAGGTGGCCGTTCAGCACCGTGTCCGAGAGGACGCTCAGGGTGGGATGGTCGTAGGAAGCGATCGTGAGACCGGGTTGGAGGAGCAGGCTCGTCAGCTCGAATAGACCGAGTGCGACGAACACGACCATCCACGCGACCACCAGCCGACGGGCCAATCTCGGCCCCGGATCGCGGTGGTGATCGCCGCGCCACGCCACGGAGAGGGCGGTGACACCCGGGACGAGAACGCCGATCGTCATCGGCCAGGTGTAGCGCTCGAAGCTTCCCACCACGATGGCGAATGCCCCGGCGAGAGCGAGCGTCGCCACCACGGCGCCGAGCCGGCGGCGCGAGCCCTCCCGCTCGCCGCTCGTCTCGGCGTCGTCCGGGAACACTGCCAGGAGCACGCCCACCGACACCAACAGCACCGCATCGACGGGGTTTCCGGAGATGGCGTCGAACACTCCGGCGACGATGAGGATGAAGACCACGAGCATCGCCTGGCGTGTGCGCAGCAGCGGCCCGAAGTTGACGGCCTGCACCGCGGAGTCGAGGCGTTCGGACTCCAGAGCTCGCCGCTCGGTCATGACGGGATTCTGGCACGCGACAACAGGTCGGGAACCGTGATCGCTCCCGGGGCGCCCGGGGCACACCCCGGCCGGAAGTGCAATAGGGCCCGGACGACGGGAAGCCTTGACCGTCGGCCGACCGGTCGGTACATTGACCCCGAACGAAATAGAGGAGCCCCTGGGTTCTCGCTGAAGCCGGCTTTGCCGAGCCGGGATAGCCGCGTGCTATCCTGGTGTTTCGTCGTCTTCGGGTCTTCCGGGGAAACGCCCTGAGCAGAACCACGATTGTTGTCCGGCCCGCCCATCTAAACCGAGGAGGAAGCGCTGTTGGCTCGTGCGCGCACCGAGCGGATCACGTTCGCGAAGATTCCGGAAGTCCTTC
This sequence comes from Actinobacteria bacterium RBG_16_68_21, assembly GCA_001767695.1. Classification (GTDB taxonomy): domain Bacteria; phylum Actinomycetota; class Acidimicrobiia; order Spongiisociales; family UBA11373; genus RBG-16-68-21. Next base: position 7,501 of record MELR01000018.1, read on the forward strand.
CCCTCCCCGACCTGCTGTCCGTCCAACACGATTCCTTCGGCTGGTTCCTGGAACGCGGCCTCAAGGAGATTTTCGAGGAGATCTCTCCGATCGAGGACTTCACGGGCACCCTCGCCCTGGAGCTCACCGACCACCGGTTCGAGAACCCGACGATGTCGATCGAAGAAGCGAAGGAACGCGACTCCAACTACTCGCGTCCGCTGTTCGTGACCGCCCGGTTCATGAATCGCCAGACCGGGGAGATCAAGGAGCAGCAGGTGTTCCTCGGCGACTTCCCGATGATGACTCCCAACGGAACATTCATTATCAACGGCACCGAGCGAGTGGTGGTGAGCCAGCTGGTTCGATCCCCTGGCGTCTACTTCGATCAGACACCGGACAAGACCTCGGACCGGGACATCTTCAGTGCGAAGGTGATTCCGGGGCGGGGTGCCTGGCTCGAATTCGACATCGACAAGAAGGGAACACTCGGCGTCCGCGTCGACCGCAAGCGGCGCCAACTCGTCAGCACCTTCCTGCGCGCCCTCGACTTCGCCCAGTCCAACGAGGACATCGGTGCCCTCTTCGAGGATTCCGCCGTGATCCGCAACACCCTAGAGAAGGACACGACGGAGGATCGTGAGGAGGCGCTTCTCGACCTCTACCGCAAACTGCGTCCCGGTGAGCTCACGACGATCGAGTCGGCGCGCGGGCTGATCAACACGCTGTTCTACAACCCGAAGCGCTACGACCTGACCCGGGTAGGTCGCTACAAGATCAACCAGAAGTTCGGTCGCGAGAACACCGACCTCGAGGACATCGAGCTGTATCGCCGCGACCAGCTGGGATTGCTGTCCCGGGAGGACATTCTCGAGACGATCCAGTATCTGATCCACCTGCACGAGGGTGTCGCCGGGTACTCGCCGGACGACATCGACCACTTCGGGAATCGCCGGGTCCGGACCGTGGGTGAGCTCATCCAGAACCAGATCCGCGTCGGGCTCACCCGTCTGGAGCGCGTTGTGCGGGAGCGCATGACCACCCAGGATCCTGAGGCCATCACCCCGCAGAGCCTGATCAACATCCGCCCGGTGGTCGCGTCGATCAAGGAGTTCTTCGGCACCAGCCAACTCAGCCAGTTCATGGACCAACCCAATCCGCTCGCCGGCCTGACCCACAGGCGCCGCCTCTCCGCGCTCGGGCCGGGTGGCCTGTCTCGCGAACGGGCGGGATTCGAGGTACGCGACGTCCACTCGTCGCACTACGGACGGATGTGTCCCATCGAGACCCCCGAGGGTCCCAACATCGGATTGATCGGGTCGCTCGCTTCCTACGCCAAGGTGAACCGGTTCGGGTTCATCGAGACTCCCTATCGGCGGGTCGAGGCCGGACGGGTCACGCAGAAGATCGACTACCTCACGGCGTACGAGGAGGAGCGATACGTCATCGCTCAGGCCAATGCCCCGCTCCGGGAGGACGGCAACTTTGCCGCCGACCGCGTGCTGGTGCGGCGCAGCGGGGGCGACGTCGACTACGTCCGGCCCAAGGAAGTCGACTACATGGACGTCTCGCCGAAGCAGGTCGTGTCGGTGGCGACGTCATTGATTCCGTTTCTCGAGCACGACGATGCCAACCGCGCCCTCATGGGCTCCAACATGCAGCGCCAGGCAGTCCCGTTGCTGCGTGCCGAGGCGCCGTTGGTCGGCACCGGGGTGGAGGGCCGGGTGGCCTTCGACTCGGGCGACACGATCATCGCCGAGGAGGATGCCGAGGTGGCGGAGGTCACCGGACAGCGGATCATCGTCAAGGTGGGCAACAAACGCACCGAGTATCCGCTGAAGAAGTTCGTTCGTTCCAATCAGGGCACGAGCATCAACCAGAAGCCGCTCGTCCGGGAGGGCGACCGGATTCGCAAGGGGCAGGTGCTCGCCGACGGGCCATCCACGGATCAGGGCGAACTCGCCCTCGGCAAGAATCTGCTGGTGGCGTTCATGCCGTGGCGGGGCCACAACTTCGAGGACGCCATCGTGATCTCCGAGCGGTTGGTGCGCGACGACATCCTCACCTCGATCCACATCGAGGAGTACGAGATCGAGGCCCGGGACACCAAACTCGGCGCCGAGGAGATCACCCGGGACATCCCCAACGTCGCCGAGGAAGTGCTGCGCGACCTCGACGAGGAGGGCATCATTCGCGTCGGTGCCGAGGTGGGACCGGGTGACTACCTGGTCGGCAAGGTGACTCCGAAGGGCGAGACCGAGCTCACCCCCGAGGAGCGGCTGCTCAGGGCGATCTTCGGCGAGAAGGCCCGCGAGGTGCGGGACATGTCGCTGAAGGTGCCTCACGGCGAACAGGGCAAGGCCATCGACGTGAAGGTGTTCCGCCGGGAGGACGGCGACGAGCTGCTTCCGGGGATGAACGAACTCGTCCGGGTGTACGTCGCCCAGACCCGCAAGATCGCCGAGGGCGACAAGCTCGCCGGTAGGCACGGGAACAAAGGCGTCATCGCCAAGATCCTGCCCGTCGAGGATATGCCCTTCCTCGAGGACGGGACCCCGGTGGACATCATCCTGTCGCCCCTCGGCGTGCCCTCCCGGATGAACCTGGGTCAGGTGCTCGAGACCCACCTGGGGTGGGCGGCCGCCCGCGGCTGGGATGAGTTCAAGGGCGACACCGCCGCCGCCGCCGGCGCAGAACCGTGGTCCCGGGTGGCCACCCCGGTCTTTGATGGGGCTCGTGAGGACGAGATCGGCAAGGTGCTCGCCAACTCCCGGGTCAACGAAGACGGGCAACGGCTCATCGACGGCCATGGCAAGGCGACGCTGTATGACGGGCGCGACGGCCAGCCCTTCGACCAGCCGATAACCGTCGGCTATATCTACATCCTGAAGCTCCTCCACCTCGTCGACGACAAGATCCACGCCAGGTCGACGGGTCCCTACTCGATGATCACCCAGCAGCCTTTGGGCGGAAAGGCGCAGTTCGGCGGTCAGCGATTTGGCGAGATGGAGGTGTGGGCACTCGAGGCATACGGAGCCGCGTATGCCCTCCAGGAGCTGCTCACGATCAAGTCCGACGACGTGCGGGGCCGGGTCAAGGTGTACGAGGCAATCGTGAAGGGCGAGAACATCCCGGAACCGGGAATCCCCGAGTCCTTCAAGGTGCTCATCAAGGAGATGCAGAGCCTCTGCCTGAACGTGGAGATGCTCTCCGCCGGCGAGGAGGTCGAGCTGCGCGAGCTCGACGACGACGCCTTCCGCACCGCCGAGTCCCTCGGCATCGACATCTCCCGACCGGAACGCGCCGATTGAACTTGAAGATCGATGATGGGTTCGAGACGAGACCACTGAAGGAGTGCGGGTGCCCCAATACTTCGACGAGCTGAAGATCAGCCTCGCCACCGCGGACCAGATCCGCGCGTGGTCGCACGGCGAGGTGAAGAAGCCGGAGACCATCAACTACCGGACCCTGAAGCCGGAAAAGGATGGCCTGTTCGACGAGCGGATCTTCGGACCCACCCGCGATTGGGAGTGCTACTGCGGGAAGTACAAGCGTGTGCGGTTCCGCGGAATCATCTGTGAGCGGTGCGGAGTCGAGGTCACTCGGTCGAAGGTCCGTCGCGAGCGAATGGCGCACATCGAGCTGGCTGCTCCCGTGACCCACATCTGGTACTTCAAGGGTGTCCCGAGTCGGCTGGGCTATCTGCTGGATATGTCCCCGAAAGACCTCGAGAAGGTCATCTACTTCGCCGCGTATCTGATCACCCACGTCGACGAAGAGAAGCGGCAGAAGGACCTCCCGGAACTCGAGGAGGCGATGAACGAAGAGGTGAATATCGTCCATCGCGAGTTCGAGGAGTGGAAAGAGGCCCGTCTCGAGCGTCTCGAGCGTGAACTCAAGCAGATGGAGGACGGCGGGGCCAAGGGACAGGAGTTGTCCGCAGCCCGTCGCGAAGCCGAACGGGAGATCAAGGATCGACAAGAGCGATCCGAGTACGAAGAAGAGCTGGTTCGCGAGGCTTTCGAGTTCTTCCGCACGATGAAGGTGCGCGAGCTGGTCGAATCGGAGCAGCTGTGGCGTGAGGTCCGCGATCGGTACGACACGTACTACGAGGGCGCCATGGGGGCCGAGGCCGTCAAGGCGCTGCTGGGCCGGCTCGATCTCGACGCCGAGATCGTCAAGCTGAACGAAGACCTCCTCGGCAACTCGGCGCAACGCCGCCAGCGCGCCACCAAACGCCTGAAGGTGATCACGCCGTTCTCGCAGGGAGTCAACCAGGTCCAGGCGATGATCCTCGAAGCGGTTCCAGTCATTCCGCCCGATTTGCGCCCGATGGTGCAGCTCGACGGAGGTCGATTCGCCACCAGCGACCTCAATGACCTGTATCGCCGGGTGATCAACCGCAACAACCGCCTCAAGCGTCTCCTCGACCTCGGCGCGCCGGAGATCATCGTCAACAACGAGAAGCGCATGCTGCAAGAAGCAGTGGACGCCTTGTTCGACAACGGACGGCGCGGCCGTGCCGTCACCGGGCCGGGCAACCGTCCGCTCAAGTCGCTATCGGACATGCTCAAAGGCAAGCAGGGACGGTTCCGTCAGAACCTGCTCGGCAAGCGCGTCGACTACTCGGGTCGTTCCGTGATCGTGGTGGGACCGCAGCTGCGGCTCCATCAATGCGGCCTGCCCAAGGCGATGGCGCTCGAGCTGTTCAAGCCCTTCGTCATGAAGCGGCTCGTCGATCTCGATCTGGCCCAGAACATCAAGGCGGCAAAGCGAATGGTCGAGCGGCAGCGCCCCCAGGTCTGGGATGTGCTCGCCGAGGTGATCCAGGAGCATCCGGTGCTGCTCAACCGTGCTCCGACCCTGCACCGCCTGGGGATCCAGGCATTCGAGCCGGTGCTCGTAGAGGGCAAGGCCATTCAGATCCACCCCCTCGTGTGCGAGGCCTTCAACGCGGACTTCGACGGAGACCAGATGGCGGTGCACCTGCCCCTGTCCGCCGAGGCGCAGGCCGAGGCCAGAGTGCTGATGCTGTCCACGAACAACGTCCTGTCGCCCGCCAGCGGGCGGCCGATCATCACGCCGAGCCAGGACATGATCATCGGCATCTACTACCTGTCGGAGGTCGTGCCCGATGCCGTGGGAGCGGGCCGGGTATTCGGGAACCTGGACGAGGCGCAGATGGCCTACGACATCGGGGACCTGAGCGTCCACGCCCCGATCAGGCTCCGCGTCGGGGAGCGGGCGGGCAACCCCGACCTGTACGCGGAGTTGCGCGATCACCTCGGCGAGCTGATTCCCGCGGAGCCCGTGGACGGCTCGGTTCCCACCGAGACGACGTTCGGTCGAGCCCTGCTCAACTCGGCGCTCCCCGCCGACTTCCCCTACATCAATGGGATCGTTCTCAAGAGTGACATCCGCACGCTCATCGAAGAGGTCATCGAGCGGTACGACAAGTCGCAGGTCGAGGCCGTTCTCGACGGAATCAAGGATCTCGGCTTCCAGTTTGCCACTCAGGCCGGACTCACCATCGGCCTCGAGGATGTCAAGACGCCTCCCGAGAAGGCGGCGATCCTGGAGCTGTTCGAGGAGCGCGCCGCCAGGGTCGAGGACAACTTCCAGAAGGGCATCATCACCGACGACGAGCGGCGCCAGGAGCTCATCGAGATCTGGACCGAGGCCACCGACAAGGTGAAGGAAGCTCTCGAGGTGAGTCTCAAGGCCGATCGCTTCAACCCGATCGACATGATGGTCCGCTCCGGCGCCCGCGGGAACATCATGCAGGTCCGGCAGATCGCCGGGATGCGCGGCCTGGTGGCCAACCCGAAGGGGGACATCATCCCCCGGCCGATTAAGGCGAACTTCCGCGAGGGACTGTCGGTGCTCGAGTACTTCATCTCGACCCACGGCGCCCGCAAGGGTTTGGCCGATACCGCGCTCCGTACCGCCGACTCGGGATACCTCACCCGGCGCCTGGTGGATGTGTCCCAGGAGGTCCTCATCCACAGCGATGAGTCCGAGGATGCCGGCATCGTGATCACGGTGCGCGAGGGCGGTCAACCGATCCGCCATCTGCGCAACCGGGTATTCGGGCGCATCCTCGCCGAGGACGTCAAGATCGGCCGGACGCTGCTGACCACTCAGTCGGGCCGCAAGCTGCGGGCCGGCGAACTGATCGATCGCGAGGCGATGATCGCCATCCAGGGTGCCGAGGAGATCGAGGAAGTGCGGGTGCGCTCCCCGCTCACCGATACCTCGCGCTACGGCATCAGCGTCGCCTCCTACGGCCTGAGCCTGGCGACCGGACGAATGGTCGAACCGGGCGAGGCCGTCGGGATCATGGCCGCCCAGTCGATCGGGGAGCCGGGCACCCAGTTGACGATGCGCACCTTCCACACCGGGGGAGTCGCCGGCGAGGACATCACCCACGGGCTACCTCGTGTCACCGAGTTGTTCGAGGCCCGGTCCCCGAAGGGGAAGGCCCCCATCTCCGAGGTGGGCGGCGTGGTCAGCGTGGTCGACGACGAGGAGGGTCGCAGGATCGTCATCGCCGCCAAGGAGGGTGACGTCTCCTATCCGATCTCCCGGCGGGCTCGCCTCAAGGTACGCGATGGTCAGGAGATCGACCCCGGTACGCCGCTCACCGAAGGGCCGCTCGACCCCAAGGAGGTCCTCGAGATCATGGGCGTACGGGCGGCACAGAAGTACCTCGTCGATGAGGTGCAGGAGGTGTACCGCAGCCAGGGTGTGGACATCCACGACAAGCACATCGAGGTGATCGTCCGTCAGATGCTCCGCCGGGTGCGCGTGGTCAATGCCGGTGATTCGTCGTTCCTTCCCGCCGAGTTGGTGGACTCCCAGACCTTCCGAGACGCCAACCGAGAGTTGGTGGCCGAGGGGAAGAAGCCGGCAGAAGGCCGACCCGAGCTCATGGGGATCACCAAGGCGTCGTTGGCCACCGACTCGTGGTTGTCGGCTGCCTCCTTCCAGGAGACCACCCGGGTTCTGACCGAGGCCGCTCTGCAGGGTCGATCGGACTTCCTGCGCGGCCTCAAGGAGAACGTGATCATCGGCAAATTGATCCCGGCGGGGACGGGCGCGGATCCCTATCAGGTGGTCCAGCCGTCACTACCCGACGCCACGGTGGTCACCGCACTTGGTCTCTTCGGCGAGTCGGCTCCGGAGTCCGAGAAGGACTCGTTGCCGGCCAATCCGGCGGAGTGGCTGGCGTCTCTGGGGACGCAGGACGACGCCGAGGAAGAGGAGTAAGGGGTTCCCGTTTAGAACGTGCTCTCTCGGCCCGCCGAT
>MELR01000018.1:14817-18223 GCA_001767695.1 Actinobacteria bacterium RBG_16_68_21
GGGTCGCAATCGCGCCGCGATCGGCCCGAAGCCGGGATCCTCGGAGGCCCGGCCGGTGGTCCCGGCCGGCCGTCAGGGTCGGTGCTGGGGCGGCGACCCTATCTCCCGCCGCATCGCAGGGGAGCGCGCTTTGCCGAGAGCCACCGCACTCTCCTATACTCCGCCGCCGCGACTTCGGTCCGACACCCTTTCTCTACAAGGGGCGTGCCCGGCTGTGACCAGGCCGGGCGTACACGCCTGAGATGGGGAGTTCATACGGGCCGGTGTCCCGCCCCCGCGGGGGCGGATGCGCCGGCTCTCGCACGGCAGCGTTCTCCTTCGGGAACTGCGCTGCGCCGACAACAGAGAGTGAAGTGGGCAAGAGTGCCGACGATCGAACAGCTGGTCCGTGAGGGCCGCACGAGCAAACCGAAGAAGGAGAAGACTCCGGGTCTCGCCGGGGCGCCGCAGCGCCGCGGGGTGTGCACTCGCGTCTACACGGTCACTCCCAAGAAGCCGAACTCGGCCTTGCGCAAGGTATGCCGCGTCCGCCTCTCGTCGGGTACCGAGGTCACCGCCTACATTCCCGGTGAGGGCCACAACCTCCAGGAACACTCGATCGTGCTCATCCGCGGCGGTCGTGTGAAGGATCTGCCGGGGATTCGCTACAAGGTCATTCGGGGCACCCTGGATGCAGCCGGTGTCAGCGCCCGTCGCCAGGCTCGGTCCCGCTACGGGTCGAAGAAGGGTTAGGAACTGCGATGCGTCGCGCTCCCGCCGAAGTCCGTCATCTCGAACCCGACCCGGTGTTCCGCAGCACCCTGGTCAGCCAGATCATCAACAAGGTGCTCTGGAAGGGGAACAAGGAGCAGGCGCGCCAGATCGTCTACGGCGCCCTCGAAATCGTCGAGAAGCGTGCCGGCCAGGATCCGATCACGGTCCTCAAGAAGGCGATCGACAATGTCCGTCCGTCGGTCGAGGTGCGCTCCCGCCGGGTGGGCGGCTCCGCTTACCAGGTGCCGGTCGAGGTCCGCCCCCGCCGGGGAAGCACTCTCGCCGTGCGCTGGCTCGTCGACTTCGCCCGGAAACGTCGTGAGCACACGATGGCGGAGCGCCTCGCCAACGAGATCCTCGACGCCTCGACTCGTCAGGGCTCCGCCTTCAAGCGCCGCGAAGACGTTCACAAGATGGCGGAGTCCAACAAGGCTTTCGCTCACTACCGCTGGTAATCACCCATGGCCGACAACGCTTCCCTGAGTCATCTACGCCAATACCCCCTGAGCCGAACGCGCAACATCGGGATCATGGCGCACATCGACGCGGGCAAGACGACCACCACCGAGCGGATCCTCTATTACACCGGCAAGACCTACAAGATGGGCGAGGTCCATGAGGGTGCCGCGGTCATGGACTGGATGGAGCAGGAGCAGGAGCGCGGTATCACCATCACGTCCGCGGCGACGACATGTTTCTGGCGGGACACCTGGATCAACATCATCGACACCCCGGGCCATGTCGACTTCACGGTCGAGGTGGAGCGGTCCCTGCGGGTGCTCGACGGCGCGGTCGCGGTCTTCGATGCGGTCGCCGGTGTGGAACCCCAGTCGGAGACGGTATGGCGCCAGGCCGACCGGTACAAGGTGCCCCGAGTCTGCTTCATCAACAAGATGGACCGGATCGGGGCCGACTTCTACGCGGCGGTGGAATCGATCCGAAGGCGTCTCGAAGCCAACCCGGTGCCGATCCAGATTCCGCTGGGGGCAGAGAGCGACTTCACGGGTGTGATCGACCTCGTCGAGATGAAGGCCCACATCTGGCCCGACGACGATGGCGAGCGCTGGGACACCGTCGACATTCCCGCCGAGTATGCGGACAAGGCTCGCGAGTGGCGCGTCAAGATGCTCGAGTCGGTTGCCGAGGTCGACGAGAAGCTGCTCGAGAAGTACCTCGAGGATCTCGAGATCACCCCCGACGAGATCCGAGCCGCCCTGCGTGCTGGGACGATTCAGAACCTCTTCGTTCCCGTTCTCACCGGGGCGGCCTTCAAGAATCGCGGCGTGCAGCCGGTGCTCGACGCAGTTGTCTGGTACCTGCCCAGTCCGGTGGACCTGCCGCCGGTTCAGGGGTTCGTGCCGGGAGACGAGACCAAGGTGCTGGAGCGCAAAGCCGACGACTCGGAGCCGTTCTCCGCCATCGCCTTCAAGATCATGACCGATCCGTACGTCGGCAAGCTCACGTACTTCCGGGTGTATTCCGGTCACGCCGCCAAAGGCGAATCGATCGTGAACACCACCTCCGGCAAGAAGGAGAGGATCGGACGCCTGCTGCGGATGCACGCCAATCACCGTGAAGACGTGGACGACGTATTCACCGGCGACATCATTGCCGCGGTCGGCCTCAAGGCGACCACCACCGGTGACACCCTCAGCGAGGTGAGTCATCAGATCCAGCTCGAGTCGATGACTTTCCCCGCCCCGGTGATCTCGGTGGCGATCGAGCCCAAGACGAAGGTGGACCAGGACAAGCTCGGTGAGGCTCTCGCCCGCCTTGCCGACGAGGATCCCACCTTCCTCGTTCGCTCGGATGAGGAGACCGGTCAGACGATCATCGCCGGCATGGGTGAGCTGCATCTCGACGTGCTCGTCGATCGCCTCCGGCGCGAGTTCAAGGTCGATGCCAACGTCGGTCGTCCCCAGGTCGCCTATCGGGAGACCATCGCCCAGGAGATCCGCGGGGTGGTCTACCGACACATCAAGCAGACGGGGGGCAAAGGTCAGTTCGCCCACGTCGTCATCAACCTCGAGCCGACCGGCCCCGGCGGGGGCTACGAGTTCGTGGATCACACCAAAGGGGGCGCAGTGCCCCGCGAGTACATCCCGGCCGTCGATGCGGGCATCGAGGCAGCGCTCGACGCCGGGGTACTCGCCGGTTACCCGATCGTCGATGTCCGTGCCGTCCTCGTCGATGGCTCGGCACATGCCGTCGACTCGTCGGAGATGGCTTTCAAGATCGCCGGCTCGATGGCGCTTCAGGAGGCGGCCCGTCGGGCCGGCGTAAAGCTCCTCGAACCGGTCATGGCCGTCGAAGTCGTCACGCCCGACGAGTACATGGGCGACGTCATCGGCGACCTCAACAGCCGTCGCGGCCAGATAGGGGAGATGGGTCAGCGCGGGTCCACCCGTGTGATCCAGGCGATGATTCCACTGGCCGAGATGTTCGGTTATGCCACGGACTTGCGTTCACGGACGCAGGGCCGAGCGACCCACACTATGCAATTCCATTCGTACCAGCCCGTTCCGGATTCCATCGCCAACGACATCGTGGCGAAGGTCCGGGGCGAATGATCGAGGAGGACTGAGGACCCATGGGTAAGGAGAAGTTTGAGCGGTCGAAGCCGCATGTGAATGTGGGGACGATGGGTCATATT
>MELR01000019.1:0-244 GCA_001767695.1 Actinobacteria bacterium RBG_16_68_21
GACGTCGGGGTCGGTCCTGGTGGCGCCTGGATCGTCGATGGGGCCCGGTTCGGGACGGTGGTGCTGCCCTTCGTCGCTCTCTCGTGGGCGGGGGCGGCGGTGCTGTTCACCTTGGGGACGCGGCATGGCTGACCAGGGGTCCGGGCCGATTGCCCCTGGACTCCGGAATGAGGGCGGATGATGCTTCCGAGATCATGGCGCGCCGGTCAGCCGACGACCTCCGGGACGACGTAGAACGGTGGGT
>MELR01000019.1:356-1379 GCA_001767695.1 Actinobacteria bacterium RBG_16_68_21
ACGCCGGCTCGGCCCTCGCCCTTGCCGGCATCGCGGTCGCTTTCGGCCAGTCGTGGGACTCGATGTCCTCGGCCATTCGGGTCCTGGCGGTGGCTGTGCCCACGGCTCTGATCGTCGCCGCCGGGTGGATGCTCCACTCCAAGACCGAGCCGGCGTTCCGCCGCCTGATGAGCCTGCTGTGGTTCCTGGCGATCGGCGGGTTCGCCGGCATCGCCGGCGTCGTGATGGCGGAGTTCACCGACATCCCGGAGGACGGCATCGGCCTCGTCCTCGGGCTGGCCATGCTGGTGCCCGCCTTCATCCTGTGGATGCTCCGGCCCGCGGTTCTCCAGCAGATGGCGCTGCTCGGCGCCGAGTTGATGACCATCTTCGGCGTCCTCCTGATCCCGTCCGGCGAACCGAGCGGCGTGGCGATGGCGCTGGCCACCTGGGCACTCGGTGCCGTCTGGGTGGTGCTGGGATGGCGGGGAATCGTGGTCCCCCTGGTGGCCACGATGGTGCTCGGCGCCCTGCTCGTCTCGTATGCCCCGGTCGTCGGGGCCGAGAGCCACGAGTGGATCATGTTTCTCGGGATCGCCACCGGGGCCGCCCTCATGGCGCTGAGCGTCCAGTCGAAGGTCGTTCCCCTGCTCGCGATAGGAACGGTGGCCGTGTTCGGCTACGTGACCGGAGTCGTGCTCCGCTACTTCCGCAATCAACTCGGCGTGCCCGTCGCCCTGCTCATCATCGGGGCGGTGTTCATCGCGCTCGCCCTGTTGGCGGCCCGGTTGGGGCGACTCGGACGGATCGGGGCGTCGCGAGCCTGACGGCCCGACTGTTCACTACCCGCGCCTGGGCTCGGCGCACGCCTGGGCGGTCACGGTCTTGGTACGAGCGCCCACGATGGTGAGCAGGGTGGGGTGGACGTCGATGTGGACGACGACGCACACCTGGGCGGGTGTGGCGTCGATCGCGCCTGGATGCCCGCTCGCCTCGACGAAGGCGCGGGCGGCGGTCTCGGCCTGCGCCGGGGCAATCCGCAGG
>MELR01000019.1:1428-16289 GCA_001767695.1 Actinobacteria bacterium RBG_16_68_21
CTGCGGCGGCGGCGACATGGGAGGCCTCGCGCCAGGCGGCCCCGAACCGGGCGATGTCCACGGCGAGTCCCAGCATGAGAACCCCGCCGAAGAGGAGCGCCACCACCGTCAGGTGGGCGGCGCCGCGATCAGCCGTCACGCCGGGACCGGTAGGGGGAGACCGGAACCGACTCGGTCACCCTCACCGATATCGTCACCCGGCGGGCAACCGGATGGGGGAGCGCCACGTCTACCGACACCGCGACTACGGCGCTGCCGGCCGTGGTCTCTGCCGAGATCTCCGATCCGGTCAGGGCAAGGACGCGAGCACGCGCCAGCGCATCATCCGTTTCCCAGCCGCGGGCGATGGCGACGGCACCGGTGCGTGCCGCCTCCCGGGAAGACTGGCCGGCATCGATGATGCGACCGGCGGCGCCGGCGGCGGCGGCGAGCACCACCACGATGGCGCAGCCGAGGACCAGGTCGGCGGCGAGGACCGAGCCCCGGTCACGGCTCGAGGACACGGGGCACCTCGGCGCGAGCGCCGATCCAGATGCTCTTCAGCACCGGTCCGGGGGGATTACAGCGGAACCGGGTCACCGCGACCACCGACCTTCTGGTGACCCGCACCTCGGCGGTGATCTGCTCCGCCCCGGGGATGAGCAGGCGGATCTCCTCGGCGAGGGCCTGGGTCTCGCGGTCCGCCTCGGACTCGGCCACGACGGTGCGGCGTGCGGAAGCGGTGACCGCGGCATCGGCCGCGGAGCGAGCGGTCATGGCGGTGGCCACCTGGACGATCAGGAGGAGTAGGAGGAAGGTGGCCGCCATGGCGGCCACCTCCTCCAACAGCACACTCCCGCGATCTCCTACGAGAAGAAGCCGGTCAGTTGGCCGGCGATCGAGTCCCACAGGTTGCCGGCGGCCGATCTCACCTGGGGCAACAGCAGGGCGATGACCAGCACGGCGATCGCCGCCATGCCGAGCCACTCGATGGTGGTGACCCCTCGGTCGTCGCGAAGGCGACGCAGCAGATTGCGAAGCAAGTTTCCATCCTTTCATGGTGTCGTGGACAGGGCGGAAAGCCCCGCCAGGGTCGGGTACATGAGGAAGAGGAGGGTCACCGGGATCATCAGGGCCAGGATCGGCCCGTAGGTGGTGAGTGCCCTTCTTCCTCCCTCGGCGGTGAGGTCTCTGGCGAGGGCAGCCCGGTAGTCGATTGCCAGCTCGGTGAGGGCAGCGGCGAGGCGGCCGCCGGTGCGGTGGGCATGTCCCAGAAGGTCGTAGAGACGGGCTGCCTCGGGGTGGACCGTGGTAGCGGCGGCATGGCGTAGCGCCCCCTCCAGTCCGTCGGAGGCGAGTTCCAGCGTCGTGGTGAGTTCCTCGGCGGCGACCCCGCGGGCGAAGGCGACGAAGCGGCTGATGGCGGTCGCCACCGACTCCCCGGCGAGTACCTGCAATGCCAACGTGTCGGCGACTGTGGGGAGCTCCTGGACGAGGCGGGCCGCCCGCCGTTGCCGTCGGGTGCTGCCCAGCGCCCGATAGACCAGAGCGCCGGCGAGAGCACCGACGACGGAGAGGGAGATCATCTGACCGGGTGCGGCGGTGAGGGCGGTGAGGCCACCGACCGTGAGCCCCACGACGATTGGGCGCACCGGGATCGCCCGCCGGCGGCTGAGCCGGGGAGGTGGGGTTTCGCCGACATAGGAACCGGGGTCGACCCGGCTGTGATGCACAGCAAGGGCCAGGAAGAACACCCCCGCCCCGATGAGCGCCGCGGTCACCCGAACAGCCTCGGGGGTTGTGACAACCGGGCCGCCCGCTGCGCCAGCACGTAGCCTCCAAGCGTGGCGATGAGGCCGCCAACGACGATCAGCGATCCGGTCGGCGACGAGAAGGACTGCGATGCGGTGGGGTTGGTGGCCACGCTCAGGCCGAGCATCGCCCAGGGGGCGACGAGGGCGACCCCGGCGGTCAGCCGCTGCTCGGTGAGGGCGGCGTCGTGGGCGGCGCGGAGGCGGAGCTCGTCGCCGACCGATGCCGCCAGTGCTGCCAACACCACGTCGACGTGACGACCTCCGATCTCGGCAGCTGCGGCGAGGGTGGTGAAGATGCGGTCGGCGAGCGGGTCGGCCCACGCGGCCCGTGCCTCTGCCATGGCCCGATCGAAGGGCATTCCCGGCCCGGTGACGACGTCGCCATGCCGTCCGCCGAGATGGCTGGCCGCCGCCCTGGTGGCGTCGGGGACCGAGGCGCCGGCGGAGATGCGGCTGCGCACCGCCGCCAGGAAGTCGGGCCACCGGGAGGCGGCCCGGGAGGCATCGCGGCGGGAACGGGCTCGGGACGCCATCACGGGCAGCGGCGCCAGAAGCACGCCGGCGGCGAGGGCGATCGCTCCAGGTGCCCCGAGACCCGCCGCGAGCATGGTCGCCAGGAGGCCGGCGAGCGCCGCGGGAGCGAACTCCACCGGGATCCGGGGAATCGCGATCGTGGCCGGAAGGGGCCGCACCCCCAAACCGAGTACCGCTCCCCCGGCGCACACCACGGCGAACGCTCTCATGCCGCGTCTCCAGAGCGGCGGTAGCGGTACTCCGTCCGGAACTCACCGTCCGTGACGCCGGTCACCCGCACCACCTCGTCCACAAACCTCCCCGAGGGAGTCCTACGGAGGAACACGATCAGATCGGCCACCGAGGCCAGCGCCTTCTGCACGTAGTCGACATGCACGTTCTGTCCGGCGAGCACGCAGTAGCCCACGATCTTGTGGAGGGCATCGACCGCGGAGTTGGCGTGAACGGTGGCCAGTCCGGAGCATCCGGCGTTGAGCGCCAACAGGAGATCGAGAGCCTCGGCTCCCCGCACCTCGCCCACAACGATCCGGTCGGGGCGCTGTCGAAGAGAAGAGCGAACCAGGTCGCGCAGGGTGATCTCGCCCCCGCCGTCGAGCCCGGCATCCCTGGTCTGCATCTGGGTCATGTCCGGCAGGTCGGCGGAGATCTCGAACACCTCCTCGCAGGTGACCACCCGCCGCTCCGGGGGCACCTCGGAGAGCAGGCAGTTGATCAGGGTCGTCTTGCCGGCGCCGGGCGCCCCGGCCACGAGAACGGTGCGATCGGAGTGCATCGCCGATCGCAACTCCTCGGCGACCGCGGCGGGCATCGATCCCAGATCGATCAATCTCCCCAGGCCACCGGCGGCGAGCACGAACTTGCGGATCTGGACGTTCATCCGTGCCGGATGGGTGACCGGAGGGCCGGTGATATGGACCCGGCTGCCGTCGGCGAGTTGCGCCGAGACGATGGGGCTGGCGAGGTCGAGCCGGCGCCCGGTGCCGGCGAGGAGCCGATCCACGAACGCCCGCAAAGAGTCGGTATCGATCACCTCGGGGAGGAGCCGCTTCACCCCCTCCCTCACCACGAAGGTGCGCCCGCCCCCGAGCACGATGACCTCCTCCACGAGGGGGTCGGCGAGCGCCTGAGCGAGGAAGCTCACTCCGCTTCCACCAGCAAGGGAGCCAGCAGTCCGAGGATCCGGCGAGGGGGAGCGGCGCCTCGTCGCGCCGCGCTCACCACGTGGCGGGTGGGGGGAATCAACACCGCCGGGTCGAGGCCGGTCCACCGTCGCACCGCGATCCGCACGTCTTCCCGCAGCGAGGGGATCACCCGGTTGACCACCGCCAGCGGAGGTGGCCCGGACCACTCGGCGGCGACACCTGCGGCGCGCACGACTCCGAGGGGGGACCCGTCGATCACGATGACGGCGTCGGTGGCGCTCTTGACGATTTCCATTCCGGCGGACCAGGGTCCGGTGTCGGCGACCACGCAGGCGTTGGCCCGGGCGGCGTCCACGACGTCGAAGACCGGCTCGGACCGGAGGGAGGGCTCTCCGGGGCGGTGTGCTCCCGGCAACACTCGAAGCCGGCCGATCGGGTGGAGGCAGTCGTCGGGTACGACACCGCCGGCGTGCACTCCGTCGACGGCGTCGGCCAGATCGGGGCGGGGCGGTATCCCGAGGCGGACCGCGATCCCGGGAGCCGGGTCGGCGTCGACGAGCACGGTGGGTTCACGGCCGGAGACGATCCAGGCGAGGGCGATTGCGACCTCGGTCCGGCCGGGGGCGCCGCGGGCCCCGGTCACCGCGAAGAGCCGGGCGACGGGATCGGAACGCTCGGCCGAAGGCTCGAGGAGCCTGATCTCGCGGAGCATCGCCTCGGCGGGGAGGTCGTCGGCGAGGACGAGGTCGGCATGGGCTCCCTGGAGCCTGGCCGCCGCCGGACGGTCACCCGCCGGGTGGATGCCGACCACCCGGATCCCGAGGCGCTGCCACGATGCCAAGCGGGCCGGCGTCGCCCAGGGCGTCTCGGAGCCGACGGCGACCACGTCGAGCTCGTCGACCCTGTCGGATATCTCCGAGGGGAGGAAGGCGCGCAACACGAGCCGGACGGTTGCGGAAGCCCGGGCCGCGGAGACCAGCCTGGCTTCCCACTCCCGGGCGGAGAGCACCGTGGCGACGCGCAGGGTCATCGCGCCCGCCGCACGAGATCGATCGACCCGGTATGCATCGCAGAGATGATCTGCTGGGCCAGCGGTGCGTCGACCGCCAGCAGCACCGCAACGTCGCTTCCGCCGAAGCCACCTCCGCCGGTGTCGGCATCGATCACCGAGATGCCGGCGGCGATGCGACTGGTCCCCTCATCGTCGCTCACGTACACGTCCACGAGATCTCCCGGCCGGAGATCCCCCTGGGCGGCATTGCCCGGCTCGAGTGTCACGGCGAGGGCGTCGGCCTGGCCGGCCTCGCCGGGGGCGAGCATCGACCACAGGATCGGGCTTCCCGCCTCCAGAGGAACGGACAGGGACCTGCCGGCCAACTCGGCTCGCTGGTCGGCCGGCACCAGGCCCTCGAGGGGCTCGACCGAGCGCTCCTCGATGGGGAGATCGTCCAGGGGGATCCCCGGTGGCAGGAAGGCCCCGGCGACGAGGACCGGGATCCGTTCGACGGGACGGGTCAGGGTCATGACCGCCAGCGCCGCAGCCAGCGCCAGCACTCCGGCGATGGCGAACCTGGCGTCGATTCGAAGACGCCGCCTCAACGGTCGACCTCGATGCCCACCACCTGGGAGAGCAGGATCAGCCGCACCCTCCCGTCGCAGGAGATCTCCAGGTGGTCCACACCGACGGCCGTGATGACGCCGACCTGGGTGGACCCGTCGGTGGTCGTCACCTCCACCCGGTCGCGGCGATCTTCGGCGGTGAGCAGCAGGTCGCGTACGGACCGGCTGCGCCTGGCGGCCGCCCGGGCCGCCTCCATCTCGGCATCGAGCGTGCGGTCCATGCGCTCACGGAGGATTCGGCCGATGTGGACCAGATCGGGATGGCCGTTCGGCTCCAACGCGTCCCCTTCCACTGCCGTCGGGGGAGGTCCCGCCGGGAGGCGGGTGACGGTGCGCCGACTACGTATCAGCCATGAGGGGCGGACTCAAGGGGGTCGCCGAACCATTGATTTCGCGAACCGGGGCGCGCCAAAACAGGGCGCGGGTCGCCGAGGCGTCGCCGCCTCAGTCGACCTTGAACACCTGGTCGTGCTCGCGCACCCGGTCACGCACACGCAGGCCGATCTGGGCCCCCGGGTCGACGTGTTCCACCGCGTCGTGGTCGATCTGGATCGATTCGACCGGTTGGACGAAGTCGGTGGTTGCTCCATGGAGGTGGATGGTGTCACCCACCTCGAGGGGCTTGGTCACGTCGATCCCGGCGACTCCGATGTGCCCGTAGTAGTGGGTGACGGTGCCGACGAGTGTCTCGGGCATTGCGGCCTCCCATTACCGCTTACCTACATGGTGGCTCCCGGCAGGTGCCATGAGCAGGGCACAAATCCCCTCCAGCGCGGCCGCTCAGAAGACCCGGGTGTGTTCCGCAGGCTGGGTGAGGCTCAACGAATCGGACCAGCGGGTCCACGGGCCGACGATCACCATGCCGACCACGGTGTCGCCGCCCCTTCCCTTCGCCTGGTACATCAACTCGTCGGCGCCGGAGATGAGCGCGTCCACCGTGGAGGGAGGGAATCGATAGGTGGCGATGCCGACCGAGGTGGTGATCGGCGTCGCGTCGACGGTGCAATGCTCATAGATCAGCTTGCGGACCCGATCGACCACGATCATCGCCTCGCGGGCATCGGTGTCGGGGAGCAGCAGCACGAATTCGTCGCCCCCCATCCGGCACACGATGTCGGTGCCTCGCACCGCCCGGGACATCGTCTCGACGAACTCCGAGAGCAGGCCATCTCCGAAGGCATGGCCGCGAGCGTCGTTGATCTCCTTGAAGTGGTCGAGGTCGAAGTAGGCGAGGCTGATCGCTCCGCCATCCCTTCCGGCCCGGAGGCGTTCCCGCTCGGCCACCAGTTGGAAGGCGCGGCGGTTCATGGCGCCGGTGAGCGGATCGACCATGGCCATCCGCTTCTGGTCCACCAGCGCGTTGCGCAAGGATCCGAGCAGGGCGGCGACCAGCACCAGGACCCCCAGGCGGGTGGTGGTGTTCCACAGCGCCGACATGGGGAGTTGACGCACTTCGACGACGCTGGCGAGAAGACTCTGCGCGGCCGCCAACCCTGCCACCAGCACCCCGTGACGCCGGGTGCCCGCCCAGGTGACCGCCATGACCGCGATCACGTACAGCAGGGACACATCCACGATCGGTCCGGTGGCCCAGTCGAGGGTGGCGATGGCGCTCACCAGCACCACCCCGAGCAGGATCGGGATCGCGTTGGGGAGTCGCCGGATCAATCCGATGCGGACGATGGTGTGGTCTGTGGTGTCGATCGATGCGGTCATGTGCCGGGAGCCCTTTTTCACCTGACTAGTCCATCGGCACTAGTCATCCCGTTCTGAAGGGGAAAGGCACCCCCGGTAGGCTTCACGACCGTGGTCCATCCCCTTGTTGAAAGCTGGCATGCCGCCGCCCGGGACCTTCTTCCCCCCGGTGCCGAGGTCTGGGACGGGCACACCCACACGGGCAGCGCCGACCCCGACGGGTTTCACAACACCGATGCCGCTCTCCTCGGCGCACTGGACCGCGCCGGCCACGCCGGGGCGGTGGTGTTCACCAGCGCCGATTCCCACGGGTACCGGGCCAACAACGAGCGGATCCTCGCCGAGGCGGCCACCTCTGGGGGGCGGCTGATCCCCTTCGCCCGACTCGATCCCAAGTCGGCGGCGGTGGCCGATGAGGCGGCGCGGTGCCTGGGGGACGGTCATCGGGGTTTCAAGCTCCACCCCCGCGCCGAGGGGTTCACCATCGACCATCCCGGGGTCGCCAAGGTGGCAGCGGTGGCCGCCGAGCGCAAGGTGCCGATCGTGATTCACGCCGGCCGGGGAATCCCACCGCTCGGCGAACAGGCGCTGACCCTCCTGGACGATCACCCCGGCCTGGTCATCATCCTCGCCCATGCCGGCATCAGCGACCTGTCCTGGATCGCCCGAGAGAGCCGCAGCCGTCCCGGCCTGATGTTCGACACCTCCTGGTGGAATGCCGCCGACCTCGGGTTCCTCTTCGCCAACGTCGATGTGTCCCAGATCGTCTACGCCTCCGATATGCCCTACTGGGATCCGCAGGTGGCGGCGACGCTGACGGCGCGTTCGGCGGTGCAGGCGGGGCTCACCGGCCAGGCGATCACCGCCGTCTTCGGGGGCAATTTGAAGCGGGCCCTGGACGGGCGAGCCCGGTCGGCGCCGCTCGGCTTCGGACTGCCCGGATACGCCGACCCGATGCTGCTCCGGGTCGCCGCCAACCTGTACACCGCGCTCGGAACCGTGTTCAACGGCGCCCTCATGATCGAGGGAATCGATCTGGCGGTGCGAGCCGCCGAGACCGGGCCCACCCCCTACGCCGGCTTGCTGCGAGCAATCACGGTGACCGTCTCCGCCGCCGCTGATCTGGGGGACGCCCACCCCTTCGAGGCAGCCGGTCTGCTGATGATCGCCTGTTCGGCGGCGCTCACCCCGGCGGCCCCGATCCCCGACCTCGGCTGGGTCACAGCCTGATCAGCCCGGCCGGGGTCGGTGAGAATCGGCATGCGTCGAAGTAGAACGCGCCCAGCTCCTCCTCGAAGTCGACGTGCAGCCACTCGCAGCCGGCGTCTCGGGCGCGATCGGTGGCGACCTCCACCAGCCGCGTTCCGACACCCTGACGGCGGGCTCGCTCGGCGACGACGGTGTCGAGGATGAAGGCGTGGAGGGCGCCATCCCAGGCGACGTTGACGAAACCGATGAGGCCGGTTTCGTCACGGGCGCACACCCACCCGAGGCTGTGGGCGGTGACGGTGGCCTCCCAGTCGGCCGTGTCCAGAGGCGGGTGGCCGAAGCCCTCGGCGTGGAGCTCCTCGAGCTCGGAGTTGGCGAAGTCGCCGCGCCATTCGACCTTGAAAGGCATGGAGCTGGAGCGTAGGGGTGATCCAGTCGGTGCCTGGAAGAAAACCTTCTAGGAGATCCTGGAAGAAGCCGATGGTTGATCCGGGCGCGACCGGGAGGCGCAGATCGTCCCTCGGAGGGTGTCCCCGACAAGATCTCTCGCGTCGCGTGTCGGTCGAGTGAAGCCCCCACCCGGGGGCTTCACTCGTTGGCCGGCTCCCTTCCGTGTGCTGCGGCGTGCCGGTACCCTGACCTCGTGGAGCGGATCATTGTCGACCTCGCCAAAGACTGGCTTTCGGTGGCCGACGTCTGTGAGTACATGGACGTGTCGCCGTTCGTCGTCACCCGCGTGCTGCGCTCCGGCGAGCTTCCCGCAGTGAAGATGGGCCGGGAGTGGCGGGTGTCGCGCGTGGACTTCGAGGACTGGCTCAACGCGCAGCGGTTGGCGGCCCGGCTCGACAGTCCCCAGGCGAAATGACCACCCCCGCGGTCACCCCGGTCGAGACACCAGGCACCGACCAACGGAACGAGTTGGATCAGGTGTGGCAGGTGGTGGTGTGGAACGATCCGGTCAACTTGATGTCCTATGTCGTGTGGGTGTTCCGCAAGCTGTTCGGTCATCCCGAGACCGAGGCGACCCGCCTGATGCTCCAGGTACATCACGAGGGGCGGGCGGTGGTGTCGAGCGGACCGCTGGAGAAGGCCGAATTCGACTGCCACCGGCTTCACCATCACGGCCTCTGGGCAACGCTGGAGCGAGTGTGACCGAACCTTTCGTCCGCACCGGGGATGGAGTGAGAGTTCACCTCTCCAAGGCCGAGATCGCAGTGCTCCGGGGACTCCCCGAGGTGATCGCCGCCGACGGGGATGCCGGGGGCCGTCTCGACTACCGGGCGCATCCCGATGACCCGACGGCGGAGGCTCGTTACCGGGATCTGATCGGGGAGGACCTGAACCGTCTTCGGGCTGCCGATCGTCGTGCCTTCACCAGGGGTCTCGGTCGGGGGGAGGTGACCGTGGAGGACGCCGAGGCGTGGATGCGGGTGGTCGGGGAGGCGAGGATCGTACTCGCCGCCCGGCTGGGGATCACCGACGACGGCTGGGAAGACGACGCACGTACCACCCGCGATCCCGAGATGGCACTCCTCGCGTACCTGGGCTATCTACAAGACGCGTTGGTGACGGCGCTGTCGTAGGCTCGTTGCTCGTTGCTCGTTGCTCGTTGTTCGTTGTTCGTTGTTCGTTGTTCGTTGTTCGTTGTTCGTCCGTCGTCGCTGGTGCTCCCTCCTCAGGTCTTTCCTCACCCCTCAGGGGGGAGTACCCGGCGAAGCCGGGGGAGGGGGGTCTGTCTCCCAGACCAAACGCGTCCGGCCTTCTTCTACCCGAGCGCAGGGAGGGGGAGGCGTTCGTCTCCCCGAGCACACGCGTTCACCCTCAGCGGACGTACCCCCTCCGTCGCCGAGCTGCGCTCGGCGCCACCTCCCCCTGAGGGAGAGGAGAAGAAGGGTGGGTCTTCTCTCCTCCCTCATCTTCTCTCCCCCATCAGGGGGGAGTACCCGAGCGCAGCGAGGGGGAGGGGGGTCTGTCTCCCAGACCAAACGCGTCCGGCCTTCTTCTACCCGAGCGCAGGGAGGGGGAGGCGTTCGTCTCCCCGAGCACCGACGGCCGATCCACCTCCCCCTGAGGAGGAGGAGATCCCTCCTAGATCCCCACCGTGGCGGCGGCACTCACCAGGTCGGCGCCGAGGAACTCCGCCACCGCCTCGTTGGTCACGGCGCCCCCGGCGACGTTGAGGCCGCCGAGCAGCTCGGGGTGGCCGAGCACCGCGGGGCGCACGCCGTCGGCCAAGGCCACCACGTAGGGCAGGGTGGCGTTGGTGAGGGCGTAGGTGGCGGTGTTGGGCACCGCTCCGGGGATGTTGCCCACCGCGTAGTGGAGCACGCCGTGCATCTCGTAGACCGGGTTGGTGTGGGTGGTCTCGTGGGCGGTGGCGATGCAACCACCCTGGTCGATGGAGATGTCGGTGATGACGCTGCCGGGACGCATCGCCGCGACCAGGTCCTCGCCGACGACGATCGGAGCCCGGGCACCCGGGACCAGCACGGCGCCGACCACCAGGTCGGACTCGGCGACGAAGTGCTCGACGGCCAGCACCGACGACTTCACCGTGTTCAACCGACCCCAGCGAAGCTCGTCGAGGTGCCGCAGCGGGGTGACGTTGAGGTCGAGAACGACGACGTCGGCACCCATGCCGACGGCGATCATCGCCGCATTCCGCCCGGCCATCCCGGCGCCCAGCACGGTGACCTTGGCAGGAGAGACTCCGGGCACTCCGCCGAGCAGGACTCCGCGCCCGCCCCGGGGCCGCTCCAGGTAGTGGGCACCCGCCTGCGCCGCCATCCGGCCGGCGATCTCGCTCATCGGCGCCAGCAGGGGGAGGGTGCCGTTGGACAGCTGCACGGTCTCGTAGGCGAAGGCGGTGGCGCCCGAGGCGATCAGGCCCTTGGCCTCCTCCGGGTAGGCGGCGAGGTGCAGGTAGGTGAAGAGGATGTGGCGCGGCTCGAGCATGGCGATTTCGGATGGCTGGGGCTCCTTGACCTTGACGATCATCTCGGCCCCGGCGAACACGTCGGCCGCCGTGGGGACGATGCGCGCCCCCACGGTCTCGTACGCCTCGTCGGTTATCGACGATCCGAGCCCGGCACCCGATTCCACCAGAATCTGGTGGCCGTGTGCCGCCAACTCCCGCACCCCGACGGGAGTGATCGCCACCCGGTACTCCTCGGTCTTGATTTCCCGCGGTACGCCAACGATCACCGTGCCTCCTTGGCAACAATTAGTCCCAAGATTGGCACGCCGAACCCGATTCGTCGCATCGGGAGGAAGAGTCAACCCAGCCCGGCGTCCATCCGATAAGCCACCATGGCCCGGCGGACACCTCGGCGCCCCGAACGCGTGTCGATCGGGGCCACCAAGAAGCGTGGGCGGCTCGCCGCTCTGACCCTCGGCGTCGGCGTGGCGATCGTCGTCGTATTCGCCCTCGTCTTCTCGATCGCTTTCGGCAGTAGGGGCGTCGCCGCTCATGCCTCGGCGCTGCACAACGCCGACGAGGCGATCCGCGCCGCCACCATCGCCCGGTCGCAGTCGGGATTGGCAACCCATCTGAGCATCCTCGAGCGGGACTTCGAGTTCGACGCCGGGAACGGCATCGACCTGTCGATCTCGGAGACCAAGCTGGCCCTGCGCGATCTCGCGGCGGCGATCGACGGGATGAGTGACGCAACCGGCAATGTGGACGTTCGGATCCAGTCTTCCTCCGCGACCTTCGCCGCCACCGTCCAGGGTGTTCTCGACCTGCTCGAGGTCGGCGACGTGGACGGGGCCGAGGTCGCCGCGGTGGCATCCCTCGACCTGCATTTCCGGTCGGTGATCGGTTTGGTGGTGGTCGAACGCGACCACGAGGCCACACAGGTTGCCGCCGCCAACGCACTGATGGGGCGCATCGGGGACATGGCCCGCTTTCTGGTCGCCTTCCTGGTTCCCACCGCGGCGATCATCCTCTATCGGGAGCTGTCGCGGCGTCAGCAGCGGCAGCGCGACCTGGAGGTGCGCCTCGAGACCGAGAAGGAGCTCAACAAGGCTCGCGACGAGTTCGTCGCCAACGCATCGCACGAATTGCGCACGCCCCTCACGTCGATCTTCGGGCTGGCGCACTTACTCGAAGAGGATCCGGCGCTGCAGGCCTCGGAGACCGCTCCGGAAATGGCGGGCATGATCATCAGCGAGACCAACGACCTCTCGCGGATGGTCGATGACCTGCTCACCACGGCTCGGCTCGATGCGGGCGCCTTGCACTATCAGTTCGAGAACATCAACGTCCTCGACGAGGCCCGCGAGGTGGTCGACCCGATGCGGCGTTCCGGGGCCCAGATAGCTGTGGACTGCCAGCCGGCCCTGGTTCGGTCCGATCGGCTCCGCCTCCGCCAGGTGGTGAGGAATCTGATCTCCAACGCCAACAAGTACGGCGGACCGACGGTGCGGATCGTCGGCCAGGTGGTGTCCGGGTGGTACGAGATCCGGGTCGAGGACGATGGGGACGGCATCCCCGAAGAGCTCCACGATCGTCTCTTCCAGCGGTTCCTCCACCAGGGCGATCTTCCGCTGGTGTTGGGATCGGTGGGTTTGGGGCTGTCGATCGTGCGCGCTCTCACCGAGGGCATGGGCGGGGCGGTGTGGTACGAGCGGCGCGGCGGGTGGACCAGCTTCGTGGTGCGCATCCCGTTGGCGACCACCGACGACCGCTCGCTCTACCGGGAACCGGGCGAGGCAGCCGCCGCGTTGGCGCCGGCTAACGCTCGTCGGGCGTTCCGGTCCGTGATCGGGCGGTGACTAGTCACCGGTGATCTCTACCTCTACGACGAGGAACTGGGGCGGATCACTTGCCCCGCTTGGTCCCTCGCTCGGGGGCGGAGATGACCTGTTCAGCCACCGCAGTGGCCGGCCTCGGCCTCCAGGGTGGCGATGCCTGGGTCGAACGGATGGGTCGATGATGTCCAGGTCACCGCGAACGACCCGGGTTGGTTCACCGGCGCCTGAGAGCAGAGCGAGTGGGATAGGAGTCGGGGGCAGCGCCCCCGACTCGCGTCCGAGGGGGTTGTCCCACCAAGTCATCCTGCGGGACTAGTCAGTTTGCTCAGGCGGCGGGTAGCGCTCGGGTTGTAGCCGTTCTTGGCCGAAGAAACCCATATGAACCGGCGGCGAGTGCGGCTTCGCGCGAGAGCTCGGGGAGCCCCATGCTCCCGGTCGCGCTCCACAACCGACAACGCCGATCGAAGCGGCACTGGCTTCGCCGGGGCCGTCCGGAAGGCGCGCTCGCGGTCCCGGCCCGCTCGTCTTGCCAGGGCCCTGCTTGTCATCTTCAGCGCGGCCCTGGTCGGGATCGCGGTGCTTGCGGTATTGCCGCCCGCTCGGGCCGCGGCCAACGGCACCTACGAGGACTCGTTCCCCTCCTCGGGGAGCTTCACCGGCAACACCGGGACGCTCTCTTGGTCGGGACCGTGGATCGAGATCGGGGAGGCCGACGGGGCAGGCGTAGGCGTCGTGTCCGTCGGGTCGTGGGCACTGCGCTGCTCGTCTTCGAACTGCCTACGGATCAACGACCAGTTGGCGGGCACGAGGGTTGGTGCCCAGCGGTCCGCCGACCTGTCCGGCGCCGGGGCGGCGGTGCTCACCTTCGACTACGCCCTCGAGCAGGACAACCCGGGGGGCACCTTCTTCGACCTCGAGGTCTCGCCGACCAGTTCCGGGCCGTGGACCACCCTGGCCAGCTACGAGGTCGTGGCCAGCGTGAATGCACCAAATCCCCAGGCCTTCGACGTCACCCCCTACATCGGAGCAAACACCACGATCCGGGTCACCTCGAGCGCCGCCAACCACAGCGACGAGATCTACCTGGACAACGTCCAGATCGAGGCGGTGCCGGCGTCGGACGTCGATCCCGGGATGTGGTTCAGCATCCGGGACGACACCACCACCGGGCCGCCGGGGGTGACCAGCCTCAAAGACGGTGCCATCGCCTCCTTCGGGCCCCCGGGCGTCAACTATGAGCCGGGAGTCACGTCGGGGACGTTGACGACCGTCGCCGACTGGGACGCCGTCTTCGGCAATGTGGACGTGGCCGGCCTCCACCTGGTGGCGACGACCATGACCATCGGGGGGTCGGTCACCGTGCAGCCGGGGGACCTGCTGTTCGGGCTGGACGGCGACGTGACCCTCACCGGCACCACCGGGTCGGTCGTCTTCCAGAGGAACGACGTGGGCCGCTTCCGGCCCACCGTCCCGGGGGACTACACCTCGGGCTCGTTCGCCATCGTGCTGGACAACCCGCTCGGTGCCGAGCTGCGCGGCCTGACCCTGGTCGAGCAGTCGACTCAGGTCGGCGAGGTCACCCTGCCCGCCGGGTCGTTCCTCCTCGCCCGAGCCGGTGCAGGCGAGCACCAGGACGTGTGGAGGTACGTCCCCACGTCGGCCGGGGAGGGATCGACCACGGGCACCACCACCAGGCTGCTCGAAGGAACCGAGATCGGGTACAGCGACCAGATCTGGGGGATAGAGCTGGTCGAGGACGGATACGGGTGGCCGTTCCCCCGCGGGGCGATCGTGCTGGCTCTCGAGTCCGACGCCGTCATCACCGGGACCGCGGTTGACCGGCACAGCCTGGTGAGCCTCCTCGTCGCCCGGACCTCGGTGTCGTCCACTGCCCGCGTCGAGGCCATTGTCGCCTGGTCGGGAGGCGATCTCGGCTTCAACGAAGACAAGGAGCGCCTCGACGCCTTCACCTTCGGCAGGGTCGATGTGCCCCCGGTGTTCGACCAGGATCTCGGGGATCGGACCGATGCCGAGGGCGACCCGTTGTCGTTTTCGGCAGCGGCCACCGACCCCCTCGGCGACACCCTGACCTATGGAGCCACCGGGCTCCCCC
>MELR01000019.1:16313-19552 GCA_001767695.1 Actinobacteria bacterium RBG_16_68_21
CCAGCGGGCTGATCTCGGGCACGATCGCCTACAGCGCGGCATCGGGATCGCCCTACTCGGTGATCATCTCCGTCACCGATCCGGGGGGTAACGGCGACACCGACACGTTCACCTGGACCGTCACCGACCTCAACCGCCCACCGGACGTCACCAACCCCGGCGACCAGTCGAGTGCCGAGGGCAACGCGGTTTCCCTCATCGTCCCCGGATCCGACCCCGACGGAGGCGACCTCACCTGGACGGCCACCGGCCTCCCCGATGGGCTGTCGATCGACGCCGGCAGCGGACTGATCTCGGGCACGGTGACCTACGGGGCTTCGGCCGGATCGCCCTACGCGGTGACGGTGCGGGCCACCGATGACGGGGCGCCGAGCCTCTACACCGAGGTGACGTTCACCTGGACCGTCACCGATACCAATCGGGCGCCGGCGGTCACCAACCCCGGACCCCAGTCGGGGACCGAGGGCCAGGTGGTCTCGCTGCCCGTCGTCGGGTCCGATCCCGACGGCGACACCCTCACCTGGACGGCGACCGGTCTCCCCGGCGGGCTGTCGATCGCCGCCGGGACCGGGGTCATCTCCGGGACGATTCCCCACGATGCCGCTCCCGGATCGCCCTACCTGGTCACGGTGCGGGCCACCGACAACGGCACGCCCAACACCTTCACCGAGGTCGGGTTCACCTGGGTCGTCGCCGATGAGAACCGGCCGCCGACCGTCACCAACCCGGGTGATCTGACCAACGGCGAGGGGGACACCATCGCCATCGCGGTTACGGGATCCGATCCGGACGGGGACACCCTGGTGTGGAGCGCCACCGGGCTGCCCCCGGGTCTGGTGATCGCGTCGGGAACCGGCGTGATCTCGGGTGTGGTCCCCTACGACGCCGCAGCCGGGTCGCCGTACGCGGTGACGGTACGGGCCACCGACAACGGAACCCCCAACCTGTATGCCGAGGCGGCGTTCTCCTGGACCGTGACCGATACGAACCGGGCACCGACCTTCGATGTCGTGCTCAACGACCGGACCGATCCCGAGGCGACGTCGGTGGTGCTGGCGGCGACGGCGTCGGATCCCGACGGCGACCCGCTGGTGTATTCGGCGGCCGGGCTCCCCCCGGGAGTGGCCGTCCATCCGACCGAGGGCGCGATCGTGGGGACCATCGACTACACCGCGGCTGCCGGATCACCCTACGCGGTGACTGTCCATGCTGAGGACCCCGGTGGCCTGTTCGCCGAGGAGAGCTTCACATGGATGGTGAGCGACGTGCCGGTGCCGTTGGAGATTGCCAAGGGCTCCGATGCGGTCGGCTCGGTGCGGCCCGGCGACGCCCTGGCCTACACGGTCACCGTGACCAACACCTCGTCGGTGATCCATCGCAATGTGATGATTGTCGATCCGGTCCCGGCGGGTGCCTCCTACTTCCCGGGCTCGGCGGACGTCACCCGTGTCGCCGCGGCGGCAGACTCCTTCGAGAGCGGCGGCTACGCCGGGTCCAATGGGTCGATCTCCTGGGGCGGGGTGTGGCAGGAGGTCGGTGACACCGGTTCCAGCGGAACGGGAGTGGCGTTGGTCGAAGCCGATGCCCACTGCCGCCAGACGTTCTGCCTGCGGATCGGCGGGGTCGGGGTCACCCTCGACGGGGTGGCGGTGTCCCGGACCATCGATCTCAGTGGTGCGCCCGCTCCCCGACTCGGCCTGGCGTACTCGAAGCTGCAGATCGAGTCGGCGGGCGGGTCGGTGGCGGTGCAGGCCCGGGGAGACGGCTCCGGGTGGACGACGCTGGCCACCATCGATCTCACCGGCTCCACCGGTTGGGCAACGCTCGACCTCGATCTGGCGGCGTTCGCCGCCGAGGACGGCGAGATCCGCTTCCTCGGTTCCGGTACCGGTGTCGGCAGCATTCTCAGCATCGACGACGTGCGGGTCACCAGGGGAGGCACGGTCTCGCTGGTGGGATCCCCGCCACCGAACCTGGCGGCGGGGATCGACCTGTGGCCCGGCGAGGTGCTCACCGTGGACTACCTGGTGGTGCTCGACGACCCCAACGCCGAGACCCAGTTGACCAACACCGCGACCGTGACCAGCGTCCAGTTCACCGGGGGAGCGTCGGCGGCGAAGGTCGACTTCGTCGATCAGCCTCCGGTCTTCACGGTCCCCCCGCCGAACCGCTCGGATGCCGAGGGTGATGTAGTCGCCTTTGCCATCGCGGCCAACGATCCCGAGGGATCGGCGGTCACCTTTGCCGCCTCCGGCCTGCCGCCGGGCGTCGGCATCGACACCGTCTCGGGAGTGGTCTCCGGAGTCATCACCTACGCAGCGTCGCCCGGTTCGCCCTACACGGTGGTGATCACGATCACCGACGGTGCCGGGCTCACCGACTCGGCGAGCTTCCAGTGGGCCGTCGCCGACGCCAACCGTGATCCCTCCGTCGACAACCCGGGATCGCTGAGTGTGGCGGAGGGTGACCCGGTGACCCTGGCGATGTCGGGTTCCGATCCCGACGGCGATACCCTCACCTGGTCGGCCACCGGACTCCCCGGCGGCCTGAGCATCAATCCCTCCTCCGGAATCGTCTCCGGCACCGTGTCCTACACGGCGGCGGCGTCGTCGCCGTACACCGTCACGGTGCGGGCCACCGACGACGGAAGCCCCAATCTCTACGACGAGGCGACCTTCACCTGGACCGTCGCCAATACCAATCGGCCGCCGACGGTGACCAATCCCGGCGCCCGTGCCAGCGCCGAGGGGGCGGCGGTGACCCTGACGATGAGCGGGTCCGATCCGGACGGCAACACACTCTCCTGGTCGGCAACCGGGCTTCCCCCCGGACTGTCGATCGCCCCCGCCACCGGGGTCATCTCGGGAACGGTCTCCTACATCGCCTCATCGGGATCTCCCTTCTCGGTGACGGTGCGGGCCACCGACAATGGCACTCCGAATCTGTTCGACGAGGTGACCTTCTCCTGGACCGTGAGCGACACCAACCGTGCCCCGGTGGTAGCTGCACCGGTCGATCGGACGTCGCCCGAAGGCGAGTCGGTCTCACTGCCGGTAAGTGGATCCGATCCCGACGCCGACTCCCTCACCTGGTCGGCCACCGGGCTCCCTGCCGGGCTGTCGATCTCGGCTACGACGGGAGTCATCTCGGGCACGATCACGTACACCGCAACGACCGGTTCCCCCTACTCGGTGACGCTCCGCGCCACTGACGATGGAACGCCTGTCCTGTTCACCGAG
>MELR01000020.1:0-31392 GCA_001767695.1 Actinobacteria bacterium RBG_16_68_21
CGACGTGGCGGGGATCAACCATCGACGGTCAGGCTCTTCAGCCGCCGATCCAGGTGGTACTCGATGAAGCGTCGGGTGACCCCCATCGCCTCACCGGAGAAGCCCGCATCGTGGTCGGGCAGATTGGCCAGGTCGGATCGGGCGAGGCCGGCCAGGTAGCCGGTGAGCCCGGGACGCAGGGCGACCGCACCCGGGGTCCGGTCCCTCTCGCACAGCACTCCGCCGGCGGCGAACGAGAACCGGGTGAGGTCGGCGGTACGGCCGCACCCGGCGCAGTGCTCAAAGGCCGGGGCGATCCCCACCACGTCGGCGGCCTTGAGCAGGAACGCCGCCACCATGTCGGGGTGGCGCGGCCCGTCGTCGAGGGCACTCAGGCCCCGCTGCAGCAACAGGAAGGCACGCAGGCTGGATTCGTTCTCCTGGGTGACTGCGTCGATCACCTCGACCATCGTCCCCGCGGCGAGAACCCGATCGAGATCCCCCCGCAGGCCGGCATGGGCCTCGATGACCGACACCTGGGTGATCGTGTCCAGGTTGCGTCCCTCGTAGAGCACGAGGTCGACATGGGTGAACGGCTCGAGGCGACCCCCGAACCTGCTCTTGGTGCGGCGCACCCCCTTGGCCACCGCCCGCACCTTGCCGTGGTTGGGGCTGAGCAGCACCACGACCCGGTCGGCCTCCCCGAAGGGGAAGCCCCGCAGCACGATCCCCTGGTCGTTGCGCAGTCCCACGACATGCAGGGTACCGAGTACCTGTGACCCGGCCGGGAACCCCGATCGACCCGGTAATTGCGACGAGCCCCCCGGTGCCGCCGATGACGACCCTCATGGCAGACTGAGCGGATGCCCACCCCACTCGACGACATCGAACGCTCCCGCTTCACCGGGGCGCACCCCCACTGGACACTCGACGGGGAGACCGCCAGCCGGACCTTCGGGTTCGCCGACTTCGCCGCGGCGATGGGCTTCGTCAACCGGGTGGGACTGGTCGCCGCGAGGGCAGATCACCACCCCGACATCGACATCCGCTGGAATCGAGTGACGCTGGCGGTGAGCACCCATTCGGCAAAGGCGTTCACCGAACGCGACGTCGACCTCATCGAAACGATCGACGGGTGGGACCGCTGATGCCTGGTCTGTCGGCGTCGCTCAGGCTTCGGCCGGCTGCGCCCGCCACCCCGCCAGCGTATCCCTGATCCAGGCTTCGGCGACGACGGCGACCGCCTCCGCATCGCCCTTCGCCCGCTTGATCGGATCGCCGAATCTCACCCGGATCTTCGTCCCGAACGGGACCGGCAGGAGGTTGTGGAGCAGCAGCCGCCACGACCCATCGATGGCAACGGGGACGACGGCGAGCTGATCGGCAGCCGCCAGCAGCGCCCGGGTACCTGCCGGTTTGAACCCCAGCATTTCACCGTCGCGGCTGCGGGTGCCTTCGGGGAAGATGACCACGCTGACGTCGCGGTCCTGAGCGATGCGGGCCATGGTGGTGATTGCCCGCATCGAGCCGATGCGATCCTTGCGATCCACCAGGGCGTTGCCTCCCTTGCGGAGATTGAGCGAAATGCTGGGTATCCACCGTCCCAGCTCCTTCTTGGCGACGTACTTCGGGTAGTTACGGGGCAGGAGCCCGCCGATCACCGCGATGTCAAAGAGGCTCTGATGGTTCGAGATCAACGCGTAGCCGCGCTTGGCCTCGAGGAGAGGCGAGCGCTCCACTTCGACCCGCGTCCCGCTGATGCGGAACAGTTCCATGAGGGTGCGCTGCAGCCCGGCCATCACCACCTCGAACCCCCGCAGACTGAACGGGCGGACCACTCGCCCGGCGATGTCGAAGACCAGCAGGGTCAGTCCGAACGCAATCAGGAACGGGATGGTGAGCAACCAGTCGCGAATCTTCCGCACGCCCGCAGAATACGCGGCACCGAGAGATACGCGTCGTCCCCGGGATCCCCGTCCGTCAGTCCGTGGCCCGTCGCAGGTGCGGGGCGGCCAGCCCGGTCACCAGCGCCACCAGTAAGCCGACGACCGCCATCGTCTCCGGGATCTACGAGTCGAGATCGCCGGGGCGGAGCTGGGCGACCGAGCCGATCGGCTGTCCCTGGCACCCGTCACCCCCGGGGCATCAGCGCCAACTGCCGGGACTGGGCGACCAACCTCCCGGTGGAGTCCCACACCTCGCCGTCCTCCTCGAGAAAGCCTCCGGTGATGAACCGGGTGGTGAACGAGCACGCCAGCCAGCCGGGTGCCGGCCGGGCCCTGACGTGGGTGGTGAGCTCGAGGGTCGGCACCCAGGCGAACGGCAGATCGGCGAAGAACACCGTCGGCGGGAAGGCGTCCACTGCGACCAGCAGCGCCATGGTGTCCACCGGCTCGCCATCGCGCAGCCGGAACCATCCCGTGACCCGAGGGCGTCCGGAGGCGTGCCCGAGGTTTGCCACCGCGTCGGGATGGAGCCGCAACTCCACCCTCCCCACGAACGGCGGGGGGAAGGTGTCGGTCGGCTCGAGCGGCACACACTCCTCGGGGGGAGGCAGCTGCGGCGGGCCCGAATCGACCCTCTCCACCCCGGCGTCACCGCCGAGCTCACCGAAGGAACCGAGCAGGGTCAGCACCCGTTTGTCGCCGGCGGTCATCGTCGCCCCCACGGTGGAGAAGCGCCGGCCCTCCTTGAGGATGGTCGTGGAAATGGTCACCGGTCCCGGCCGGCCCGGTGCGAGAAAGTGGGTCGTCACCGTCACCGGGTCGGGGCGACCCACCGCCATCCCCGCCGCCCGCGCCGCGATCGCCGCCAGATACCCTCCGTCGGCATTGCCGACGATGTCCCAGCCCGGAGCGATCTCCCCCTCCCACGTGCCGTCCCCGGCCGAGACCACCCGGGAGGCAGCCGCGAAGCTCACAGGCCGAGCCGCTCGATGGCGCCGGGATGCTCCTGCCAGTCCTTGACCACCTTGGCCCGCAGGTCCAGGTGGATCCGGGCCGCCAGGCGGCGCTCCAGTTCTTCGCGGGCCTCGGAACCCGCCTCCTTGATCAAGGTGCCTCCCTTGCCGACCACTATCCCCAGCTGGCTGTCGCGTTCCACGATCAGCTTGGCGACGACCCGGGTCACCCCGTTGTCCTGCACCAGGATCTCCTCGACGACCACCGCCAGGGAGTGGGGAAGCTCCTCACGGAGCCGGGAGAGAAACTTCTCCCGGATGATCTCGCCCACCAGGAACTCCTCGGTCTGATCGGTGGGCATGTCGGGCGGGAAGAACTGCGGTCCCTCGGGAAGCAAAGCCCGCAACTCGTCGACGATCGGCGTGAGGTTGCTCCCCTGAAGGGCGCTGGTGGGCACATAGGCGGCGAAGTCCCACTCGGCGGCGACCGCCAGCCTCTCCACCACCGCATCGGCCGGGGCGACATCGACCTTGTTGACCACGCACACCACCGACGTCCCCGCGTCGATGAGACGCTCGGCGATCAGCCGGTCACCCGGACCGATCTTGCCGGTGGCATCGACCACGAAGACCGCGGCATCGGCATCGGCGAGCGAGGCGGTGACGATGGCGTTGAGCCGGGCACCGAGCGCGGTACGCGGCCGGTGAATACCCGGGGTGTCGACGAACACCACCTGCAGGTCGTCGCCATTGAACACCCCGCGGATGTTGGTCCGCGTCGTCTGCGGCCGGGGCGAGGTGATGGCGACCTTGGTGCCGACGAGACCGTTCACCAGGGTGCTCTTGCCGACGTTCGGCCTGCCCACGACGGGCACGAATCCCGATCTCACGCGACGGTCACCCGCACCCGGGAGACCCGCCGCCCCTGCACTCGATCGGCGCTCAGCACGAGATGCCCGAGGGTGAACGACTCACCCTGGGCGGGCACCCGCCCGGCGAGGCCGAGCACCAGGCCGCCGACCGTGTCCCAGTCCTCGTCGGGGATCGACATGCCGACGAGCTCGGCGAGGTCGTCGACGGCCATCCGGGCATCCACCAGGTACTCCCCGGCGGAGATCTCCTCGACCATCGGCTGTTCGACGTCGTACTCGTCGATGATCTCCCCGACGATCTCTTCGAGCAGGTCCTCGATCGAAACCAGACCGGCGGTCCCGCCGAACTCGTCGACCACCACCGCCAGGTGGACCTTCGACGCCTGCAGCTCCCGGAGGAGCTCGGACACCCGCTTGGTCTCCGGCACGAAGTGGACGGGGCGCATGATCTTGGTAACCGGCTTGGGGCCCCCGCCGGCGTCGAACAGCGTGAGCAGGTCGCGCGCGTAGAGCACCCCGACGATGTCGTCGAGGTCGTCGCCGGTGACCGGGATGCGGGACCGGCCGCACTCCAGCGCGACGTCGAGGGCGCGATCGGTGTCGGCGGCGGCGGCGATCGTGATCATGTCGGTGCGGGGCACCATGACCTCACGCACTATGGCGTCGGTGAACTCGAGGACCGACGAGATCAACTCGATCTCATCGCTGTCGTCCTCCGCGTCCTCCTCCCCTTGTTCGGTCGGGTCGTCGTCTTCGTCGTAGATGAAGTCGGCCGCTCGCCGCCCGAGGTTGACCGCGCTGGAGAGAAGCGGGGAGAGCCGGTACGCCGGCCCCCGGGGCACAGCGCGTCCAAAGGAGCGGGGCAGGGTGTCGCCGAGCAACACGAGGGCCAATCCCAACATGACCAGCACCCCGGCGAGCAACCAGCCGGAGGCGAGCACCGACAGCGCCCAGGCCGCCGGGATCGCCGCCGACACGAGCAGGGCGGCATGCACCATGCCGAGGGAAGGCTGCAGCGTCACCGGTTCCTCCAGGAGCTCGGCGACCTTGGCCGCGCCCCGTCGTCCGGCGGCGGCATCGCGAAGGGCATCGGCGCGGTGGGTGCGCAGCAGCGAGGCACCCCCCACCCGCAGCGCCGCGGCGATGGCGGTGAACACCAGGGTCAAGCCGAGGGCCACTGCTGTCATCCCAGGGACCTCCCGATGAGGGCGAGCAACTCGTCCTCGCGCTTTTCCATCGCATCGGCTGTGGTGTCGTCGTCGTGGTCGTAGCCCAGGAGGTGCAGGATGCCGTGAGCCAGGAGCAGATGAAGGAAGTCGTCGTAGACGAAGCCCTCGGCACGCGCCCGGGCCTCGATCTCTTCCGGGCACAGGAACACGTCGCCGAGAGCCACCGGAGGCTCGTCGCGGAGGCGCCGGGGAGCGGATCCGGCCACCAGGTCCTCGATCGGGAATGCCAGCACGTCCGTCGGTCCCTTGCGGTCCATGAACCGCTCGTTGTAGTCGGTCATCTGCTTGGCTCCCACCAGCACCACCGCCAGCTCGGTGTCGGCGGCGTACCCTTCTTCCTCGAGAACCCTGACGGCGAAGTTGCGGAGCGAGACGGCATCCACCGGTCGGTCCTGCTCATCGCTCAAGAACACGTTCACGCCGGTTGAACGCTCCTGGTCGCGGGGAATCCCGGATACGGGATCCGGGTGTGGTAATAGCCGATGAGGGCATCCACGAACGCCTCCTTGATGCGGGTGAGCTCCCCGAAGGTGACATCCGACTCCTCGAGCTGTCCGTCCTCGACCTTCTCGGCGATGATCCCCTCCACCAGCCTTCTGATGCTCTCGCTGGTCGGGTCCTCATGCTGCACCAGTGCCCGGGTGCCCGCCTCGGTGGCGTCGGCGAGCATGAGGATCACCATCTCCTTGCTCTTGGGCTTGCGACCCCGGTGGCGGTAGTCGGCGGGATCGAAGCGATCCCCATATGTCTCCTCGGCCTTGTGGTAGAAGAACCGCATCAGGCTGGTGCCGTGATGGGTGAGGATTCCCTGGCTGACGTCGGGAGGAATCCGATACTCGCGGGCGAGTCGGAGCCCCTCGGCGACGTGGCTCCGGATGATTGCTGCCGACTCCTCGGGAGGAAGCCGATCGTGGGGATTGGTGACCCCGAACTGGTTCTCCACGAAGTACTTGGGCTGCACCGTCTTGCCGAGATCGTGGTAGTAGGCCATCGCCCGGGCGAGCAGCGGATTGGCACCGACGGCGCGGGCTCCCCGATCCGCCAGGTTGCCCACCAGCACCGAGTGATTGAAGGTGCCGGGTGCCATCTCCTCGACCCGACGCAGCGCAGGATGGTTGCGATCGGTGAGATCGAGCAGGGTCTGGGTGGTGGTGATCCCGAAGAGGGTCGAGAGGACCGGCATGATCCCCAGGGCGACCACTCCGGTGATGATCCCGCTGGCAAACCCCCAGACCATCGAGAGCACGATGGCCTCGGTGCCGTAGAAGAACCAGGCGAGGGCCGCCACCAGGGGCACCTGGATCACCGCGGAGAAGACCACCGCCAGGTTGAGTTGGGCGCGCGAGGCAACCGCGGAGACGAGGGGAATCGGCGCCAGGGTCGCCGCCGCGGCGAAGACCACCAGCGCCAGATCACCCGTGGCCAGCGCGGTGAACGTGGCGACGGGAACCGCCATGAGCACGGCAATGCGAGCATCGAACAGGTTGGCGGCGAGATAACCGAAGAGGGCGGCAGGTAACAGGAAGCCGAGTTCGACCCGGTCCCGGGAAACCAGGGCCGGCACCCGGGCGGCGACTGCGGCGAACACTATGAGCAGTCCGAACAACCCGACCATCTTCGAGCGCCGCCAGTAGTCGGCGGTGACCCGCGCCAGG
The DNA here is from genome assembly GCA_001767695.1 of Actinobacteria bacterium RBG_16_68_21. Lineage (GTDB taxonomy): Bacteria > Actinomycetota > Acidimicrobiia > Spongiisociales > UBA11373 > RBG-16-68-21. The sequence continues at coordinate 6,635 of MELR01000020.1, forward strand.
AACACCATCGCCAGCAGCACCACCAGCACCGCGATGAGCGTCAGGGCGCGGGCGGGGGCGTTGACCTCACCCACGTCGAGCAAACCCAGGTCGAGGATCGCCTTCAACTGGACGGCATCGATGCGCTCGCCGACACCCACGATTTTCTCGCCGAACAGGTAGGACTTGGTCACCTCGGCTACCGAGGCCTCGGCAGCGCGACGGGCCTCCTCGGTGGCGGTCTCGTCGCTGAACTCGTTGGCCTGCAGCGACACCGACAGCAGGTCGGCGACAGCATTCTCGACGCTCTCCCTGATCTCCTCGGGAAGGAGCACGAGCGGGCGCGGCTGGGTGACCAGGCGGCTCCGCACCGATTCGAACTCGGTCGAGCGGATGCCGTCGAGCAGGTACTGCTCGGCCGTGTCGAGCGCCGCCTGTTGGACGATGGGGAGGAGCTGATCGCCGGGAGCGAGGTCGCGATCGGCATTGACCAACCCGACGATCGCCTCGATGGTGGTATCCCGCAACAGCGGGTGGGCCACCTGAACCAAGGCGATCTGCTCTTCGAGCGGAGGGGGTTCCGGGGGAAGGGTCGTGGTGGTGGACGTGGTCGTCGTGGTCTCCTCGCCGGTGGTCGTCTCCGAGGCGGTGGTCGCGCTCGTCGTCGTATCCTCGGAGGTCGTCGTCGCCTCGGAGGTGGGCGGGGTGATCGAGTCGGGATCCTCGAGCTCGATGACAACCGGCTCCGACGCGTTGCGGACGTTGGTGAAGAACTCGGCGATGCTGGCGAGCACGGTCTCGGTGACCTGGGTGTCGGTCCGGTAGACGTCCTCGACCGCGGCTGACGCCGCGGCTCGCCGCCGGTCGGTCTCGGCGGTGTCGACCACTTCGACCGGGCCGGTGGCGGTGAACGTCAGGGGAGCGGGCTCGTCCACGCTCAGCGAGATCGGCTCCGGGGCGCGGTCACGCCCGATCACCAAGGCGAGCGAGGTGAAGACCAGCGTGGAGATCACGATGACCGCCCGGGTGAGCGTCGTCAGACGAGTAACGACCCTCATTCCGGTCCCTTGATCCTCTCGTCGTACATCCGGTAGGCCTCCACGATGGAGGCGACGATCCGATGGCGGACGACGTCCTCGGCGCCGAGCATCACGAACGACACTCCGGGGATATCGTCGAGCACCTGGCCCACCTGCCGCAGCCCGGACGCCTTGCCGCTGGGCAGGTCCACCTGGGTGACGTCCCCGGTGATCACCATCTTGGAGTTGAACCCGAGGCGGGTGAGAAACATCTTCATCTGCTCGGGTGAGGTGTTCTGTGCCTCGTCGAGCACGACGAACGCATCGTTGAGGGTGCGGCCCCTCATGTAGGCGAGCGGAGCGATCTCGATGGTCCCCCGTTCCATCAGCCGCTGGGTCTCCTCGGGACCGAGCATGTCGAACAGGGCGTCGTACAGCGGACGGAGATACGGGTCCACCTTGGCGGCGAGGTCGCCGGGGAGGAATCCCAGCCGCTCGCCAGCCTCGACCGCCGGTCGCGTCAGTATCAGGCGGGTGACCGCGCCGCTCTGCAGCCCGGAGACGGCCAGCGCCATCGCCAGGTAGGTCTTGCCAGTGCCTGCCGGCCCGATGCCGAATACCACCGTGTTGCGCCTGATGGCATCGAGATACCGCTTCTGGTTGACGGTCTTCGGCCGGATGACCTTGCCGCGACCCACGGTGATGCCGTCGCTGAACACCGACGACGGGCTGGTGACCTCCGCCTTGACCAGGTCGATCACTCGTTGCACCCGGTCCGCATCGAGGGTCTGTCCTTCCCTCACCAGGACGAGCAGCTCCTCGAACGTGGTCTTCACCAGCCGGGTGCTGGCTTCGGGGCCGCTGATCCGCAGCTCGTCGCCCCGGGCCACGATCTGCACGTCCAAATAGGCCTCCTCGACCAGGCGAAGAAAGCCGTCGCGCTCGCCGAGGAGCGCCAGCATGAGATGCTCACCAGGGACGCGGAGCGTGACCTCGTGAAGAGAGGCTTGCGTCAAAGAGATCCTCGATACGAGGGGATCATTGGGACGACTCAGTATACCGCCGGGGGCTGCAATCCCCGGAGGATCACATCTCGGCGGTGAGCCCGGCCTCCCGGAGGCGCTCGGAGAACGCCTCTTCCGACTGATCGATGAGCAACGCCAACAGGCGCAGATCGTCCCGTCGGATGGTGAGCACCTTGCCGTTGAAGTCCCGACGCATCATCTGAATGGATCGCAGGAAACGGTTGAAGATCACCGACTCGGTGCCCGACAGGCGCTCGAGACGATTGAGGTCGATGGTCACTCCCCCGCTGGGCAGCGCTTCCATCGTGCGGGTACCGGCTTCGTCCTGCGGCATGAACTGCGAGATCGGAACCTGGAAAAACTGCGAGAGCCGCTGCAGCCGAGGCAGTGACAGACTGCGCTCTCCGCGTTCATAGGCGCCGACCACCGCCGCCTTGAACTCCCCGTTGGAGAGCCTCTGCACGTCCTGCAGAGAAAGACCCCGCTGCCGGCGGATCGAGCGAACCCTGGCTCCCACCAACTCGTTGTACGTCGCGGTCACGGCCTTGCCACTCCCTCCACCGGAGGCTCCCGACACCGCCGAGTGTTCGGCGGGAACGCGCTGCGCACACACTAGCGGGTGAGACCGGGCAACGTCCACTACGGGTCGGGCCGGCCCCCTAGCCCTTCTTGCGCCTCTTTCGCGAGGATGCCGGGTTCTCCCCGGACGCGGCGGCAAATGCGCGCAGCGCTTCTTCCTGAGCGGGCGACAGGGTGGTCGGCACGTCCACGACGACCTCGACGAGCAGGTCGCCCCGCCCCCGCCGCTGCAGGTGGGGCATCCCCCGACGGGACAGCTTGAACACCGTACCCGGCTGGGTGCCGGCAGGGATCTCGATCTCGACGGAATCACCATCCACGGTTGGGACCGGCAACCCGGTGCCGAGAGTGGCCTCCGCCAGGCCGAGATGGACCCGGTGCACCAGGTCGGCGCCGTGGCGGACGAATCGCTCATCGGGCTCCACCCGCACCTCGACATATAGGTCCCCGGGACGTCCGCCGGGGTCACCGGCGGCCCCGCGCCCGGCGAGCCGCATCCGTGCCCCGTCGTCGATCCCCTGGGGGATGTCGACGTGCACCGTGACGTCCCTGTTGAGCGAGCCGGCGCCGGAGCACTCCGGGCACGCGGTGACGACCACCTTGCCGCGGCCCCGGCAGCGATCGCACGCCGCGATCGTCATCGTCGCGCCGAGGATCGTCTGGCGAGTCACCCGCACCGATCCTTGGCCGGCACAACGGTCGCAGGTCTGCAGCGGCATGCCCGGATCGGATCCCGACCCGGCGCAGTTGGAACACGCCACGGGCGCCCGGTAGGACACCTCCCGGGTCGCCCCGGCGGCCGCCTCGGCGAGGCTCACCGACGTGCGCACCACCACGTCCCGGCCCTGGGCCGGTCCCCGGGAGGCGCCGCCGAACGGTCCGAAGCCGCCGCCGAAGAAGCGACTGAGCACCTCGTCGATCCCGGCGAAGGAGGAGAAGAGATCGCCGATGTTCACCGTGTCGCCCCGGTCGTACGCGGCGCGCCGCCGCGGGTCGGAGAGGACCTCGTAGGCCTCGGCGATCTCCCGGAAGCGAGCTTCGGCCGCGGGATCCCCCGGGTTGGCGTCGGGATGGGTCTCCCGGGCAAGCCGACGGAAGGCGCTCTTGATCTCCTCCAGGGAGGCATCGGGGGACACCCCGAGAGCCGTGTAGAAATCGGTCGCCATCAGGGAGCGAGGCTATCGCCGAGGGCGTCGGAGACTTCTTCGACGACGCGAATCGCCCGGCGGTAGTCCATCCGCAGCGGGCCGAGCACCCCCATGCGGCTGCGCCCGCTACCCACGGAGTACGGCGCCGATACCACGGCGAGATCCTCCTCGCCGGCGTGAATCTCCGGCCCGAGGCGAACCGTGGTCCCCTCGACGGAGCCGTCCAGCAACTGGAGGACGGTCGCCTCCCGCTCGAGCAGGGCGAGGATGCGGTGGAGCTTGGCCAGGTCCTCCCACAGCTCGACCATCCGGCTGGTGCCGCCGACGTAGATCTCCCGCCCGGCGTCGGCGGCGTCGGTGACCGCCTCGAGCGCCCTGACCACCAGGGAACGGCTGGCGGGGGCGAGTCCGGGGAGATCGGGAACCTCGGGACGATCCACGATCGGCTTGCCGGCGAGGGAGGCCACCAGCGCCTCGTGGGCCTCGGCCACCTCGGCCGGCGTCACCGGTACGGGAAGCTTGATCACGGACTGGTGGACCCTCCCGCCGTCGCCGACCAACACGAGCAGGACGACTGCAGGCTCGACACCGAGGAGGTGCAAGTCGCGTAACACGCGGCCGCGCAGGCCCGGGCCGAGCACCACGGCCGGATACGCGGTGACCTCGCTGAGCAGGTCCGAGGTCTCCCGCAGCACCCGCCCGAACTCGGCATGGAATGACGAGAAGAACTGATCGATGCGGCCCCGGGTCGAGGCCCGCAGCAGGCCCGGCGAGAGGTGATCCACGTAGTAGCGGTAGCCGCGATCGGTGGGCACCCGGCCGGCCGAGGTGTGCGGTTTGGAGACGTATCCCTCGCGCTCGAGCACCACCAGCTCGTTGCGGATCGTCGCCGACGAGCAATCCAGGCCGGACCGCTCGAGGATCACCCGAGAGGACACCGGGGCACCGGTCTCGATGTGGTCCTCCACGAGGGCGCCGAGGATCGCCGCCTTGCGTTCGTCGAGCATCATCGAAGGTTAGCAGGGCTGCTAGCAGTGAGCCGGGGAGAGTGCTAACCGATCGGGGGCGGTTCGAGTGCCAGCAGGGCGCGTCCCACCTCGTCGCCGAGGAGGGGGCGGATCACCTGCAGCCGATCCGCGACGGCGTGCAGCACCCCGGCAGCGATCAGCCGCTCCCCCGCCGCCGATCCGGCGAGAGCCGCGCCGGCGATACCGGGAACGACCCCGGCGGTGCGGCGCAGCCCGACCAGCACCCGCTCGACGTCACGGCCCCAGGCATCGAGCTGCTCCTCCCCCGCAACCACCGCTGCCGGCGATCGCTCGACGTAGCGGTCGACCCGTCGCAGATTCCACGATCGCCTGCCGTCCCGGTGGCGATGCGCCCCGTTGCCGAAGGCGGCGTACTCCCCGTGCGCCCAGGTGAGCAGGTTGTACCGGCAGGCGTGGCCGTTCCGGGCGTAGTTGGAGGTCTCGTAACGGACGAGGCCGGAGGCGGCGGCGATCGACTCCGCCGCCAGGTACTTGTCGGCCTGGTCGTCGGGGTCGGGGGCCGGGGCGCCGGCGAGCACCGCCCGGGCGAGCGGCGTGCCCCTCTCGACGGTCAGGGCGTATGCGGAGAGATGGTCGATTCCGGCGTCGACTGCCCGCTGCACCGAGCTCTCCCATGATCGAGCGCTCTCCCCAACAGCCCCGAAGATCAGGTCGACGTTCACAGAGGCGAATGACGTGCGAGCTATGGCGATGGCGGCACCCGCCTGCTCCGGGGAGTGCCGCCGCCCCAGCGAGGCGAGGACCGCCGGATCGAACGACTGCACCCCGAGCGACACCCGGTTGAATCCGGCCGCCGCCAGGCCTTCCGCCGTGGGGGCATCCAGATCCTCGGGATTGGCCTCGATGGACACTTCGGCGTCGTCGGCCAGGCCGAAACGGGACGCCAACCCGGCGAGCACCGCCCCGAGCGCCGCGGGGTCCAGCGACGTCGGAGTCCCGCCGCCGAGGTGGACCGCGTCCAGTGGGCCACCGAAAGGCTGATCGGCGGCGATCTCCGCTTTGAGTGCCTCCAGATAGGGAGCGCGTAGGTCGCCGGGGCCCTCGACCACTGCGAAGTCGCAGTAGGGACACACCCGCCGACAGAACGGGATGTGCACGTAGGCGCCCACCCAGGTCGCCGCTCGATCGGCAAGGGCAGGGTCATCGGCGCGAACGGCGTCAGTCGGCATCGACCTGAAGGACCGCGATGAATGCCTCTTGGGGGACCTCGACGGACCCCAGCATTTTCATGCGCTTCTTGCCTTCCTTCTGCTTCTCCAGCAGCTTCTTCTTGCGAGTGATGTCGCCGCCGTAACACTTGGCGATGACGTCCTTGCGCTTGGCCTTCACCGTCTCCCGGGCGATGATGCGCGATCCGATGGCCGCCTGGATGGGGACGTCGAACAGCTGCCGGGGGATGATCTCGCGCAGTCGCTCCACGAGCTTCTTTCCGTACGTGTACGCCTTGTCCTTGTGGACGATCGCCGAGAACGCATCGACCGGCGTGCCGTTCAGCAGAATCTCGACGCGCACCAGGTCAGATGTCGCGTATCCATCCGGCTCGTAATCGAGCGAGGCGTATCCCCTGGTACGCGACTTCAGTTGGTCGAAGAACCCGAAGACGATCTCGGCGAGCGGGACCCGGTAGATCAGCTCGACACGCTCCGGGGACAGGTATTGCATCTCACCCATCACACCACGGTGCTCCCGCAACAGCTCCATCACGGTCCCGGTGAACTCGGTGGGGGTGATGATCATCACCCGGAAGAGAGGCTCCCGGATCTCCCGCCGCGCCGTCGGCTCGGGCAGATCCTGCGGACTCTTGATCTCGACCTCGCGCCCGTCGGTGAGAACCACCTGAAATCCCACCGAGGGGGCGGTGGCCACCAGGTCGAGGTCGTACTCGCGTTCCAGCCGCTCACGCACGATCTCCATGTGCAGCAGCCCCAGGAAGCCGCATCTGAAGCCGAACCCGAGAGCCCGTGAGCTCTCCGGCTCCCACTGCAGGGCGGCATCGTTGAGCTTGAGCCGCTCCAGGGCCTCCCGGAGCCGCTCGAAGTCGTCGCCGTCGGTGGGGAACAGCCCGCTGAAGACCATCGGCTTCGGCTCGCGGTACCCGGGCATTGCCACCGTCGCCGGGTGGTCGCGTCGGGTGACGGTATCACCCACTTTGATGCGGCCGATCTCCTTCACGCCCGTGATCAGGTACCCGACCTCGCCGGGACCGAGCGCCGCCACCGGCACGGCCTTGGGAGTGAGCACACCGACCTCGTCGGCGGGAAGGTCCTCGCCGCTGACCATGAAACGCAGGCGGTCGCCGGTGCCCATCGTCCCTTCCGAGACCCTTACGTAGCAGACCACTCCCCGGTAACTGTCGTAGTAGGAGTCGAACACCAACGCCCGCAGCGGCGCTTCGGGCGACCCCTGGGGCGGAGGAAGGCGGTCGATGATCGCCTCGAGCAGGGCATCCACTCCCTCCCCGGTCTTGGCGGACACCCGGAGGACGGTGTCCGGGTCGATCCCCAGAACCGAGGCGATCTCCTCCTCGACCCGATCCGGATCGGCGGCGGGCAGATCCAGCTTGTTGAGCACCGCAATGATCTCCAGTCCGCCCTCGACCGCCAGATAGGCATTTGCCAGCGTCTGTGCCTCCACTCCCTGGGCGGCATCGACGAGGAGGATCGCTCCCTCGCAGGCCGCCAGGCTGCGCGATACCTCATAGGTGAAGTCCACGTGACCCGGGGTATCGATCAGGTTGAGCACGTAGTCGCCCCGACTCGGTGAGCGGTACGCCAGCCTGACCGCCTGCGCCTTGATCGTGATGCCCCGCTCCCGTTCGAGGTCCATGGAGTCCAGAACCTGCTCGCGCATCTCCCTGACGTCGAGCGCCCCGGTGCGCTCGAGAAGGCGATCGGCCAGCGTCGACTTGCCGTGGTCGATGTGCGCGATGATCGAGAAGTTGCGGATCCGAGAGGTGTCCGTCACGGCGCTCCGGTGGGGACGGGTCGGCATTGTACCGTCGCTCCCCATACTGCTATCGTGCCGCCGTTCCCCCCAACCACGGGTTGATTCGACATGGCCAACATCAAATCCCAGATCAAGCGGAACCGCCAGACGGTGAAGCGGAAGGCCCGCAATCAGGCTGTTCGCTCCGAGCTCAAGACCCGGGTCAAGGGGGTCGCCACCGCCGCCCAGACCGGAGATGCCGCCGCCACCGACGAGGCATTCCGACTCGCCCAGAAGCGGATCGACTCCGCCGTGTCGAAGGGCGTGCTCCACGAGCGCACCGCCGCGCGACAGAAGTCCCGGCTGGCCCGCCGGGTCCGCCAGCCCAACAGCTGACCCACTCCTCCCCTCATGAACAACGGCGGTACCCCGACCTGGCTATCCCCGGCAGCGCACCAGAAGCTCGTCGAGGAACTGCAGTACCTCACCACCGAGGGAAGGCAGCACATCTCTGAACGGATCGCCGAGGCGCGCTCCCACGGAGACATCCGGGAGAACGCCGACTATGACGCCGCCAAGAACGAGCAGGGGCTCATGGAGGCTCGCATCCGCAAGATCCAGGCGATCCTCGACAACGCCGAGGTGTCCGAAGCTGCCGCCGGAGACATCGCCGAGGTCGGGACGGTGGTGACGATCCGCGACGACGATGGCACCGAAACAGAAGTGCTCCTCGCCCCTCAGGAGAACAAGATCCCCGGCATGGTGCTCGCCTCGCCCTCCAGTCCGCTCGGTGGAGCGCTGCTCGGCGCCCACGTCGGATCGACCGTCTCCTATCAGGCTCCCAGCGGGATGTTCAACGTCCACATCCTGGCGGTCAAGCCCTACACGGGGTAGGGCCGCGGGGGCTCGGTGATTCCGGGGCGGCGGTTCGTGATTCGCAACTCGCAACTCGCGATGCGCAATGCGCAATGCGCAATTGGCAATTCGCGGCGAGGCTCTTGGTCTGAGAACTGGACACTGGAAACTGGAAACCGGTAACGGACTTGGCTACGAGGCGAGCGTGCCGGCGAACACCTGCCAGGCGAGCAGCGACTTGGCGATCAGGCTGAGCAGGGCGTACACCTTCTCGCCGTATACGTAGTCGGACCACCTGCCGACCTTGCGGTACTGCAGCCACATGTTCACCGCGAAGCTGTTGAAGAAGACGAACAGCGACACGTAGATGCCGTAGACGAACCCCGGGGCCTCCGCCGCCACGCCTGGGGACACCAGGTAGACCCCGATCACCACCCAGGGGACTGCGCCGATCAGGGAGCCGAGCCAGAACGGCAGCAGGCTCCCTCCGGGGCGCTCGTAGCGCTCCTGGACCAGACCGAAGAAGATCATCGCCGCGGTCGCCGCGAACAGGGCGCCCAGGGCGGCGACATCGGAGATCCCGGTGAGCATGGCGATCAGCACGATCATCACCGAGGCGCTGATCGAGTACTCGAACCATCTGGCGTCGTTGCGGCCTCGCTCCAGATTGGCCGTGTAGCGGCGAAATCCCCTCGGACTGGCGATGAGGAAGTGGGCCGCGGCCGAAACGAACAGAAACGCCGCCACCCCGACGGCGAAGGAGACGTGGAACAGGGTGCGCGCCGTGCCCAGGCCGCTGCCGGGCGGTCCCGTCATGAAGCTTCCGGTGACGGGCAGGGCGAAGCCGTTGCCGAGGGCGAGCACTGCGGCACCCTGAGCGACGTGGAGCAACCCGAGCAGCAGGTTGGTGCGACGGAGTCGGCTGAGGCGGTCGGGGGCGATGGCGCTGGTGGTCATGGCCGGGACGGTAGACCGTAGCGAGATGCCATTCGCAATCAGCAATTAGCGATTCGCGATGCGCGATTCGCAATGCGCAATGCGCAAGACGACAGCGGGCAGCGGGTGCGGCTATCGCCCGCGCGGCGAGTACCACCTGGCGAGCGCCACGGTGAGTCGCTCCATGGTCAACCGGTGCATCGCCTCGGGGGCGGATTTGAGGGCGGCGTCGGCCCGGGACACCGCGTCGAGGGCTCGGCGCAGCTCCTCGTCGCTCGCCGCCGCCCTGGCGCGCCACGCCTTGGTGACCGGGTAGTGGTCGGGACGGGCGCCGATCCACTCGGCGAACACCTCGATGCTCGGGGCGGATGCCGCCAGCGCCCGGCGCCGCAGATCGTTCTCGATGAAGGCCAACAGGGCCAGCGGATGCCCGTGAGTGAGGAAGTCGGCGAGGCGCCGCAGGGCCTCGCCGATGTCCCCGGCGGCGAGGGCGTCGGCGTAATGCCACATCGGCTCGTCCGGCCGGTTGCGGAAACGCCCGGTCACCTCGTCGGCGGTGACCGGTCCATCGGTTGCGGCCAACTGGTCGAGCGCCTGCCCCAGAGCGGCAACGTCGGATCCGAAGCGCTGCAGGAGCGCGGCAACGGCCCCGCCGTCGAGGCGGATCCGTCGCTCCCGGGCGGCGTTCCCCAACCAGTCGGCGGCGTCCCGCTCCCGCATCTTGCGGACGGCATGGACCTCGCCGCCCGCCTTGACCGCCTTGTTCAGACCCCCGGGAAGTGACCCATCGGCGACGAACACCACCACCACCGTCTCACCGTCCACCGCGGCGGTGAGATCGATGAGCACCTCCGCCTCGGCCGCCTGGAGATGGTGGGCATCCACCACCATCACTCCCCGGCGCCCGCCGAACAGGGAACCGCTCTGCAGTGCCGGGATGAGCCGCTCGATCTCGGGACGGAGCGTGCCCTCGCCCTCCTCCCCCGCGCCGCGGGCGGGCACATCGAACCGATCGATGTCCTCCACTCCGGCCTGCTCGAGGAGCCGCCGGGCCCGCTCCAGCATCTCCTGACGCTCGCCGGGCCCGGCGTCGCGGGGTCCGAGGACGGCGTGGACGGGCTTCACCCGGCCGACGGTAGTGCCACCGCGGTGCCCCCGCCGATGCGGTCGAGCCTGACCGTGATCGTGCCGTCACGATCGGTGCGCATCACCCTGGCCCCCGCTTCCTCCAATACCCGGATCACCTCGGCGGAGGGGTGCCCAAAGTCGTTCGCCCCGACGCTGATGACCGCCAGCGAGGGGGCGCTGTCGGCCAGCCAGGTGAGGTCACTGGTGATCGCTCCCTGATGGGGCACCTTCATCACATCGGCAGGGATCGGTCCCAGGTCGTGTTGGGCGATCGCCTCCACGTCACCGGAGAGCAGCACCGACCTTCCCGCCGCCCGGGCCAGCACGACGATGGATCCGTCATTCGGTGACTCGTAGCGGCGCAGGGGGCCCAGCACCTCCAACTCCCACGCCCCGATGCCGGCAACCGTTCCCGGGGCAGGGATGGCGACGTCTCCTCCGGCGGCGGCGACCTCGGTGACGACGACGTCGAGCGGGGAGCCTTCGCCGAGCTGCGGCGGGTACCAGAGCCGATCCACTCTCGCCACCGCGGTGATTCCCACCAGTGCGGTCGTGTGATCGGCGTGATGGTGGGAGACGATCAGCAGGTCGATGCGGGACACGCCTCGCTCCCGCAGAAAGGACCGCAGCAGAGCCGGGTCGGGCCCGCCGTCGATGAGGATCACCTCACCCGACGGTCCGAGGAGCAGTTCGGCGTCGCCCTGTCCGACGTCGAGGAAGACCGCCGTCGGTCCCGCCGGAGGCCCGGTGGGGACCAGGCTGGCGCCGACGAGCAGCACACACCCGATGGCCAGCACCGCCCGGGTGCTGCGGTACCTCCAGGCCACCAGCCCGGCGACACCCGCCGCGACCACGCCGCCGGTGTGCAGTTGGGGAAGGTCGGCGGCGTCGCGGGCGATCACCAGCACCACCAGGGCAACCCGAGCGGCTCCCCTGACCAGGGGCACCATCCCGCTCAGGGTCCCGATCCCGCCCAGCGCCGTCGCCGCCACCACGAGGGGGGCTGCCAGCAGATTGGAGAGCGGTGCCATCAGCGGCACGCTTCCGAAGTGGTGGAGCAGAATCGGGGCGACCGCAGCCTGGGCAGAGAGCGTTGCCCCGATCGTGGTCCACATCCATCGGGGGCGGCGCCCCGCCCACAGGGGACCGCCCAGGATGAGCCCAACGGTGGCGGCGACGGATAGCTGGAAACCGACGTCGTGGACGATCCCTCCGGAGAGCGCCACGACTCCGGTGACCGCCCAGCCGAGCGCCGACCAGGGTGCCATCGGCACCCCGATGAGCCGCCCGATCAGCACGGCGGCGGCCATCAGCGAGGCACGCACCACGGAGGGCTCCCACCTGGTGACCACTGCGAACAGCGCGATCCCGATCAATCCGATCACCGCCCGGCGGCGCGGTCCCCAGCCCAACGGTCCCGTTGCCAACCACCAGGCGGCGAGAAACAGGGCAACGTTGCTCCCCGACACGGCGACGAAGTGGCTGAGCCCGGCGAGTCGCAGGGCCTCGTAGTCCGCATCGGGGAGTCCCCGGGTGTCTCCGATGAGGAACCCGGCCACCAGCGCCCCCTCCGGACGATCGGCCAGCGCGTCGAGCGAACCCAGAACGTGGCGGCGCAGTCGATTCGCCACGCGCAGCAGGGCGTTGGGTGCCGATCCCAGCCTCTCGATGCGGTCGGCGACGACGACGCCCGACACCGGGCCGGACCGAGCCCGGAACTCCGCCGGCGTCACGATCCCCCGCAACAGCACCGGCTCACCGGTGGCAACCTGAGCGGACCCGCGCACGTAGAGCCGAGGCCCCGGCCATGCCTCCCAAGCGCCCGACACCAACAGGTGATCCGGGTGGATCGTGAAACCCTCGGAGCCGGCAGGTCCCGCCGGGTCCGATCCGACGATCCCGGTGAGCACCACCCTCCCTGCCGGGAGCCAGGGCTCGGTCACCGCCGTCTCCCGAGCCGCCGCCGCCGAGCCGCTGATGGCGCCGACCACAAGCAGCATCACTGCCGCGCCCCGGGTCGGCCGGCGGCGACACCCAACGGCGATCCCCGCGCCGCACAGGACCACCAGCACCCGATTCCCGGATGCCCCCAGCCAGACGAGCGCCGCCGACGCAACGGCGACCGCATCGGCCCCGCGGGGAACGTTCAATGAACTCAGGGGATGAGCACCACGTCCCGCAGGGCGGCCAGCTTCGCCTCACCGATCCCCGGCACGTCCAGCAGGTCCTCGACGACGGTGAAGGGACCGAACTCGGACCTGTGGTCGACGATCCGCTGCGCCAACACCGGACCCACCCCGGGAAGCTCCTGGAGGGCGGAGACGTCCGCGGTGTTGACGTGGACCCTCCCGTCGGCGGCGATCGCCGGCGACCCTCCCAACGGATCGGCCGTGGGGACGACGAGCTGTTGATGGTCGGCGAGCGGTGCCGCCAGATTGAGCCCGGAGAGCACCGCCCCGGGCAGGGCACCTCCGGCGGCGACGATGGCATCGGCCACCCGGGCGTCGGCGGGAAGCGAGACCAGCCCGGCGCGGGTCACCGCCCCGGAGACGTGCACGGTGATCCGGGCGTTGGGCGTCCGCGCCGCCACGATGGCGATCGGCGGCGGGGTCGTCGGCTCGGGCCACAACACCACCGCCCCGCCGATTGCAGCGAGCGCCACGGCTCCGGCGACGATCCAAGAACGATCCACGAGGCAGCGATCTTGTATCAGGCCGGGGTGACACGGAGAAGACCCTTGAGGACGCGACCCGCTGCCCGCTACCCGCTACCCGCTGTTCGCTACCCGCTACCCGCAACGGCATTGCGCATTGCGCACTGCGACCTACGGAATACGAGCTGCGAATTACGAACTACGAACCACTCACCGTGAACAGCGCCACCACCGTCACCAGATTGAACCCGGCGTGGATCGCCACCGACCTGCCGAGCCGCCCGGTGCGCACCACCTGGTTCCCCATCACCAATCCCAGGACCGCCAGCAACGGGGCAACCACCCAGGCATTGGGATCTAGGAGGTGAATGGCGGCGAACGCGATCGCCGACACCCACACCGCCACCCGCGGTCCATGCCTCACCAGGAGCGCCCGGAGGAGGACCCCGCGGAACACCAGCTCCTCGGCGGCCGGACCGATCACGATGAGCGACGTCGCCACCAGGACCTTGTCGAACGAACCGACCGTGACCGAAGCCGCGTCCACCACCTCCTGATTGGGCAGGGAGCCGTGGAACACGCCTTCGACGATCACCACCAGCACGTAGGCCAGCCCGATCTGCAGCGCCGCCCCCATCAGGAGCCCCACCCAGTCCGCCCAGGCGACCCGCAGGGCCAGCGCGTCACGCCACGGCGATCTCGTGCGGGCCATCCAGGCGACGCCGGCGATGGCGCCCAGGGACTGCACCGGTACGACGAAGCCGAACAGCTCTCCGGTGGAGACTTCGTTGGGAAGAACCACCGCGTAGGCGAGTGTCCCGGCGAGGAACCACCAGCCGAGCGCCTTGAGGGCGTCGACCGGCCGCCATTGTCGACGGTCAGCCGACGGCGAGTCGCCGGGCGATGTCACGAGCCTCCACCTCCAGCGAAATGGCGCGGTACGCCGCATGATGCGTGAGACCGGCCCACCGACTCCGGAGGTACTCTCCGAGATAGACGTGCACCCAGCGAAGCGGCCCGAGCAGCCTCCACTGCTCGAGGTGGGTCAGCTCGTGGACGACGAGCGGGCCGAGCGCAGAACGTGGCTCCCGTATTTGGTCGGGACCGACGTAGATTCCCCAAGGCAGGGCGACCGCGATGACCTGCGGGGCCCACAGCATCCGGAACCACTTCGGCGCCGCCAGCACCGGGACCCGCGCCGGATCGACATCGGGAAGCAGCACGGCGAGGCGCACCCGATCGACTCCCGATGCGTCGAGCGCCTCGGCAGCGGGGAAGCTCACCGGACCACGACGTTGACGAGGGTGGGAGCGCGGACGATCACCTTGTCGGGCTCGCCGGAGAGATAGACCTGAACCCGCTCCGAGGCGAGCGCCAGGCTGCGCGCCTCGGATTCACCGATCTCCGGGCTCACCTCGATACGGTCCCGTACCTTGCCGTTGACCTGCACCACCATCGTCACCGTCTCCTCGCGGGCGAGTTCGGGGTCGTACTCCGGCCAAGGGACGTAGGCGATCGACGGCTGGTGCCCCAACCGTTCCCACAGCTCCTCGGCGACGTGCGGAGCCATCGGCGCCAGCATCAGCACGAACGCCTCGGCCACTTCCCGGGGTACCCGGTCCACGCCCACCAGGGCGTTGTTGAGCTCGAAGAAGCGGGCCACCGCGGTGTTGAAGCGCAACGCAGCCATGTCCTCCGTTACCGCCTTGATCGTCCGATGCAGGAGTCTCCGCAGTTCGGGCACCGCAGGCTCGTCGCTGACCAGCGCCAGGTCGGTTTCGGGATCGATGAGACTGCGCCACAGGCGTTGGAGGAATCGGACGATCCCGACGATGTCCCTCGTCGTCCACGGCTTGGAGGTGTCCAAAGGCCCCATGAACATCTCGTATAGGCGGAGCGTGTCCATCCCGTACTCGGCGAAGAAGTCGTCGGGGCTCACCGAGTTCTTCAGGGACTTGCCCATCTTCCCGTGGGACCGTTCCACGGGTTCTCCGTCGAACCAGAACGCGCCGTCCCGCTCCTCCACCTTCTCCGCGGGGACGTAGACACCCCGGGAGTCCTGGTACGCGTCGGCCAGGATGTAGCCCTGATTGAACAATCTCCCGAACGGCTCCGGGGTGCTCACATGCCCCAGGTCGAAGAGCACCTTGTGCCAGAACCGCGCGTAGAGGAGGTGGAGCACGGCATGCTCCACACCACCCACATACAGGTCGACACCGTGCTCCCCCATCCAGTACCGCTCGGCCTCGGTACCGACCAGTGCATCCGGGTTGGCCGGATCGGCGAAACGGAGGTAGTACCAGCAGGAACCCGCCCACTGCGGCATCGTGTTGAGCTCGCGTTCGTAGCGCACGCCGCCGATTTCGACGTGACGCCACGACTCGTCCACTCGCGCCAGGGCTGGGACGGGATCGGCGTTCTCGTCGTCCGATGCCGCAGGCCGGTAATCGTCGATTTCGGGGAGCAGCAGCGGCAGCTCGGCGTCGGTGAGTGCCCGCAGTTCGCCATCGGGCCCGTGCAAGATCGGGATCGGCTCACCCCAGTACCGCTGTCGACTGAACAGCCAGTCGCGCAGCTTGTAGGAAACCGTCGCCTCACCGCACGCGTTGGCCACAAGCCATTCGATGATCTTCCGCTTGGCGGAGGCGACGTCGAGCCCGTCGAGGAACCCGCTGTTGATCGCCGCCCCCTCGCCCAGATAGGCCTTTCCAGAAAACCCTGCCAGCGGCTCCACGGTCCGGACGATGGGCAAGTCGAACTGCTCGGCGAACTCCCAGTCGCGTTCGTCCTGACCGGGAACCGCCATGATCGCCCCGGTGCCGTACCCCATCAACACGTAGTCCGCGACGAACACCGGGATGTGCTCGCCGTTCACCGGATTGACGCAGAAAGTGCCGGTGAACACGCCGGTCTTCTCCTTCGACTCGGCCTGTCGCTCGACTTCGGACTTGCGTGCCGCGGCCGCCCGGTAGGCGGACAGGGCCCTCATCGGGTCGGGATTACCACCGGTCCATGAGGGGTTGGTGGCCTCGGGCCAGGCCTCCCGGGCCAGGGCATCCCCCAGGGGATGCTCGGGGGCGAGCACCATGTAGGTGGCTCCGAAAACGGTGTCGGGACGGGTGGTGAACACCTCGATGGAGGCGTCCGACCCGGCCACCGGGAAGCGAATCACCGCCCCGTCACTGCGGCCGATCCAGTTGCGCTGCATCACCTTGACCGACTCGGGCCACTCCAGCAGGTCGAGATCCTGAAGCAATCGGTCGGCGTACTCCGTGATCCGCAACATCCACTGACGCAGCGGACGCCGGTACACGGGATGATCGCCTCGGTCGGATCGACCGTCGCGGGTCACCTCTTCGTTGGCCAACACCGTACCCAGGGCGGGACACCAGTTGACCATCACCTCGTCGAGATACGCCAGCCTCTTGCCGTCGAGAAACCGCCGGCGCGCCGCAGCATCCAGACTCGCCCATGGCGCGCCGTCGGCGTGCCTTCGCCCTTCCTCGAGGTCGCCGATCAACACCGCGATCGGTCGCGCCCTCCGCTCATCGGGATCGAACCACGACTCGAACAGCCTCAGGAAGATCCATTGCGTCCACCGGTAGTAGTCGGGGTCGATCGTGGCGAACGTTCGAGTCCAGTCGTAGGACAGTCCGAACGCCTTCAGCTGCCGTTGGAAGTTCGCCACGTTACGCTCGGTGGTCACCCGGGGGTGGATCCCGGTCTCCACCGCGTACTGCTCGGCGGGGAGCCCGAAGGCGTCGAACCCCATGGGGTGAAGAACGTTGTAGCCCCGCATCCGCTGGAACCGGGCAAAGATGTCGCTGCCGATGTACCCGACGGGGTGGCCGACATGCAGCCCCTCCCCCGAGGGATAGGGGAACATGTCGAGCACATACAGCTTCGGTCGGGTCCCGTCGAAGTCGGCATCCCCCGGGTTGGGGGCGCGGAAGGTGTGGTGGCCGTCCCAGTAAGCCTGCCACTTGCGCTCGATCGTCTGGTGGTCGTATCCGGCCATCTCGTCGTTCCCTGTGGGAGAGCGGAGGATAGAGCGACGGGCGACGGGCCACGGGCGACGGTGTATACCGTTGTGGGGTGAGCCTGATTCCGTGGAGCGCCGCGGACGAGCGGGGGCGGCAGCTCTTCGGCCTGCTCGCCGGCCTGGATCTCCCCCTTCCCGACCACGCCGTGTTCGGGAGCGGACCCCTGATCGTCCGCGGGATCGTCCCCGCCGGATCGGACCTCGATGTGATCTGTCGCGGCCCGGCGTGGGAGGCGGCGCGCCGGTTGGGGCCCCTCGTCCATGACGCCGACCACGACGTCGCGTTGGTCGAGCTCTACGACGGAGCGATCACCTTCGGGGTCTCCTGGGGAATCGGGCGGTTCGACATCGGGATGCTCATTGACACCGCCGAGGTCATCGACGGCATCCCCTTCGTCCGCCTCGAGCACGTCATCGCCTACAAGCAGGCATCGGGCCGCACCAAGGATGCCGAGCATCTCCGCCTGCTCGACACCTGGCGGCGGGCTCACCCCTGATCGCCGAAAGCCCTACCAGCGTTCCCGATGGATCACCTCGGCGAAGGGACGGCGATTGGGCTTGCGGATCGGCGCCAGCGGCCGATCGGCGGGGTACCCGAGGGAGATGAGCGCCCCCGAGAAGTACCCGCCGGGGTACCCGAGGATCTCCTGGGCGAGGGCCTGGTCTTCCACGGCGGCATGGGCGGTTCCGATCCCGAGACCGGCGGCCGCCACCATGAGGCTCATCGTCGCCTGCCCGGCGTCGTAGTAGAGCCAGTTGGACGAGCCGTCGGCATCCTCCGGCAGCACGATCACTATCGCCGCCGCTGCTCCGCCGACATGGCCCGCTCCCCGCCACACGCCGGCAAGGGCGGCGAGGCGCTCCCGGTCGGTGACCACCACGAAGTCCCACGCCTGACGGTTGCGCGACGACGGGGTGAGCCTGGCCGCCTCGAGGATCTGGTCGAGGTCTGGTCCCGGAATCGGCTCGGCGGTGAACTCGCGCACGTTGCGCCGGGATCGGATCGCTTCCCAGACTTCCATGTGGTCTCCTTCGATCCGGACACCCGGAGGGTCGGGTCCGGGGTGAGTCAATCGAGCGTGCGTTCCAACTCCACGACGGCGACGGATATGCCTTCGACCTCCTCGACGAGCTCGCCGGTGGCGACGAATCCGTGCCGCTCGTAGACGCTGCGGGCCCGGTCGTTGTCGACCTCGGTGCGCACCATCATCCGCCGGAACCCGTCGGCGATCGCGGCCGCCGCCGCCGCCTCGATCAGGTCGCCCCCCATCCCCTGCCCGATCATTCGTTGCATCACGATCACGCCGGCGAGCTCGACGGAGGCTCCGTCGATGCGACGGTTGGCGGCGAACCCCACCACCCGGCCGTCGCGCCACGCCAGAAACATGCGTCGCTCGGGACCGCCGATCCGGGCACGAACCGCCTCGGGGGCGGCGATCTCCTCGACCACGCTCTCGTCGGCGCCGCTCCACCCGAGAGCCTCGGGCCCGGCCTCCGCCCATGCCTCGCGAAAGAAGTCGCCGATCGCGGCCACATCGTCGGCGGTGGCCTCGGTGATGTCCGAGGACCGAGAGGACGGCATGGTTCCACCCTGGCAGACCCGGTGACCGCCCCACCAGGGGACAATGGCGAGAGAGCCGCGGACGGTCGCTCCGGTCACGCTGATACACTGCCGGCGCTTCGGGGCTGTAGCTCAGTTGGCAGAGCGCTTGCATGGCATGCAAGAGGTCAGGGGTTCAAATCCCCTCAGCTCCACCCCGCTGGTTGTTCTCCAGGCCCCCTGGATCTGCGGCGGTTGTACGACGTTGCCCGATCGGAAGACCACCCGCCTGGACACGCTTGCCGCGCCGGGGTCGAAGATGACCCACCGCCAGATCCTGGTGGTGTTCAGCGGGCTGATGCTCGGCATCCTCCTCGCCGCCCTCGATCAGACGATCGTCGCCACCGCCCTCCCCACCATCGTCGGCGATCTCGGCGGCCTCGAGCACCTGTCGTGGGTGGTGACCGCCTACCTACTCACCTCCACCGCCAGCGCTCCCCTCTACGGCAAGATCTCCGATCTCTACGGGCGCAAGATCGTGTTCCAGTTCGCCATCGTGGTGTTCCTGGTGGGGTCGGTTCTCTCCGGACTCTCCCGGTCCATGGATCAACTGATCGCGTTTCGGGCGATGCAGGGGCTCGGAGCCGGCGGTCTCATCGTGATGGCACTCACGATCATCGGCGACATCCTGTCGCCCCGGGAGAGGGGCAAGTACCAGGGTTACATCGGGTCGGTGTTCGCGGTTGCATCGGTGGCCGGGCCACTGCTCGGTGGGTTCTTCGTGGATCACCTGACCTGGCGCTGGGTCTTCTACATCAACATCCCGATCGGCGGGGCCGCGCTCGTGGTGACCGCGGCCGTACTCAACCTTCCCGTCACCCGCCGCGAGCACCGCATCGACTACCTGGGAGCCGCCCTGCTGGTGGCGGCAGTGAGTTGCGCCCTCCTCGTCACGGTCTGGGGAGGATCTCAGTATGCGTGGGGATCCAGGACGATCATCGGCCTCGCCGTCACCGCCGTAGTGCTCCTCGGGCTGTTTCTCCTCCAGGAGAGCCGAGCCGCCGAGCCGATCCTGCCGCTCCGCCTCTTCAGGAATCGAGTGTTCTCGCTGACGTCCGCCATCGGCCTCGTCGTCGGCCTGAGCATGTTCGGCTCGATCGTGTTCCTCCCCCTGTTTCTCCAGGTCGTAATCGGGGTCAGCGCCACGAACTCCGGGCTGCTGCTGATCCCGCTGATGACTGGAATCCTCACCACCTCGATCGCGTCCGGACGGATCATCACCAAGACTGGCCGCTACAAGCGATATCCGGTGGCAGGCACCACGATCATGGCGCTGGCGCTGCTCCTTCTCTCGACGATGAGCCCCGGCACCGGCCTGCCGATTGCGATGGGCTTCATGCTGCTGCTCGGTTTGGGCATCGGCCTCGTGATGCAGGTGTTGGTGATTGCCGTCCAGAACGCGGTAGACATGTCGGATCTGGGAGTGGCGACATCGTCCAGCACGTTCTTTCGCTCACTCGGCGGCGCCTTCGGTACCGCCCTGTTCGGGGCCGTTCTCGCGAGCACCCTCGCCACGAACCTGACCCGCCTCGTTCCGGCCGCGGCGATGGCAGGCATCCCGATCGAACAGCTCGCCAGCTCCCCTGCCCTGATCGCCCAGCTTCCCCCGGAGACCCGGGCCGGAGTGGCTCACGCGTTTTCCGACTCGATCACGCTCGGATTCCTGATCGCGGTGCCGATCGTCGTCGTGGCACTGGTTCTCGTGCTGTGGATGCCTGAGCTGCCGCTGCGGGACACGACCGGGCCTGCCGGGGCGGCGTCTCCGAGGAGCGCCACCGAGCCGCCACCCGAAATGGGGCTGTGAAGCGGGGCTCTCGGATCGGAGAGATGCGCCACCCGGTTCCGCGACCGCCACGGGCCGGGTAGCTTGAGCGCATGATCGAGCTCCACCCAACCGATGTGGCTCACGGCGGGGAGGCGGTCGCCCGGCTCGACGGCAAGGTCCACTTCGTCGACGGCGCCATGCCCGGCGAGACCGTGATCGGGGAAGTCGTTCGTTCCACCAAATCGTGGGCAAGGGTCGAGCTCGACCGGGTGGTTGTGGCGTCCCCGCAGCGGGTCGAGCCACCGTGCCGCCACTTCGGGGTGTGCGGGGGCTGCCGCTGGCAGTTCGCCGACCATGAGGCGCAGCTCGAGTGGAAGCGCTCGATCCTCGCCGGCCAGCTCACTCACCTCGGCGGGCTGACGGATCCACCGGTTCGACCCACCGAGCCCGTCGGCCCTTCCTACGGATACCGCAATCGAGCCGATTTCGAGGTTCTCGACGGCCGGGCGGCCTTCCACCGCCGCCGCAGCCGCGACCTGGAGCCCATAACCGACTGCCTGGTGCTACACCCGTTGGTGGCGGCAGTCGTCGAACGCCTCGGCGACCTCGGATCGGCCGTCGAGGTCACCGTGCGGGCCGCCATCGCCACCGGAGAGGCGCTCGCCGTGGTCCGCGGCTCCGTCCCCGATGGCGCCGCGGCGTGGGGGTGCCAGGTTGCCCGACGCGCCGGCGACGACATCCATCCGTTGATCGGCGCCGCCACCATCACCGAGACCGTGGCCGGAGTACCTCTCCGAGTGACCGGAGATGCGTTCTTTCAGAACAACACGGCCGGCGCCGAGGTACTGGTGCGACTGGTCGCCGAAGCCGTGGCGCCCCGCAGTGACGAGACGCTCCTCGATGCCTATGCCGGGGGCGGGCTGTTCGGCGCCACCGTTGGCCGAAACGCGGCGCGCGTGGTCGCGGTCGAGGCGGGAACGCTCGGTATCGGCGATCTCCGGCACAATCTTGCTGCCGCCGGGATCGACCACGTGATCGTCGCCGGGCCTGTGGAGCAGCCGGACCTGCTGCGCGCCGAGCGGTGGGACGTGGCGGTGGTCGATCCGCCCCGAAAGGGTCTCGGCGATGCCGGCGTCGCCGCGGTCGCCGCCGGCCGGCCCAGAGCGATCGCCTACGTGTCGTGCGACCCGGCGTCACTCTCCAGGGACAGTCGTCAGCTCGCCGAATACGGCTACCGGGTCGAGTGGGTCGCTCCGGTCGACATGTTTCCCCAGACGTTCCACATCGAGGCCGTGGCCGCGTTCGTCGCCGGCTGAACCGGGCCTCAGTGCCCGGCCAGCGAAACGAACTTCTCTTCGAGCGTTGCCGGGCGCGACGACACCGTGCCGGCCACGCCGGCGTCTTCGAGAATCCGGCGCACCTCGGCCGGATCCCCTCCCGGCACCCGGAGTCGCGATCCGGCCAGACCCACGACCACCCCGGCACTCCCGAGCACATCGAGACCGCGCCGCCAGTCGTCGGTCTCCACCTCGACCGCCTGCAGGCTCCCGACGATGTCGACCAGCGATCCTTCGGCGGCGATCTTCCCTGCGGCCATCATCACCAACCGGTCGCACTCCTCGGCCTCTTCGAGGTGATGGGTGGTCACCAGCACGCCCGCCCCACCGTCGGCCGCCTCCCGGATGGTGTCCCACAGCCTGGCTCTCCCCAAGGGGCCAACCCCGGAGGTCGGTTCGTCGAGCACCAACAGCGCCGGGTGGTGCATCAGGGCCGCCAGGAACGCCACCCGGCGTTGATAGCCGACAGAGAGACCGGCAACGATCTCGGCAGACCGTGCCTCCAGATCGTCGGGAAGCGGCGGTGCCCCCACGCCGAACAACCGAGCCCGGAAGGCGAGGTTCTCCGCCACCGTGAGATCGGTGTAGAGCCCGAGACCCTGGGGCACGTAACCGACCCGGCTCAGCGCCGCCCGGGTGGGCGAGCCGCCGAACAGCCGTGCCGTGCCCGCGGTGGGAGACAGCAGCCCGAGCAGAATCCGGAGCAGGGTCGTCTTGCCCGCCCCATTCGCCCCGAGCAGCCCGACGACCTCTCCATCCTCTACTCGCAGCGAGACGCCGTCGACCGCAGTGAAGCTGCCGAATCGCTTGACCAGGTCGCGACCGTCGACGAGGGCGTTCATCGCGCAGCCGCCCCGTGGGCATCGAACGCGGCGGCGATGAGCACATCGCCGAGATCGGGGGACACCGGTGTCCCTCCCGGAGGTGCCTCACCATCCGTCCAGATCCTCCAGGCGGCACCCCGGCGCCATTGATGCGCTCCCTCCACCGGATGGTCGCTGGCGTATACCGCACCGCGCAGCGACCGGCGCACCTCGGCGGGAGTGCCTACGGCGAGGGTGCGGCCACCGTCCAGCGCGAGGATCGTGCCGGCCCGTTCTGCTTCGTCGAGGTAGGTCGTGGTCATCACCACCGCCGTGCCGCTCGCCACGGTCTGGGACACCAGCCGCCACAACTCGTGACGACTCACCGGGTCGACCCCGGTGGTCGGCTCGTCGAGAATCAGCATCTCCGGCTCGGCGAGCAACGCCATCGCCACTCCCAGCTTCTGGCGCATACCCCCAGACAGCTGAGCCCCCAGCCGGTCCCGGACTGTCGCCAGGCCGGTGGCGCCGAGAAGCTGATCGATGCGGCCGGGGGCATCCGCGGCGCCCATGCGGAATGCGGTGGCGATGAACGAGAGATTCTCATCGACGGTGAGATCGGGCCAGACCCCGGACCCGGCCGGCTGATAGCCCACCCGTCGGCCCTCGGGACGGCGCACCGTCCCGGCCGCCACTCGCACCAGCCCGGCCAGTGTCCGGGCGACCGTCGTCTTGCCGGCGCCGTCACCGCCAACCACCACCGCCACCTCGCCGGGCGCGACAGCCAGAGAAACCCCGTCGAGGGCGATCACCCCCCCGATCCGTACCGTCACCGAGTCGAGTCCCCAGTCGCTCATGCGGCCGTCGCCTGACCGCCGTCCCCGGCGGCGAGGAACCGCCGGAAGCGCAACACGGCCAGTGAGAACGCCACCGCGCCGAGAAGGGCAAGCAGGCCGAGGGGCACCAACAGCGAATCGATCGGGGCTCCCCGCACCATCACCCCCTTGGCCACCTGATTGAAGTAGGTGAGCGGCAGCAGGTACCCGATCCAGCGCACCCCGGCTCCCATCGACGAGAGCGGGAATATCAGACCCGAGAGCAGCACCTGGGGGAGCAGGGTCATCAGGGCGAGCTGGATCGCCTGGCCCTGATTCTCCGACACACTGGAGATGACCACCCCGACCCCGAGGGTGACGAAGAGGAACAGCAGGGACCCGAGGGCCAGAGTGAACACCGACCCGTTGAAGGGAACATCGAATAGCAGGGTGCCCACCAGCAGCACGATGATCAGATCGACAAAGGCGACCACGAAGTAGGGCGCCACCTTCCCGATGAAGACGTCTCGAGGGCGAAGCGGCATCACGGCCAGCTGCTCGAGGGTTCCCGCCTGTCGCTCCCGAACCACGCCGAGGCTGGTGATGACGGTACCGACGAACAACAGGATCAATCCCCCCAGCCCGGGCACCAGAACCGCCGACGTGTCGAGGCCCGGATTGAACAGCACCTCTAGGGACAGACCGGGGGTCTGTTGGCGCGCCGTGGTGACGATCTGCACGACGGCCCGCGCTGCGAACAGCTCCGACCCATCGACCAGCACCGTCTGGGAGTCGGCTTCGGCGACGATCACCGCCACCACCCGGCCCCGTTTGAGCATGTCGACCGCCTCGTCGCGGCCGGCGGAAGGGTCCACCTCCGAGACCATCAGTCGCGCCGGCACCTGTGACCGCAGCGACTCGGCGCCGGGTCCCACCAGGGCCACCTCGACGCTGGAGACGTCGAAGCTGGCGGCATAGCCGAACACCACGAGGAGCACGATCGGCATCAGGATCATCATCGCCAACGTGCGCTTGTCGCGGCGCACCTGACGGAACTCCTTGACCACCATCGCCCACATGGGACCCTCCAATCGCCCGAC
>MELR01000020.1:31445-41637 GCA_001767695.1 Actinobacteria bacterium RBG_16_68_21
CCCGTCGCCCGTTGCCCGTCGAGACTGCGCCTAACATGAGCGCGTGGTAGCCGAACAGCATCTTGCGGGAAACTGGTAACGGGGAACGGGAAACGTCTTAGGAAGTTGCCGGCTCGAACTCCAGGCGGGGAGCGTCGGCCCAAAGTCGCTCCAGGTCGTAGTAGCTCCGGGTCTCCTGGTCGAAGAGGTGCACCACGACGTCCCCGTAGTCGAGGAGGACCCAGGTCGCGTCACCTACCCCCTCGCGCCGCAGCGGCCGCCGATCGATACCCCTGAGGCGGAACTCCACCTCGTCGGCGAGGGTCTTCACGTGGCGACGGGAGGTGCCGGAGCCGATGACGAACACGTCGGTGAGGACGATGACCCGGGATACGTCGAGCAGGACGACGTCGAGGCCCTTCTTGTCGTCGATCGCATACGCGGCTGCCTCAGCGGCGGATGCCGTCTCCGGGTGCAGCGCTATGAGCCTCGACCCTCCTCTGTGGGTATGTCGTCTCCGACGATGATAGAGACATCGACGACGGCAGAGGGGGCCCGCACTTCGAGCTGGAGGCTCCCCCGGCCCAGAGCGGCGGCGGCCTCCCGTGCCGGGCCCTCGTTGTGCTGGCCCTGCCCTATCACCAGAGTCTCCCGATAGTCGAACCGATCGGCGTTGTCGGTACGGATCAGATGGAACCCGAGCCGCACCAGGATGCCGGCCACGCCCCGTGTCGCCCCGACCCGTCCGTTGCCGTTGAGGATCTCGATGCGGGGACGTACGCCGGGGCGTATCAGCAGGTGTCCCAGCCGTTCGGCGATGAATCCGTCGATCCGATCGCGCACCGGAGCGACGGTGTCGGGCCACGCCGAGGGGGCCCGCTCCACCGGCACGGTGACCAGCACCGCGTCGGGGTCCCCGGCGACCGTCACCAGGAGGTCGGCCGCAGCAGCCCCTCCGGCATCGCCCAGCAGGTTGTCGGCGAGCGCGGGGCGCGCCGCCACCGCCGCCATCACGGCCCTCCACACCGCTCCCTGGCGCTGCAGGAACTCGAAGGGATCACCCTCACCCGGGACGATCAACAGGGTCTCGAGGATCTGCGGCGTCACCTCCGATGCGCCGGCATCCACCACCCGCTGGATCGTCCCGTCCTGCTCGGCGAACATCGGCGCGGAGAGCTCCACCTCCACCGGCTGGTCGATCGCGGTGGCAAGCGTCCCGGCGGGCACCGCCACGACCCGGTCGATCCGCACCCCGAACTGGTTGGTCACGGAGAGCGCGGCGAGATCGGCTCCTTCGAAACGGAGGGCGTCGATCAGCCGGAACTCGCCGTACCCGGGGACCGACAGCAGCATCGATTGAGGGAGGATCACCAGAGACGGCGGCCCCGTAGGGGCGACGGCGATCAAGGCGAAGGCGGCGTCCTCCTCCCCGGCTCCGATCACGATCAGGGCCGCCGCCGACTCGCCGGTGACCGAACGAGACTCGATCTCGGCCTCGGGGAGAGTGAGGGCGGTGACGCGCAGCCGGGTGCTCCAGCGCGATACCTGATCGGCGGCATCCCCGGCCCGGGCGCGCACCCAGTCCCACTGGAGTACCGCCGCAACGGCGAGCGCAGCCACGAGTACGACAGAGAGAAGCAGCCGCGGCCAGACCCTACGCCTGGTGACCATAGAGCCCGCGGTCGATCACGTAGCGATGGACCGGCTCGGGAACGTAAAAGCGGATGCTGAGCCCGGCGCGGCACCGGGCACGCAGCAGGGTTCCGCTCACCGCGAGCGGAACAACGTCGAGCCAGTGCACCGACGCACCGGTTGCCTCCACCGCGCCGCGATCGACACCGGGGCGCGGCATCACCGCCACGCTCGCCCGCGTCATCACCTCTTCGGCGCGGTGCCAGGCTGGCAGCCCGGCGGCGGCATCGGCGCCCATGATCAGCACGATCTCGTCCTGCGCGAACTCTGCAATCGTGTCGATGGTGTACGACCAGCCGTCACGACGCACCTCCCGGTCGTCGGCCCGGAAGTACTCGACCCCGGCGACGGCCCTTCGGGCCATCTCCCACCGATCCTCGGCGTCGCTCACCTCCCGGTCGGCCTTTTGCCACGGCGCGCCGGCCGGGATGAAGGTCACCTCGTCGAGGGCGAGCGCCCGGTAGGCAGCCTCACCGGCGATCAAATGAGCGAGATGGGGCGGGTCAAATGTCCCGCCGAGAAGACCGCGGCGCACGGGACACAGGATAGGTGGCGAAGGTCGGTGCGAGACGCAGCGCCGCCGACGGCGGGCCGACGGTCCCACACGAGGACAAGGGGTCCGCGTATCGAGCGCCGAGGCGCAGCGAGAAGTGGACCGACTCGATTCCGTGGTCCCGGCCCGACGCCCCCAGGATCGTTCCCGCCGCCACTGCTTGACCGGTGGTCACGTACCTCGCGGTCAGGTACGAGTAGGAGGTGCGCACCCCCCCGCCGTGATGGACGGTCACGGTCTCGTTGCCGGCGACGTTCCCGGAGAAGGTGACAACCCCGGACGCCGCCGTCCGCACCGGAGTGGCGAGGTCGACGGCGATGTCGATCCCCCAGTGGCCCCCGTAGAGCCCTTCGGGGGCAAACCCGCGCACCACCGGACCGTCTGCGGGAAGGGAGAGCAGACAGGGACCGGGGAACAGGAGGGCGAGGACCAGGAGGAGCATCGAGCGAGACTGCACGCAACGTACCGCCCGGATCGGACACGATCCAGAGAGTCACCAGTCACCAGTCACCAGTCACCCGTCACCCGTCACCCGTCACCCGTCACCCGTCACCCGTCACCCGTCACCGGCGAGACTCTCGCGGACGGCGGATGGCGGACAGCGGATAGCGGACAGCGCACAGCTGACAGCGGACAGCGGGCTACGCCGTCGCCGCGACGTCCCCGGTGAGCAGCTGCAGGGCGACGCCGCGCAGATCGTCGGGCCGGAAAGGCTTGGTGAGGAAGGCGTCCGCCCCGCCCCGATCCGCCCGCTCCCGGGTCTCCTCCTGAGCATGAGCGGTGAGCACGAGCACCTTCATCGAGCGGGTACGCGGGTCGGAACGAATTCGCTCCAGGACCTCCCATCCGTCCATACGCGGAAGGCCGACGTCGAGAATCACCAGATCGGGGTGAGTGGTCAGTGCGGCTTCGAGCCCGGTCGGTCCGTCGGAGCGGGTCTCCACCTCGAGGCCGGCGGGGCGCAGGCACACGGAGATCAGCCGCTGAATAACGGCCGAATCCTCGACCACCAGCACACGCAGTGCCATCGACAACCTCTCTGAGGGGCTTCCCCTGCTATCGGCGCTCCTCGGAAGGCCCTTGAGGACCACCGGAGTGACGGCCGAACGGACTAGTCAGGTCGGCTCACGCCGGCCGGCGCACCGGCCGGGTGGCGGGGGTGGCGACCTTCTCCACGAATCGCTCCAGTTGCCTGAGATTGCGGACCTCGTAGATCTCGTCGCAGACCGGCGCATAGATCCCCATCACCGAGTCGCCGGTGTTCCAGTAGCGATGATGTTCGGGGTTGAGCCAGTAGACGGCGCGGGCTGCCGCGGCGATCTTGCGCAGGGCGGCGACGCCGGGCTCGTGGTAGTTGCTCCGGGCATCCCCGGTGATGATGATCGTGGTGCGCGGGTTCACCGCCTGCAGGTGTTGCGCGGCGAAGTTGGCGAAGACGTTCCCGTAGTCGCTGTGACCGTCCAACCACACCACCTCGGCCTCGGTACCCACCCGTCGCAGCGCCTCGCCGAAATCGGTGCCGGGACCGAAGAACCCGGTCACCTCGTCGACTGTGTCGATGAACGCGAAGGACCGCACCCGGCTGAAGTGCGCAGCCATGGCGTGGACGATCTGCATCGTGAACCTGGCGAAGGTGGCCACCGAGCCGCTGATGTCGGTGAGGAGCACGATCTCGGGCCTACCCGGGCGAGGACGGCGAAACCGGGGATCGAGCAACACCCCGCCGGTGGAGAGCGACCTGCGCACGGTGCGACGCACATCGAGGCGCCCCAGCCTGCCCGACCGGCGCCGCTGGGCGAGGCGTGCTGCCAGTTTGCGGGTCAGCGGATGGATCACTGCCTCGATCCGGGCGAGGTCCTCCCGGGTCGCGGTGGTGAGGTCGATGTCCTCCACCAGCGGCCTGCGCAGCGTTCGCGCCACCGCCTCCGGGCCGCGATCGGCCACCAGGCGCCTCCGGATCTCGGAACGGAGTGCGGCGCGGAACTCCTCGAGCCTGCGATCGATCTCCTCGATGGTCAGCCGCCGCTCCAAGGGCGATGGATCAGGCACCGAGAGGGCTTCTTCTAGCCGCCGGCGAAGCGAGTCGAGGTCAAGCGGCCGCAGCACCCGGTACAGGTAATACGTGCCTCCCACCGGTCGGCCCGGTTCCATCCCGGCGAGCCGGGCAATCGCCTGACGAACCACCGCCTGGACGAGGCCGTCGTCGCCATCGCGCAGCGCGGCGAACAACGCCTCCACCAGGTCGGCGACGTCGGCCTCCGACCCGGATCCCGCACCGCCGCCGGCAGCGGCGATGGTCAGCAGGTCTTCGCGGTCGCGCGCCACCTTCGCCTCACCCGCTGCCGGAAGCAGCGAGAAGTACGCCTCGAATGCCGCTTCGAAGGCGTCGATGTGCCGGGCGCTCTTGACCATCGTCGCCCCCAACGCCGCCTTGAGCGCCGTTCGCCTGGAGAGATCGATCTGGCGGATTGCGCGAGCGGCGTCGACCGCTTCCACCATCGAAACCGGAATGCCCGCACCCCGGAGCTCGTCGATGAACCCGGTGAGAAACCCGACCATCATCGCTCCTGCCGGGTCTTGCGGGAAGCGGGCAGCGGGCCGCGGCAGGGTGATCCAGGGTCGATGCCCTCCCCCCAGCCCCCTCCCATCGGAATGGGAGGGGGAGCAGCCCCAGTGATCACCCCGCAACCGCCTCGTGATCCATCCCCTCACGTACCCGCTCGATGTCGGTCTGGTACTTGAGCAACACGTGCAGGGTGTCGGCGACGACCTGCTCGTCCAGATCGCCGACCCCGAGTGCGAGCAGGGTGCGCGCCCAATCGACCGACTCGCTCACCGAGGGCGGCTTGCGCAGTGGCTGAGCGCGGATCCCCGCCACCAGACGGGCCATGCGGTCGGCGAGCGCCGTGCTCAGGTCGGGGACCCGGGTAAGCAGTATCTGGGTCTCCCGCTCGATCGTCGGATACCCGATGTGCAGGAACAGGCAGCGCCTCTTCAGCGCCTCGGAGAGCTCCCGGGTGTTGTTGGAGGTCAGGAACACTGCCGGATGAGTCGTGGCCGCGATCGTCCCCAACTCCGGGATCGACACCTGGAAGTCGCTGAGGACCTCGAGGAGCAGGGCCTCGGTCTCGACCTCGACCCTGTCGACCTCGTCGATCAGGAGCACCACCGGCTCCGCGGAGCGAATCGCTTCGAGCAGGGGACGGGTGAGGAGGAAGTCCTCGGCGAAGATGTCTCCCTCGAGTTCGGCCCACTCCCGGCCCTGATCCGCCTGCAGGCGCAGCAGTTGCTTGCGGTAGTTCCACTCGTAGAGAGCCTTCGACTCGTCCAGCCCTTCGTAGCACTGCAGCCGGATCAGCCTCCTACCGGTGGCCGCGGCGAGGGCCTTCGCCAGCTCCGTCTTGCCGACCCCGGCCGGGCCCTCCACGAGCACCGGCTTGTCGAGGCGGTCGGCAAGGAATACCACCTGGGCGATCCGCTCGTCGGCGAGATAACCCTGGCCGGCGAGGGCGGTCACCACGGAGTCGGGATGATCGAGGCGGGTCATGGCCGCTCGGATCGCGGGGTCACCCGGTGAGTGTAGAGGGGACCTTCTTCCTGATAGCCTGCGCCGACCCGATCAGGAGAGACCGATGCGACGCCTTGTGACCGTGATGCTCGCCGTGATGCTCCTCGGAGCCGCCTGCGGCGATGACAGCTCGAGCGATGCCGATCCCGCGCTGGTGGCGTCCCTGCAAAGCCGATTCGCCGCGAGCCCGCAGGCCCAGAGCGGGGACTTCCCGATCACCGACGAGACCGCCAAGTGCTTCGCCGAAGGGCTCGTCGCCGATCTCGGGGCCGCCAAGATCCAGAGCGGCATCGATTTGGAGTTCGACGCCTTCATGGGGACGCTGTCGGCCGATGAGCGGCGCACGGTGGTGGACGTTCTGCTCGGATGCGCCGACGTCACCGAAACCTTGGTCACCCAGCTCTCCGGCGGCGGAGACACGCTCTCCGCCGATTCGGCCCGCTGCATCGTCGACGGCATGCTCGCCAACGATGCGTTCCTCGACGCGGTGGCCGACTCGTTCGTCAGCGGCGATAGCGCCTTCGAGAGCGATGCGGTGACGGTGGCGATCCTGCCGCTCTTCCTCGAGTGCCTCACGCCGGAGGAACTCGCCGGCCTGGGCGACAACTAGCCGGACTCGGGGCCGGGGTCGTTTTCGGAATACTCGAACACGAGATCTCCGATGCGTACCTCGTCCCCGGGCCGCGCCCCCTCTCGCCGCAGGGCGTCGTCGATTCCCGCTCGGGTCAACCGTCGCGCCGCGACGTCGGCCGCCTCCGGCTTGGTGAGATCGTCCAGGGCTACCGCGCGCTCTGCGACCCGGCCGGTGATCACCCAGCGCTCCCCATCGTGATGGATCTCGAAGGGCGCCGGTGCGGGCCGATGGAGGATGAACCCCTCACCCTCGGGGAGGGCCCGCTCCGAAGCCGCCACCGCGTCCGCCACCGCGTGGATGACGGCATCGATCCCGGCTCCGCTCACCGCGGACACGAGGAGCGTTTCGATGCCGGCCGCGGCGAGGGCGTCCCTGGCCGCCGCCGCCTCGGCGATGTCCCCTTTGGAGACCGCCACCACCTCGGGACGCTGTGAGAGCTTCGGGTCGTGCCGCACCAATTCGGTGCGAAGGATCCCGAGCTGCTCGGCAACCGAGTGCTCCTGCAGAGGCGAGGGGTCGAGCAGCACCAGCAGAGCCCGCGCCCGCTCGACGTGGCGGAGGAAACGATGGCCCAGCCCTTTGCCCTCGGAAGCCCCCTCGATCAACCCGGGGATGTCCGCGAGCACGAACTGCCGGTCGCCGATCTCGACCACGCCGAGATTCGGCTCGAGGGTGGTGAAGGGGTAGTCGGCGATCTTGGGCCGGGCAGCCGATACCCGGGCGATCAGGGTGCTCTTCCCGGCATTGGGGAACCCGATGATCGCCGCATCCGCCAAGATCTTGAGCTCGAAGGTGAAGTCGGCTTCCGTCCCGTACTCCCCCTGCTCGGCGAAGTGAGGAGCCACGTGGCGGGGACCGACAAGGGCGGCGTTGCCCCGCCCGGGACGTCCCCCGGTGAGCAACGTGACCTGCTGGCCCGGCTTGGCGAGGTCGGCGACGATCGTGCCTTCGACGTCGCGGATCACGGTCCCCGGAGGAACGCCGAGCAGAAGATCCTCCCCGCGGCGCCCATGCTGCAGATCTCCCTTGCCGTGAGTGCCCGACCCGGCGCGTCGATGCGGACGGCGCTGGTAGTCGAGAAGCGTGGAAACCCTGGGGTCGGCGGCAACGATCACATCGCCACCGGCACCCCCGGATCCTCCCTCCGGCTTGCCGCGGGGCTTGCCCCGCTCTCTCTTGAAGGAGACGACCCCCGCCCCGCCATCACCGGCGCGCAGGTGAACGACGACCTCGTCTACGAACACGGCTCGCTCCGGCGAGTCGTGACGGCCTCAGTCCTCGACGAGGATGCTGACCTCACGACGGCCATGGCGCTCCCCATAGCGGACGACGCCTTCGGCCTTGGCGAAGAGGGTGTCGTCACCGCCCTTGCCCACGTTCTCGCCGGGGTGGATCGCAGTCCCCCGCTGACGAACGATGATCGTTCCCGCGGTCACGACCTCGCCGTCGAACACTTTCGAGCCGAGGCGCTTGGCGTGGGATTCCCGGCCGAGCTTGGTCGAACCGCCACCCTTGGTCTTCGACATGTCAGGACTCCTTCTCTGCCGCCGGTGATGCCGCGGCCTGGGCCGACACCCCCTCCGGGGTGCCCGCCTCGGCGGCTGCAGCCTTGGCCGCCTTCTTCTTCGGCGCCTCGATCTTGGTCACCTCAATGGTGGTGTATTTCTGGCGATGACCCCCGCGGCGGCGGTATCCGGTCTTCGCCTTGTACTTAAACATGTCCACCTTGTCGCCGGCGGACTCGCCGACGACCTTCGCGGTCACCTTGGCCGTCTTGAGCTGGTCCCGTCCGGAGAACACCTTGCCCTTGTCGTCGACTACGAGCAGAGGAACGAAGGTCACCTCGCCCTCGGCATGAAGGCGCTCGACGTCGATGACGTCGCCTTCGTGGACCTTCGCCTGCTTGCCGCCGGTGCGGATGATCGCGTACATGGAAACCTCGGGACGGGGAGCCAGTGCATGATAACGGGTCGGCGCAGGCAGGAATCGCTATCCGCTATCCGCTATCCGCTATCCGCTGCCCGCTACCCGCTACCCGCAGGAAGGTTCTACAGCCGGCTTCCGCATGGAGCCGGTTCTTGCCGGTAGCCGGAAGCCGGCAGCCCTCCTACTCCTCATCCTCTGGATGGGGCATGGCCGTACCTGAGGTGGCGGCCTCCTCGTAGAGCACCACACCGCGCCCTGCGCAGGTCGGGCACAGATGGGAGAAGGACTCGAGCAGGCCCTCGGACTCGTTCTTGCGGGTCATCTCGACCAACCCCAGGTTGGAGACCTCGAACACCTGGGTCCGCGTCTTGTCCCTGGCAAGCGATTCCCGCAGCCTCCTGAGAACGGCATCGCGGTTCTTGGAGACCTCCATGTCGATGAAATCGATCACGATGATCCCGCCGATGTCGCGCAGGCGCAGCTGGTGGGCGATCTCCTCGGCGGCTTCGAGGTTGTTCTGGAGGACCGTCTCCTCGAGGTTCGAATGTCCCACGAACCGTCCGGTGTTGACGTCGATGACGGTGAGGGCCTCGGTGCGGTCGATGACCACGTGACCGCCCGAAGGGAGCCACACCTTGCGATCCAACGCCTTGCGAAGCTGATCCTCGACGTGGAACCGCTCGAAGATCGGGATCTCCTCCTCGTAGGGCTGGACTCGCGACACGAGGTCGGGGTCGGTGTCCTTCAGATAGGCGACAACCTGCTCGAAGATCGCCGGGTCGTCGATGAGGAGGCGCCGGAAGTCCCGAGTGAAATGCTCGCGAATCACCCGGATCACCAACGGCGGCTCCTCGTAGAGGAGACGGGGAGCGGCCCCCCGGGGAACCGCCTCCATGATCTCGTTCCAGGTGGTCAGGAGCCGGTCGATGTCCGCCCGGATCTCCTCTTTGGGAGCTCCCTCGGCGGCGGTCCGCACGATCACCCCGAACTGGTCCAGGCGCAGATCTGCAGAGATGTCCCGGGCGATGTCGCGCAGACGGTCCCGTTCGGCGTCACCGAGGCGGCGGCTCACCGAGGGTTTCTCGACGTTCGGATCGAGGACGACGTAGCGTCCCGAGAGGTTGATTTCGTTGGTGAGCCGTGCTCCCTTGTGCCCCATGGCGTCCTTGACGACCTGAACCAGTACGTCATCGCCCACCTTGAGCGCCTTCTCGATCCGAGTCCGGCGATGCCCGTCGTCGGCCTGAATGTCCCCGGCGTAGAGCACGCCGTTCTTGGGTTCACCAAAGTCGACGAAGGCGGCTTCCATCCCCGGGAGCACGTTGCGGACCTTTCCCAGATAGATGTTGTGGGTCAGTGAAGGCCGGTCGGACCGGGCAACGTAGTGCTCGACGAGCAGGGCACCCTCGAGCACGACGATCTGGGTCTGGAACGGCGTTCGCCGCACCAGCATCTGCTTGCGCTCGGTCGAAGGCGGCGGGAGGATGACCTCCTGCTCGGGGCGCCCCGATCGGCGCCGCGATTCCCGGCCGGTCCGAGGGCCTCGCTCGGTGTGCTTCGGGGTCGCCGGCTGGGCGACCTCGCGCACCCGCGTGATCTCGACGGTGCTACCCCCGATGCGCCGGGTGGTGCGCTCCTCGGTTGCCGTATCTCCCACTCCACGCCGAATCACCTCGGCGCGCTTCTTGCGGAACAAACCCATGAAAACTCCTCTTCGGCGCCCGCGTCTGCGGACGGCTCTCGTGCACGGATTCCACCGGAGGGATGGGGACGTGCACCCGTCGCTGGCGGCCCGACGAAGACGGTCGGGGTTTGCGTTCGACGAGGTCAGGTGTACGCA
>MELR01000020.1:41710-58890 GCA_001767695.1 Actinobacteria bacterium RBG_16_68_21
CCACCGGTGCGGCAGATTAGCACGGGCCGGAATCGAGCCGGGGGACCCGTCGCCAGTCGCCTGTCACCCGCTGCCCGTCACCCGCTGCCCGCGGCGGCTGCCCGCAAGAGTCGCGCAAGTCCGGTCGCCGGTGATGCGTCCGTCCCAGGTCGGAAGTCCAAGTCGGACTCCCCCATCGCCCATCTGTCCAATTGCGAATCGCCAATTGCGAATCGCGAGCTACGGATTACTTATCACGAGCCACCAACCTGACTCAGGCAATCTCCAACGTGTCCTGCTGCCCCTCGGTGGGGTCGTAGCAATGGCGACAGCGCGCCTCATAGGCCCCCTCCGCCCCGAGGACCACCAGCTCGTCGGACTGGATCACCCGCTGGGTGAACATTCCGGCTCCCCCGCAGCGGTGACACACGGCGAGGCTCTTGGTGACGTACTCCGCCCGGGTCATCAGCGTCGGAATCGGCTCGAAGGGCCGCCCGAGGAAGTCGAGGTCCAGCCCGGCGACGATCACTTTCTTCCCGGCATCGGCGAGACGGGCGGCCACCTCGACCAGTCCCTGATCGAAGAACTGGGCTTCATCTATTCCTACCACGACCGTCGTCGGGCGCACTTTGCGAAGCAGCTCGTCGCTGGACTCCACCGGCTCGGCGGCGGTGGAGAGGGAGGAGTGCGACACCACCGCGTTGGAGGCGTAGCGCACATCGATCACCGGTTTGAAGGTCTGCGTGGGCACCCGGGCGATCGTGTAGCGCGTGATGCGGCGGATCAGCTCCTCGCTCTTTCCGGAGAACATCGGGCCGCAGATGACCTCGATCCATCCCCGTTCGTCGCGGCGATCCATGGGCCGACTGTAGTGGACCCACCGGGCCGCCCTCATGGGCCGGCAGAGGCCTCAGCCGAAGAAGCGGGTCTCCCCCGGCGTCCGGGCCCGGGTCATCCAGATCGAGTTGACGATGGCGACGCTGAGCACCATGGCCAGGTAGAACGAGCCGCCGAAGGACAGGAACGGCAGCGGCAGTCCGGTGACCGGGAGCAGCCCGACCGCCATCCCGATGTTCACGAAGACATGGAATCCGAACATCGCCGCGATCCCCGTGGCGACCAACTCGCCGAAACGGTCGCGTGCGGCCGCGGCGACGAGCAGCATCCTCCAGATCATGAGGGCATAGAGCCCGATCACGATCGCCCCGCCGGCGAAGCCGAGCTGCTCGGCCACCGCGGTGAAGATGAAGTCGGTGCTCTGTGACGGCACGAAGGAAAGATTGGTCTGGGTTCCCTCAAACAGGCCGCGCCCGAACATCCCCCCGCTCCCGATGGCGATCTGGCTCTGGTTCTGGTTGTAGTTGATCGACAGCGTCTGCTCGCCTGGATTGAGAAAGCCGGTGAGCCGCTGCACCTGGTAGTCGTGGAGAATTCCCAGCTCCACCGCGAGCAGCATGCCGACGATCGCCACCACCCCGAGGAGCACGAGCTGCCGTAGGTTGGTGCCGGCGACGAACAGCATCACGACGGTGACGAAGCCGAAGACGAGCATGGTTCCCAGATCGGGTTGGACGAAGATCAGCACCGCCGGCACGATCACCAGTCCGGCCACCTTGAGGAGCCGCAGCCACGTCATGCGGTTCTCCTCGGTGGGTGACAGGAGGAGACCAAGAGCGAGAATCGCCGCCACCTTGGCCACCTCCGACGGCTGGAGGTCGAACAGCCCGAGGGCGATCCACCGCTGCGCCCCCTGCCGGAGGGCTCCCACCGGGCTGAGGACCGCGAACAGCAGGATCAGCGTCCCCATGTAGATCACCGGAGCGAGCAGCCGCCAGTTGCGATCGCTGATCAACGAACCACCCAGGAAGACACCCACTCCCATGGCGACGAAGATCGCCTGGCGGGTCATCTGTTGCGTCCGCGCCAGCCCGGCCGCCTCCAGGCGTGGACCGGAGGTGCTGAGGATCATCACCAGCCCGAGGATGCTCAGCACCGCCGTGATCCCGATCAGCAGGTAGTCGGGACGCGACCGGGTAGGGCGAGGCCGGAGGTCGACGACGCTGAGACCGCTCATCGCTCGGTGTCCGCCCCCGCCCGGAGCGGGTCGGGATGCTCGCCGAGCAGGTACTGGAAAAGGCGCCGTGCGGCCGGGGCGGCGACCTTGCCCCCGGACCCACCCTGATCGACCACGATCGCCACCACGTACTGGGGATTGCTCAGCGGGGCGGCACCAACGAACCAGGCGGTGTCGATGGCGCCGAAAGTCTCGGTGGCCTGCCTGATCTCCGCCGTCCCGGTCTTGCCCCCGACCTCCTGGAGGGCGGCGCACTCCGAGTCGGGGACGCCCACATCGCAGAACCCCTCGAACGCCCGGCGGGCGGTGCCGCTCGGGCTGTTCACCACCAGGTTGAGGTCTCGTCTGATCCTCTCCGTGGTGGACGGCTTCATGTCGATCTTGCGCGCCGCGCTGGGGAGATTCGTGAAGATCACGTTGTTCTGCGAGTCACGGACGGTGGCTACGACCCGGGGCTGCCAGACGGTCCCCCCGTTGACCATCGCCGCATACGCCACCGCCATCTGCAGCGGGGTGACCGTCAGCGCACCCTGGCCCGTGGCGATGTTCATCACGTCGCCTCCCGACCAGCCGCCTTCGTCGCGCACCAGTCCGGTGTCGTTCTGCTGGTTGTACTGGAACCACTCACGGTCGGGTACCAGGCCCTGCTGCTCGAAGGGAAGATCCACTCCGGTCCGCGCACCGAACCCGAGCTTGCGCGCCCACTGCTGGAGGAGATCCTCGGGCCAGCTCACGTCCCGCTGCTGCCAGATGGCGAGCGCCACCGACCAGAAATAGAGGTTGCAGGACTCGGCGATCGCCGAGTCGAGGTTCACCGCTGCGTGCCCCTCGGGCTTCCAGTCGTTCAGCGGAGGAGTGTTGGTGAACAGCAGCTGCCCGTCACAGAAGAATGATGTCGGGTCGGCCACCTGATCGACTGTGGCCAGATACGGCTCCTCCAACGTCGGAGATATGTTCTCTTCGAGTGCCAGCGAGGCCACGATCGGCTTGAAGGCCGACCCGGCCGGGTAAAGGCCCTGGATGGCGAAGTTGTTCAGCACCGCCTGGGACGACAGCTCGGCCCACTCGTCGGTCGTGATGGTGCCGTCGGAGAACACCGACGGATTGAACGATGGCATCGACGCCATGGCGATCACCGAGCCGTCCCTCGGGTCGAGGACGACGCCGGCCGCTCGGATCACCTCCTCACCTTCCTGGCGGGCGAGCTTCACGGCAGAGGTGAGGTCGTCTTCCAGGAAGCGCTGGATGTCGAGGTCGATCGTGGTCACCACGCTCCCACCCGGTTGGGGCGCCGTCTCGTCGACCACGCCGAGGATCTCGCCCCGAGCGTTGACCTGGTAGGTGATCGTGCCTCTGGTGCCGCGCAGAATCCAGTCGTAGGACCGTTCGATCCCGAATTTGCCGACCCGGTCGTTGACCTCGATGTCGGTCCGTGTCAGGTCGTCTTCACCGGGCGCCCCGATGTACCCGACGATGTGCGCCGCGGTCGCGTCGAGCGGATACACCCGCACCGGCACCGGCTCGATCGACACTCCCGGGAAGCGCTCGATGTCTTCGAGCACGAAGGCTGCGGTCGCCGCGGTCACCGGATCGCCCAGGGGGAACCGACTTCCCGAGCCGTGATCCTCGAAGGTCTGGGCGATCTCCGTGGCGGGTAGATCGAGCAGAGCCGACAGGTTCTGGATCAGGCCGGCCTCCTGATCGACGCTGAGCAGCTGACGATCGACGAAGACCCGCATCGTTGCCACAGTCCCGGCCATGAGTTCCTTGCCGTCGCGATCGAACACGTCGCCGCGGGGCGCCTCGATCGTGACCACTCGGAGCTGCTGGGTGGCAGCGACATCCAACGATTCCTGGATATCGGTCACCTGGAGGAACCACATGCGGAGCAGCAGGATCGAGAACAACCCTCCGATGAAGACCCCGACGGTGAGCAGGCGCCATCCGGATCTCATAGCTCGAACGGCGTGGTGCGGCGCCGGGCAGCCCCGAGCACCCATGTGGCGAACGGCAAGATCAGCGCGGCGAGCAGCATGTTGTAGAGAGACGGCAAGAGGACCTTCTTGATGATGCCCACGTCGGCAAGTGTCTTCTCGCCGAAGATCGTACCGAGCACCGAAAACAGTGCGAGGGACCCAGCGGTCACCGCAAAGACGAACGGCCCGATCAGACTGAAGTCGTCCTCGAGGCGATCCCGGAAGCGCAGTACGAAGTAGGCCGCCGAGGTGAACACAAGTGCCCAGAGGCCGAGTGGGGAATCGGCCAGAAGATCCTGGAGCACTCCGGCTCCAAACCCCAGGATGAGCGCCGCCTCGGCAGGAATGTGGCGAGCGAATGCGATGACCACCAGCAGTACCAGCGCCGGGGCGGAGTCAAACGGTCGCAGCCGGGCAAACATCGTCGTCTGCAGGGCGGCGGCGATCAATACGATTACCACGACGGCGACGAGTCTTCTCAGTTTCACGGTGTCGACCCACCCTGGGTCGTGGATGTCGTGGTGGTGGGCAGCTGGTCGGCATCGCCCTCGGATTGCGACCCGCTGTCGCTGGGAACCGTTGCCGGGAGCCGCTCCTGATCCTCTAGGTCACCCACGGTCGCCTCGTCGCGGGTGAACACCAACACCCTGACGAAGTCGATGCTGGTCAGGCCGGCAACCGGGTCGGCGGTGGTGCGCAGGGAGAAGCCGACCTCGGCGCGGGCGGCGGTCCGCACCCTGGCCACCGGGATGCCTGCCGGGAAACGACCGTCGGCGGTCACCAGGAGGTCACCCTCGACCACTGCGGCGTCGGTGTTGAACAGCTCGAGGACCATCGGCCCGCTCCCCCTGCCGGTGAGCACCCCGGTCTCGCCGGTGCGCTCGATCCGCACCGCGATGTGGATCGTCGGGTCGGTGATCAGCCGTACCCGCGAGACGCTGCCGGTCACGGCGACCACCCGGCCGATGAGGCCGCCCTCGTCGACGACCGGCATGTCGATCCCCACGCCGTCGTCAGAGCCCTTGTCGATCACCCGGACCTGGTCGAATTCGGAGACGCCGACGGCGAGCACCTGGGCGGCGATCGAATCGAGTCCCGCCGGGGGATCGACTCCGAGCAGAGCCTCGAGCTCGGAGACTCGCACCTGCAGGCTCTCGGTCTCTTGGAGCTGTCGCTCGAGGTCGGCCACCTGCGCCCGGAGGCGCTGATTGTCGGCGCTGAGGCTGAACAGGTTGGAGAGGTTCTCGAAGGCATCGGCTACCGGTCTCGTCGCCGACGCCACCACTCGCTCCACCGGGGCGAACAAGGTCTGCGCCCCGTCGCGCAGGGTGGTTCCCAGGCCGCCGCCCGATGCCCGCAGGTCGACGGTCACCAGGGCGAGGGAGAGGACAAGCAGTCCGACGAACACTCCGGTGGGGCGGTCGATGTTCCCGGGGCGCCACATCAGCGGCGCCGCCCTACCCGGCGCCGGCCGTCGTCGTCAGGACCTCTTGGAGCATGTCGAACTCCTCGAGGCACTTCCCCGACCCGAGCACCACCGAGTGGAGCGGTCGGTCGGCCGTGATGACGGGGGTGCCCGTCTCGTTGGCGATCCTGACGTCGAGGCCGCGCAGCAGCGCGCCACCACCGGTGATCACAATCCCCCGCTCCATCACGTCGGCGGACAGCTCCGGCGGCGTCTTGTCGAGGCAGAACTTGATGGCGTCGATCACGCCCTGGAGCGGTTCCTCGATCGCCTCCCTGACCTCGGCCGCGGTGATGATCACCGTCTTGGGAAGGCCGGTGACCAGGTCGCGCCCCCGGATCTCGGCGTTGGGCTCGTCGACGAAGGGCCAGGCGGAACCGATGGCCATCTTCAGCTGTTCAGCGGTGCGGTCGCCGAGCAGCAGGTTGTACTCCTTCTTGGTCCAGTTGACGATCGCCTCGTCGAGCTCGTCGCCGGCGACGCGGACGCTCTTCGACACGACGATGCCCCCCATGGAGATGACCGCCACCTCGGTGGTGCCGCCGCCCATGTCGACGATCACCGACGCGGTTGGCTCGTGGATGGGGAGATCGACCCCGATCGCCGCCGCCATCGGCTCTTCGATGGTAAACGCCCGGCGCGCCCCGGCGTGGTAGGCGGCCTCCTCGACCGCCCGCCGCTCCACCCCGGTGATCCCCGACGGCACACAGATGATGATGCGGGGCCGGGCCCACCGTCGCGGCTGCACCTTCTTGATGAAGTAGCGCAGCATCTTCTCGGTGATGTCGAAGTCGGCGATGACGCCGTCGCGTAGCGGGCGAATCGCCTGGATATGCGAGGGGGTGCGCCCGATCATGCGCTTCGCCTCCAGTCCGACGGCGAGGGCGCGATTGTCCCTGGTGTTGATGGCAACCACGGAAGGCTCGTTGAGCACGATTCCTTGACCGCGAACGTAGACGAGGGTGTTCGCGGTGCCGAGATCGATAGCCATGTCGCGGGTGGCCAGCGACATCAAGCTGGTAGCCATGGGCACCCTTGCTGGAGTGAGCCGAGTGTACCCGGCTCCCACCTCAACGAACGTGCGCCTCGCGACGCACCGAATGTCACTCCCTCAGCCGAAGAACAGCGCCAGTTCGCGTTCCGCGCTCTGCAATGAGTCGGATCCGTGCACGATGTTCTCTGTGATCACCGTGCCGAGATCCCCCCGAATCGTCCCCGGTGGAGCATCGAGGGGATTGGTCGCTCCCATCACGGATCGCGCCAGTGCCACCGCCTGCGGTCCCTCCCACTCCATGGCCACCACCGGGCCGCTGGTGATGAAGGCCACCAGCTCTCCGAAGAACGGCTTGTCGACGTGCTCGGCATAGTGACGGCGGGCCATCTCCTCATCGATCGTGAGCAAGCGCATCCGCCGGAGGGACAGCCCCTTCCTCTCGAAGCGGCCGATGACCTCGCCCACCAACCCCCGGCGCACACCGTCGGGCTTGACCATCAAGAAGGTGCGTTCCATGTGGGCAGGAGGTTACCCGGCTGCCCGCTGCCCGCCGAAGAGATTGCCGGTCTTCGGTTTCCGGCTAGAGGAGCGTCCACCGGGTGTCGCTCATCGCCCCTCGCTCATCGCCTCTCGGCCACCCCCAGCGCCGCCCTGGCCTCACCGACCACGTAGATCGATCCGGTCACCAACACCGGTCCGCCCTCTGCCACTGCCTCCCGAAGGGCCTCGGCCACCGAGCCGTGCACCACCACCGGGACCCCGATCACCTCGGTGACCAGTCGGCCCACCTCCTCGGCGGGCATGGCGCGCGCCGCGTCTGCCGCCGCCACGTGGAAGGCGTCGCCACCGTCGCGTAGGTGCCGGAGCATCTCCCGCATGTCCTTGTCGCGCATGGCGCCGAACACCACCGTCCAGCGCACATCGCGGTACTCCTCGTCGAGGGCCGCGGCGAGCGCCGCCATCCCGTGGGGGTTGTGAGCACCATCGGTCATCACCATCGGGTTGGAGGAGATCAGATCCATCCGACCCGGAGAGGTCGCCCTGGCCGCCGCCTCGCGTACCGCCGCCTCGTCGAGATCACGGCCGAAGAGCGCCTCCACCGCGGCAACTGCAGTGGCGAAGTTGGCCACCTGATGCCGGCCGTGCATCCGCAACTCCAATTCCCGGTACCGGCCGTGCACTCCGTCGAGATCGAACCGCCAACCGGTGGAAGTCGGTTCCGGGGCGATGGGAGCGAAGTCGACGCCGAATCGGTGCCAACTCGCCTCCTGTTGCCGCACCCGGTCGGCCGCCACCCCTAGTGAGTCGGGATCCAGATCACCGGTCACCAACACCGAGCCGGGATCGAGGATGGCCAGCTTCTCGGCGGCGATCAGCGGGATGGTGGCGCCCAGGTACTCGGTGTGTTCCAGACCGATGGTGGTGACCACGGCCACATTGGAGTCGGCGGCGTTGGTGGCATCGAGACGACCACCGAGACCGGTCTCGATGACGCCGACATCGACGGCCCGTTCGGCGAGCCAGGAGAAGGCCATCGCCGCGGTCAGCTCGAAATAGGTGACGCCGTCTCCGGTCCGCTCCTCATACATGTCGACGATCGGCGCCAGCTCGCCGATCAGCTCGGCGAACTCCT
Organism: Actinobacteria bacterium RBG_16_68_21; assembly: GCA_001767695.1. GTDB lineage: Bacteria > Actinomycetota > Acidimicrobiia > Spongiisociales > UBA11373 > RBG-16-68-21. The sequence continues at coordinate 49,832 of MELR01000020.1, forward strand.
CGGGAGTCATCACAAAGCCCCCGACCTCGAAGCGCTGCTCGACCGAATCGAGATGTGGCGAAGTGAACAGCCCGGCGGTGAGCCCCATCGCCGACACCAGAGCCGCACTCATCCGGGCCGTCGACGTCTTGCCGTTGGTCCCGGCGATATGGATGATCGGATAGGCCTCCTCGGGGTGAGCGAGCACGTCGAGCAGCCCCGTGATCCTCTCCAGACCCGGTTTGACCCCGCGACCGATGTGGGCGTCGAGGTAGGCGATTGCTTCAGTGTGGTTCGTGCTGCTACCCCAGATCGGATCGCTGCGCGGCGAGTTTCTCGAGAACTGCCTCGAATTCGGCCACCTTGGCGGCCTCCTTGGCGACGACCTCGGCCGGCGCCTTCCCGACGAAGTCCGGCTTGGCGAGTTTCGCTCGCGAGCGTTCGAGGACCGCGGTGACCTCGGCGAGTTCCTTGTCGAGCCGGGCCCGCTCTGCGGCCACATCCACCAGCCCCTCCAGCGAGATGAACGCCTGGGCGGTGCCGGCCACCACTCGGGAGAACACTTCCCCGGTAGGCGCGTCCCCGACGGCGGGACGCACCCGTGCCAGGGCCTCGAACTGAGCAAACCACCAGGGAGCGGCGAGCCCGTCGGGATCGACCAGGGTCACCTGGAGCGGGGCCCGAGGCGACAGCCCGTGCTCGGCCCGAAAACGCCGGAACCCGACGATCAGCTCACGGAAGACCTCGAAGTTCTGCGGCTCGTCGTAAGGGGGCGGTGTCGGCCACGACGCCGCAGCGAGCAACCCGTCGCCCACCAGATACGACCACAGCTCCTCGGTCACATAGGGGATCACCGGGTGGAACAGCTTGAGAAGGTCGCGCAGCACCACCCCCAGGGTCTCCCTGGTATCTGCGGTCCCGGCCTTCAGCGCGCTCTTGGCGAATTCCAGGTACCAATCGAACGCCTCCGACCAGGCGAACGCGTAGAGAACCGCGTAGGCCTCGCTGAAGCGGTACTCGTCGAGCAGGGAATCGATGCGCGAGGAGACGTCGTGGAGTCGGGAGAGGATCCACGACGATTCGGGTCCCGGATCATCCGGATAGCCGCCATCGGCAGGCACCGTACCCTCCCCGAGGTTGGTGACGCCGAAACGCACTGCGTTCCACAGCTTGTTGCCGAATCGGCGCGCCGCGTCGACCCACTCGATCTGGAACGGGACGTCTTGATTGGGCGATGCGGCCTGGATGAGGGCCAGTCGTAGGGCATCCGCTCCGTGCAACTCGACGATCTCCAACGGATCGACGGCGTTGCCGAGCGACTTGGACATCTTGCGACCGTCCTTGGCGCGCACCAGACCGTGGATCACCACGTCGGAGAAGGGCTTGTGACCGGTGAGATGCAGCCCGAACTGAATCATGCGGGCCACCCAGAACGAGATGATGTCGTAGCCCGTGACCAACACGGCATTCGGGTAATAGCGGCGGTAGTCGGCGGTGCCCTCGGGCCAGCCCAAGGTGGAGAAGGGAAAGAGGCCCGAAGAGAACCAGGTGTCGAGCACGTCGGGGTCCTGGCGAAGATCGGTCGATCCACACTCGCACTGCGTCGGTTCTTCGATCGCCACCGTCACCTCGCCGCAGGCGTCGCAGTACCAGGCCGGGATCCGGTGCCCCCACCAGATCTGCCGGGAGATGGTCCAATCGCGCAGGTTCTCCATCCAGTGGAGGTAGGTCTTGTCCCACCGCTCGGGGACGAATCGAATGTCGCCGCGGCGCACCGCCTCGACGGCGGGGCCGACCAAGGGGGCGACACTCACGAACCACTGATCTGACAGGTAGGGCTCGATCACGGTGTGGCAGCGCTGGCAGTGACCCACCGCGTGGATGTGGGGCTCGATCTTGACCAGCAGACCCTCCGCGGCGAGGGCATCTTTGACGGCGATCCTGGCATCGAAGCGGTCGAGGCCGGCGAACCGTCCTCCGCGTTCGTTGATCACCCCACCCTCGTCGATGACACACACCTTCTCCAATTGGTGGCGCTGGCCGATCTCGAAGTCGGTCTGATCGTGAGCCGGAGTGACCTTCACCGCACCGGTGCCGAAGGCGGGGTCGACCGCATCGTCGCCCACGACCGGGATCTGCCGGCCGATCAGGGGTAGGCGGATCATCTTGCCGATGGCATCGCGATAACGCGGGTCGTCGGGATGCACCGCCACCCCGGTGTCTCCCAGCATGGTCTCCGCCCGAGTGGTGGCGACGTCGATGCCCCCGCTCCCCTCCGCGAAGGGATAGTGGATGTACACCAACTCCCCCTGCTCGTCCTCGTGCTCCACCTCGACGTCGCTGATCGCGGTCCGGTCTCGCGGGCACCAGTTGATGATCCGGTTGCCCCGGTAGATCAGCCCCTCGTGGTAGAGGTCGACGAACACCTTGCGCACTGCCGCCGAGAGCCCTTCGTCCATCGTGAACCGCTCCCGGGTCCAGTCCGTGGAAAACCCCATCCGGCGGATCTGGTCGGTGATTCGACTCCCCGACGCCGCCTTCCACTGCCACACCTGCTCGATGAAGGCATCGCGCCCGATCTCCTCGCGGGACAAACCCTCATTGGCCAGCTCACGCTCGACGACGATCTGGGTGGCAATCCCGGCGTGGTCGGTACCGGGGAGCCACAGCGCAGCAAACCCCTGCATCCGCTTGCGGCGAATGATCAGATCCTGGATCGACTGATCCAGGGCATGGCCCATGTGGAGAACGCCGGTGACGTTCGGCGGTGGGATGACGATGCAGAACGGATCGCCGTCCGGATTCAGCTCAGGACGGAAGACCCCGGCCTGTTCCCAGCGGGAGTACCAGGTCGACTCGACCCGTTGCGGATCGTACGCCGGATCCATCGCGCCCGTCACTCATCGTGGCCGCAAGTGTAGGGCATTCGGGACGTCACTCCGCTCGACCGCGAGGGGTGTACGGCGATTCGGCGGGCTACCGGCGGCCGGCTACCGGCTACCGGCTACCGGCTGCCGGCGAGAAAGGCAGAGGGATTGTCTTGCGGGCAGCGGGCAACGGGCAACGGGCGACGGGCGACGGGTCTACGCGCTCCGCTCTTCGGGCACTCCCTTGCCGATGTCCTGCATCGGGATCAGCGTCGGGTTGACCCGCTCGATGACCACCTCGCCGTCGATCACCACCCGGGCGACATCCTGGCGGGAGGGCAGCTCGTACATCGTGTTGAGCAGCACCTCTTCGAGGATTGCCCGCAGACCGCGGGCGCCGGTTCCTCGCACCAGGGCCTGATCGGCGACCGCCACCAGGGCGTCGTCGGTGAACACCAGCTCGACGCCGTCCATCTCGAAGAACTTGGCGTACTGCTTGACGAGGGCGTTCTTGGGCTCGAGGAGCACCTTGATCATCTGATCTCGGTCGAGCTCATCGACGGTGGCCATCACCGGTAGCCGCCCGACGAATTCCGGGATCAGGCCATATGCCATCAGATCCTCGGGGAGCACCTGGGAGAGCGTGCTGCCGTCGCGGGTCTTGCGGGAGTGCACGTGAGCATCGAAGCCGACGGCCCGCTTGCCGATGCGGTTTTCGATGATGTGCTCGAGACCGGAGAACGCTCCGCCGCAGATGAACAGCATGTTGGTGGTGTCGATCTGCAGAAACTCTTGGTGGGGATGCTTGCGGCCCCCCTGGGGCGGAACCGAGGCGACCGTGCCTTCGAGGATCTTGAGCAGAGCCTGTTGCACACCTTCACCCGAGACATCGCGGGTGATCGACGGGTTCTCGGCCTTGCGGGCGATCTTGTCGATCTCGTCGATGTAGATGATCCCGGTCTCCGCCCGCTTGATGTCGTAGTCGGCGGCCTGGATGAGTTTGAGCAGGATGTTCTCGACGTCCTCACCGACGTACCCGGCCTCGGTGAGGGCGGTGGCGTCGGCGATGGCGAACGGCACGTTGAGGAAACGGGCCAGGGTCTGGGCGAGCAGGGTCTTTCCCGACCCGGTCGGCCCGATGAGCATGATGTTCGACTTGGACAATTCGACGTCGTCCTTCGCCCGCTGCCCGGCGCGCACCCGCTTGTAATGGTTGTAGACGGCAACGGCGAGAACCCGCTTGGCGCGTTCCTGCCCGACGACGTAGCCCTCCAGGAACTTGTGGATGTCGGTCGGCTTGGGGAGCTCGGAGAACGGAGTTTCCTCGTTGGTGGCGAGTTCCTCTTCGATGATCTCGTTGCAGAGGTCGATGCACTCGTCGCAGATGTAGACACCGGGTCCGGCGATGAGCTTCTTCACCTGCTTCTGCGACTTGCCGCAGAACGAGCACTTGAGGAGGTCCCCTCCCTCGGCAAACTTCGTCACGCTGGCTCCTTTCGGCTCAGCCGGCGACAGCCTTGAGCTCACGCCCCTCGAGAACCGTGTCGACGACGCCGTAGGTACGCGCCTCCTCTGCGGTCATCCAGAAGTCACGATCGGTGTCGGTCTTGATCCTGTCGATGTCCTGACCGGTATGCAGGGCGAGGATCTGGTTCATGTCCTCCTTGACCCGCATGATCTCCCTGGCCTGGATCTCGATGTCGGTCGCCTGGCCCTCGAGCCCGCCGATGTGCGGCTGATGGAGCAGAACCCGGGAGTGAGGAAGGGCAAAACGCTTGGTCTTGGCACCGGCGGCGAGCAGCACCGCCGCCGCCGAAGCCGCCTGGCCCATGCAGTAGGTGGCGACGTCGGGCTTGATGAAGTTCATCGTGTCGTAGATCGCCATCAGAGAAGTGATCGAGCCGCCCGGGGAGTTGATGTAGAGGGCGATGTCCTTCTCGGGATCCTCGCCTTCCAGATGGAGCAGCTGCGCCATGATGAGATTGGAGACGGTGTCGTCGATCGGCGTGCCCAGGAAGATGATTCGGTCCTTGAGCAGGCGACTGTAGATGTCGAAGGCGCGCTCGCCCCTGCTGGTCTGCTCCACCACCGTGGGCACCAGGTAGCTGTTTTCCAACTTCATTCCTGAACCTCCGCGGGCTCGAGCCCTTGTTCGTCGTCTTCCGGGGCGGTCCCGGCCTCATCACCGTCTTCGGCCGCCTCGTCGGATGCCACCGAAACGGGCACCTCGATCTCGGGGAGCTCGATCACGTTGCCGTCTTCGTCGACCGGTATCGCGAGCTCGGCGAGCCGGTCGGCGGCCTTGCGTCGCAGGATATCACCGGACAGTGTCTCCTCTTGAGCACCCTCCGAGAGCGCCTTGCGGTATTCCTCTAGTGGCGTTCGCGCGGCGGCAGCGAGCGCGGTGATGGTCTGCTCCAACTCCTCGGACGTCACTTCGATTCCCTCGCTCTCCGCAACCGCCTCGAGCAGGATGCGAGTCCGCAGATTCAGCTCGGCCTGCGATCGCAGATCGGAGACGAACGCCGCCTGGTCCTGTCCGGTGAGCGACAGGTACTGATCGAAAGGGATCCCCTGGCTCTCCAGGCGATGAGCAAACCGATGGAACACGGAATCCATCTCGGCATCGATCAGGGCGTCGGGAAGTGCCAGGTCGAGGTCGACGACGGCGTCGGCGACCGCCTGGTCGGCGAGTCGGCCTCGAGCCATTCGCACCCGTATCTCCAGCATCTGGCGAGCCAACTCGGCGCGCATCTCGGCGACCGTGTCGAACTCGGAGGCCTCCGCCACCCACTCGTCCGTCACTTCGGGGAGACGCTTCGCCTTGACTTGCTTGACCAGGGTGTTGACGGTGACCTTCTGCCCGCCCTGCTCACCGAAGGCGACGGGGAGCACGCTCTCGAAGCGGCCGATCGCTCCCGCACCGCTGCCGCGCAGCGCCTCGTCCATACCTTGAAGCAGTGCATTAGAGCCGACCTCGTAGAGCATGTCGTTCGCCGAGCCGGCGGCGAACTCTGCGCCGTCGAGCACGGTCTTCATGTCGACGAGCACGAAGTCGCCGTCGAAGGCCTCCCGGGAGACGTCCTCCAGATCGGCGAACTGGTCACGCATCCGTTCGATCTGGGCATCGACGTCTGCCTCGGTCACCTCGGGACGCTCGATCGTCACCCGCCGACCGGTGAAGTCGGGGAGTCTGTCGAGGGTCGGCCACAGGGTGATCCTGACATCGACCTCGACACCGTCACCGGCGTCGCGCATGTCCTCGAGCCGGGGATACACCGCCGGGGAGAGGTTCGCCGCCACGATCGCCGCGGCAAGAGCCTTCGGCAGGGCATCGTCGATTGCCTCCTTGCGGAAGGTCTCGGCGCCGACCATCGACTCGACCACCTTGAGCGGCGCCTTGCCGGGACGGAATCCCTTGATCTTGGCGTCCTTGGACAGCCGCGTCGCTGCGGACTTCTTGCCGGCGGCGATTGCCTCCGCGTCGAGCGCAACCGTGAGGATCCGTTCGAACGGTCCCGCGTCTTTGACCTCGGTCAACCTGCCTCCTCGATGGCGAAGGTGCCGAAGGCGCGACGGCTCATCGGCGATGCGGCCCGGGCAAGTGCACCCGGGCCGCGGAGTCCGCGCCTACGACGCGTGCTCTCGGGGTGACCGAGGGGTCTCGAACCCCCGACCTCCAGGACCACAACCTGGCGCTCTAACCAACTGAGCTACGGCCACCATGCGCGACGGAAACCCCGTGCGGCGCCCCCGGAGGGATTCGAACCCCCGACCAAGAGCTTAGAAGGCTCCTGCTCTGTCCACTGAGCTACAGGGGCGAGGGTCTACACCCCCCCGTCGAGCGGGTGAAGGGAATCGAACCCTCACCACCAGCTTGGAAGGCTGGGGCTCTACCATTGAGCTACACCCGCGCAGCGCGCCAAGGTTAGTTTCGGCACGTCGCGATCGGAACTCTCGCGGATTCCGCTGTCCGCGATCCGCTGTCCGCTGTCCGCCGATGGGTAGGCGTCCAGCCCCAGGCTGCGCGGAGGGGGCATCCTGCCTCCACCATTCTGATGGGAGAGGTGCGCAGCCGGAGGCTGCGCGGAAGGGGAGACAAGACGCTCTTCTGGTCGGGCTGGCCGGATTCGAACCGGCGACCCCCTGCTCCCAAAGCAGGTGCGCTGCCAAACTGCGCCACAGCCCGGACACCTCATTGTCGCAGACCCTGTCGGTCATCGGTCGATTCACCGCCTGTGTGAAGGATGGCGCCGCGTGGCTATCCTCGTCGCCGGGTCGCTAGCTCAATTGGCAGAGCAACGGACTCTTAATCCGCAGGTTCTGGGTTCGAGTCCCAGGCGACCCACTCCCACGAGCCGCGTGGTGTCCCGCCTGCGGCGGGGTCGGGGCCTTTCGCTCCCTCCTCGGGAGCGAAAGGCCCCTCCGAGGTACCTCACTTCGCTCGGCGCCATATGAGCTGGTTCTGGGTTCGAGTCCCAGGCGACCCACTCGAATCGCTGCCTGCTGCCCGCAAGCGAAGGCCACGCGCCCAAGGTAACGAGGTACCGTTGCGTCTCCCGCGGGTGTAGCCGAATTGGCATAGGCGCCGGACTTAGGATCCGGTGGGCGCAAGCCCGATGTGGGTTCGAGTCCCACCGCCCGCACGCTCTCCCTTCCCCGCCGTTCGGTGCTCACGTCCGACATTGCCTCGCCCAATGCCGTACAGTGCCGCCGCCGAGGGGGAACCCTCACGTCAGACCGGAGGGAATGACTCAATGATGAAGAGAACCAGGCTGTTGATCGCGCTCGTGGCGGTCGTGATGTTGATCGCCGCCTGCGGCGATGACGATGACGCAGCGGCCGATACCAACCAGCAGATTGCGACCAGCGCCCGCAGCTTCGCATTCACGCCCGCCTCGTGGACGGTGGCGTCCGGCTCGGACGTGACGCTGACCATGACCAACACGTCGGACACAGACCACGAGTGGGTGATCATGAAGGCGCCCATCGCCTCTGAGGACGAGTTCACCGAGGAAGGTGTGTACTGGGAGGTCGAAGCACTTGCAGGCGCGACGGCGAGCGACTCGTTCACGCCGCCGGCACCGGGGACCTATCAGATCCTCTGTGGCCTCGAAGGTCACTTCACCGCCGGCATGGTGGGTGAGCTGATCGTCACCGGCTGAGGTAGCGATACCGAAGTGATGAGGGGCCGGAATGCCGGCCCCTCATTCGCGTCCGCGTTCAGGGAACGATCAGCAGCGGGCAGGGGGCGTCGTGCGCCAGACGGTCGGCCACCGAGCCGAGGATGATCCGCTCCACCATCCCGGCGCCGCGCCTCCCGACCACGAGTAGATCGGCCCCCACCGAAGTGCACACCTCGGAGAGAGCGGTCGCCGGGTCGCCGATTTCCTCGGAGGAGACGACGTCGAGGCCCTCAGTGTCGAGTTGCGCAAGGGTCTCGTCCAGCACGGTTCTCTGCGCCTCCGCCATCGAAGACGCCAGGGCGTCGGCCGGTGGCGGTGAGCCGACCACACCCCACCAGCCCTCGGGAGGCCGCACGACGGTCACGACCTGCAGTTGGGAACCATGTCCCTTGGCGATGCCGGCGGCCACCTGGGCAGCCCGCACACTGCGCTCGGAGCCATCGACCCCGACCACCACGACCTTGGGATCCCACTTCTCCATGTGAACCTCCTGGTCTGGGATCACGATACGCCTCGAGGCGGTCTGACGTCCCGAGAAGATCGGCTCAGGAACACGAGGCTGGTTCTGCCGGATCGGAGCGCGGCAGACCTCTCGAGCCGATCTGAGTCGACACGACCAAAACTCGGTGATACCGTATCAGTCGTGCCGACAAGAACCGGAGATGTACGGAAGCCAGCGGGATACGACCCATCCGGGTATCCCCCGTTCGCGGTCACCGTCGATGTGGTGATCCTCACCATGTCGGCCGGCGACCTGCATGTGCTGTTGGTGCGCCGGGGCGAGGAGCCCTTCGGGGGCATGTGGGCGATCCCCGGGGGCTTCAAGCGCCCTACCGAGACACTCGACGAAGCGGCCAAGAGGGAACTGGTCGAGGAAACCGGTGTGGATGCCTCCAGCCTGCTGGCCCAGTTCGGGGCGTACGGCGACCCGGAACGCGACCCGCGGATGAACGTGGTGACCATCGCATACCTGGCGGTGCTGCGTGACATTGGAGCGATCGCGGCCGGATCCGATGCCGCCGGCGCC
>MELR01000021.1:0-4590 GCA_001767695.1 Actinobacteria bacterium RBG_16_68_21
GTTGTTCGTCAAGGACGGGGCGGTGGCGATTCTGGTGGGGATGCTGCTGCGACGCTCGTCGGCACTCCGCTGGGTCGTCTGGGTGCTGGTGGGTGGGGCCGCCGCCCTCGCCACCCTCTCCATCGTCCAGTTCTCCACCGGATCGTTCTCGACGAGTTTCGGGGGCTTCGCCCAGTCGGCTGTGCAGCAGATCGTCGTCGGCCGGCTCGACGACATCCGCATCTCCGGTCCGATCGGAGACCCCAATTTCTACGCCCAGCTGCTGGTGATGGTGGTGCCATTGGCGTACGACCGAATGCGCGATGAGACGACGCGCTTGGCGAAGGCTGCCGCCGGCTACGCGGCGGCGGTCTGCGCCGTGGCGGTGGTGGTCACCTTCTCCCGGGGAGGACTGCTCGCCCTGGCGGTCGTCGTCGGAGTGCTGATGGTGCGCTACCCGCCCAAGCTGCGCACCGTCGTCGCCGCAGGAGTCCTCGCCGTGTTCGCGATCCCCTTCCTTCCCGCCGGATATCTGGACCGGTTGGGCGCCCTCGGCGGAGTCGGCACCATCCAGACCGGCATCGATCCCTCGATCCGGGGGCGTACCGCCGAGCTCACCGCGGCGTGGGAGATGTTCGCCGATCACCCCCTGACCGGCGTCGGATACGGCAACTACATGCTCAACTACCCGGAGTACGCCCGGAGCTCGGGCATCGACGTCCGCTCCACCGAGCGGGAAGCCCACAACCTGTACCTGTCCACCGCCGCGGAGCTCGGCCTCGCCGGGCTCGCCGCCCTGGCCGCCATCATCATCGGATCCTTCACCGCGCTGGCGGCAGGGAGGCGCCGGTTTCGGGCAATGTCGGACCACCGCGCCGACGGCATCGGATTCGCCATCGGTGTCTCCCTGGTGGGCTACGTCGTCACCTCGCTCTTCCTCCACATGGCATTCGCCCGATTCGCCTGGCTGATGATCGGGCTGGCGCTCGCCTTCCCCTCCACCGCAGCCGCCGAGGATCATGCCCGCGACACCGCAGCCGCCGGGGGCGAGTCATGGCGCTGACCGAAGACCGAACCCCCGACACCGCCGAGCTGAGAGCCGAAGCCGCCAGGGCGGTCCTGTGGAACTACGTCTCTTTTGCCTCCGGCAAATTGCTCGTCCTGGTGACGATGGCCGTGCTCGCCCGCCTCCTCACCCCCCAGGACTTCGGGATCGTCGGCTACGCGACCCTGGTCATCGCCTACCTCGCGGTCCTCAAGGACCTCGGACTCGGTGCCGCTCTGATCCAGCGCCGCGAGGACGTCGAGGACTCCGCGGAGACGGTGTTCGTCGCCAACCTCGTGCTCGGGGCCGTTCTCACCGTCGCGGTCGCCCTGGCGGCGCCACTGGTGGCAGGCTTCTTCCGCGAACCCCTGGTCACTCCCCTGCTGCGCGTCCTCTCTCTGACCTTCATACTCGAAGCCATCGGGTCGGTGCAGCTCGTCCTCCTCCGGCGGGCGATGGCATTCCGCCGCAAGCTCATCCCCGACGTCGGGCGCTCGATCGTCAAGGGAGTGGTGTCGATCGCGGCCGCCGCGGCCGGCTTCGGCGTGTGGGCGCTGGTGTGGGGCCAACTCGCCGGCGTGATCGCCTCGGTGATCCTCTCCTGGACCGTGCTGCCGTGGCGTCCCCGGCTCCGCGTCCACCGTCGGCTGCTCCGCCCGTTGATGAGGTTCGGCGGGCCCCTGGTCATCAATGACATCCAGTACGCCATCTGGGCGAACCTCGACTACATGGTGGTCGGCCGCCTGCTCGGCGACAGCGCCCTGGGGATCTACACGCTCGCCTACCGGCTCCCCGAGCTTCTGGTGCAGTCGGTGTGGCGGGTACTCGCCCAGGCGATCTTCCCGTTCTTCTCCAGCATCCAGGAGGACCGGGATCTGCTACGCAGGGCGTTTCTGGCGACCATCCGCTACACCCAACTCGTCATCGTCCCGCTGTGCTTCGGCCTCTTCATCGCCGCCGAGCCGGCCGTAGGAGCGCTGTTCGGCGACCAATGGAGCGCGGCGGTGCCGGTGCTGCGGTTGATGGCGGTGTTCTCTTTCGTGGGATCGATCGGCATCAACTCCGGAGACGTCTACAAGGCGCTGGGGCGCACCGACATCCTCGCCCGACTCGCCGTCGCCGAGTTGGTGGTGCTGGTCCCCGCCCTCATCATCGGTGCCCACCATGGGATCGTCGGCGTGGCCGTCGCCCACGTGATCGTGGCGACCCTGGACACCTCTGCGCGGTTGATCGTCGCCACCAAGATGGTGGGCACGACCGCCCGCACCATCTGGAATCAGATTCGTCCGTCGCTCGCCGCCGGCCTGTGGCTGACCGCCGCCGCAGCACCCGTCCTCTGGCTCACTCGCAATGCCCCCGATGCGCTCTCTCTGGCGGCCACTGCGGCCGCCGGCTCCCTCGCCTACCTGGTCGCCATGTGGCGTTACGACCCGGTGGTCATCCGGCGGGCGGCCGGGTGGCTGGGGATGAAGAAGGGGGCGGCGGCATGACGGCGCAGCGCCTCCGGCAAGCCCCCAGCGCGTTCCCGCCGGGACGCCGGTTGCGGGTGCTGTACCTCATCGACTCTCTCGGCCCCGGCGGCGCCGAGCAACTCCTCGCCGCCTATCTCCCCCGGTTGATGGAGCGCGGCGTGGATCCGGTGGTAGCGGTGCTCAAGGAGCGCGAGGGGAACCCGGTGGCCTCTGTGATCGAGGCCGCGGGCATCCCGGTGCAGAGCCTCGGAATCCGCCGGATGCGGGAGCGCACCGCCTATCGGCGCGTGGCCGAGGTGGTCGCCGCCACGGCTCCCGACGTGGTGCACACCCAGCTCGAACTCTCCAACACGCTCGGAACCATTGCCGCATCGCGCCTGGGGATACCGTCGCTGAGCACGATCCACACCCTCGACCGCCCGGCGCCATGGAGCCGCGACTCGGTTCGGTTCCGCCTCATGGCGGGGGTGCTTCGCCGACGTGCCGACCTGGTGATCGCGGTCTCCGCCAGTGCCCGGACTCACTTCCTCGGCCGCAGCCGTGCCCGCGCTGAACAGGTGACCACCATCCGCAACGGCATCGACCTCGGTGCGTTCGGCCGGCACGCCGAGCGCCCGACAGCTCGCGCCGAACTCGGGATCGCCGCCGACGAGTTGGTCGCCGTCACCGTGGCGGTGCTGCGCCAGCCCAAGGGGATCGACGACATGATCGATGCCCTCCCGGCGATCACCGCTGCGGTCCCGGCGATGCGCTACCTCATCGTCGGCGACGGGGAGCACGGCCCGGCGCTGCGCGAGCGGGTTGCCGCTGCCGGCCTCGCCGACCGGGTGGTGTTCGCCGGCGCCCGCACCGACGTCGCTCGCATGCTGGCCGTCGCCGATGTCTTCGTGTTGCCCTCCCACACCGAGGCGCTACCAACCGTGTTGATCGAGGCGATGGCCGCCGGGCTCCCGGTGGTGGCCACCGATGTCGGCGGGATTCCCGAAATGGTGGAGCGCGGTTCGAGCGCGCTGCTGGTGCCGCCGCATCGCCCCGATCTGCTCGCCGACGCGGTCACCCGGGTGCTGTCCTCGCCGCTGCAGGCGGCGGCCATGGGAAAGGCGGGTTCGCGTCTTGCCGCCGCGCGATTCGACATCGACCGACAGGCGCAACGCCTGGTCGACGAGTACCGCCTGCTGGTGATGCGGAGGGCGGCATGACCCGCATCGTCGTCGTGGAGCCGGATGGTGCCGGGGGAATGATCCACTACGCCCACCAGATGTGCACGGCACTCGCCGCCGCCGGGGCAGACGTGACCTTGATCACCCGAACCTCGTTCGAACTCGCCGGGCTTCCCCATGCCTACCAGGTCCGGCCGGTGATGCGGCTGTGGCCGGCCACCACCACCGGCACTCCCCGTGGCGGCTTCACCGGATGGGCGACCGCAATCGCCAGAAGGCTCCGCCGCGTCTGGCGAGGCATCCGCTTCGCCCGCGCCTGGAGCCGGGTCACCGATTGGATCCTCGCCGAACGGCCGGACGTCGCCCAGTTCGGCGCGATCCGCTTCCCCTTCCAGGGGTACTACCTCCGCAAGCTTCGCCGGGCCGGAATCACCCTCGCCCAGGTGTGCCACGAGTTCGAGCCCCGCGAAGCGGGCCGCCTCCGACGCTGGGTCAACCGCCGGCTCTCCACCGGAATCTACCGGGCCTTTGATGTGATCTTCCTCCACGCCAAAGAGAACGCCGACCGCTTTCTGGAGCACTTCCCGATCGACCCGAAGGTGATCCGCATCATCCCCCACGGAAACGAGGCGATGTTCCTCGAAGCCGCCGATGCCGGCGGAGATCTGCGCGGCCGCTACCGGATTCCCCCGGCGCGGCAGGTCGTCCTGTTCTTCGGGGGCCTGCGTCCCAGCAAGGGAGTGCCCGATCTGATCGAAGCATTCGCCCTGGTCTCCCCCGAGTCCGACGCCCACCTCCTCGTCGCCGGCCCCGCGGCCGGCGTCGACCCGGCAGAACTGGACGGCCAGGCGGATCGTCTCGGCATCGGCGACCGGGTGACGATCGACGATCGCTACCTCCCCATCTCCGAGATCGGTCCGCTGATGCGGACCGC
>MELR01000021.1:4619-7196 GCA_001767695.1 Actinobacteria bacterium RBG_16_68_21
ATCGCACCGCAACCGCCAGTGGCGTGCTCCAGCTCGCCTACGCCTTCGCCCGGCCGGTGGTCGCCACCGCCACCGGAGCACTCACCACCGACGTCGTCCACGGCGACACCGGGTTCCTCGTGCCCCCTGCCGATCCGGAGGCGATGGCGGCCGCCCTGCTCAAGATCCTCTCCGATCCGGCCGAATCCGACCGCATGGGGAGACGCGCCCGCGCCGCAGCGATGTCCGACTTCGCCTGGGAGCCGATTGCCGACGCCCTCCTCGACGCCTACCGGGGGGCCGGCGGATGATCGGGCTCCTCTTCTGGGCATCGGTCGCTCTGGTGACCTACACGTACTTCGGCTACCCGGTCATCCTCACCATGATCGCCGCGGTCGCCGGACGCGAGCGCACCTACCCGCCCTCTACACCCACCGTCACGATCTTGATCGCCGCCCACAACGAAGAGGCGGTCATCGCCGGGAAGATCGAAAGCACCCTGGCGCTGGACTACCCCCGCGACCGTCTCGAGGTGATCGTCGCCAACGACGGCTCGGACGACGACACCGCGGCGATCGTTGGCCGCTACACCGCCCGCGGCTTGATGCTCGTCGATCAGCCGCGGCGGCAGGGGAAGATCTCGGCGATCAACCGGGCGATGAAGCAGGCCACCGGCGAGATCGTGCTGTTCAGCGACGCCAACACGATGCTCCGCCGGGACGCCCTGGCCGAGATGGTGCGGCCCTTTGCCGATCCGGCGGTGGGAGCGGTTGCCGGAAGGAAAGCCATGGTCGGCGCCGATGGGCTTGCCCTGGCGGTGACCACCTATTGGCGGTATGAGAGCCACCTCCGCCGCATGGAGACCCGGCTGGGTTGCACCGTGGCGGCGGACGGGGAGATCTTCGCCATGCGCCGCCACCTGTTCGCGCCGCCGCCCGGCGGGGTGATCAACGACGACCAATGGCTCGCCACCGAGGTTGTGCGCCGCGGCCACCGCCTGATCTACCGGCCCGAGGCGGTGTCGGAGGAAGCGGTGCCCGAACTCGCCGCCGACGAGGCGGAGCGGCGCGCCCGGATGGTCGCCGGCCAGTATCAGGCCTCGGCCCTGCGACGCCTGCCGTGGCGTCACCCGCTCGCGTTGTGGATGCTGGTCTCCCACAAGCTGCTGCGCCCCCTTGTCCCCTTCGGGATGATCGGGGCGCTGGGTGCTGCGCTCGCCGCCCTGGTGGTGTCACCCGACGGTGGCATCGCCGCGCTCGGCGGACGCTGGGCGCTCGTCGCCGTGGCCGCCCAGGCCGCCTTCTACGCGCTGGCGTTCTTCGGCAAGTCCCTTCCCGGGAGACTCGGCACCGTCGCCTACGTGCCGAGGTTCCTCGTCGACTCGAATCTTGCCGCTCTGCGTGGGCTGTGGCGCCACTTGCGGGGATCGCAGCCCACCACCTGGCGCCAGGTGGCGCGGAGCGGTTCGTGAGCACCGATCAGCGGCGCCTCCCGCTGCTCGAGCGCCTCGACCGGACGGGGGTGCTCTCACTCGCCGCCGAGTGGGACCCGCTGGTCGCCGCCTCCTCGAGCGGCTCCCCGTTCCTCACCTGGGCCTGGGTCGGCTCCTGGCTGGACACCATGGGGCGCAATGCCGATCTCGAGGTGGTCACCGCCCGGGACCCGGCCAGCGGCCGACTGCTCGGCGTCGCCCCCTTCGTGGTCAAGACCAAGCGGCGGGCCGGGCTCAGCTACCGAGCGCTCCGGCTGATCGGCAACGGGGCGGCGGGACCGGATCATCTCGACATGCCGATCGTCGCCGACCGCGCCGTCGAGATCGGCACTCTGCTCTGGGAGACCCTCGATCGCGATCGCCGGTGGGACGTAATCGACCTCGACGGCGTCGCCCCGGACGGCCCCCTGGCCCGGGCGGCGCTGCGCCGGAGCACCGACCCCGGGGACGTCGTCGGCATCGCCTGCCCCTACCTGCCCCTCGCCGGCGGCTGGGAGGCGGTGCAGGCCGGAATGAGCCGGGGACATCGGCAGAACATCCGCCGGTACGGCCGCAAACTGGACACCGAGGCGACCGGCGTGGTCGAACGGATGGTCACCTCGGTCGGGGAGATCGGCGAGACGATGAGCGCTCTCGCCGCGATGCATCAGGAGGTCCGCGCCCGCAAGGGCGACCGGGGGGCCTTCTCCGATCCCGCGCTGGTGGAGTTCCACAACGCGGTGGCCCGGCGGATGCTCGTTGCCGGGCGGCTGCGCCTGTGGCGTCTCGATGTCGCCGGCCGGGCGATCGCCGTGATCAACTGCTTCCGCTACGGCGACACAGTCGCCTTCTACACGACCGGGTTCGATGCGGCGTGGTCGCGCTACGGCCCCGGCCGGCGGATCATGGCGACTGCCATCCGGGGAGCGATCGACGAGGGGGCCACCGAGTTCGACTTCCTCCGGGGACACGAGGAGTACAAGCAGGCCTGGGGGACCCGGCTCCGTCACGACATCCGCCTCCGCCGCCCCGCCGGCGACAAGGGACGAATGCTCTGGCTGCTCCGCCGGGTCGCCGCCCCCCTCAGGCGCCGAGGCGGGAGACCGTCGACCTGAACAAACGCCGGT
>MELR01000021.1:7221-8124 GCA_001767695.1 Actinobacteria bacterium RBG_16_68_21
ACCCGGCCGCCCTTCGGCGGCCCGCCACCGCTCCAGCACCGCGACCGCGCGCTCATAGGCGAACACCTCGGCGTCGTGATCACCGAAACCAGTCATCAGGTGCTCGACCCACCGACCCACCCGGGCCGCACCCGGGAGCAGGCCCCCGGTGACGAGACGCGCCCTGCCCACAAGCAGCTCCCCGGAGAGACGGGCCGGATCCCGCAGCACAGGGCCGCGGTAGCGGTTCGGGTCGATCACCGCCACCCGGCCGTCACCGGTCACCAGGATGTTGCGCATCGAGAAATCCCCATGAGTCGTTCCGGTCGGGGTGGAACGACCCCCGAGCCGCCGGCCCATCGCCGCCACCAGCGCGGCGGCGTCATCGAAGCCGGGAGGAGGCGATCGGAATCCGGCGAGCCCATCATCCCGGCCGGAGGGCGCCGTCAAAACGTCGATCGGTTCGAGGGCGATCGGTCCCATCGCCACTTGGGCCACCCGCAACCACCGGCCGGTACGTTCCAGCAGCGCCCCGGCGACCCACGGCGATGTCGTCCGGCGAAGAGCCGATGAGAGCGGCCTCGCCTCCAGCCACTCGAGTACCACGGCGTTGACCGCCGGCACGTATGCCACCGGCCGCACTGCCGCCAAACCCTCGTCCCCGGAACGCTCGACCGCATCAGCGATCGCCTGCAATGCGGCGAACTCCCCGGCGGTGTCGGCTTGGGCGCCTTCGGCCAGCGCCCGCTCGAGCGTATCCACCCCCTCCCACCGGGACACCTTCACCAGCAATCGGGTGCCCCCGCCGACAGCATCGAAATGCCACGACCACTCCCGGGCCCGGGGGGGCGACCACTGCGCGAGGGGCCGGTGACTGGGGGGAAGCGCCGCCTCGACCTCGCGACGAATGATCTCGGCGGCGGC
>MELR01000021.1:8212-9384 GCA_001767695.1 Actinobacteria bacterium RBG_16_68_21
CGTCGGATCGCCAGGGGATCCGCCGAGTACTCGCGCCGTCGTGCCGGTCCGGGGGCAAGCGTGAAGCCAACCTCGAAGCCGGCGCCGGCCACCGCGGCGCGGACCGCAGCATCGTGGTCTCCGGCCTGCCCGTTGGGGTAAGCGAACCCTCGAGGAGCAACGCCGAGGGCCTCGGCGATGCGACGGCGTGACCCTTCGATCTCGGTGATGGCTTCGTTGAGCGGGATCCTGGTGAGGATGGCGTGGGTGCGGGTATGCGCCCCGAACTGCCAGCCGCGTCCCGGCATCGTGGCCACCTCGTCCCAACCGAGCATGAGTCCCCGAAACGCCGAGTCGTCGACGGTCACCCCGAGAATCCCCGGCAAGCGATCGACCGCACCGCGCAGCTCGGCATCGGGAAGCGACTTGGCGGCGGCGATCCAGGCGAAGGCCTGGCGATGGTCATCACTCCACCGGCGGCGGCCGATCACCGGCAGGTCCGCCTCGGTGGCCGCGGAATGCCGGAAGCACCAGGCGACCAGATCCCACCACGGAACGAGATCTCCTCCGACGAGGTCCGTGGAGAGGAACAACGCCGCCGGCAATCCGCGTTTCTCCAGGATCGGGGTAGCGATCTCCAGGTTGTCCCGGTATCCGTCGTCGAAGGTGATCAGCAACGGCCGGGGAGGGAGAGATGCACCGCCGGTGACCGCGGCCGCGACCTCGCCGAGCGTCATCACCGAAAACCTCGCCGCGACCCAATCCATCTGCTCCGAGAACTCAGCGGGACTGGCACTCACGTTTCCCACGAAGCCGACGAACCCGGGGTCCCGGTACTCGACCACCCGGTGGTAAGCCAGGACGGTGAGACGGCGCGAGCCGTAGGCCCGCCCCATGGCCCCGAACACACCAAGCCGATGGGCCGTGTCGATGGCCCGGCGCTTCCACCCCATCGCCGGGATGGTATCGGTGACTACCCGCCGAGCCCTGCCAATCGGATCGTCGCTACCGTTGGCGTCCCGACCGGAAAGTCCATGCCCACCGAACTCCCCTTCACCGAGAACCCCGACGCCAACCGTCGGCTCGCCACCGACCCGCTGGCGTTGCTGATCGGCATGATGCTCGACCAGCAGTTCCCGATGGAGCGGGCGTTCCTCTCCCCTCACCTCCTCGCCGAGCGGCTCGGCGGCCGC
>MELR01000021.1:9399-45709 GCA_001767695.1 Actinobacteria bacterium RBG_16_68_21
CGATGGACGATGCCGACCTCAAGGCGGCATTCGCCGGGCCTCCGGCCCTGCACCGCTTCCCCGGCTCGATGGCGGGACGGTGCCGGGAGCTGTGCCGGCACGTCGCCGATGCCTACGGAGGCGACGCCGGGCGGATCTGGACCGGGGCCTCCGACGGCGAGGATCTGCTCGCCCGTCTGGTCGCCCTTCCCGGCTTCGGGAAGGCGAAAGCACGTATCTTCATCGGCGTGATCGGCAAGAGATTGGGAGCCGGCCCGAAGGGCTGGGAAGAGGTCGCTGCCGACTGGCCATCGATCGCCGACGTCGACTCGTTCCACAAGATCCACGAACTGCGAGAACACAAGCGGGCGATGAAGGCGGCCGGCAAGGGCGGCGAGGTCGATTGAGCGCGCTGCTGCGGGCCGTGGCGGGTCTGCTCGTCGAAACGGCGCTCTGGTGTGGGGTCGTCGCCGCCGTCGCCGCGATCATCTCCGGCGGGCTACTGGTGATCGGCACGCCCCGCCGTCCGGGGCGGGTGGTCGCCGTGGCCGCGCTCGGCGCGGCGATCGCGGTCGGGATCGCCGACCGGATCGGCCTTCCCCTGCTGTGGAGACTCGGACCGGCGGCTCGGGCGGTGCCGGTGGTGTGGTCGGCGGTGGGAGCGGCGGTGACCTGTCTCGTGCTCTACGGACGCGACCGCGCCACACGCGCGGTGAGATAGCCGCCGATCAGCCCAGCTCGGGGTGGAGATCGTGGATCAGCTGGTCGAGCAAGGCTCCGGTACGCGGGCCGAGGCCGAGCAGGTACAGGTCTTCATAGACGAGCACGGACCCCGTTGCCCCGGCCGGCGTCTGTCCGACGCCGGGAATGGCGAGGAACCCGTCGAGGCCGCCGACCCCTTCGAATCCACGCTCGGCGGTGATGATCACCTCGGGAGCGGCGGCGATCAACGCCTCGGGGGTGAGGGCGACGAATCCATCGGCTCCCGCCGGAGGACCCACGTTCTCGGCGCCCACGGCCTCCAGCAGCCCATCGAAGACGGTGTTGGCGCCGAGCAGCAGGATGGTGTTCTGGGTGGCGATGTACACCACAGCGACCCGGGGACGGGACCGGGTCGACGCCACCAGGGCGAGCGCGGTGTCCACCTCCTCCTGCACCCGCGAGGCGAGCTGCTCTCCGGCGTCGGCCACTCCGAGAACACCGGCAACCGCCCGGATCTTCTCCCCAGGGGCGGTCACCCCGGCGAAGCGGGGGAAGATGACCACGGGCACGCCTGCCGCCCGCACCTGGTCGATCACGGTCCCCGGGGTTGCATCGACGTCGCCGATCACCACCGTCGGGGAGAGGGTGAGAATGGGTTCGGTGAGCAGCCGGTACTCCACCCCTACCTTGGGCTTGAGTCGCATCTCCTCCTTGGGGTAGACCGAGCCGAGATCGACCCCTACCAGGTTCGGTCCGAGGCCGAGATCCCACACGATCTCGGAGAAGTCGCCGCTCAGGGTCACGATGCGCGAGGCGTCGGTCACCGTGGTCGCCACCCCGTCGGGTCCGGTGTAGGTGACGGGAAGGCCGGGAGTGGCCGCCACCGGAACCGTTGCCGCCCCGCCGCTCCCGCCGTCGCCGCAACCGGCGATGAGTATGGCCAACGCCAATGCCGGAGCAAGGAACCGGGGCCTCATGACGGGAACGCTATCGGGTGAGTCCGCCGACGGGAAGTCGAAACGGGAATCCCCGGAGGCAAACCGTGGTTGGGCCGAGGGCATGGCCTCGATGACCGAGCTCCTCGATTCTCCCGATCCGGTGATCGCCGTGGTGGGAGCGACCGATCACCCCACCAAGTACGGCGGGATCATCTACCGCGACCTCAAGGCGAAGGGGTATCGGGTTCTGGCCGTCAACCCGGGCCGGTCCGAGGTCGACGGCGATCGCTGCTGGCCGAGCCTCGCCGACCTCCCCGAAGCCCCGACGATCGTCGACATCGTCGTTCCCCCGGCTCGGACCCTCCGGGTGCTCGCAGAATGCACCGAGTTGGGATACCGCAACGTGTGGATCCAGCCGGGAGCCGCCGACGAGGCAGTCAGAAGCTACGTCGCCGCCTCCGACCTCAACGCCCTCATCGACGCCTGCATCATGGTTCGCGCCCGGACCCGGTCTTAGGGCACCCCGAACCCAGACCCTCCGACCTGTGCCTCCCCTGGTCCCCGTTGCGGGAGCTGGCCGGCGTCGTTCCTCTCCAAGGGCGGTGACCCGACGCCGCCCCGACCGGGGATAAGCTCCAGGCCGATGGGCCCTGGGCGAGCGGCCCGCCCTGGCAGAGGATTGCGCCAGTAGTAACCCACGGAGGATTCATGACCGAGGAAACCCTCAACATCCACACGATCGCCCGCGCCCAGTTCGACAACGCCCTCCGCTACATCGAGGACATCGACAAATGGGACGGGCTCGCCGAGTGGTTGATCGCCCCACAGCAAATCGTCTCCGTGACCCTTCCGGTCGTCATGGACTCGGGAGCGGTACGCACCTTCCGCGGCTACCGGGTGCTCCACAACACGGTTCGCGGACCGGGCAAGGGAGGGATCCGATTCCATCCCTCCGTCGACGAGGACGAGGTGATGGCGCTGGCGACGTGGATGACCTGGAAGTGCGCCGTGGTCGGGATCCCATTCGGCGGGGCCAAGGGTGGCGTCGCCTGCGATCCGGCGCACCTCTCCACGGACGAGAAGCGCCGGATCACCCGCCGCTTCGTGTCGGCGCTGGGCGACAATATCGGGCCGCACACCGACATACCGGCACCCGACCTCTACACCGACTCCCAGACCATGGCCTGGGTGTTCGACACGTACAGCATGATGCATCCCGGCACGAACACCCTCCCGGTGGTCACCGGCAAGCCGCTCGACATCGGCGGGATCGTCGGCAGGGCGACGGCCACAGCCCGGGGCGTCTACTTCTCCACGGAGCACTTTCTGGCGCTGGGTGAGGTCCCCGGCCTGGGCGGTGTCTCCGGCACCCGGGTTGCCATTCAGGGCTACGGAAACGCCGGGCGGCATGCCGCCACCATCTTCGACGCCGAAGGCGCGACCGTGATCGCGGTGAGCGACACCAAGGGAACCGTGTTCGCCCCTGAAGGCCTCGACGTCGCCGCGGTGGCGCGCCACAAGGACGAGACCGGATCGGTCGTCGGCATGGCGAACACGACCACGATGTCTCCGACCGATGTGCTCGAGCT
The DNA here is from genome assembly GCA_001767695.1 of Actinobacteria bacterium RBG_16_68_21. Classification (GTDB taxonomy): domain Bacteria; phylum Actinomycetota; class Acidimicrobiia; order Spongiisociales; family UBA11373; genus RBG-16-68-21. The sequence goes on from MELR01000021.1 coordinate 12,608, forward strand.
CGAGTGCGACATCTTGATCCCCGCCGCCATCGAGACGCAGATCACGTCCCGCAACGCCGGCGCCGTGAAGGCACGGGTGGTCTCCGAGGCCGCCAACGGCCCGACCACTCCCGCCGCCGACGAGATCCTGGCCGACCGCGGCATCCCCGTTCTGCCCGACATCCTGGCGAACGCAGGCGGCGTCGCGGTCTCCTACTTCGAGTGGGTCCAGAACCTGCAGAACGAGGAGTGGGACGAGGACCGGGTGGACGAATCGCTCCGCAAGCGGATGTACCGGGCGACCGAGGCAGTGATCACCAAACGCGCCGAGCTCCTCAAGGGACTCGACGCCAGTCGGCAACGGTGGGCAGCCGGCCATCCCGATGATCCGCCGCTGCGGGAGCCCGACTACCGGATGGCAGCCACGGCGTTCGCCGTGTCGCGGGTCATGGCCACCGAGGTGGAGCGGGGGGTCTGGCCCTAGGCGTTCCGCCCCAGCTGATCACCCCACCGGGAGACGATCGAAGACCGCCTGGCGGATCCTCGGACGGCGCCCCGACTCCTCGGCGCGATCGACCGACTCGGTGAGACGGCGGGCGAGGTTCACACCCACCCACCGCAGCGGCTCGGGCTCCCAGCGGCGCGACCGATGCCCCACCCAGGGCAATCGGGTGATGTCGGTATCGCGGCGCAGGATCAGATCCCGCACCGTCCGTCCCGCAAGGTTGGCGAGGGCCACACCCTGGCCGACGTATCCCCCCACCACCGCGATCGACCCGTCGAAGCGGATCGACGGTTGCCAGTCGCGGGGAATGGCAAGCGGCCCGCCCCAGGCTCCGTCGAAGTGAACTCCGCGGATAGCCGGAAACAGATCTACCAGCGTCTCACGTAGGAAGGCGAAGGTGGGTTCGTCGCGGTCGAACTGCGGCCGTACTGCCGAGCCGAAGTGATAGGGCGCGCCCCGGCCCCCGAAGGCGATCCGCCCGTCGCCGGTGCGCTGACCGTAGATGATCAGGTGACGTCCGTCGGAGAAGGTCTCCCGATGGGCCAGGCCGATCGTTTGCCAGGTCTCTGCCGGCAATGCTTCGGTGACGACCATCAATGAGTAGACCGGAATGACATCCCGCCGCCGACCGGGCAGCGACGTCCGATATGCCTCGAGCCCTTCGACGACGACGCCCGCCCGTACCCGTCCCCCCGGGGTCAGCACCCCCCCGAGCACCGGCGTGCCTGGGGTGTCTTCGTAGATCGTCACTCCCGCCCGCTCTGCCGCCGCGGCGAGGCCGACCGCCAGGGCGGCAGGATCGAGCGCCGCGCAATGCGGGGTGAACGTCGCGCCGTGGAGTCGCGACGGAGCGATCACCCGTCTCGCCTCGTCGGGCTCCATCCAGCGGAGGTCGTCCTCACCGAACCCGCCGGCGTGCTCGGCCACCACCTCCTCCTTGAGCCTGCCGACGTGAGAGGGCCGGGTGGCGGCGACCACCGAGCCGCCCAGCGTGTATCCGCAGTCGATCCTCTCGGAGCCGACCACGCTCCCGATCTCGTCGAGGGTGGCGATCATCTCTCGATAGGTGGCGGCGGCCCCGGGGCGGGTAGCGGGATCGGCGAGCAGCCGGTCGATGCCGGCGATCTTGGCGGACGCCCAGCCGCCGTTGCGCCCCGAGGCGCCGAACCCGACGCTCTCCCCCTCCACCACCGCCACCCGCAGCGACGGATCCGCCTTGGCCAGGTAGTAGGCGGTCCACAGGCCGGTGTAACCGGCCCCGAGCACGCACACGTCGACGTCGAGGTCGCCCGACAGCGCCCGACGGACCGGACGGGGCCCGATTCGCTCCAGCCAGAACGAGGGTTCCTGCATGCCTCAATACCACCACGGTCGCCGGGGGGCGTCCAGCCGGTGCTCAACGCGCCAGCATGTGCTCCAGCCAGCTGCGGAATACGGGGGCGAGATCCTCGCGAGCCAGGCCCACCGCGGCGGTTGCCTCGAGGAGACCGGCAGGAACGCCGATGTCGAGCAGCGCCTCGCCGACCATCAGGGCGACCGCACCTTCGGTGCGGGCGAGCCGATCGATGGCATCGGTGAGTTGGATCTCCCCGCCCACTCCGGGATCCGCCGCCCGCAGTGCCTCGAAGACGGAGGCCGGGAACACGTAGCGGCCCACCAGGCCGAGGTTGGAGGGCGCCTTGTCCGGGCCCGGCTTCTCCACCGCTCCGCCGATCTCCGCCAGGTCTCCGGAGAAGGCCGAGCGAGGAGCGACGATGCCATAGCGCTCGAGAAGACCCTCCTCCACTTCCCGCACGGCGACCAACGCCCGCCCATCGAACGCCTCGACCATGCGCCCGGCGAAGGACAGCCCGGGCACCGGGAACATGTCCGAGAGCAGGCACAGGAACGGGCGGCCGGCCACGACATCGGCCGCTCGCAAGACCGCGTCGCCGAGGCCCTGGGGGTGGTCCTGGCGAACGTGGGTGAACTCGACGTCGCCGAGACCCGGGATCGGACTCCCCTCGATGAAGTGGCTGAGCACCGGATCCCCGGGCCGGTCGTCGAGTACGAACACGATTTCGCTCACACCGGCAGAGACCGCCTCCTCGACGACGTACTGGATGACGGGGCGATCCACCACCGGGATCATCGCCTTGGGGAGCACCCGAGTCGCCGGGCGCATGCGCGTGCCCGACCCGGCACACGGAATCACGGCGACGTCGATCTTCATGCGGCCTCCTGATCCGCCGGGATGCCCGACCCGGATCGGTCCCCATCGTACGGCGCAGACCGCCGGCTCCCGGCGATCGAGTGCTGCGACGCCGCGCTCCCGTTTGGAGCGCCGGTCACCCGATCCGGACGCGAGAGGAGGACGGGCAGCACCCGTCCTCCCCCAACAGCTCTGACGGAGCTACTTCTTCTTGGCGCCCTTCTTGGCCGCGGGCTTCTTGGCCGCGGGCTTCTTCGCTGCGGGCTTCTTGGCTGTCGCCATTGTCATCCTCTCATCGACTTCCCTGACGGGAAGTACCGCCTGCTCTGTCTTGCCTCCCGGTGAATTACACCGATGAGGTATGCACGGATTTGTACCGCGAACTCCGTTGCCCGTCCCTGTCGCACACTGGCAGCACCCTGCCAGATACACGACACCATCCTGCGGCGCGTTGGCGGTAACCGCGTGAGGGCCACGGCACTCGGTAGCGGGTTCGCGCGGGCGGGACCCATCGGCGGGAACGTGCCGACCGCTGGCACGACCATGACCCGGGGAGGGGTATCGTTCCGGATTCATGGCAAATACGGTTGCGGTCGTCGAAAGCGCGGTGTCCTTTCGCCGCGGCGTCGAGTCCGCGCTGGAGCGAGGCGGGTTCGAGCCCGTGGACGCCGCCGCGGAACCTTCCGCCCTCCTGGTGACGCTGCGCGGCGAGGAGGGGTGCGCCGCCGTCGAGCGGTTCGTTGCCGCCGGATCGGTGGTAGTGGCTCTCCTCCCCGAGCCCACCGCCGCCGAGCACGCCCACGCACTGGGCCACGGCGCCACCGGAACCGTCGATTGGAGTGCGGAACCCGAGGAAATCGTTGCCGTTCTGCGGGTCGCCCTCGAAGGGCGCACCCGACTTCCCACGGCGATCGCTCGTTCGCTCGCCGCCGAGTGGCCCGGAGCCCACCAACAACGGCCGGAGATCTCAGAAGAGGAGATCGGGTGGATCGCCGAGCTCGCCCGGGGCACACCGGTGGCGCGAATCGCCGACGACACCGGGTATTCGGAACGAGCCATGTTCCGCCGACTCAGCGACATCTACACGCGGCTCGGGGTGAGCAACCGGGCGGAGGCGATTGTCGCCGCCCAGCGACTCGGCCTGTTGAACCCCTCCGGCGCCTAGGAGCGGCGCCGCTGCGCCCAGATCGACAGCCCCATCAGGCCAACCGCGATCACGAACAGACCCGTGGCGAACACGTTCACCTGTGGCGGGACCCCGACACGCGCCGCTCCCCAGATGTAGAGAGGGAAGGTCACCACCTGGCCCGAATTGAAGTTGGTGATGATGAAATCGTCGAAGGAGAGCGCGAACCCGAGGAGAAACGCGGCAAACACCCCCGGCATGATCATCGGCAACGTCACCTTGCGGAAGGTGGTCCACTCGTCGGCGTAGAGATCCATCGCCGCCTCCTCGAGGTGGCGATCGAATCCGGCGAGGCGCGCCTTCACGGTCACGACGACGAACGAGATTATGAAGAGGATGTGGGCGATCACGATGGTGGTGAGTCCCGTCTGGATCTTGAAGGTGAGGAACAGCGCCAACAGCGACGAACCCATCACCACTTCTGGTGTGGCCATCGGGAGGAAGATGAAGATGTTGGTGGCGGCGCGTCCCCGATAGCGGTAGCGGATGAGGGCCAACGCGATCAACGTCCCCAGGATCGTCGCCACAAACGACGAAAACACCGCGATACGCAGACTCCTCAGGAATGCCTCCAACAACCCGGGCACCTCGAAAGCCTGCTTCCAGTACTTCAGCGTGAACCCGCTCCACACGAAGTTGAACTTTCCGTTCTTGTCGTTGAAGGAGAACAAGATCACAATCGCCACCGGCAGCATGAGATAGGCCAGGGCGAGAACGGCGTAGAACGTGATCATGTGACGCCGGACCCCCTCGGCGAGCCTCCCCCGGCGGCGCATCGCGGGTGCCACCGTGGTCATGCGACGAGGTCCTCGGTGCCGGTGAAGCGGATGTACGGGATGATCATCGCCAGGATGGCGAGCATCAGAGTGAACGACAGCGCCGCGGCCACGGGGTAGTCGAGCACGAGCAAGAACCGGCTCTGGATCACGTTGCCGATCATCGACTGTTGGGGTGTTCCGAGAAGCTGGGCGTTGACGTAGTCGCCCGCGGCCGGGATCAGCGTGAGCAGCGTCCCCGCAACCACCCCCGGCATCGACAGAGGGAATGTCACCTTGCGGAATGCGGTGCGGGGATTCGCGTACAGGTCGTGTGCGGCTTCCACCATCGCGGGTTCGATCTTCTCCAGCGATACGTAGAGCGGCAAGGTCATGAACGGCAGGAAGTTGTAGGCGATGCCGGCGACGACCGCGGTGCCCGTGGCGAGAAGCCGACCGTTGTGCGACACCAGACCGATCGCCTTGAGAGTGTCGACCACGAAACCGTCGTCGGCGAGGATGATCTTCCACGCCAGCGTGCGCAGCAGGAACGGGAATAGGAAGGGCATGATCACGAGAACCAGCAGCAGGTTCTTGTACCGCCCGCCGCGGAAAGCGATGAAGTAGGCCAGCGGGTAGGCGATGACGAAGGTGATGAGTGTTGCCAGCCCGGCGTAGGCGATCGACCGCAGGAACTGTGCCGAGAAATCGCTGAAGCCTGCGCCGTAGTTGGAGAACTCCCAGGAGAACCGGTATCCACCGGCAAACGAGCCGGACTTCAAGGAGGTTCCGGCCAGCTGCAGCATCGGCAGGATGTAGAAGAACGCCAGCCAGAGGCCGCCGGGGAGCAGGAGCAGATAGGGCACACGGCGACGGCGGCGCTCGGCCGATGCCGCCGCCGCCGACCGGGTTGCCGTGCCGTCGGTCACCGCACCACGAAGGTGTGCTCGGGTGCCCAGGCCAGGGTGATCTGTTCCCCGGGAGAGAACCTCCGGCCGCCCGTGTTCTGCTGCACGGCCGCCATCGACGTCCCCAGCTCGGTATCGACGAGGTACTGCGTGCTCACGCCGATGAACGAGACGTCGGCAATCGTTCCCATGAGGGTGTTGACCGCGGTGGTTTCGCCGGGCGAATGGACCCCCAACTTCTCGGGTCGGACGCCGATCTTCACCTGGGCCGCTCCGGCGGGAACCCGTTCAGGGATGACATGCACCCGCCGCGTGCCGATCGCGAGCTCCCCCCGGGCGAGATCGACGACCGCGGCCTCGACGAGGTTCGACGATCCCAGGAAGGAGGCCACAAAGGAAGACTGCGGATCCTCGTAGATCTCGTGCGGCGTGCCCAGCCGTTCGATGTGTCCGGCATTCATCACGGCGATGGAGTCGGCCATGGTCATCGCCTCCTCCTGATCGTGGGTCACGTGGATGAAGGTGATGCCCACCTCGTTCTGGATGCGCTTGAGCTCGATTTGCATCTCCTTGCGCAGCTTGAGGTCGAGCGCTCCCAGCGGCTCGTCCAACAGGAGCACCTTGGGGTGGTTGATGAGCGCCCGGGCGAGTGCAATTCGCTGCTGCTGGCCGCCGGAGAGCTGGCCGGGACGCCGCCTCTCCATTCCGGTGAGTTGCACGAGTTCCAGGGTCTCTCCGACGCGTCGCTTGACGTCGGCGTCGCCGACCTTCTGCCGCCGGAGACCGAAGGCGACGTTCTCGAAGATCGACAGGTGCGGGAACAGCGCGTAGCTCTGGAACACGGTGTTGACCGGCCGGGCGTACGGCTTGCGCCCGGTGACATCCTCCCCGTGCAGGCGGATGGTTCCCTCGGTCGGTTCGTCGAAACCGCCGATCATCCGCAGCGTCGTGGTCTTCCCGCACCCCGACGGGCCGAGCAAGGCGAAGAAGCGGTTCTCGTCGACCGTCAGGTCGAGGGAGTCGACCGCGACGACATCTCCGAAACGCTTGGTGACACCCCGCAACTCGACGGCAAAGGGCTCGCCGGCAACGCCGGCGAGCCCTTTGCCCTTCTCCGGTGTCGTCACGCCCCGATCGTCTCCGAGAACATCGCGTCGAACTGCTCGCGCTCGTCCGGCGGCAGCGCCCGGAAGATGTGTGTTTGAGCGAGGTCGGCCTCGGTCGGGAAGATCAACGGATCCTCCGCCAGGGCCGCCAGATCCTCGTCGCCGAGATCCTCCCCCATCTGGCGCATGGCCTCTTGCGCTCCCTTCACCGGGCAGATGTAGTTCACATACGACTCGATCTTGGCGGCGTGCTGCGGGTCGTACACGTAGTTCATGAACGTCTCGGCGGCCGCCTTGTTCGCCGCTCCCTTGGGGATGAGCATGTTGTCCGACCACAGCATCAACCCCTCGCTGGGGACCAGGAAGCGCAGGTCCGGGTTGTCCGCCTGCAATTGGATGACATCGCCCGACCAGGCAAACGCCACCCAGACGTTGCCGTTGAGGAGATCCTCGCCGTAGTCGTTGCCGGTGAACCGCCGGATCTGCCCGTTGGCCACGTACTGGCGGATCTTGTCGTTCGCCGCCTGCGAGTCGGCGAGCGTCGCCGACGCCGGATCGAGCCCCATGCCCAGCATGACCAGACCGATCGTGTCGTTGGCCTCGCTGAGCATCGTCACCCTGCCGGAGAACGCCGGATCGAAGATGTCGTTGATCGAGGTCAACTCCCGCCCGGTGTTGTTCGGGTCGTAGGCGATCGAGGTGAGGCCCGACTGCCAGGGCAGCGTGTAGTCGCGGGTCGGGTCGAACGAAGGGGACTTGAGAGCATCGACCAGGTTCGCCGAGTTGGGGACCAGGGACTTGTCGATCTTCTCCACCCACCCGAGGCGGATGAACCGGTCGGCCATCCAGTCGGTCAGAGCGGCGAGGTCCCGACCGATCACCTGACCGGCGGCGAGCTGTCCCTGGACCTTCCCGAACCACTCGACGTTGTCGTTGATCTCCTCGATGTAGTTCACGGAGATGCCGGTCGCCGCCTTGAAATCATCGAGCGTCGAGGTCTCGAAGAACGAGTCGACTCCTCCGGGATCGATGTAGTACGGCCAGTTGGCGAAGGTGAACTCGGTGGTGAGGCCACCCCCACCCCCGGTGGTGGCGGTCGAGTCGTCGCCGCAGGCCGCCAGCAGGGGGCCCGCCCCGACGGCGGCGGCGGCGATCCCCATGTACTTGAGGAATTGCCGCCGATCGACGCCCTCCATCTGCGACAGACGGGGCATGCCCGTCAGTTTCGTGCGCTCGTCACCCATCCTCGACCTCCCTTGCTCATCTCCGAACTCGACCCGGGCGGCGCGGATGGTATCCGATGGATTCCTCCCCTGCTCAAAGCTTGACCACAACCTGCTTGCTGATCGTGTCTGCCACGGTCTGTTCGGTCATGTCCCTGCCGCTCCCGCCTGGTTGAAGTCGGTATACGTCGGAATGTACCCGGCTCGACCCCGCTCGTGCCGGGTCACCGGGCGATCGGGGCGAACCTCACCTGGGATGAACACGGGCCTGGGGTTCGCGCATCGAGCGGAATCCGCCGGTCTCCCGGGTCAGACCGTCCCCCCTGGATACCGCAGCTCCGCCGTAGAGTGCACCAGGGCGGTGCGTCGCTGCCGACCGTCCCGCTCGACCTGGGAAACGTCAAGTGATCAGATACCGGACGACTCACGATGGCGACTGACAGCTGGGCAGCGCGTGCCTTGACCGATGCCAAACCGGCCGTGTTCTGGTCCGATCGCACCGACGCGCCGCAGCCGGCGGCGGCACTCGACCACGACATCACCGCCGACCTCACGGTGATCGGCGGGGGATTCACCGGCTTGTGGACGGCCGTCCAAGCCCTCGAAGACCAACCCGGCCTCCGGGTCGTCGTACTCGAAGGCGAGCGCTGCGGATTCGGCGCCAGCTCGCGCAACGGTGGCTTCTGCGACGGCTCATTGACCCACGGACTGGAGAACGGGATCTCCCACTGGCCCGAGGAGATCGAGCTCCTCGTCCGGCTGGGACGCCAGAACCTGGATTCCATCGATGCCGGCATCGATCGCTACGCCATCTCCGCCGACTTCCGGCGGGCAGCAGAAGTCGGAGTCGCCACCGCTCCGTGGCATCTCGAGTCGCTGCCGGAGAGCGCCGCGGTCCATGAGAGGTTGGGCGACGACGTCGCGGTGCTCGATGCCGAGGCGATGCAGGCCCGGGTCCACTCCCCGACCTATCTGGGTGGCCTGCTGCGGCGCAACAACATGGCGCTCGTCGACCCGGCTCGCCTCTGCTGGGGATTGCGGAGTGCTGCAGAGTCGCTCGGCGCCGAGGTGTACGAACACTCCCCCGCCCTCCAGGTGACGCCCGACGGCGCAGAGCTGGAGGTGGTCACCCCCGGCGGCACGGTCCGGTCGCGGCGAGTGGTGCTGGCCACCAACGCCTACCCCGGCCCGGTCCGCGGGCCGCGCCGCTACGTCATCCCCGTCTACGACCACGTCCTCGTGACCGAGCCCTTGAGTTCCGACCAACTGGCCTCGATCGGATGGCGGGAGCGTGACGGCATCGGAGACGTGTCGAACCAGTTCCACTACTACCGCCTTACCGAGGACGACCGCATCCTCTGGGGCGGCTACGACGCCACCTACCACTTCGGCAACGGACTCGGCCCCCGGTACGACCAGAGTGACGGCACCCACGGCATGCTCTCCGAGCACTTCTTCGCCACGTTCCCCCAGCTCGAGGGCCTGCGGTTCACTCATCGCTGGGGAGGACCGATCGGCACCACCACCCGGTTCACCGCCACCTGGGGTACCGCCCTCAAGGGGCGGCTCACCTGGGTGGCGGGGTACACCGGTCTCGGCGTCGCCGCCAGCAGGTTCGGTGCCCGGGTTGCGCTGGACATGGCGTTCGGTCGGGCGACCGAGCGCACTGAATTGCAGATGGTGCGGAAGAAGCCGTTCCCGTTCCCCCCCGAGCCCCTGCGCTGGATGGCCGTTCGGCTCACCCGCAATGCCATCCAGCGATCCGACCGCCGCGGCGGCAAGCGCGGGCTGTGGCTCGGCTTGCTCGATCGCTTCGGCGTGGGGTTCGACTCGTGACCATCCCACCGCGGCGGGTACTCACCCCCCGTGGTTGATCATGATGTGCTTCACCTCGGTGTAGTGATCGAGCGAGTACGCCGACATGTCCTTGCCGTACCCGGAGTGCTTGAACCCGCCGTGGGGCATCTCCGAGACGATCGGAATGTGATCGTTGACCCACACGGTCCCAAACCGCAGCCCCTTGGTCATCCGCATGGCGCGTCCCACGTCCTGGGTCCACACCGACGCGGCGAGTCCGAAGTCGACATCGTTTGCCCAGGCGAGAGCCGTGGCCTCGTCCCCGGCGTTCTGGACGGTGAGCACCGGCCCGAACACCTCGCGCTGGATGATCTCTGACCTCTGGTCCGCCCCCGCGATCAGTGTCGGCTGGTAGTAGTAGCCGGCGCCGTCGATCCGATTGCCCCCGGTCACGACCTGGGCACCGTCGGCCGTCGAACGCTCGACAAACCCGGCAACACTGGCGAGGTGCTGCTTGGAGACGAGCGGTCCCATCTCGGTGTCGGGGTCATGGGGATCCCCCACGGCGATCTGACCGATCTGGTCGTCGAGGGCATCCACCAGGTCGTCATGAGCTCCGGAGGTGGCGACGACGCGACACGGTGCCGTGCAATCTTGACCGGAGTTGTAGAAGCTGGCCTCACGCAGCTTGGCAGCAACCGCGGCGACATCGGCGTCGTCGAACACCACCACCGGGGCCTTGCCTCCGAGTTCCAGGTGACACCGCTTGAGGCTCTCGGAAGCGGTGCGGGCGACCGCCCTCCCCGCCTCGACGCTGCCGGTGATGGAGATCATCGCGATCCCGGGGTGCGCCGACAGTGCCTCGCCGACCACCGAGCCCGAGCCGCACACCACGTTGAGCACTCCGGTGGGGAGCACTCCATCGAGCAACTGGGCGAGCCGGAGGGCGGTGAGCGGCGTCAGCCCGGAGGGCTTGAGCACCACCGTGTTGCCGGTGGCCAGCGCCGGGCCCAGCTTCCACGTCGCCATGTTCAGCGGGTAGTTCCACGGGGCGACGGCGGCGATCACGCCCAACGGATCCCGGCGGACGTAGGAGGTGGCGCCCGGCCAGTACTCGGCGGCGCCCTTGCCTTCGATATGGCGGGCGGCCCCGGCGAAGAACCGCCAGTTGTCGATCGTGAGATCGAACTCGAATTCGATGATCGAGACCGGCTTGCCGACGTTGTCCATCTCGAGACGCCGCAGCTCGTCCTGGTTCGCCTCGATCACGTCGGCGACCTTGAAGAGGACTTCGGATCGCTGGCGCGGCGTCTTATCGGCCCACGCCGGAAAGGCCGCAGCGGCGGCGCTCACTGCGGCGTCTACGTCTGCGGCCGTGCTCACCGGCACGGTGGCCATGGATTCGCCGGTAGCCGGGTTGATCACGCCGGTGGTGGAACCGTCAGACGACGGCCGCCACGAGCCTCCGATGTAGTTGAGCAGTTCCATGCGAGCCCTTTCTCACGATGCCGATGTGATGTCGACAGCCTGGGAAATGTACCCGGCGCGTCCCGGGCCGTCAGGCGATCGGCTCGAACCTTGCCTGGAAGAAGCGGAGGTGGTCGGGCTCGTACGTGAAGCGGAGGCCGCGGATCTGCTCCCGGGTCTCGTACACGGCGCCGATCGACTCGGCGACGACGTCCATGTGCGATTGGGTGTAGACCCGACGGGGGATCGCCAGTCGGACCAGCTCGAGTCGCGGCCGATGATGGTCGCCGGTCACCGGATCGCGCCCGGCGCTCACGATCCCCCGCTCCATGCCGCGCACGCCTGAGTCGACATAAACCGCCGCAGTAAGTGCTTGCGCGGGAAACTCGTCGCGGGGGAGGTGCGCGAGCACCTTGGCGGCGTCGATGAACACCCCGTGGCCGCCGACCGGCCGGATTATCGGGACGCCCGCCTTGTGGATGAGATCGCCCAGGTATTCCACCTGCCCGACCCGGGCCCGGACGTGATCGTCGCCGTCCACCATCTCCCGGATCCCCCGGGCCAGCGCCTCCATGTCCCGGCCCGACATGCCCCCATAGGTGTGCAGGCCCTCGAATGCCACCAGGAGGGACCGCGCCTCACGGGCGATCTCGGGGTCGCGGACCGCGAGGAACCCGCCGATGTTCACCAGGTTGTCCTTCTTCGAGGACACGGTGGCGCCATCGGAGAAGCTGCAGATCCGCCGCACCAGGTCCGCCACCGACCAGTCCTCGTATCCCGCCTCGCGTTGCTTGATGAACCAGGCGTTCTCCAGCGCCCGGGTGGCGTCGAGCATCACCAGGATCCCGTGGCGGCGGCACAGGTCGTAGGTGGCTTCGAGGTTGGCCAGCGACATCGGCTGTCCCCCGGCCATGTTGACGTTGGTCTCCACGCTCACGTAGGGGATCCGCTCGGCGCCGACCTCGTCGATGACCGCCTGCAGCTTGGCGAGATCGACGTTCCCCTTGAAGGGATGGAGCGCCTCGGTGTCGTGAGCTTCATCCACGATCACGTCGACGAAGCGCCCCCCGGCGTGTTCCTGGTGGAACCGGGTCGTCGTGAAATACATGTTCCCGGGAATCACATCTCCCGGCGTGATCAGAACCTGGCTGAGGATGTGCTCGGCCCCGCGGCCCTGATGGGTGGGGATGGTCTCCGGGTAGCCGTACACATCGGCGACGGCTTCACAGAGGTGGCGGAAGGAGCGGCTTCCGGCGTAGGCCTCGTCGCCCTCCATGAGGCCGGCCCATTGGTGGTCCGACATCGCGGAGGTACCCGAGTCGGTGAGCAGATCGATGTACACGTCATCGGACTGGAGGAGGAACGTGTTGTATCCCGCGGCGACGATCGCCTTCTCCCTTTGCTCGCGGGTGGTGATCGGAAGCGGTTCGACCATCTTGATCCGCCACGGCTCTGCCCAACTGCGCCTGGTCACCGCCCCGCCTCCTCTGTGAATCGACGATCAGAGTGTGGTCGCCCTGCCGCCCCGGGTTTAGGGCCGGGAGTCCCAACGGGACCGGGGCGGTCCGAATCGCCCCTGGTCACGCCTGCGCAATCATCCGGGAACGGTCACCATGCGGCAGCCGATCGGGACCGGGGCGCCTCCCCCGTCGTTGCGCGCCGTGGCACACACCTGGTGCGTTCCCGGAGTCATCTCGGCAAGCAGCATCCGACGGAATGACGGCCGTGCCAGGTGAGCGGCATTCCCGGGTGTGGCCGGCACGATTCCCCCGAAGGAGACGCCGTCGACGGTCACCCGTACCAGGGTCGAGGACCACCAGGCGTCGGGATCGGCCGCCCACCCGTCGACCACCAGGAATCCGTAGCGGGACCAGGCCCCGGTCAACGCCCCGGCCGGCGCCGCGGCGTGCAGCGCGATCGCCTGGGGATCTCCCGGTCGGGCACACGTTCGTGGCGTCTCGGCGATCACCGAGTAGACCACACATGAGGCGTACTCCGTCCACGATGTCATGCCGCCCCAGGAACGCCCGTCGAAGGCGGCGACGGCGATCACATAGGAAGGGCCGTCGGGCACGGTGATGATGCCCGCGCCGGTGCTGACCCCGCGTCCCTCGAGGATGATGATCTCCCCCGGGCCATCGGGAGTGTCGGGGAGCTGCCACTCTCGTCCGAGGGGGAGCCACCCCGACTTGTACGCCGCCGACGCCGCCACCTCCGCCGGGAGCCGGGACACGATCCGGTTGGCGTCGCCACCCGCCTTGAGCCCGGTGGTCCACTCGATGAACGTCGCTCGCTCCGGCGAGTCGAGCACCAACCCGTCGGCGACCAACCGCCAGAACGTGACCAGATCGTCGGTGGTCGTCAGATTCCTCCCTCTCATCGGACCGGGGTACGTCGACGATCTTCTGACGTGCTCGCGCGGGTAGTTCCACTCGTAGAAGTCGGTGTCGTTCATACCCAGGCCACGAATGAAGGAGTTGATCGCGTCCAGCCCCCCCGCCAAGTCGATGGCGGTCCCGGCGGCGATGTCGTCCGAGTAGTAGATCGCGTCGTGCTCGATAGGAGCCACCGCAGCGACACCCAACTGATCGATCGCACTCAGGATCCACACCGCCTTGACCGCAGAGGCCGGACCGAACAGCTCGTCACCCCGCCATGAGGCGGTCTCCCCGGTGTCGAGGCGGGTGACGGTGATCGCCAGCACCGCCTCCGGGTAGGCGTCGAACGACGGCGCCAGCGCCCCGAGCCGGTCCAAAGTCTGCTGGATGGTGCCATCGCCCGCCGCTGCAGGCAGCGTCACCACCAGCGAAGTGGTCACGGCGAGAGCGACCGCCCAGGCCAGCCGACGGAAGGATGAGGGCACCTCGCGACGATAGGGCCGCCGAAGCCGATATCCGGGCATCCACCACTGGCTGCCCCAACAGCGAGAGCCCGGCTGGGAAGGCGGGCTCTCGCGGCAACAGGGAGGAAATCGAGGCGGTGGCGTCATCTCATAGGCGGGGGCTCCCGGGTTGGTGTCTCGTGCTGATCACACCATCGCGCCCCCGGATGAGAGCCGGCAGAGCGGACCCTGAGAGGGGGATGTGATCCGCGGTGAGACGCGCCGCGGCCTTCGCCTACCCGCCCTCCGACCTGGGGCCCCTCCGGTGGGTCTAACTGGACAGAACGCGCCATCGGCTCGGCTCGGCCCGTGGTCATCTCACTCTCGGCGAAGCCCGGCCCGTCGCTCGTTGGCTGACCTAACACGATCGCAGCCGATTGAGCCGCGCGCCAACCCCTCGGGCGGAGTGCTGCTACGGCAGATCCTTTGGTCGGCAGCGTATCCTGATCCGACTCGCTCACTAGGGGGATCCTCAGATGGAGGGAGAGGCAACCGTCAAGCTGGAGGATGCCGAGCTGTTCGTGGTCACCCGAGGCCGCGGAACACCAGTCGTCCTGCTCGGCGGTCCGTGGTTCGGACAGACCTACCTCCGTTCGCTTGCCGACGGGCTGTCGGCTGAGTTCGAGACCGTTAGCTACGACGCGCGTGGCTCAGGAAGGTCTCGTCCCGCATCGCCTCCCGAGATCACACTGGAGGCGCACCTGAAGGACCTCGAGGGTCTCCGGCAGGCTCTGGGAATCGAGCGCATCAATCTGATCGGGCACTCCTTGGGTGCATTGGTCGTGCTCCTCTTCGCGGCCCGCTATCCCGAAAGGACGGGAGCGCTCGTCCTTGCCCATCCTGGACCTCCGTTCGCAATCGAGATGATGGAGCAGCTCCACCACGCGTTCATGGATAACCAGACTGAAACCGACAGGAAGGTCATGGAGTCCATCGCAGTCTCCGATTCATTCAAGGCCGTCCAGCCGGAGGCGCGCGAGGCCTTCTTCAAGGCCATGTATTCAGCCTTCTTCCGGGATCGGTCGCTTCTCTCCCGACTCGACTTTGGGTTCACCGAAGCGACTGCGGCGCATGCCGTGGGTGCTGAGGAGCAGCTGACGGAACAAATCCTGGCCCTCGATCCGACAGCGCTGCTATCGAGTGTGCGGTCCCCGACGTTGGTAGTGCATGCGGAGCACGACCTGATTCCGTTGGGCTTCTCCACGTTCCTTGCCGCCGAGATTCAGGGCGCCCAAATGGTGGTTCTGGAGGGAGTTGGGCACTTCTCGTACTTGGAAGACCCCCCCTTGTTCACCAGCGCTGTAATCCCGTTCCTGAGACGAGAGGGTTTGGACCGGATCGAGCGCTGACGGAAACCATCGTCAGAAGCCCGTCGGGGCCCAAATGCCAGCCCTCCGTGAGTTTCGAAACTTTCGTGGGCGCTGAGGGACTCGAACCCCCGACCTCTTCCTTGTAAGGGAAGCGCTCTTCCAGCTGAGCTAAGCGCCCCGGGGCAACAGGGTACCGGGTCCTCCCGATCACACCTCGTAGCCATCCATGATCTCCCGATATTCGGCCGTCAGGTCGGAGAGGCCGACATGGGCCGGACCGGGATCGGGAATGTGGGCGGCGGGCCCTCCCCGGTAGATGAGGCCGATGGGCACCCGTCCCTGCTCCATCACTCGCAGGCATGAGGCGAAGGCGCCCGCCCGATCGGTCGGATCGTGGTGCGGGTCGTCGTCGAGATCGGTCACTTCGGCGTCCCACAGGGGATACGTGTCCTGATAGGTCACGCAGGGCGACAGCACTTCGACGAAGGCGAATCCCCGGCCGCTGCGGGCGTGCTCCAGGGCGGCGACCAGGAGACGCACCAGCTGCTCGGGTTGGCGGGCGAAACCCCGGGCGAGGAACGTGCTCGCCCGGACCGACAGACCGAGGAGGATGCCGTCGAGGGCCTGCTCGCGCCCGCCGGTACTCACCATCGCCGCGGTCGGCGAGTCCTGGCCCTTGGTGAGCCCGTAGGTGGCGTTGTTCATCAGCACGTAGGTGAGCGCCGGGTTGCGCCGGAACGTGTGGACCAGGTGGCCGGCGCCGATGGCATAGCCGTCACCGTCGCCGCCGGCGGCGATCACGGTGAGGGACGGATCGGCCAACGCCGCGCCGGTGGCGGTGGGCAGCACCCGCCCATGAAGGGCGTGGTAACCGTAGGTACCCAGGTTGTTCTGGATGGTCCCGGAGCAGCCGATCCCCGCCAGGATCAGCGTGTCGGCGGGAGCGACCTCCAATCGGGCGAGCGCCTGGTGCAGCGCGCCCTGCACCCCGAAGTGGCCACACCCGGCGCACCAGATGGGGTTCCGCGGGGTGTAGGTGGCGGTCATCTTCGCGCCTCTGCCAGAACCCGGTCGACGATCTCCCCCGGGGTGAACACCAGTCCGTCGGAGCGTCTCATCCCGATCATGGACCCGGCGGGGGCACCGGCCTCGGCGAGCATGTGGAAGACCTGCCCCTCGTCGTTGTGCTCCACGACATGGGTCACCCGGCGCTCGTTCACGAAGGCGACCGTCTCGGGGAGCACCGGCCACAGGGTCCGCGGCTGCAGCGCAGCCACGGCGATCCCCGCCGCCGCCAGTCGTTCCACCGCCTCGCGCATCGGAGCGACCTCGAGGCCCACCCCGAGCAAACCGACGGCCGCCCCGGGATCCCCCCAGCGTCGCCCCAGCGGCAGCGTGTCGATCGCCCGGGCGATCTTGCGAGCACGCTTGGCGATCATCGCCGTCCGGTTGGCCGGGTCGATGCTCACCTGGCCCCACTCGTTGCGCTCGTTGCCGGTGACCAGGCTCATCCCTCCCGGTGTCCCCGGGACCACCCACGGGGAGACCCCGTCGGGGGTGATCAGGTACCGGCGGTACTCCGCCAACTCGGCGAGGGCGGCGGCGTCGAGGACGCTCCCCTGCTCCACCGCTACATCCAGGTCGAATGGAGCGACGGTGGCGGAATGCTGAGCCACCGCCTGATCGAGGGCGATGTACACCGGGCACTGCAGGCGCCGGCTGATCGCCACCGCCGCGATCGCCATCTCGTAGCAGTCGGTGGGGTCGCCCGGGGAGAGCACGATGCGGGGGAACTCCCCGTTGCCGCCGTGGGCGAGCATGGACAGGTCCGACTGCTCGGGCTTGGTGGGCATCCCCGTCGAGGGGCCGGCGCGCTGGCAGTCGACGATCACCAGGGGGATCTCCGCCGACCCGGCGTGGGAAACCCCCTCCTGCATCAGGGACAGCCCGGGGCCGGAGGTGGCGGTCATCGCCCGCACCCCGGTGAGAGCGGCGCCGATCGCCATGTTGACCGCGGCCAGCTCGTCCTCGGCCTGGACGACCACTCCCCCGAAACGGGGCAGGTGGCGTTCCATCCACGCCAGGATCTCCGACGCCGGGGTGATCGGGTAGCCGGTGAAGAACCTCCCCCCGGCGACCAGGAAGCCCAGCGCCAGCGCCTCGTTGCCGGAGATCATCAGCCGCGGAGCAACATCGAATGCGGCCAGCCGCCACGGTCCTTCCCCATCGAGCATCCCCTGCTCGTCGGCGAAGGCGAAACCGCGGCGCAACGCTGCTCGATTGGCTTGGCGCAGCAGCGCGGGCAACCGGGCGAAACCCTCATCCATGCACGCCTCTGCCTCGGCATCGCCCACCGAGAGCACCCGGGTGAGCACCCCGAACGCCAGGCTGTTCTTGTAGAGGTCGCGCCGCAGATCACGAACCGCCAGCCGGGCAAACGGCACCGCGAACACCTGCACGTCTTCACTCAGATGCCCAGAGGGAACCGGCCCCGCCGAGGCGTCGAACACGACGATGCCGTTGGGGGCCATGGCCGGTCCGATCCGCTCCACCGCCTCGTCGTCGAAGGCGACGAGGAGGTCGATGTCGTCGTCCAACCCCCCTCGGTCCGCCCGCGACCCGCGCAGTATTGCCGCGGCGTGACCGCCCTTGATCCGGGAGGCGACGCTGCGCGCCGAGTACATGTGGAAACCGCGGGCGCTCAGGATCCGCGCCGCCAGCGTGGTCACGGTGAGCGAACCGTCGCCACCCTGGCCGGACACGGCGACGGTGAGATCGTCCAGGGTGCGGGTGTCGGCGACCGTCATTCGACCTGCTCGACGACGGGCGCCCCCGGGCCGGTCGTGTAGTAGGTCTTGGGGTCGAGGTGACCCTCGGCCTCCCTCTGTTGCCGCGAAGGCATCCGGGCGGGGAGCGGTCGATTCGCCTTCTTGTCCGCGGAGAGTTTCTCCAGCAGGAACTGGCCCCGGGGCTCGTCGGCGAGGGGGCGGGCCTCGATCACGCCGTCGGCAATGGCCTGCTGGAACGCCTCATGGCCCCGGTCGGTGCGGATCAGGCAGAAGGTCCAGCCGTCGAGACCGATCCCCCCGAATCCGATGTCGGCCTGCTCGGCGCTGTAGTCGAGGCAGTAGAGACACGCCGGACGCGCCCATTTCCTGTACTGCTTCAGCGACGAGGTAACCACCTCGCCGTCGTCGAGGCGGACCACCACCTTGCCCTTGATGTTGATGTTGGCGATACGGTCCCGGGCGACCCCGAGGAGGTCAGCGAGGCGACCGATGCTCTCGTGGGTGAACGCCTCCGAGCAGAACAGACCGAAGACCAGCGACACGTTCTTCCGGTACCAGTTGGCCATCTCCAGGCGGATCGACGAGTGCTGCTGGAGGCGCATCCCATCGACCTGGCAGGGCACGCCCACCACTGCTACCGGGTGGACATCGGCGTGCATCGCCTCTTGCAGGGCGAGGGTGTTCGCCGAGTAGGTGTAGCGCGAGGCGGCGCACGCCAGCACCGCCGCCCGGTCCCGGGCGAGGCGATGCCGGCCGATCTGGCTGTCGTCGGGGAGGACGTCGCCGAGCACGGCCCCGGCCAGTGAGCCGGCCTCCAACCCGTGGATGATCAAGGCCGAGACCACTCCCCCGTCCTGGCCGCGATCGAGGATCTCCGGATCGGTGGCCCGGGCATAACAGCCGTAGGAGTAGGGCCCGTAGCCGGCATCCCCGGCGGGCTCGCGGTAGCCGATGAGGTCGCGCAGATCGCGATCGGGTGGACGGAGCACCGGACACACGTCGGCGCACAGCACGCAGTAGACGCATGCCTCGGTCCTGGTGTCGACGGGACGTTCGTCGTCGTAGTCGAACACGTCCACCGGGCAAATGGTGAGACACGAGGCGCATCCGATGCACTTGCCGGCATGGACGATCTCGTCCATCAGGAAGTCGACCGCCCGGAACCCGCCCCGATTCAGCTCGGTGCGCCAGGCGTAAGCCCACTCGCCGGGATCGGCGCCCTCATCGATGAGCCGGCGATAGCGCTCGGCGACGCGGCGCACGTCGGGATCGCGCCGGGGAGGAGCGACGGAACCGGTCATGGCGAGCCCCCTTCCCCGAAGTTCACGCCGCTCACACTTCGAGCACGATCGTTCCACCGTCGGTCACCGGATACGTTCCACACCGCTCGTCGCCCACGTAGAAACAGACGTCCTCGGGGTGTTCGGGATGCCGGTCGCGGAAGGTGGCGCATCCATCGCCGTCGGTGACCGCGCTGGCCCAGGTGGATGCCGCCGCCGGATAGTTGAATCGCGCCCCAACTTCGAGATCGGGTACCGGGATCACCTCGCCGTCCACGGCGCGGATCCCGATCGTGAGCAATACCCCGTCCACCGGCCTCTCCTCGTGCGTCCTCCCCATTGAATCGGTGTGGCATCGGAGGGGACACCGCCGTTAGTCCCAAACCGCCCCGGCCCCGGCCGGGTACCCTGGCGCCCCGCTTCCACCGGAGGACCCCGATGGTCGATCTCGTCTACACGTCAGGATTCGGCAACGAGCACGCCGCCGAGGCCGTGCCGGGAGCGCTGCCGGTGGGCCAGAACAACCCGCAGAAACCACCGCTGGGGTTGTACAGCGAGCAACTGAGTGGGACCGCATTCACCGCCCCCCGGGGGGAGAACCGCCGCACCTGGATGTACCGCATCCGGCCTTCGGTACTCCACGTCCACGATCTGCGCCCGGTGGACGCCGGCCTGATCCGTACCGCCCCGGCCCGGGAGACGGAGCCGCCGATCGGCCAGCTGCGCTGGGATCCGATCCCGATGCCCGCCGAGCCGCTCACCTGGCTGGAGGGCCTGCGGACGATCGGCACCAACGGCGACGTCCACGGCCACTACGGCATGGCGGCTCACGTGTACCTGGCGACGAAGTCGATGACCGACACCTCGGTGTACGACGCCGACGGCGAGCTCCTGATCGTCCCCCAGGACGGTGCCCTCCGCATGGTCACCGAGTGCGGGATCCTCGAGGTTGCCCCCGGCGAGATCTGCCTCATTCCCCGGGGGATGAAGTTCCGCGTCGAGCTGGTGGACGGCCCGGCCCGGGGATACGTGTGCGAGAACTACGGCGCCTATTTCGAGCTGCCGGAGCGTGGTCCCATCGGAGCCAACGGCATGGCCAACGCCCGCGACTTCCTCGCCCCGGTCGCCGCCTACGAGGACACCGACGGTCCCCACACGCTCTTCGTCAAGTTCGACGGCCGCCTCTTCGCCAGTGACCTGGACCACTCACCCCTCGACGTCGTCGCCTGGCACGGGAACCACGTCCCCTACAAATACGACCTCGACCGCTACAACACGATGGGATCGATCTCCTTCGATCACCCCGACCCTTCGATCTTCACCGTGCTCACCGCGCCCTCCGACCGGCCGGGCACCGCCAACGTCGACTTCGTGATCTTCCCCGACCGCTGGCTGGTGGCGGAACACACCTTCCGCCCCCCCTATTACCACGTCAACATCATGAGTGAGTTCATGGGTCTCATCCACGGGATCTACGACGCCAAGCTCGAGGGCTTCTCCGCCGGAGGTTTCAGCCTCCACAACGGGTACTGGCCCCACGGACCCGACGCCGAGGCATTCGCGGCGGCAACCACCCACGACCTCAGCCCGCAGAAGCTCGCCGGAACCCTTGCCTTCATGTTCGAGACCAGATATCCGTTGATCCCGACGATGTACGCCTCGTCGCTCCCCGCCCTCCAGGAGGACTACCAGGAGGTCTGGTCGGCGCTGCGACGGATGTTCGGCTAGCCGGCCAGCGGGTCGCGCACCGGGTGGATCCCGTCGAGAGTGAGTGCTGCCGTGTTCGCCCCGGCGTGCAGCGGCAGCCACACCACGAACGACGATCCCACCGCAGGCGTCGAGGTCAGCGTGACGGTGCCCCCGCCGGCCTCGGCCACCTGGCGGACGATGGAGAGCCCGAGCCCGGAACGCTCCTCACCGCGGAGGCGGCTCCGATCCCGGCCCCAATTGCGCTGGAACACGAGTCGGTGATCGCGCTCGGCGATCCCCGGTCCCTCGTCGCGCACGCCCACCCAGGCCCAGTCGTCCTGCAATCCCGCCCCGCAAGTGACGGTGGATCCGGGTGGCGCCAGCCGGACCGCGTTCCCCGCCAGGTTGGCGATCGCCGACCGCAGGGACGTGCGGTCGGCCCGAACATCGGTGCCGGCGTCCCCGACATGCGCCAGCGAGATGCCCCGACGGGCGGCCGGGGCCTTCAGCTCGTCCACGACCTCGCGTGTCAGCAGACCGAGATCGACGGTCGCCTCCGCCTCGGTGGCCAGGTCGCGGCGGGCGAACCGCATCAATCCCTCCACGGTGCGCGTCGTTCTATCGAGGGATCGCCTCACGATCTGCGCCGTGCTCCGCAAGCGATCGGCGTCGGAGTCCGCGTCGGACAGCACCACGTCGAGGCTCGTCGCCATCGTGGCCAGCGGATTGCGCAGCTCATGGGAGATGTCCTGAATGAACCGGCGCTGGTCCTCGGCCCCCTGCTCGATCCGGTCGAGCATCGAATCGAACGCGTCCGCCAGGTGCTTGAGCTCGTCGTCGGGACCGTCGAGGTGGATGCGCCGGGACAGATCCGAAGCCTGGATCTCCTGAGCCACCGCGGCGATGTCATCGACCGGACGAAGCACCCGTCCGGCGATGAACCATCCCGCCAGCAGGCTGAAGGGAAACAGCACGCCGAGAACGATCAGAGACATCTCGTGGAGCTGCTCCACCGCACGCTGGTTGGCGAGCTGCTCGATCGTGTCGAGCGACACCGAGTCCAGCCAGATCGCCGCCCCCGGCTCGGAGGCGACCCGGCGGATCTGAAGATCGGCGGCGACGGCGTCGCCGGAAAGGCGAGACGTCAGCGCGATGTTGATCGCTCCGATCACCAGCGCCCCCAGGGCGAACACGACCAGGGTGTAGACCACCGCCATTCGGAACCGGATCGACTGGACGAAGTGCTTGTCGGCCATCAGGCCACCAGTCGATAGCCGCTGCCGACGATGGTCTCGATCATGTCGGGGCACCCGGCGGCGGCCAGCTTGCGCCTGAGCTTGGAGATCGTGACCCGCACCGTGTTGGTGAACGGGTCGATGTTCTCGTCCCAGACATGATCGAGCAGACGCTCCGCCGCCAGAACCTCACCGGGGTGGAGCATGAAATAGCGGAGCAGAGCGAACTCCCGGGAGGTCAATCCGATCTCGCGGCCGGAGGCGGTGGCGGTGCGGCGGGCGCCATCGAGGCACAGGGGACCGACCTCGATGACCGCCCCCGAGCCGCGCGCCCGGCGCCGGCTGAGTGCCCGGAGGCGTGCCAGCAACTCCGCCAGGGCAAAGGGCTTCACCATGAAGTCGTCGGCGCCCTGATCGAGGCCTGCGACCCGATCGGCCAGAGCGTCGCGGGCGGTGAGCATCAGCACCCGGGGAGGGTCGGTCTCATCGACCCGGGCCCGATCGGTCCGGATCGCCCGGCATACCGCCAGCCCGTCCATGTCCGGCAGGTTGAGGTCGAGGCAGACGATGTCGTACGGGGTGGACGCCAGTTTCTCCAGGGCCTCGCCCCCGTCGTAGGCGGTGTCCACGGCGTAGCCGTCCCGGCGGATTCCCTCCGCCAGTGCGTTCGCCAGATCGCGCTCGTCCTCGACGACGAGAACCCGCATCGCCGTCCTCCTCGAAGGTGACGCTACGAACCCCAGGCTAAACATGTGGTAACGACTCAGGGAGCCTGCAACCGCTTCCCCTGGCTGGGCACCATGACGACCGCTCCGTGGGGTATCTGTCGCTGGGTCGCCGTGGCCTGCACCAGCCCCAGCTCGTCGACGACGACAGTGGTGTTGTCGCAGCCGCCTTCCCCTCTGCCCTGGTAATTGACGCGCACCCGGGCGGGCCGGACCTCGGCGCCGGCGGAGTTGACCGTCCGCAGGTCGGACCAACGGACCGCCACCGCGGGATGCTCACACCGGGCGAACGCCTCGGTCCACACTATGGGGGCGGTGAGGTACGCCCCGTGGGTGTGCAGGTCGCGGACCACGGTCTCGTTGCCGGTTTCCAGGTCGGTGATCGTGCCCCGCCAGGCGTGGACATCGGGAGACGCGTCCGGCGACGGCGCCACCCGGAGCCGGTAGCGTCGACCCACCTTCCACGGGAAGTCACGAGTGTTCGGATCGTTCCGGGCGCTGGGCAGGGGGGATGGAGCGCCGGCCAGCAGACCGCCCCCCGACTCGGCCGGAGCGTAGCCCCCCCAGTTGGCCGCGGTGGATCCGGGGAATCTCGGATTCCATTGCAGCCCGAGATGGGCGCCGCCGCACAGGGTCCTCTCGGTGGCAAAGGAGACCTGCAGCGCGAAGAAGTAGAGCCGTCCCACCATTGGCGGCTGCAGCACCTCGAGTGTCGCCGAGACTTCGAGGAGCGGCGTTGCCGGCAGCTCCCAGACCAGGTGGAAGGACGAGGCGCCGTTGGCGGATCGCGGCTCCCCGTCGATCCGCTCCCTGGTGGCGAACACTGCCCGGAGGCGCCGCAGCGGGCTCACGGGGTCACCAAAGGCGGATCGGCACAGTAACGCGACGAGCCGTCCCAGTGGCCCCACGGCTCAGGGCCGTCGCTCCACGGTCGCCCATAGGTGAGGTTGCCGATCAGAGTCTCCCGCGACTCCCACACCAGCAACGCCGCCACGATGATGTTGTGTTCGGGGTTCCACGGAGTGGCATCGCCGGGCAGGGCGCTGAACCCCCGGGAGCGGGCCCGGGCGACCCGCTCCGGCCAATACACGCGTCGATGCTGGAAGAGCCCGACAACACCCTGCTCGTTGTCGGGCCCGGCGGTGGCAAAGGGGATGCCGTTGCTCTCGCACCTCATGATCACCAGGGCATTCTCGACCTGCGGTCCGACACAACCGCGGGGACCACACTTCTCGACGTCGAGCCCCCACTCGGAGAAGATCCTGGTGAGCAGGGTTCGCCACTGCCCGACACCACCGCCGGGGTCCCAGCCGTAATCGCCGGGGGTGGTGGTCGTGGTGGTCCCGAGCGTGGTGGTGGTCACCGCCGAGCCGGTCGTCGTTGTTGTCGTCGGAGACGTCGTGGTGGTGGTCGCCGCCTGGAGCGCCGCCTCCTGGGCGCGCAGCTCGGCCTCGATGGCCGCCCGGCGGGCATCCTCCTGGAGTTGCCACTCTGCGGAAATCGCCGCGTTCTCCGCCCGGGCCGCGTCCAACTCCCCGGAGCGCGCCGCAACCGCGGCCGCGGCGTCGGCCACCCGCTGCTCCTCCGTCGCCAGCTGATCCCGGGCCGCCACCTCCAGGCCGGCGAGATCGTTGGCGGAGAAGGCGAGGTTCACGACGGTTCGACGATCACTCTCGGCAATCGCCCCCAGATAGGCCATCTTGGCGGTGAACGCCGCCACATCTTCGACGGCGAGTCGCACCGTACCCGCCCCGGCCACCATGTACATCCGGGCGACGCGATCGCGCACCGTCGCCGTGTTCGCAGCCGATCTCCCGGCGAGGTCGTCCTGGCGGGCGGCGATGCGCTCCAGGCTCTCCCGATACCGATCTCGATCGCCGGTCGCCCGCGCCAACTGTTGTTCGGCGAGATCCAGGGCATCGGCAGCCTGCGCTTCGGCTGCTGCCGCCGCCTCCACCTCGGCCCGGGTCACGGTGCGGGCCTCGGCAGTTCCCGAAATGGGCGCGATCGCCGCGACCGCGACGGCGAGCACCCACCACGCTGTGGCGCGCCGACGGCGCACGAATAGTCCTGGCATCCATCCCGATGATATGGGGGATCGAGGAACTGCGGTCGGTGTCGGTTCAGCGGGGCGGGATCGGCCACCACTCGGGCGCAGGGTTCTGCGCCCAGGGACTCACCCAAGCCGGGTCGTAGAGACCCTGCCCTTGCTCCCACACCGATGGGGACGCCGCACACGACACCCACTGTCCCCACGGCTGGGGGCCCTCGCCGTAGTTGGAGTAGCCACCGGAGGTCATATGGGTGGGCCCGCCGGTGCCCGGGTCGTAGTTGTCGTAGTAGTGCTCGCTGTAGAAGCTGTAGTTGAACTCGGGATACTCGATTCCGGCAATGCCCCCGAGGAACTGATGACCGGCGTTCCCGGGCGTGTCGCGCAAGAGGATCGTCTCCCGCGCCTCGTACACCAGCATCGCCGCGATCGCCATGTTCCATTCGGGATCGAACGGGTCGGCATCGGCGGGGAAACCCGGTTCGATCGCCGCGTAGTTGACGACGAGATGCTGCACCCGGCCCCGCCAGTACAAGGGGTGGTGTTGGAAGAGCCCTGCGGTGCCCGACGCCCCGTTCTGGGAGAACGGCCAGCCGACGCTCTCGCACATCAATACCGCCACCGCGTTCGCCCGTTGATCGGGGATGCAGAATTCGACGTCCTCCCCGGCGGCGTTGCGATGGGTGGCGCACGCCTCTTGATCCAGCCCCCAACGCGAGAAGACCTCATCCACCAACGGATACCACTCGTTGGCGACGGGATCCTCGGTGCGCACCGCGTACGTCCGATTGCGCTCGCAGCCCTTCTGGCGCGCCCCGTTGGCGCAGTAGTCGTAGCCGGTGCCGCCCCGCAGCAAGCCGTCGGGATCGTGGTCTGCCGATGACCAGTTCGACCACAGCCGGTCATACCCGGCGTTGCCGTAGATCCGGTCGGCACCGCTCTGGTCGTTGCCGGTGGTGGCATCACCCCCGTTGAGCCGGTCGTTGCCCCGGCCACCCTTCACCTTGTCGTTGCCGGATCCCCCGTTGAGATGGTCGTTCCCCGGCCCGCCCTTGATGGTGTCCCCACCCGGGCCACCGTCGGCCTGGTCCTCCCCGCCATTCCCCGCGAAGCGGTCGTCCCCGTCGCCCAGGCAGACCACATCGTCGCCGTCCGATCCGATCACCTGGTCGTCACCGCCGAGAGCCGCCACCACCTGGCCCGGCGTGGCGGTGAGGTCGATGATGTCGGCCTCGTCGGTTCCCAAGAGCGTCACGGACCGCCCGAAACAGGTGGCGTCGCCGGCCGCAGCCGGTCCTGCCACCGCGGCGAGAGCGGCACCGGCGAGCGTCACGAGGACGAAGAGCGCCGTCGGTCGGGTCAGGGATCGCATCGGCTCGCCTCGTTCGGGTCGGTCAGTATCCCACTCATCGACGAGTAGTCGGCGATCCGGGTAGCTTCCAGCGGCGATGACCTCGTGCCTCTTCTGCGCCATCCTTGCCGGGGACGAACCGGGGGCGATCGTCCTCGACGAACCGGAGGCCGCGGCGTTCCTCGACGTGCGGCCGCTGTTCCCGGGCCACACCCTGGTGGTGCCCCGGCTCCACGTGGCGGCCCTCCAGGACCTCCCCGATGGCCTCGGCGGCACCCTGCTGGCAACGGCCCGCCGGATCGCCGCCGCCCTGCGCACCGCACTCGGAGCGGAGGGGGCCTTCGTGGCGCTGAACGACGTCGTCAGCCAGAGCGTTCCCCATCTCCACATCCACGTGGTGCCCCGCCGCAAGGGTGATGGGCTGCGGGGCTTCTTCTGGCCGCGAACCCGCTACGACGACCCCGAACATCTCGAGAGAATCCGCGCCGCCATCGCCGCGGCGCTGTGAACGGCGCGGCCGGCCTCAGATCGGCACGGGACGCCGGCGGCGCTGGGCGAGACCGACCAGGGCGACCCCGGCGAGGATGATCGGCAGGCCGGCGTACGTCCAGCCTCCGACCACCTCGTTGCCCACCGTCACCCCGAGCACAACGGCGACCACCGGGTTGACATAGGCATATGAGGTCGCCACCGCGGGAGCGGTGTTTGCCAGCAGGTAGGCATAGGCGGTGTAGGCGAACAGCGAGCCAAACACCGAGAGATAGGCCACCGCCAGCCAGGCCTTCGCCCCCGGCATCGCCGCCATGCGCTCCCCTCTTGCCCACCCGAATGCCAGCAACAGGACTCCTCCGCCGAGCATCTCGGCGGCGGAGGCCATCAGCCCCTTGGGCAGTCGCATCCGCGACGAGATCACCGAGCCGAACGCCCACAGGATCGGGGACAGAATCATCAGCGCGGTCCCCACGACGGTCGCCTGGAAGTCGCCTTCCCTGCTCAGCATCACGACGCCCGTCAGTCCGATCACCAGCCCCACCCACTCGAGACGGTTCGGCCATCGGCCGAACACCCCACTCCACAGCGCCGCCCACAGCGGCATCACCGCCACCGCCGACGCCACCAGGCCCGAGCCCACGCCGTTGTCCTCGGCGATCGTCACGAAACCGAGTCCTCCGATGAAGAGGATTCCGCCGACGATCGTCGCCGACGCCCACTCCCGGCCGGTGGGCCAGTCCCGGCCGCGGCCCCGGGCGATGAAAGCGAGCGGCCCACCGGCCAGAAGCAGCCGCAGCCCATTCATGAGGAACGGTGGGAATCCTTCGAGCCCGTAGCGCAGTGCCAGATAGGTCGATCCCCACACGACATACACGAGCACCAGCGACAGCGCGATGAGGGCACGGCGGTGGTCGATCGGTGAGGTGTCGGGCATGAGATCAGAACCCCGGAGGGCCCGCGATTGTTGCAGCTTCGCCGGAGCCCTACCAGGGGGCGCCGATGTACTTGGGCTCGAGGAACTCGTGGATGCCGTGGTGGGAACCCTCACGGCCCAATCCCGACTCCTTGACCCCGCCGAAGGGGGCGGACGGATCGGAGATCAGTCCTCGATTGAGCCCCACCATGCCGGCCTCGAGACGCTCGGCGACTTCCATCCCCAGGCGCTGGTCGGAGGTGAACACGAACGAGATCAAGCCCAGGTCGGTGTCGTTGGCCTGGGCGATGGCGTCGTCGAGGTCATCGAAACGCACGATCGGCGCCACCGGGCCGAAGATCTCGGCGGCGAGGATGCCGGCGCCCCGAGCGACATCTTTGATGACCGTTGGCAGGTAGAAGTAGCCCCGGCCCGCGGGGGCCCGTCCCCCGGTGGTGACGGTGCCGCCGGCCTCCTCCACCAGCTCGGCCACCTTGTCACGGGTGGCGGCGTTGATCAGCGGGCCGACGTCGACGCCCGGTTCCATCCCCGGGCCCACCTTGAGTGCCGCCATCGCCGCCGACAGTCGATCGGCGAACTCGTCGGCGATCGACGCGGCGACATAGAAGCGGTTGGCCGCGGTGCACGCCTCGCCGGCGTTGCGCATCTTGGCTTGCATCGCCCCCTCCACCGCGAGGTCGAGATCGGCGTCCTCCAGCACCAGGAAGGGAGCGTTGCCTCCCAGTTCCATGGAGGTGTTGAGCACCCGGGGCGCCGCCTGGGCGAGCAGCAGCTTGCCGGTCTCGGTGGATCCGGTGAACGACAGCTTGCGAACCCGGCGGTCCGCCATCATCGCCCCGACGACCTTCCCGGAGCGAGCCGACGGCACGACGTTGATGACGCCCGGGGGGCACCCGGCTTCCTCGAACAGGTCGGCCATGGCCAGCGACGAGAGCGGAGTATCCGACGCCGGTTTGAGGACGATCGTGCATCCGGCGGCGAGCGCCGGGGCGATCTTGCGGGTGCCCATGGCGATCGGGAAGTTCCACGGGGTGACCAGCAGCGACACGCCGATCGGCTGGTTGAGGACGGAGATCCGCTTGTCGCCCGAAGGCGACCGGTACACCTCGCCCCGGTTGCGCACCGCCTCCTCGGAGAACCACCTGAAGAACTCGGCCCCGTAGCGAACCTCGCCCATGGCGTCGGAGAAGGCCTTGCCGTTCTCGGCGACGATCAGCCCGGCGTACTCCTTCTCCCGGGACATCATCAGTTCGAACGCTCGCCGGAGGATCTCGCCTCGTTTGCGGGGAGCGGACTCGGCCCAGCCGGGGAAAGCGGCATGGGCCGCGGTCACCGCCCCGAGTCCATCTTCCGCGGTTCCGCTGGCCACTTCGGCGACGACCTCTTCGGTGGACGGATCCCGCACCTCGATGACGGCGCCGTCGCCGGAGGCATGCCAGCCGCCGTCGACATACAGCCCGGTCTTGTGGTCCGCGATCAATCGGTCCAGCAGGGTCATCGCAACCTCCGGGATCGATGCTAGGCCGGCCCGCCAACGCCTTCGGAAGAGCTCCCCGCGATGGCGGCCCACTCCCCCTCTCCGATGTTTCCCCCGCTCACCACCACGACGGCGGGTCCCGTGGAGGTGATCCCACCGGACCGGATCGCAGCCACGCCGACCGCGCCCCCGCCCTCCACCCGCAGCGAGTGCGCCCGGTGCAGCCAGGAGATGGCGTCGGCGATCTCCTCCTCCGAGACCAGGACTGTCTCGTCCACCAGGCGCCGGCACATCTCCAGCGTGTGATGGTTCTCGCTGCCGAGGCCGCCGGCGAGGGCGTCGGCGAGGGTGTCCTCCTCGACCACGGGCACGATCCGTCCGGCGCGCATGCTCTGATACATGGCGGGACCGCGATCCTGGCTGACCCCCACCACCCGGATCGCCGGGTTGATCGCCTTGGCGGCCGCGGCGATCCCGACGATCAGGCCTCCTCCCGATAACGGAACGATCAGGGTGGTCGTGTCGGGCCGCTCCTCCAGCACCTCGAGGCCAATCGTCCCCTGCCCGGCGATCACCGCCGGGTCGTCAAACGGGTGGACGAAAGTCGAACCCTCCTCGCGGACGATCTGGCGCGCCATGGCATCGGCGTCCTCCTGATCGGGGCCGGCGACGACGATGCGGGCTCCCAGCGCCTCGATGGCGGCAACCTTGAAGCGAGGCACCCGGGCAGAGAGGCAAATCGTCGCCGGCACGCCGAGCGTGCGGGCGACGTGCGCCACCGCCCGGCCGTGGTTGCCGCTCGACACCGCGACCACGCCCGCCACCCGGCGCTCCACCGGCAGGGAGAGCAGTGCATTGGCAGCACCCCTGACCTTGAACGACCCGGTCTCCTGAGAGCACTCTGCCTTGAGGAACACCGGGCTTCCCCACTCGGCCGCCAGCAGGGGCGACTCGAGCAGCGGGGTCACCCGGGCGATGCCCCGGATCCGTTCCCGCGCCGCGGCGATGTCGGCCGGCCCGGGATGGGGATCGGGCGTATCGGGGCGAACCACGATTCGCAGGGTACCGGGGGCCGAGCGGCGGACTCCACGCCGAGAACACCGACTCAGATGGCGGCCGGGTTGCGCCGGAAGAGGGCGGCGTCGTCGGGGCCGTCCAACTCCTCGGCAAAGCGGCGGCCATCCCACACCGCCCCGACGATCGCCCCGGGAGCGAAGGCGTCGCCGATGGCGCGCACGCTGCGCAGCCCCGCCGCCGGCCACTCGGCGGTGCGAGCGGGCAGGTCCCGGGCGAGACCGTCGTTGGGAAGGCGCCCGGTGACCAACACCAGGACATCCGCCGGACGCCGGTCGAGCCCTCCGGTGACGACGTGTTCCACGACGACCTCGCCGGCCCGGGTTGCGGTGACGACACTATGGGCCAGGATGTCCACGCCCCCTTCGAGCAGTCGTCGGTGGACCCGGTGCTGCTCCATGGTGTTGCGGGTCCACGGTGAGACCTCCGCCTCGGCGGTGACCAGGGTGACCTCGGCTCCGGCGCGGGCGAGCAGTTCGGCGAGCACGCCCCCCAGGTAGTAGTGGTCGTCGTCGAAGAGCACGACCCGTCCCTTCGCAAGGGTGCCGCCCATGAGGTCGTCGGGAGTGAACACCGCAACGCTTCCGTCGAGGGGGATGGGATGCCGGTGATGGATACCGACGCCGCCGCGACGCCACACGGCGCCAGTCGCCACCGCGATGTGGCCGAAGCCATGGGTCAGCGCCTCGTCGGCGGTCATCTCGCTCGCCAGGTAGTACGCGACAGTGGGCAGCCGTTCGATCTGGCCGACCCGGTAATCGACCACCCGGCGCCACGCCTCGAGGCCGGGGAGACGACTCTCGGCGGCCACCCGTCCTCCGAGCTCGCCGCGGGCCTCGACTAGCACCACCTCGCATCCCCGCCGACCGGCACTCATCGCCGCCTCCAGCCCGGCCGGCCCGGCCCCCACGACGAGCACCCGCTCGGGTGGCCTGAGCGGTCGGATGGTTTCGGGATGCCAGCGGCGGCGCCACTCCTCACCCATCGAAGGGTTCTGCGTGCAGCGAATCGGCGAACTCGTCCAGTCACCGGCCACGCAGATGTTGCAGCCGATGCACTCCCGGATGTCGTCCTCACGGCCCGCGGCGATCTTGGCGGGGAGGAACGGATCGGCGATGGAGGGCCGGGCGGCTCCTATGAAATCGAGGATTCCCTGACGCACCATGCGGCGCATCGTTTCGGGTGAGGTGAACCGCCCCACCCCGATGACCGGCTTGGAGGTCAATGCCTTGAGCCCGCGGACGTACTCCTCCTGGCCGCCTTCGGGACCGAAGCGAGAGGTGACCGAGTCGTCGGCCCACTCGCCCACCATGAAGTCCCACACGTCGGGGAGCTCGCCGATGATGGCGAGGATCTCCTCCATGTGCTCCCGGGTGGTGCCGCCATCGCCGTACAGCTCGTCGACCGCGATCCGGCAGGCGACTGCCGCGGTCCCGGCCACCTCTTCGAGCGTCTCCTCGAGGACCTCGCGCAGCAGGCGCACCCGATTGGGCAACGACCCGCCGTACTCGTCGGTCCGATGGTTGTACCGGGGGGAGAGGAAGTGCTGCAACGTCGTCAGGGAGTGGCCGGCGTAGACGTAGACCACGTCGTATTCCGCCTGCAGCGAACGCCGCACCGCCCCCCGATGCCACGACCGCAGGTCGGCGATGTCTGCCTTGGTCATCTCCCGGGCCTGCACCGGGGCGAACGTCCGCAGCGGCTGATGGCTCGGGCCCATGGGCGGCACCCGCGACCAGTAGTTGGGGGTCGACATGCCGCTGTGGACCAGCTCGATGGCGGCGAGCGCCCCGTGGCGGTGGATGGCGTCGGTGACCAGCCGATGAGCGGGGATGTCGGCTTCATCCCAGATGCGGCCCTCGATCGACGGGGTGATCTCGGAGGAGGGATGGATCTCCACCTCCTCGGTGGAGACCACCGCCCACCCGCCCTCGGCCTTGACCCCGCGCATCGCCGCCAGCATCGACGGATCCCGATAGCCCATCCCGTTGCAGTGGGGCACCTGCCAGAAGCGGTTGCGGGCGACGAGAGGCCCGAAGGGAACGGCCTCGAGGAGGGGATCCAAACGAGGCACGCTCATGTCCCGAGTCTATGGGGAACCCATCACCGCGAGCGGCCCCGTCACCCGCAGATCGAGGTGAACTCGAGTCCCCGATCGCGGAGCCCGTCGATGATCGCCGGCAGGCTGCGGGTCGCCGCCGGGCCGGCGCCGTCGTGGAGCAGCACGATGTCTCCCCCGCTCGTGTAGCGCAGTACGTGCGCCGCCAGGTAGCCGGAGCTGGGATAGCGCCAATCCTGGGGATCGACATCCCACATCACCACCTCTTGATGCTCATCGGCGGCGACGGCGCGGATCCGTGCGCTGATCGCCCCGAACGGGGGCCGCAGGCAGCGCGGCGCCACGCCTCCGGCGGCGGCGATGTCGCGCCTTCCCCGGGCGATCTGTTCGGCGGCGGCGGCGCTGGAGTATCTGGTCAGCCAGGCGTGGCTGTGGGTGTGGTTCTGCACCGAGTGGCCCTCGCGAATCATCCGTTTGATGATTCCGGGGTAGCGGGCTGCCGCGGATCCGATCACGAAGAACGTGGCATGGAGGTGATACTCGGCGAGCACGTCGAGCAACTGCGGGGTCCAGGTGGGGTCGGGACCGTCGTCGAAGGTGAGCGCCACGAACCGCCTCCCGGGATGCGCCACCAGCGGC
>MELR01000021.1:45721-95726 GCA_001767695.1 Actinobacteria bacterium RBG_16_68_21
CCTCGGTGTGCAGCGGCGTCTCGCAGCGGCGGGCCCGGTCGATCCCGGGACCTCCGTCGCACTCGTCCCGGCCGGCACCCCCGATCAGAGAGTCCTTCCCCTCTCCCCCGCGAATCGTGTCGGCACCGCGGCCGCCCCCCAGCTGGTCGCCGCCCGTGGCTCCACCGAGCGTGTCGGCGCCGCCGCCACCGAAGAGCGAGTCCGCTCCGGGACCGCCCGCCAGGGTGTCGTCACCGGAGCCACCCGCGAGGCGATCCCTCCCCGCGTTGCCGTGGATCCGGTCGTCACCGGGGCCACCGCAGATGACGTCGCCACCGTCGCCACCCTCGATGACGTCGTCCCCGTCCCCGCCGTCGATGACGTCGCGCGCCGCGGTGCCGATGATCCGATCATTGCCCGGGGTGCCCCCGATCGTCACCGGGAGCCCCTGACAGGTGGCGGCGGGAGACGCGGCGACGCTCGGCACCGCCGCCCCGATGAGGCTCAGCGCCACCGTCAACAGGAACTGAGCACGCCATGACGATGCGATCGGCGGAGCCTAGAGACGCCGGCCGGGGCGTGATCCGGTTGTGACCCGGCACCTGCTACCGTCTCGGCGACGCCACGCCGGCGAGAGGCCGGGCGATTGGATCGCCCCCTCCGGTGAAATCATGGCGCCGAACACCTCGCAGCGGGTTGATCGCCTCGTCACGCCCCCTCCCCGGGATTCCCCCGGGACCGTTCGCCACGACTCACCCCGAAGGGGCCATCAATCCAATGACCAAGACATTCGCCGACCTCGGCGTGCCCGACGACCTCGTCGCCGTGCTCACCAGGGCCGGCATCACCACCCCATTCCCCATCCAGACCGCAGTGATCCCCGATGCCCTCGGCGGGCGCGACGTCAGCGGACGCGCCCCGACCGGGTCCGGGAAGACCCTGGCGTTCGGGCTCCCGCTGATGGCCACCGTCGCCAAGGGACGACCGGCTCGCCCCAAGGCTCTCGTGCTTGCCCCCACCAGGGAACTGGCCGAGCAGATCTCGCGCGAGTTGATCCCCCTCGGCAAGGC
Organism: Actinobacteria bacterium RBG_16_68_21; assembly: GCA_001767695.1. Taxonomy (GTDB): domain Bacteria; phylum Actinomycetota; class Acidimicrobiia; order Spongiisociales; family UBA11373; genus RBG-16-68-21. The sequence continues at coordinate 46,771 of MELR01000021.1, forward strand.
TCGTCGGCGTTTCGTCGGCGTGATCTACGGTGGGGTCGGCTACGGCCCCCAGATCCAGTCGATGCGGCGCGGCGTCGACGTACTCGTCGCCTGCCCCGGGCGGCTGCTCGACCTGATCGAACAGCGCCATGTCGATCTGAGTGAAGTCGAGATCGCGGTCGTCGACGAAGCCGACCGCATGGCCGACATGGGCTTCCTCCCCGACGTCAAGCGGATCCTCACCATGACCTCTCCGAAGCGGCGCACCTGGTTGTTCTCCGCCACGCTCGACGGGGCGGTGGGCGTGCTCACCAAGCAGTACCAGAGCGACCCCGTCCGCCACGACGTCGGTGAGGCCGACGACACCCACGGGAATGCCCGGCACTTCTTCTGGAAGGTCGGCGCCGACGAGCGACCCCAGCACACCGCGGCGGCGATCACCGCCTCGTCACCGGCCATCGTCTTCTGTCGGACCCGCCACGGGGCCGACAAGCTGACCAAGAAGCTGGGGCAACTGGGCGTGCGTGCCGTCGCCATCCACGGAGGGCGCAGCCAGGGCCAACGGATGAACGCCCTGCGGGGATTCACCGACGGGCGGGTGCAGGCCCTGGTGGCCACCGACGTCGCCGCCCGGGGGATCCACGTGACCGGCGTGAAGAGCGTCATCCACTTCGATCCCCCCGACGACGCCAAGGCCTACCTGCACCGTTCGGGACGCACCGCCCGTGCCGGAGCTCCCGGTGTGGTGCTCTCCATGGTCAGTGATCAGACGGCAGGTGCGGTACGCAACCTGCAGCGCTCGATGGGCCTCGAAGCCCCGATCGGACAACCCGACACCGACGGTCTCCAGGGACCCGGCCACCGGATCGATCCCACCGTTCGGCCTCGGCCCAACGTGAAGACCGCGCCGCGGCCCCGGGCCAACGCCGGGAAGAACCGGCGCCACGCCAAGAAGCCCGCTCACCAGTACTGGGGCTAGGTGAGGGGAGGCCGCGGCCTCCGCTCACCCCGTAGAATCGACGGTGGGCCCGTAGCTCAGCCGGTTAGAGCAGCGGACTCATAATCCGTCAGACGCAGGTTCGAGTCCTGCCGGGCCCACTGTGTTCATGGCTCTTCGGCTGACGCCTCATCGCGGTGTCGGCCGGGTCCCTGCCCAGCCGACCGTGGGCCCGACTACGACGGACGGTTCGCGTTCCATCCTGTTAGGCCCACGGACGTCTGGTTCGTTCTGCTGGCCACGCTCTCGTCTCGCTGTTCGAACCCGTCCGGTGGACTCTTATTCTATTGTTCGTTAGAGTAGAAGACAATGGCGACGAATCGACCGTCGGGACGCCTGGTCAAGGACGAGCTGTACGGCCACTTCTCCCGCATCGGAAAGGCCGTGGCGCACCCCAAGCGGATCGAGCTGCTCGATCTCTTGTGTCAGGGAGAGCGCAGCGTCGAGGTGTTGGCGGACCGCGCCGCGATGAGCGTTGTCAACTGCTCTGCGCATCTGAGAGTCCTGCGCGAATCCCGCCTGGTGACGACGCGGAGGGAAGGCACCAGGGTCTTCTATCGCCTCGCCGACGACTCGGTCTGCACCTTCTTTGGAGTGCTGCGGGATCTTGCCACCGACCGATACGCCGAGGTCGATCGGATCGTCCAGGACTACTTCAACGCACGAGACGGCCTGGAGCCAGTCAGCCGCGACGAGCTGCTCCGCATGGCCGGTGACGGTGACGTCGTGGTCCTCGACGTTCGACCGGCCGAGGAGTACGAGGCGGGCCATATCGCGGGCGCGGTGTCGGTGCCTCTGGATGATCTACAAGCGCGGGTCGCCAGCTTCCCCGAAGGTGCCTTCGTGGTCGCCTACTGCCGGGGCCCGTATTGCGTGCTGGTCCCACAGGCACTCGAGGTGCTGCGCCGCGAGGGCTTCGAGGCACGACGCCTCGAAGATGGCTTTCCCGAGTGGCGACAGGCGGGACTGCCGGTAGCAGTCGGGCAAGAGAGCAACTGATGACGAACCAGATTCGACGAGCACCCCGGAGGAGCGATCGCCAATGAGTGAAACACTGTTCGTCCTCAACGACCCGCCCTACGGCACCGAGCGCAGCTACAACGGTCTGCGTCTCGCCGGCTCGTTGGCCCGCAAGGATGGCGAGCAGGTGCGGGTGTTCCTGATCGGTGACGCCGCCGCCTGTGCCAAGGAAGGCCAGAAGGTTCCCCAGGGCTACTACAACCTCGAGCTGATGCTGCGATCGGTCGGCCGCCGCGGCGGCGACATCGGAGTCTGCGGCACCTGCATGGACGCCCGGGGCATCACGGATACGGAACTCGCGGAGGGATGTCGCCGCAGCACGATGGATGAGTTGACCGACTGGACCCTACGCGCCGACCGGGTCCTGGTCTTCTGACCTTACGGACAACAAAGAACGGAGTCCATCGTGAGCGATGCCAAGACCGTGGTGATCCTGGGCGGCGGCGTCGGCGGGGTCGTCACCGCCGCCACCCTCCGCGAGCAGCTCCCCCACCAGCATCGGATCGTGCTGGTGGATCGTGAACCCGATCACTTGTTCGCGCCGTCGCTGCTGTGGCTGATCACCGGCCAGCGCACCGCACGCCAGATCTCCCGACCTCTCGACCGCCTCGCCAAGAAAGGCATCGAGGTGGTCTGCGGTGACGTCGACCGAATCGACCCGGGCACACGCCAGGTCTCGATCATCGAGCGGTCATCGACCGGCGCTACCTCCCGGGAAATCGAGGCCGACTACCTGGTGGTGTCGCTGGGAGGCGAACTCGCTCCCGATACGATCCCGGGCCTGGCCGAAGCAGGACACAGCTTCTACACCCTGGCGGGAGCCGAGAGCCTCCGTGACGCTCTCCGGACCTTCGAGGGCGGCCGGATCGTCGTCCTCACCGCCGCCCCCGCCTACAAGTGCCCGGCCGCCCCCTACGAAGCCGCCATGCTGATCAACGATCAGATTCGCAAGCGGAAACTCGACGATCGAACCCATATCGACCTCTACGCCGCTGAACCCGGTCCGCTCGGAGTAGCCGGACCGGACGTCTCAGCAGGCGTGCGCAGCATGGTCGAAGCAGCCGGAATCGACTACCACCCGGAGCACCAAGTCGTTTCGGTCGACACCCCAAAGCGGCGCCTCGTCTTCGCCAACGGAGCGACGGCCGAATTCGACCTGCTGGCATATGTGCCGCCCCACCAGGCGCCGCGGGTGGTACGTGACGCGGGGATGGTGGACGACAGCGGTTGGATCCCGGCGGATCGAAACACCCTCCACACCGGATATGACGGCGTATACGCCATCGGGGACGTGACCGGCATCCCACTGAAGATGGGCAAGCTCCTGCCCATGGCGGGGGTGTTCGCCGAACGTCAAGCCAAGGTCGTCGCCCACAACATCAGCCACGACATCACCGGAGACGGAGAAATGAAGTGGTTCGACGGAAACGGCGAATGCTTCGTCGAGACCGGTGGAGGAAAGGCAGGGTTCGGACGGGGCGACTTCTACGCCGAACCCGCCCCGCAAGTGACCCTGCACCCGGTAGGACGCCGCTGGCACCTCGGCAAGGTGCTCTTCGAGAAGAGGTGGCTGTCGAAGTGGTTCTGACCACCACGCCCCCTGTTCCCCACGCGCCACGAACGGCCCAGAGGTCCTCCGATTGACGGTCACGCCGTCCCGATATCGGCAGTGGCGAGACAGCCTGCTCGGTTCGATCACCGAGGGAACGCGAACTCATCTTTGAGTTGATCGGGGACGTCGAAGGCGTTGTGCTCCTCGATGTCGGTTCCGGCGACGGCACCTATTCGATCGCGGCCGCGAACCGCGGAGCCGTGGTCACCGCAGTCGACGCCTCCTTCGTCCTCTTGGCTCGGGCAGCGGCTACCCGGCCTTCCGACCTCAATGGGCGTGGCCCGTGGCGCTATTGAGTGTGAGTTGTGCCGTGGTCAGGTTCTCGAGCATGCGGGCGTAGAGCGGCAGACGTTTTGGCGCGCAGCACCCGATCTGGAGTCGACCGATCTGCGCGCCGGCATCTTCGAGGCGCAGGATGGCGTCGGCGGCGGCCAACGGAGTGGTCCGCACCCGGTCTAGTTGCGTGCGCGCCTCGGCCAAGGTGCTGGCGAGAGCCGCCATCCGCGGGCTCCGCCCTGGATCGCAGCAGGTGGCGTCGAGCTTCCCCAGGTCGGCCTCAGCGGCGTCCAGTGCGCTGAAAGCCGGATCGAGCGCTTCTGAAACTGTCACGGCGGGGAACCCTACCCAGCTTCCAACCCAACGCCACGAACTGGGGTGCCGATCTCCTGGCGAGCGGCTCCCTTCGCGTACCGATTGAGTGGCCATCACGCATCGACTCAATAGGGTCTTTCGGCCGTGTTGACCCTCCAGTGGGCGGGAAGGTCTACGGTCGCGTGATGACTGCACTCCGGCCGTCGACGTCCCTCGCGCCCTCCCCGGCATACCGATCCGTGCCCTCGGGAGGCGCACCTACTCAAGTCGCCACGGCGCTCGCCCGCCACGTCTTGCGGGGACCCTCCACATCGAGGCAGACGCCGGTGGGTTCCCGAGGGAAGCCGGCCGAGCTCCCCAGGCGGGCACAGTACGGGGGCCGGCGATCGTGAACAACCCGACACTCTCCCGGTCTGCTACCCGACCCGCCGGTCTGATCGACGTCGTTGTGGTCACCGCCCCCAACTGCCACTTCTGTGCCGACGCCAAAGCCATCCTCGCCGAGTTGGCCCAGCAGTATCGCCTACGAACTCGAGAAGTAGATCTGGCTGATCCCGAGGGAACCGCCCTCGTCCGGCGACTCAGGGTGCCCTTCCCCCCGATCGTGATGATCGACGGGACGTTCTTCGGACACGGGAGGATCTCGCGGCGAAAGCTCGAAGCAACTCTCGCGAGGCGCGCCCACCGGACGGCCGATAGCTGATGGACGGAGTGTTCCTCGGCGGATCGATCCTGGCGGCGTTCATCGCCGGGGCGGTAGCGCTCTTCGCCCCCTGTTGCATCACGGTGATGTTCCCCGCCTACCTGGCTGCGGCCGTACGCAACAACCGCTGGCGTCTGGTCCCGCTCACCATGATCTTCGCCACAGGCGTGGCGGTCGTGCTCGTGCCGCTGACACTCGGGCTCACCGTCTTGACCAGGGCGCTGCTCGGGGCACACACGATCGTCTATGCGCTCGGCGGCCTGCTGATGCTGCTGTTTGCCGCCTTGGCCGCGACCGGGGGGACCTGGTCGCTCCCGTTCCTGCGCAGTTCTCCCGACATCGCCCGCACCGACTCGGGCGGGGTCTTCGCGCTCGGAGTGTTCTCGGGGGCCGCCTCCGCCTGCTGTGCTCCGGTCCTGGCCGGCGTGGTCGCTATGTCGGCGGTAGCCCCCGGGTTGTTCGAAGGCACCGCCATCGGGCTCGCCTATGTCTTCGGCATGGTCTTCCCTCTGGTCGTGGTCACTTTGCTGTGGGACCGAAGCCGCCTCGCTCGCAGTGGTCGTCTCGAAAGCCGGCCGGTCAGCTGGAAGCTCGGATCGCGCACATTCACCACGACCCGCCTCAGCCTGTGGGCGGCCGCCCTGTTCGCATTGATGGGAGTCGTGCTGCTCGGAGTCGCCGCCACCGGCGCCACGCTTGCCCCAACGTTCCAACGCGGCCTGGCGGCCTGGTTGGAGAGCACCCTCACCCCGGTAGTGCGCTTCTTCGACCCAGTCCCCGACTTCGTGATGGGGCTGGCATTGCTCGGCCTGGCCGTTGGCGCAGTCGTTCTTTCGTCACGACGCCACACCGCAGAACCGTCTGAAACCGACCATAGGAGGCAGACCAATGAAACTAGCTGCCATGCAGACAGCGACACACATGGATCCCACGCGTGAGCGACGCACATTGCTGTGGGCGGCGCTTCTGCTGCCGCTGGCGGCCCTGGTCGTCGCCATCGCAGTCAGCGTCGGCAAAGAGGCCGGCACCCTAGAGCAAGGCACGAGCGCTCCTTCATTCGCTCTTCCGGCGACCGACGGGACGACCATCGCGTTGTCCGACGTGATCGCCGAGGGCGACGCCTTGCTGTACTTCTCGATGGGACCGGGGTGCGACGGCTGTTTCCTCCAGATCCCCGAGGCCGAGGGCCCCCTGGCCGAGCACGGGATTCGTCTGGTACCGATCATGGTCGATCCTCCGTCGATGGTCGACTCGGAAGCCACGCGCTTCGGGATCGAGACGCCGATCTTGATCGACTCGGATCGCTCGGTGTCCAGGGCCTACGGCATGATCGGCGTCTACGGCCACGGCGATCGACCCAGCCACAGCTTCGCCCTGGTCGATTCCGCGGGGCGCATCACGAAGACTCTTCACTTCGCCGAGATGTTCATTCCATTCGATGAACTCTGGGGCGACATCGCGAACAGTGCGCTTGCCCTTACCGTCGACCGCACCGCGGCCGGCTCGGCAACGGTCAAACCGTCGTGACCCTCACCAATACCAGGATCGCCCTCGGAGAACCCGACCGTCGCATGAGCCAAGGGTTTCGTTCTCGCGGTACCCGGGTTCGGCAGGTGTTCGCCGCCGGGTGGGGTGCCATCACGGGGGTGGCGCCCCACGTCTTGCACCACGTCGGACCGCTGGCAGGCGCTGCGGTTCTCGCCGGGACCGGTGGTCGAATACTCTTCTTCGCGATCGGACTCGCCGTCGCCACGCCGATGCTGCTGCGGCTCCATAGGCGGTTCCGATCGTGGGCCGCCCCCATGGTGGCCGTCGTCCTATTCGCGATCGCCTATCTCATCTCCTCTGTAGTGCTGGGGTCCCTGATCAACGCCTCGGACACCACCAACCCCACCGGGGTGCCTCCGGTGACCACGATCGACCACGGACACGATCACTGATGTCCCGCCAACCGCCACCACAAAGGGCCCCCAACTTGGCAATCGCACCACTGGACATCGTCGTTGACTCCCAGGCGGGGTGGGCAACATGATCTTGACCGCACTCTCCTACCCTCCGATTCGAACGCTGCACCTTGGTGGGTTCCACCTGTCGATCCACGGTGTCTTCATCGGCCTCGGAATCATTGGCGGGGGGTGGATCGCAACCCGTCGCGTGGCGCGGGCCGGCGGCGACGTCGTCGCGTATCAAGCGGTGCTGACCTATGCAGTGATAGGGGCTCTCATCGGAGCTCGCTATCTGACGGTGCCTGCGGCGTTGCTGAACGGCGCGGGGTGGGAGGCCCTGAGTCCCCTGTCGGGCAACTTCTCGATCCTGGGCGGGTTCACCGGAGGAATCCTCGCCGGCTGGTGGCGGATGCGGGCGCTCGAAGTGCCCGTGCTGCCGACCCTCGACGCCTCCGCCCCCGGCTTGGCCCTCGGCACCGTGATAGGGCGGCTCGGCTGCCTCGCCATCGTGGAACACCTCGGCAAAGCGACGTCCCTGCCGTGGGGGTACGGGGTCAAGCCCGGATACGACCTGGCGCCACAGCACGCCGCCTTGGAGTGCACCGCCGCTCAGGCGGGCTCCAACGGTCTGTGCGGTGTCTATCACCCGGTGGCCGCATACGACCTCATCGGAGCCGCGGTGCTGCTCCTCGTCCTGGTGGTCGCGGCGCGCCGTATCTCGCTCCGTACCGGCCAGCTGTTCGGTCTATGGATGGCGTGGTACGGGCTGCAACGATTCCTGCTCGACTTCCTCCGCAGCGGTGACGCCACGATCGGACCGATCACGTGGAACCAGCTGAGCGGCCTCATCGGCGGGCTGGCTGGGTTGGCGTTGCTGTGGTGGCTCGCGCTCAGACCGAGCGGGGACGTTCCCATGTCGAACGCGGCCGACGCCGCCAGGGCGCTCGTCGCCGACCGGGGATCTGGCAATGGGCCCTGACCCGGAGCCAGATGCCGACCGAGCCCTTGCGATGTCGAGAGGGTCGCATGGGACTGATCCGGAGCCCTCCGGCCGGGCCGAACCCGCGATCCGGTCACTCAATCGCCGCCGGCGAGATGCCGGCGGCGGCTCCCCGCATCGTTCGCGCCGGGCGGTGTTCATCATCTCGAGCAGCGTGATCATCGTCATCGGTCTGATGATGGTGGTCGTGTTCGGCTCTCGCTTTGGCAGCGACCCGAATCAATCGCCTTCTGCGGTGGTCAGCCAGCAGGCCCCATCCATGGAACTGCCCCTCCTGACCGGGCAAGGATCGCTCTCCCTCGACGACTTCCGAGGGGACGTCGTGGCGGTCAACTTCTGGGCCTCGTGGTGCACGGCCTGCCGCGACGAACACGACGACCTCCTCGCGGCGGAAGCCTTCTATGACTCCCGCGGCGTGCACTTCGTCGGCATCTCATACGAGGACCGGACAGAGGACGCGATGGCGATGCTCGACGAGCTCGGGTGGGGAACGGGGTACCACTTCGTGACCGACCCCGACTACCAGGCCGCATTCAGCTTTGGCATCCGCGGCATCCCCGAGACGTTCTTCATCGACCGCAGCGGCGTCATCGTCAGCCGGATCTTCGGCGAAAGCACGTTCTCCATGCTCAGCGAGGCACTCGACAGGGTGCTGGCGATGCCGGTCGGTGATACCGACACGCCGTCGACAGTCGGCGCATGAGGCCGCAGGACCCCGCCCGCGGGCATCGATATGGGTCATCCGGCGCACGCTCGCTCAACAGCGCCGGGTCGGTCGGCAGTCGGAAGGGCGAGGAAGGAGTACGAGATGATGGACTACCTGTCCGCAAACTGGCCGTGGATCGCGCTGGTAGGCCTGATGATCGTGATGCACACCCGACATGGTGGTTGCCGCAGACACCACGGCCATGACCACTCGCGCCAGAGCAAGCGAGATGATGGAGAAACCTCCGACATCGGCGTGCATGGTGCCCATTGACCCTCCAGGTGTTACCGACCCGCCGCCTGCTTTGAGTGGCGACCGATCGGTGCGGCTTTACCGAAGCTTGATGATTCCGCGCCTACGGGCTTGAAACGGTCCTGGTTCGATGGGAGGACCGAAACAAGGAGGCTCGATGGGGTGGCACTACGGGGAATGGGGCGGCTTGTGGATGCTGCTGTGGATGGCGGTGTTCTGGGGAGGGCTGTTGTGGCTCATCTTCTGGGGCGTGCGGCGGACGGCACCATCAGCCGAACCTCGACGGGGCGCCATCGACATCCTCGAGGAGCGCTACGCCCGAGGTGAGATCGACGACCAGGAGCTGCAAGCACGCCGCGCCCAGCTGGAGAGGACCTGAGGTTGGCGAGATCACACCTCGGCACTGCGACCCCAGCAGGCGAACCCAAGAGATGACAAGCGAGAGGAACCACAAGACATGGACGCGCACAAGAGGCTTTTCTCGGGAGGCGTGATCGTCGCCGCCCTTGCGGTTGGAGCATGGGCCATCCCGACGGGAGCGGCGATGACCCCCACCGACACCCCGACGCCGATCGGAAACGGCACCATGACAGACCACATGGGAACCATGGGCGACATGACCACCATGACAGCCCACATGGGAACCATGGGCGACATGACCACCATGACAGACCACATGGGAACCATGGGCGACATGACCACCATGACAGACCACATGGGAACCATGGGCGATGCGTGCGAGGTAACTGGAAGCAGAGATCGATCATCGCCGACTCCGTGACGAGAGCAACCGTCAGCCGGACATCGACGCCGGAGGCCGTCCCCCCGACCCGGGAGGGACGGCCTCCTACTATCGCGGGCATGGAGCCTCGCCAGATACTCGTGGTGGACGACGAGCCCGAGCTGCGCTCCATGCTTCGCCGCTACCTGCGGGCCGAAGGGTTCACGGTTGCCGAGTCGGCCACCGGGCAGGACGCGCTGTTACGAATCAAGAGCTCCGCTCCGGATCTGGTGGTTCTCGATGTTGGCCTCCCTGATCTCGACGGATTCGAGGTTCTGCGTCGCGTCCGGTCGGAGTCCGATGTCGCGGTGATCCTGCTCACGGCCCGTGCCGAGGAGATCGACCGCGTCGTCGGTCTCACTGTCGGTGCGGACGACTACGTGACCAAGCCCTTCAGCCCACGAGAACTGATCGCTCGGATCAACGCCGTGCTGCGCCGAGGCCGGATGGGGGGTGTGCCAATTGAGGAGCGCCTCGATTTCGACGGGCTGAGCATCGACCTCGCCGCTCGCGAAATCCACCGCGATGGAGCACCGGTTGAGGCAACGACGTTGGAGTTCGATCTGCTGGCGTCGATGGCCGCTTCTCCGAATCGCGTCTTCACACGTGCCCAGTTGCTCGAACGCGTGTGGGGCTTCGACTACTTCGGCGTGGATCGAGTCGTAGATGTCCACATCGGGGCTCTCCGCAAGGCCCTGGGCGATGACCCGGGGGAACCACGGTTCATTGCCACGGTGCGGGGTATCGGGTACAAGTTCGTCGGGAAGCCCCTATGACAAGAATCCTCAAGTCGCTGCGCACCCGGCTCGTCGTTTCTCACTTGGCGGTCGTCGCGATGGGGGCAGTGACACTGGTCGTGGTCGCCACCCGCCTCGCCCGGCCTTTCGTCGATCGTCACGTCCAGTCGATGGACACGATGACGGGATCAATGATGAACCACGAGACCATCAGCGATTTCACCCGCGGTGCCCTTTCCGGATTCGACCAGGCGTTGCTGGTTGCTGCCGGTGCGGCGATTGTGACTGCGGTCGCCGCCGCCTTCCTGGCGTCGCGGCGGATGCTGCGGCCGGTCAGCGCCATCCGCTCGGCGACCCGGCGGCTTGCCGCGGGGTCATACTCCGAGAGAGTCCCCCCTTCCGGACTCGACGAACTTGCCGGCCTCGCCGATGACGTAAACACGCTCGCTTCGTCCCTCGAGCAGACCGAGGCGCGACGAACCCGCTTGGTGTCCGAAGTGGCGCACGAGATGCGAACTCCCCTGGCCACGATCAAGGGTTACGTCGAGGGACTGGTCGACGGGGTCTTCCCGGCGGATCAAGTCATGTTCGCTGCGATCGGAAAGGAAGTGGGACGTATCGAACGCCTCGCTACTGACCTCGGCGAGCTATCCCGGAGTGAAGAAGGACGCCTCGAACTCCGCCTCGAACCGAGCGACCTGACCGAACTGGCCATGGAAGCGGGCGAACGACTTCGTCCCCAGTTCGACGACCAGGGCGTCACCCTCGACATCGTGGAGGGCCCGCCGCTGCCGGTCGTTGCCGACCGGGACCGGATCGCACAGGTCTTCACCAACATCATCGGAAATGCTCTCACCTACACGCCACGTGGCGGGCGGGTGACGATCACAAGCGCGCAGGGAGGAACGAGCGATGCCCGGGTGACCGTTGCGGATTCGGGGCGCGGACTCGACCCGGCCCAACTCACTGCCGTATTCGAGCGTTTCTACCGGGCAGACAGGGCGGCACCGGGGGGAACCGGCATCGGTCTCACAATCGCCCGCGGTATCGCCCGCCGCCACGGCGGCGAGGTGGAGGTCTCCTCACCCGGGCCCGGGCAGGGAGCCACGTTCACGGTCGTTCTTCCGCTCTGCACCCCCTGATCGCAAGGGCCGGCTTGAAGCCCGATAGGGCGAGACGGCTGTCAGCCTCCAGTGACCCATGGACCACGAACAGCCCTGCAAGACCGCCTAGCCCATCACCGGCTCAGCATTGAGCGTGCCATCCTCGGTGCGGTCAGCCCGGACTCGGCGGAGCCGCCGCCTCATCACCGTCCGGTCGACCATTCAACCGGCAAACCTTGCCGCGGCGGTGGGAGGTCTGGGAGGAGGCGGGCCCAGGTCCCGCCTCCTCCCAGGGATCTCCGGGAACCTTCGTGGGTCCACGCCGGCCGACCCTGGTGACCCCGATGACTCGGCTGGCCGAACTGGCCGGACCCCCGAACAGTGGGGAATCCTCGGGTGGGCACCACGCCAGCACCATCTCCCACCACCCGGTCGGTGCCTGCCGGCGAGGCATCCCGGTCATGTCGCCACGATCCTGCCGCGCAACATGCCCATCTGGCAGGCGAACTCGTACTCCCCCGGTTGGGCCGGCGTGAATTCGACGGGCACATCCTCTCCTTCGGGCAGCTCGGCGGAGACGCCGAAGGCGTCGAAGACGACCCTCTCCGAGCAGGGGTCGGCTTCCTGGCGGTTGAACACCAGCCGAACCGGGCGGCCGGCCGCGACCTGAATCGTGTCGGGCGAGTAGCCGCCTCTCACCGCCACGCGGATCTCCTGGATCCCCGCCGATGTGGCCGCGGCGACGATCCCCTGAGTCTTGGACAGCCAGAAGTACCAGACGATTAGCGCGATGACGGCGGCTCCGATCAGATCGACGATGAGCACAGTCATGCGGTGACTCCTTGTCTCTCGGGTGTGTCTTGGGCAGCGGCAATCGGTGTCGGGTTAGCCGGCCCTGCGGGGGGTGCCATCGGTGACCATCGGCGCAGCCGGTTGGCGTTCGAGACGACTGTCACCGAAGAGAACGCCATCGCCGCTCCGGCGAGCATTGGACTCAGAAGGACTCCGACAAACGGATACAGCAGTCCGGCGGCGATCGGGATCCCCAAGGTGTTGTAGCCAAAAGCACCGACGAGGTTCTGGCGGACGTTGCGGATGGTCGCCCTGGAAAGCTCGATGGCAGTGGCGATTCCACTCAGGCTGCCCTTGACCAGGGTGATGTCACCGGATTCCATGGCAACATCGGTGCCGGTGCCCATGGCCATTCCGACGTCGGCCTGGGCCAGGGCGGGGGCGTCGTTGATCCCGTCGCCGACCATGGCCACTACCCTCCCTTCGGCCTGTAGCGCCTTGACCTGGTTGGCCTTGTCTTCGGGAAGCACCTCGGCGAACACCCGGTCGATTCCCACCTGAGCGGCGATGGCCTCGGCGGTGCGGGGGTTGTCGCCGGTGATCATGAACACATGTAGGCCGAGGTCGTGGAGACGGCGAATCGCCAACACCGAATCGGGTTTTACGGTGTCGGCGACGGCGATGACACCGCCGAGCTCGCCATCGATGCCGAGGACCATTGCGGTCTTCCCCTCATCGGCGAGACGTTCCATGACACCCTCGGCGCTACCGGCGGGTATCCCCTGATCGGCAAGGCACTTGAGGTTCCCCAAGACCACTCGGCGGCCGCCAACCCTCGCGACGATGCCGTGCCCGGGGATCGCCTCGAACTCGTCAGAATCGGCGACATCGACACCTCGGGTACGTGCACCCGCCACGATCGCCTCCCCAAGCGGATGCTCCGATCCGACCTCCGCCGACGCCGCCAGGAACAGCACGTCCTCCTCGGTGAACCGCCCGAAGGCAGCCACGTCGGTGAGTTCGGGCTCGCCTCTGGTGACCGTGCCCGTCTTGTCCAGCACGACGGTGTCGATGCGGTGGGCGGTCTCCAGGGCGTCGCCGGACTTGACGAGGATGCCGTGCTCGGCGCCCTTGCCGATCCCCACCATCAGCGACGTCGGGGTGGCCAGACCGAGGGCGCAGGGGCAGGCGATCACCAACACGGTGACCGCGGTGATCACCGCGTAGAGCAGCGTGGGAGACGGCCCGAAGGTGAACCACACCATGAAGGTCAGTACTGCGACGATAATCACCGCCGGCACGAAGTAGCCCGCCACCTTGTCGACCGTGCGCTGGATCGGCGCCTTGGACCCCTGGGCGTCGCGCACCATCCGGATGATCTGGGCCAGCATCGTGTCTCGTCCCACGCGAGTGGCGCGGAACCGGAACGAACCCGTCTTGTTGATGGTCGCCCCGATGACCGGAGAGCCCTCGGCCTTCTCCACCGGGATCGACTCACCGGTGACCATCGACTCATCCACCGCCGACGCACCGGAGAGCACAACGCCATCGACGGGAATCTTCTCGCCCGGGCGGACCACGACCACATCGTCCATCACCACGTTCTCCACGGGGATCTCGATCTCGGTGCCGTCGCGGATCACCCGGGCGGTCCTGGCCTGAAGGCCGATCAGCTTCTTCAGGGCTTCGGACGTGCGAGCGCGCGCCCGGATCTCCAATGCCGCACCCAGCACAACCAGAGCGGTGACCACCGCGGCCACGTCGAAGAAGACGTCGCGGAGCCGCTCCTCGGGGAAGAACCCCGGGTACACCAGGGCCACCGCGGAATACAGCCATGCCGCCGACGTGCCCAGGGCGATCAGCGTGTTCATGTTCGCCGACCGATGACGCAGTGCAGTCCAGGCCCCGGTGAAGAACTGCGATCCCGACCAGGCGAGCACCGCAAGCGTCAGCACGGCCATGGCGCCCCAAATGACGTTGAGAGCGACCGAGCCCTTCTCGGGCACGCCGGGGAAGATCTCCGGGTACGAGAAGTAGATCACCGGAAGCGAAACCACGGCAGCGAACCAGAACTTGTGGATGAGGGTCCGGAAGAGCCGCTGCCTCCCCTCCTGCTCGGCGTCGCCGTCGCCGCCGTCGGTCGCCGGATGGGCGCGGTACCCGGCTGCCGTCACCGCAGCCACCAGCTGATCGATGTCGGTGGCCCCGGGAGTCAGTTCCACGGTCGCTTCCTCGGTGGCAAGGTTGACTCGGGCATCGACGACACCAGGCACATCACTGAGGGCGCGCTCGATCGTGCTCACACACGAGGCACACGTCATGCCCTGCACAGCGAGATGGATCGAGTCGGTAGAGCCGCCGAGAAGGAGGCCGCCGGCTGGTGGACCACCAGCATCCCCCTCCACGTGAAGGCCCCCGTCGGAGGATGTGAAGTACGCGAACGGGTCAGCTGCGAACGCGCGGCGGCAGTGCTCAGAACAGAAACCGAGGTCGGGGTAGTCGTCCAGCCTGAGGGCTTCGTCGCTGACGGTCATTCCGCATACCGGGTCATGTCTCATCTCGCGTCTTCCTGTGGCGTCCATGCCAACGTACACCCTCCAGTCAACTGGAATGTCAAGCGGAATCCCCGGCATCTCTCGACTCCCCCGCGCCTCTGTCGCCCCGGCCCCAGGGGCCGACCTATTCGCCGAGTCGGGTGGCATACTCGACCGTTCGGACCGGAGGAGACTGAATGAGACCCGGAACACTGAAGAGAGTCGTGGTCGCGCTGATCGTCCTCGCGATTGCCGCAACGGCATGCGGTGACGACGACGGTGAGGCGGCGGCCACGACGACGGCAGTGACCAGTTCATCGACGATGGACATGACGAGTTCGACCATGGGCGACATGGGCAACGACGACCACCCCTTTGAGTGGGGCACGGCAGGCGACCCGGCCAACGCCGACCAGATCATCGAGATCGCCGCCTCCGACGCGTTTCGCTTCGATCCCGAATCGGTCGAGGTGCACGTTGGCGAGACCGTGACATTCCGAGTGACCAACGAAGGGGCGATCAGGCACGAGTTCGTTGTAGGCACACCCGCCGAGCAGGATGACCACGAGGCGGAGATGGCCGATATGGGCAGCATGCCGATGGCCGACGAGACGAACGCCATCGGGATCGACCCCGGTGAGACCAAGGATCTCACCCTGACTTTCACCCAGGCGGGTGCGCTGCGCTTCGCCTGCCATGTGACCGGCCACTTCGCAGCCGGGATGGTCGGGGCCCTCAACGTGCAGTCGTAGGCTTCCCCACCTCGGCAACCCTCAGGGTCCGCGGAGTGCCGCGGACCCTGACCTCGAATAGGCACCGATGCGACTCCTCCCCAGCTCCTCAGCTGGCCGACTCGGGCAGGTCACTCGGGTCGGCCTCTCAGGATGGCGCGGGCAGCGAAAGCCGCTTGAGGAGGACCGCGTTGGTAGCCACGATGAAGCTGGAGCCGGACATCGACAGGGCAGCCCACTCCGGTCGAAGCACCCAGCCGAGCGCTGGGTAGAGGAGCCCGGCGGCGATGGGTAGGGCGATGGTGTTGTACCCGACGGCCCACGCCAGGTTCTGCCGCATCTTGCGCCGGGTGCCTCGACCGATGCGGAGCGCGACCGGCACGTCGAGGGGATCGGAGCGCATCAGGACTATGTCGGCGGTCTCGATGGCGACGTCGGTGCCGGCACCGATGGCGATACCGAGGTCGGCTGTGGCCAGTGCGGGAGCGTCGTTGACGCCGTCACCGACCATTGCCACCTTCTTTCCCGTCGCCTGCAGCCGAAGGATCTGGTCGGCCTTGTCCTCCGGCACGACTTCGGCGATCACCGTGTCGATGCCGAGCAGTCCTGCGATCCGCTCGGCCGTCGCTTGGTTGTCCCCGGTGAGCATCACGACCTCGATACCCAGGTCATGGAGATCCCGCACCGCTTGGGCCGACGTTGGGCGTGGAGCATCGGCGATCCCGATCGCCGCGCGCACGGCGCCGTCCACGGCTGCGAGCACGGCGGTCTGCCCTGCGGCTGCTAGCTCTTCGCCGCGGGAGCCCAGTTCCCCAAGATCGATAGCCTCGCGCTCCATGAGCCGAGCATTGCCGACAACGATGCGATGTCCTCCGACGTTGGCAACGGCGCCATGGCCTGGCACGTTTTCGAACCCCTCGGCGACTGCCGGGGTGAAGCCCTGGGTGGTGGCGTAGCGGACAACCGCTTCGGCCAGCGGATGTTCGGATTCCCTTTCCACGGCGGCGACAAGCCGCAGGA
The DNA here is from genome assembly GCA_001767695.1 of Actinobacteria bacterium RBG_16_68_21. Classification (GTDB taxonomy): domain Bacteria; phylum Actinomycetota; class Acidimicrobiia; order Spongiisociales; family UBA11373; genus RBG-16-68-21. Next base: position 63,275 of record MELR01000021.1, read on the forward strand.
CGTCCTCGACAGGCCCGGCGGGGATGAAGTCGGTGACTTCAGGTTCGCCCTTGGTCAGGGTGCCCGTCTTGTCGAGTACCACCGTGTCGATGCCAGCCGAGGTCTCAATTGCCCCGGCGTTCTTGAACAACACCCCACGGCGCGCCCCCATACCGGTCCCGACCATGATGGCAGTGGGCGTGGCGAGTCCGAGAGCGTCGGGACAAGTGATAACGACAACAGTGATGGCGAACAGCAAAGCCAACGCGAACGTCTCCCCGGCGATCAGCCAACCGATCAGCGTCAGCGCTCCACCGGCGAGAGCCACCAGGACGAGCCAGAACGCGGCGCGATCGGCAAGACGCTGCCCGGGGGCCTTGGAGTTCTGTGCTTCTTGGACCAGTCGAACGATCTGGGCGAGGGCGGTGTCGGCGCCGACCCGGGTGGCCCGGACCCGTAGGGTGCCGTTCTTGTTGATGGTGGCTCCGACAACGCCCTGACCAGGCTGTTTGTGGACTGGGAGACTCTCGCCGGTGACCATCGACTCATCGACCTCCGACTCACCGTCCTCCACCATTCCGTCAACCGGGATGCGGGCTCCGGGGCGAACCAACATCAGTTCACCTACCCGCAGGCCGGAGGTCGGCACCTCGACCTCCCCGTCGTCGCGGATCACCACCGCCATCGGCGGGGCGAGGCTCATGAGCGTGCGGATGGCGTCGTTGGCTCCGCCGCGAGCTCGCATCTCGAACCAGTGGCCCAGCAGCACGAACACTGCCAGCATCGCCGCCGCCTCGTAGAACACTTCGCCGCCGCCGCCGAGAGTGATCACCAGCGAGTACAGCCAGCCCGTCCCGATGGCGACCGCCACCAGCACCATCATGTCGAGGGTTTGACGACGTAACGCGGCGGCGGCGCCTGCGAAGAAGATCCATGACGACCAGAACACGACCGGCAGGCTGAGGATCAGGGCGAAGACATCATCCCGAAGCCCGAAGGGTGCGCCAACGTCGAAGCCGAGGGACCCCCGTCCGAGTGGTGAGTAGGCCACGATGGGGATGGCGAAGAGGAGCGCCACCAGGAACCGGTTCCGCATGTCGGCGACCATCGCCGCCATGGACATTTCGCCGTGGCTGCCGTGGCCCATCACGGCGTGTGGCGAGTGCCCCTCGCCGGCGTGAGCCTGCGGAGTCTCCTGATAGCAGACGTGCTCAGGCACCGACTCGCCGGCACAGTGGTACCCGCACTCGATCACCCGCTCCCGTAGGGCCTCGGCGCTGGTCGCGGTCGGGTCGAAGGTGACGGAGGCCGACTGCGCCACCGGGTTGGCGTCCACGGTCATCACGCCGGGCTGTGCCCCGAGGAACGCCTCGACTTTGTGCTTCTCGGAGGCGAATTGCATACCTCTGACCTGCAGCACGACCGACTTGGCATCGGTGTGGTTCTTCATGTCATTCTTGCCTTCCCCTCGCAGTTGCCGATATCTCCTCTAAGCGTTCGGCCTGACGACGCCGAGGTCCTCACTCGGGGTCGATGCGTCCCCGGAACCGCGGGAAACTGGCCGGGCTGTGTCGGAAGCAGGTATCACGACGGTTGTAGACCGTGAGCCGCGTCGAACATCCCGCCTCGACGCAGACTCGTCCCGCGGGCAGCCTTCGCGGGCAACGCCCCCGGAAAGGCACTCCGCTCCCTGCCACGAAGTACTCAGGGCCCATCACAAGCCACCCATGTCGAGATCATGCACCGAAATGACCTTCCCGTCGCGCTCGGCGGACTCCTCACTCGGTGGCCGACCGAGTAGCCGACTCGTCGAGACTGGCCGCTCCTGGTGGGGCACCCCGGTCATCCCGGTTGGGCTGCAGGCCCAGAGAAGGCGGCCATCACGGCTGCCAGAACCGCCCACGCTCCCGCGAGACCCAATGCGGATGCCATGATCCCCACCGGCTCAGGCCCGATGCTCAGCTCCGTGATGAGACCCCTCCATCGGCCCGCACCCCCCGCAACATGCCCCGGCGTGCTCGGCGGACGCGGTTTCGGCAGATTCGAGGAACTGGCCGGGTGACACCAGGAACGTTCGACGGCAGTGCTCCGAACAGAACCCGAACTCCGGATGGTCCGCGACGGTGAGTGCCCCCTCGCCGACCGTCATGCCACACACTGGATCACGCATGTCTTGCTCCTTCACACAGACGCGAACACCCCGACCGTACACCTTCCTCCCAACTGGAATGTCAAGGACTAACCTGCCGGTCATGCAAATAGGTGAACTCGCCCGCGCAACCGGAGTGCCCACCAAGACGATCCGCTACTACGAGGAGATCGGTGTCCTCCCGGCGCCACCGCGCGCCGACAACGGGTACCGCTCCTACCCACCCGAGATGGTCGATCGATTGACCTTCGTCAAGGATGCCCAGGAGACGGGTCTCACCCTCAGCGAGATCGGGTACATCCTCGATCTCCGCAGCAAGGGGGTCGGCACCTGCCACCATGTCGTCGAGTTGCTCGAGCGACACCTGGCCGATCTCGACAAACACATAAGAACGCTTCGGGCGACTCGCAAGCAGCTGCAAGGGCTCACCGAGCGTGCCGCCGCGCTGGACCCCTCGGGCTGCACGGACCCGAATCGCTGTCAGACGATCTCCCCAGACCCCGGGGTGAGGATCAAACCGAGGCTCCGCGCGGCGCACGTCCATTCAGGTCCCCAACCTCACGAGCACCACTGAAGCTCCCCCGGTCAGCTGCCGGACAGGGCCTCGGCACCGATCCCGGTTGCCGACGGAACTCGGACTTGACCTTCCCCTCGGGGGGAATGTTCACAATGGCCCCGTGACCACTCTCCACCCAGTCGCCAGGATCGTCCCACCAGTCGGGCAACCGCCGAAGGCGGCGGAGCGAACCCCGATGTCCACGACGGCAGAGAAGACAGGGGGGCGTTAATGGGTAACCTGAAGAAACGGACACCGCCAGAGCAGCATCCCCAACGAACCGGGCGCAAGCCTCCGCGCGCCCTGAAGTGGGTGATCATCGGGATTCTCGCCGTCGGCGTCGTCGCCATCGGGCTGTCGGTTGCCGGACAGAGCCCGTCGGCGACCACGCCCGTCGCCATAGACCCCGGCGCGGTGGCCGCCGGCGAGCAGCTCTACCAGGCGAACTGCGCCGCCTGCCATGGCCCGGACCTCCGCGGCACCGCGGTCGGGCCTCCATTCCTCGATGTGATATACGCCCCCAACCACCACAGCGATGAGAGCTTTCAGCGAGCCGCAGAAGTCGGCGTACAGCCCCACCATTGGAACTTTGGGCCCATGCCCGCGGTTGGAGCCAATGCCGGCCTCACGAGGGACGACGTCGCGCTGATCGTTGCCTATGTTCGCTCGGAGCAAGAAGCCGCCGGCATTTTCAACGATCCGAGCCACTGAGTCGGCGACCAACGATGCCACGAATTCAAGGGACGACCGCTCATGATGTGGCCCGTCGCCGTCGCCTGACCAGGCGGTGGAGAAGGGGAAGCGCTGAGTTCTCTGCAGCCAATCCCACACGGGGAAGTGGATCTCTACCAGTGAGATGGCTGCAAGCTCACCATCACTCAAAGCATCCGGCCGAGGAGTGCTGCGAGTTCTGCACCAAGCACAGCGCTTGCAGTCTCGAAATCGCGAGGCACTCCGTCGAAGTGGAGCCGCAACCCAGGAGTTGACGGACGCCGCGCATCGTCACACCATCGCGACAACGCACCTCTCGAAGTGGGCACTGCCCGGTTCACGTCCCTTGCTACCGCGCCCACCGACCGAACACGACCGGCCGCGCTACTCCCGCCCGATCACAAGGACGACCTTCCCCTGCGGATGGCCGTCGCCCATGTAGTCGAAGGCGGCTACCGCTTCCTCCAGTCCGAAGCGCCGATCGATCACCGGTGCGATCCTGCCGTCGGCGAGCAGGTCGCGCAGCGTCTCCATGTCCGCCTTGTTGAACTTGGCGATGAAGAACACCGCCCGGCGTCGGCTGAACATTGCGCCCAGCCGCAACCCGAGCATGTGGCTCATCGGGCCCGTGAGGCGGTTGTCCTTCGGCCCTCCCACGCCGACGACGATGGCCCGGGGAGCAAGAACCCGCCGCAAATGCCGCCACGACCGGGTCCCGGCGACGTCGAGCACGATGTCGAACCGATCGTCGCCGCGGGTGAAGTCGTCGCGGGTGTAGTCGATCACATGGTCGGCGCCGCCCGATCGTGCCGCTTCGATCCCGCGCGGGCCGCAAACCGCGGTCACCTCGGCTCCGAACGCCTTGGCGATCTGCACCGCAAACGTGCCTACGCCTCCGGAGGCACCGTGGATGAGCACCTTCTGTCCCGGTTGGATTCCGCCCCGATCGCGCAGACCTTGCAGTGCGCTGAGGGCGGCCACCGGCACCGCCGCGGCCTGCTCGAAGGTCGCGTTCGGCGGCTTGTGCACGATGGCCCGATCGTGGCGGACACACACGTACTCGGCCAGGGCGCCGTCCCTCCCACCGAACACCTCGTCGCCGGGTCGGAAGCCGGTGACGTTCTTCCCCACCGCCTCGATGACGCCGGCGTAGTCGGTGCCCAGCCGGTTGGACTTCGGCCTGCGCAGGCCCATCATCGGGCGGCCCAGCAGCGGCCGTCCCGCCATCGCGTACCAGTCGGCGCGATTGAGGGATGCTGTGCGGACCCGTACCAGCACCTGATCATCGTCGGGGACCGGGCGATCGACCACGGAGATCTCGAGGACGCGGGGCGGACCGAAGCTATTGCGAACGACCGCCTTCATGGTCGGTACGGGCTGGGTGCTCATCTTCCTTACCTTGTAAGCTGAATTCGGGTACAATACACGTACGGTGTAAGTCCGTCAATCGAATGGGCCGGATGACTCCCCAGAGGCCACGGCGAGCGGACCACAGGACTCCCCTCACCCGGGAGCGGGTGCTCGACGCCGCCATCGCACTCGCCGATGAGCGGGGCATCGAGGCGCTCACCATGCGCAGCCTCGGGGAGGCTCTCGGGGTAGAGGCGATGTCGCTCTACAACCACGTCGCCAACAAGGACGACCTGCTGGACCACATGGTCGATGAGGTGATCGGTGAGTTCGGCGTGCCCGCATCCGACGCGGACTGGAAGACCGCCCTGCGCGCCAGCGCTCTCTCCGCCCATGAGGTGCTGCTGCGCCACCCCTGGGCATCGCGGCTGCTCATCACCCGGGACAACTCCCTGGCGCCGGGACGGTCGCGGTACATGGATTCGGTGTTGGGCGCACTGCGGAATGGGGGGTTGTCGGCGGAACTCACCCACCATGCCTATCACGCCCTCGACTTCCACCTTCTCGGGTTCACCGTCCAGGAGGTGAGCTTCGCGTTCGATGCGGATGAGCTCGAGCAACTCGCGGAGAGCGTCCTGCGCGATTTGCCGGCAGCCGACTACCCCCACCTCGTGGAGCACATATTGGGCCACCTCCGATCCGAGTTCGCCGACCGAAGCGGCTTCGAGTTCGGGCTCGACCTGATCCTCGACGGCCTGGAGAAGCTGCGGGAAACGGGCTGACCAGCGCTGGGAACCCACCCCGCCCGCCGGTCACGAGCCGGTGGGCTGCCTCAACGGTCGGAAGAACAGCATCAACTGTCCCACCGCCGCCGCCACGCCGCTGGCGACGATGAGCGCCCCGACGCCCCCGTCCAGGTCGGCGGCAATCCCGAGTGCGTGGTCGAGCGACCACTCCCCCGCGCCGAGCAGGCCAAGCGTCACCGCGCCCGCCGTGAGGACCATCGCGTACTCCCAGCCCTCATCGGGGCGGGCGGTGATCCAGAACCCGGCGCGGCGGTGCACCGTCCAGAGAGCCACCGCCATCAGCGACACCACGCCGGCGGCGCCGACCGCGGTGAGGAGCCCGAGCGTCAGGGAGAAGCCGGCGCCGATTTCAGCGAACGACATGAAGAACCACTGGATCGCCGGGCTGGTGAATCCGATCCCCGCCGTCCATCGCATCGTCTTCTCCCGGTTGCGGAAGTGCTTGATCCCGTGGGCGAGGAACACGAAGCCCACCGCCATCCGCAAGATGAGTAGGGCGGCATCACCGGTATCGGGCATGGTCTCTCCGTGTCTGGGGGCTCGGTGGCAGCCAACCGTGACGGGGACAGCGATGTTCCCGATGGAATCACCGGGTGGCTCCCGGCGTTCCGACCGGCAGCCCCCCGAGGAGCGCGATGACCAACATCACCCTGCCGGAGATCAAGCCCGAGTATGAACCGACCCGCGCCACCCTGCACGCCTACGCACTAGCACTCGGACGCCTTGACGCGAACGCGCGGGGTACCCCACCCCAAGTGGTGGCACCTCGGCCTCAAGGTGCGTCACGAGGGTCTCGCCACCGATCCGCTGCCTCTCCCCGACGGTGGATCGCTGGCGATCACCATGGACCTGCGACACCACGAGATCGTCCTGCGCTCCAGCACCGGCTGGGAGCTTCGGAGCGATCTCCGCTCGGCAGGCACCGGGACCGAACTGGCCGATCGCATGTTTGATGCGGTCAGCGAGCTCGGTCTCGAGGGTCCCTACGACCGGTCACGGTTCGAGAACGATGACCCTCGCACCTACGACCCTGCGGCTGCCGAGGTGTACTTCGAAGCATTCGTCGCCGTCAACACCATCTTCGAGCGTCGCCGGTTGTCTCTCGGCGACCGGGTGAGCCCCATTCAGGTGTGGCCCCACGGGTTCGACCTCGCCTTCGACTGGTTTGGCTCCCGTATCGAGGAGGAGGGCGGGGAGCGAGTCTCCCCGGAAGTCAACCTCGGCTTCTACCCGGGCGGCATTCCGTACTTCTACTCGAACCCGTGGCCTTTCGACAGCAGCCTCGTCGGTTCCCCGCTCCCCCACGGTGCCCAATGGCACCTCGAGGGATGGCAGGGGACGATGCTCCCCTACGCCGCGGTCCGCGCCGGCGACGCCGCCACAAGGTTGCTCGACTACGCCCGGGCGGTGTTCGACCTGGCGACTCCCGGCTTGGGCGTGTGACGACCGACCCGCAGGCATCGCCTCCGGGCGCGACGAGTACCGTTGCCTGTCCCCGTCCCATCGATGGCGATCGGGTTCGCCGGAGGAGAGCGGGATGAACCTCGAGCGAGAGATCAAGCTGGCGGTGCCGGCCGGGTTCCGGCTTCCCGAGTCCTATTTGGGTGGCGTGGTTGCCCGATCGGTCGACACGCAGCGTTACGCCACGGTCTACTTCGACACGCCCGATCTCCGCCTGGTCCGCTGGGACTGCAGCCTGCGCCACCGCGAGGGCCAGGGCTGGACCCTCAAATTGCCCGCCGATCGCTCGAGCGACGTGTTGACGCGGCGAGAACTGGAGTTCGCCGGTGAGCCGCCTCGGCCGCCAACCGAGGCGGTGGATCTGATACGGGCCTTCGTGCGGACCGCCGACCTCTCTCCAGTGGCGCGACTGGGAACTCACCGCGCCATCGTCGAACTCGAAACCGAGGATGGCAAGCCACTGGCAACCATCACCGAAGACGCGGTCTCGGTGATGGACGGCAGCCGGGTGACTTCCCGGTTCCGGGAACTGGAGTTGGAGCTCGCCCCAAACGCGTCCGTCGAGATCCTGGCTCCGCTCGTTGCCGTATTGCGCGCTGCGGGCGCCGGACCGGTCGACAACATTCCCAAGCTGGCGCGCGTCCTCGGGCTCCTCGCTCAGGAGTCCGAGATCGCCCTTCCCCAACTCGGTCCCGACTCCACGATTCGAGACCTGGTCTGTTCCGCCCTGGGCCGGTCCGTGATCAGGCTGTTCCGCCACGACCCGGGCGTCCGCCTCGGTGACGACCCCGCGGACGTCCATCAGGCGCGGGTAGCCACGAGGCGATTGCGCTCGGATCTCCGTTCATTCCGTGCAGAGCTCGACCCGACCTGGGCAGCGCCGCTGCAGGAGGAGCTTCGCTGGATCGGGGGGGAACTCGGCGCGGTGCGCGATGCCGAGGTGCTGCGCGACCGGCTGCGAGCACACTCCGCCGTTCTGCCGGAACGAGACCGAAGCAGTGCCGAAGGTTTCGTCGCTCGTATGGAAGCGGCACGCGCCGTGGCGCGCGACGGCCTCATGATCGCCATGCGCCACCCTCGCTACCTGACATTGCTCGATCGGCTCATCGAGGCGACGGGGTCGCCCGGCGTCCTCGACGAGGTCGCTCTTCTCCCCGCAACCCAAACGCTGGGACGACTGGTCAAGGGCCCGTGGTCTCAATTGCGCTCGGCGATCGAGCGGGCGGTCGCCGACCCCACCGATCCCGTGCTGCTACATGCGGCTCGCATCCGCGCCAAGAGGGTCCGCTACACGTCCGAGGCACTCGCCCCGATCTTCGGCGATGTGGCGCAGCGGTTCGCCGCCGCCGCCGGGAAACTCCAGGACGTGCTGGGCGAACACCAGGATGCGGTGACCGCCGCAGACTGGCTGAGCGCCGAGGCCTCCTCTTCGGGTGCCACTGGCGCGCTCGCCGCCGGGGAGTTGGCGGTGCTCGAAGCGAAGGCGGCAGCGGCGGCCCGGGCCGAGTGGCCGGCCGCCTGGAAGGCGCTGGCCGACAAGCGGCTACGGTTCTGGAATTGAGCTGGAGGGGCTCGCTTCCGGGGCCGGAGACGGCTCGCCGTCATCCCCTGACCTGTCCGGCGATGCAGTCCGTGCTCCGGGCGTCTCCCCGATGACCGACCGACGTCGCCGTCCCGGGGCACCCGACGTGCGCACCGCGGTTCTCGACCTGGGCAGCACCACATTCCAGCTGCTCGTGGCCGATGCCGATCCCGAAGGCGGCCTCACGCCCATCCTCCGGGACCGGGTCGTCCTCAATCTCGGGCTGGTGCTGGCGAACCACGGCCGCATCCCGCAGCCCGAGGCCCAGCGGGCTGCGGACACTGCTCGCCGGTTGCGCGATGTGGCGGTACGAGCCGGGGCCGACCGGTTCGTAGTGCTGGCGACCAGCGCTCTCCGCGACAGTCACAACCGTGGGGAGCTCACGGTGCTGCTCGAAGAAGCCGTCGGTCTGCCCGTGCAGTTCATCGACGGCCGCGAGGAGGCCCGCCTCACCCTCCTCGGAGTGACCGCCAGCGTCGCCGTCGACGGCGGACCAACGCTGCTCCTCGACCTGGGTGGCGGCAGCCTGGAGGTGGCGCTCACCGACGACACCGGCCTGCGGTGGGGGCGCAGCGTCCCGGTAGGAGCGGGAAGGCTCACCGGCATGCTTGCCGGTTCCGATCCCCCGACCCGGGAGGAACGCAAGGCGGTTCAGGCGGCGGTGAAGGAGGCGGTGTCGCCGTTCGTCGCCGACATCAGAGACTTCTCACCGGCGCGCTGCATCGCCAGTGGGGGAACGGCCGGCGCCCTGGCGAGGCTGCTCGCCGCGAGGCGCTGGGCGATCCCGCCGGCCTCACTGAACCAGTACTCCTTTCCGGTGGCAGATCTGCGCGCCCTCACCCGCCGCCTTGACTCGATGACCCTCAAGCAGCGACTGCAGTTGCCGGGCATCGACGAACGGCGGGCGGACCTGCTGCCGGTGGGTGGATGGGTCCTCACCACCGCGGCGGCAACCCTCGACGTGGAAGAACTGGTCCACTCGGAATGGGGTTTTCGAGAGGGCGCGGTTCTCGACGCCCTGGGAATTCGCCAAGACACCGCCCCGAGCTTTACGGACCTGCGACGGCGCTCGGTGGACCGCCTGGTGCGCATGTGGGGCGAGGATCCGCGCTACCTCGACCTTGTGGCGGCGGTGGCCGAGACCCTCTTCGACGGGACCCGCGAGTTGCACGGTCTCGGAGTCCGCGAGCGGGAGTGGCTGGGGCACGCCGCTCGCCTCCACACCATCGGGAGCCGGATCTCCCCGGCACGCCTGCACAAACACGGGGCGTACCTGGTCGAGCACGGCGGGCTGCGCGGCTTCTCGCCGGAGGAGATCGCCATCCTCGCCTCCGTTGTCCGCTTCCAACGGGGGAAGGATCCCCGACCGGTGTACGCCCCCTATTCCGGTCTGCCGGCCGGGATCAAACGGACCTGCGTCGTTCTCGTGGGGATCTTCCGCATCGCCCACGCCATCGCCCGGGGTCCCGAAGACGAGGGCCTGGTCGTCACGACGAAGCTTCGTGAGAAGGGACCACGGATTCGAGTTGCCGGCTCCTCGAACCCGGAAGCGGTGCTGGTGGAGGCCGCCGAGGCGAGTGGCCTGCTCGAGCGGACTCTCGAAGCGGCCATCGCGGTGGAGACGACCGTGAGCGGTACCTCCTAGCCGGGACGGCACGTCCGGTCGGCGACCAGGTCCTCTGCTCTTCGCCCTCCCGCCGGCTTCGGCCCGATCCGGCGGCGGATTCGATGCCGCCGCCAACCAACCGACCCCGGAACTCCCCCGCCGACCGCACGAACAGCACCGAGGGCAGCTGCTCGGTCATCTCTTCGAGGCGCGCCGCGTAGGTGATTTCGTGGCCCGGGACGAGGGCCTGTAGGCCGAGCAAGACGACGTCGCCGTCTCCCGACTCCCTCCTGATCAGAGCACCGAGGCGCCTTCCGGTTTGCGCTTCACCGTGGTCGCGGCACGGATTCGGGCGGATCGCACCACCCGATCGAGGAGACGAGTGTTGCGCTCCGGCATGTCGGACGTGGCGATGCTCTTCACCGAGATGACCGCGTCCCGCCAATCCGGGTTTGAGTGACAGCAGATGGGCGAACAGCACCAGCATGTCCCCATTGCTCTGCAGGCCACCCCACCACACGTCGGTGCGGCGCCTGGGCGCGGCGTTCCGCCTTGTCGCTCTGCGCTCCCGGCTCGCGCCGTCGCCGGCGGCCTCGGCGGTTCAGGAAGACCGAATCTCGCCGGCGGGCGGACCGTCGGTCTCCCGACGCGTCAACTCCTCATGCAGCGCCTCGGAGGAATACCCCAGCAGCAGCGGATCCCAGGGCCGGGTCCCCGGGGCGATCGGCGTGTCGCGCTCCAGCAGTTCTGCCACCACGTCCCGCAAGGTGCGCGCCCAGGCGCGCCCCGCCGCCGAGGCGTGCATGCTCAGCGTTCCGTCGGTATTGGCGAGATACACCCGGGCCTCCGGGTGAGGATTTCCCCGCGACCCGCTCTCCCCGTAGACCAGGATCACACAGGGTGCCACCACGTCCTGGATGCCTCCGGTGGCGATGAAGTCACCCTCATAGGCCCACCCGCCGCCCTGGTTGGCGTCGACCGCATGAACGACCTTCGCCCAGTTCTTCAAGCGGGCATCGCCGACCAGCGGAACCTCGATGGCAATCGGCACCCCCATGGCCGTCACCGTACCGGGTGGGAATGGGAGCGACTCACCCGGCCCGGCTGATGCCGGCCTGGCGCAGCATCGCCGCCGGGACACCTGCCTCGCGCCATGCCGTGTATGAGATTCCCTTGCGGCTCGAGTAGGACTTGGCGTACTTGACAAAACCCGTCTCCAACTCGGCCATGTCTGCCACCGACTCGGCCCTGGCCAGGAGCTGTTCCGCCTCGATCCGGGACTGGCGCAAATCGACCGCCTTCAGCGGGTCGGATTCGGCGGCGATCTTTGCTCCGAGATCACTGATGCGCTTCTCGAGCGTCACCGGCGTGACCGGTCGGCCGGGGCGGCGGTTGCCCAGAGCCTGCAGATAGAGTTTGATCGCTCGCGATTCCCGGCGGCCCTGCGCCAGGGCTGCCTTGTGCTGGGCGGACATTGCCATGGGGGATTCCCTTCGAATGCGATCGGCGTTCTCGATCCGTATGGTAAGGAACTGCGCCCGCCAGCACCAGATAGGCGGTCAATGGAGCCGGCTTTCCTTGGCCGATATGGATTGCCGATACCGCCCGGATCTCCCCAATTAGCGCGGGCGTTTCCCACGGTGGCTCGGAGCTGCCGCCCGGGACGCCGCAACCCCGATCGGATGATCCCGAGCCGTTGGCTACCCCGTCGAGTGGCCCGTCGTCGTCGGTGCAATCGACCCCTTGGGGTATTCCGGCCCTATCGTCGATCGTCGATAGGCCCAGAATCAGTCGTGGATGGAAAGGAGGGGGCTCGACATGCACGAGCAAGACAAAGGCGCCATCCTCATCGACGTCACCGACACGGGGGACGTCGCCTTCGATCGCAACCTACTGTCCGGATTCGGACATCCGGTGATGGTGTGCCACGGTCCGCAGGAGTCGGAGTGCCCGCTGCTCACCGGTGATCAGTGCGACCTCGTGGACCGGGCCCACGGGGTCATGTTCGAACTCGACCTCGACCTCCCCGCCCACCGGGCGATCTTCCGCCGCTATCAGGAGATCCTCGCCGAGGACATCCCGATCCGCGCCGTGGTCAAGCCCGGCCAAGAGACGACCTACGCCGAGCTGCTGCAGCGGGTCCAGGTGTGGACCAAGCAGCCGGACGCGGCCGAGCTCGACGCCTTCGCCGCCGGTGTCGAGGCCTACGATCGGATCGTCGAGTAGTCGGGTCAGTCGAGTCGCGGGGCATCTCTCCGCGTTCGCCGCGCGCCCCCGGGGCCTTCGTCCCATGATCAGGGGACTCCGCCCGACGGCGCGCCGGACGCGACTCGTTAGCATCCCCCAAATCGGCGGGGCACCGGGCTCAGGAAAGGGAGAGGTAACCCCATGAGGAGAGCAGCGACCAGGGCCGGCGTGATCGCCATTGTCGGCCTGGCCCTCGGGTTCGTGTCCGCCGGCGCCTCCTTCGCCCAAACCGACCAGCCCTCCGACCAGGTGGTCGCCGAGGGCCGAGTGGTGTTCGAGGCCAGCTGCATCGCCTGCCACCAGGTCGACGGCGCCGGGCTCGCCGGGGTCTTCCCTCCTCTTGCCGGGAACGACCACGTCTTCGACAGCGCGTACGTCGCCGACGTGCTCGCCAACGGCCTCACCGGGGAACTCGTGGTCAATGGGACCACCTACAACAGCGTGATGCCGGCGTTTGCCGCACTCACCCCCGATCAGGTGACCTCGGTCACCGCCTACCTCCAATTCGGGCTCAACGGCGCCACAACACCGACCACGGTCGTCGCCGGAGGCCCCACCGGTGAGGGCGAATCCGGCTCGCTGCCCAGGACGCTTCTCTACCTCGCCGCCACCCTGGCGTTCCTCGCCGCCGCGGTCCTTCTTTTCGGTCCCCTGGCGGTCGCCCGGCGCGCCGACGGCGGCTCGTTCGGCGCAGGCCAGGTGTGGGTGAAGACCCTGGTCATCTTCGGGTTCTTCCTGGTGTTCACAGTGATGCTGCCCTCGCTACTGATCAAGTGGAGTGCCCTGTCTTCTCTGCCCAGCCTGGCGCGCGATCTCATCGGCACCGCCGTGTGGTTCATCGCCCTCGGTGGCGGCATGTACCTGTTGCGGCGCGCCCAGAAGAGCAGAGTCGTCTGATGCAGGCGCTGCGCTTCTACGACGAGAACATTCCCTGCCTCGCCGCCTGTCCGGTGCACACCAATGCCGGGGCATACGTTGCCGCCATCGCCGACGGAGACGACCTCACCGCCTACCTGACCGCCCGTCTCCCCAACCCGTTCGCCTCGGTCTGTGGCCGGGTGTGCGCCGCGCCCTGCGAGACGGCCTGCCGCCGGGGCGAGATCGACCAACCGATCGCCATCCGGGCCCTGAAGCGGTTCGTCACCCAGAAGTACGGGGTCGAAGCCGGTGGCGACGCCTGGCGCACGGTGGCGGCACCCTCGGGGCCGGATCGTGATCAGAGCGTCGGGATCATCGGGGGCGGGCCGGCCGGTATGTCGTGCGCCCATGACTTGCGGCGGCTGGGCTATCAGGTTTCGGTGTACGAGGCGACCGGTCAGCTCGGCGGGATGATGAAGCTGGGTATCCCCGAGTACCGCCTCGACCGCAGCCTCCTCCAGGCCGAGTTGGACTCGATCGTCTCGCTCGGGGTCGACGTCCACCTCAACACCCGGCTGGGTCGGGACATCACCTTCGAGGAGATCCGCTCCCGCCACGACGCGGTGTTCGTCGCCATCGGCGCCTCGCTCGGCCGGGGCCTGGACATCGAGGGGCATGAGGCCGACGGCGTGCTCAAGGCGATCGAGTTCCTCATCAACGCCAACCAGGGTTTCGAGGTGGAGGTCGGTGACAGGGTCGTCGTCATCGGCGGCGGCGACGTCGCCATGGATGCCGCCCGCACCGCCCTGCGGCGAGAGGCCTACGGCGTGGAGACCAACGGCGAAAACAACGGCGGCATCAGCGGGAGCACCCAGGAGGCGGTGGAGGAGGAGCGCTCCGCTCTTACCGAGGCGCTCGACGTGGCGAGGACCGCCAGCCGGGCCGGGGCGACCGATGTCACGGTGATCTCGCTGGAATCCGAGGAGGAGATGCCCGCCTCCCCGTTCGAGCTCGAGGAGGCCCGGGCCGAGGACATCAAGTTCGTCCACCGCCGCGGGCCGGCTCGCATCCTCACCGAGAACGGCAAGGTGGTCGGGCTGGAAACCGTCAAGGTGACCTCGGTCTTCGACGAGAACGGGCGCTTCGCTCCCACTTTCGACTCCTCGGACGTCATCGGATACGAGGCGGATACGGTGATTCTCGCCATCGGCCAGGCCATCGACGTCGAAGCGCTGGGACCCACGGGTCCAGCGATCTCGCCCCGGAAGACGGTTTCCGTGGAAGCCGACATGGGCACCTCCATCGACGGGGTTTGGGCGGGCGGCGACGCCGCTCATGGGCCGCGCACCCTGATCGAGGCGATCGCCGACGGCCGGAAGGTCGCCGCGGCGATCCACCAACACTTCACCGGCGAGGTGCCCGCCGAGGTCGACGGCCAACTGGTCGAGCTCGAGCAGTTCCATCGCCTCACCGACACCTACGACCGGGTGGAGCGACTCGCGGTGCCCACGATCTCCACGGACCGCCGCATCGGCCTCGCCGAGGTGGAGAGCGGGTTCACCGAGCAGCAGGCGCGGTGTGAGGCGGCCCGCTGCCTGCGGTGCTTCGCCAATATCGAGCTCGACATCGACAAGTGTGTGTTGTGCGCGCTGTGCGCCGATGTGTGCCCGCTGGATCTGATATCGCTCGTTCCGGCAGAGGAGGTTCAGCCGGGTGCTTTGGGGAGCACCGCCCTCATGCTCGACGAGAGCGCATGCATTCGCTGTGGACTGTGCATCGAACGGTGTCCTCCCAAGGCGCTGTCGATGGCCGTCTGGACCGGAGTTGGAGTGCCGGAGATAGGAGTGCCGGTGTGAAAGTCATGGACCGCATGAGACAGTCGACCATCGGGAGATCGATGTTCCGGGTCCCCGACCGGGTGACCGAGCGCGACCGCGCCGCCGGGCACTGGGCGAACTTCCTGCTCCACCTGTATCCGGTGAAGGTGCGCCGCAAGGAACTGACCTTTGGCTACTCGGCCTTCCTCGGAGTGTCCTCGCTGGTGCTGTTCGTGTCGCTGGTGGTCTCCGGGGTGTACCTGATGTTCTTCTACGTCCCCTCCCCAGGCAATGCCTACGGCGACATCCAGAACATCCAGACCAGCGTGGCTTTCGGTCAGTACGTTCGCAACGTCCACCGATGGGCGGCGCACCTGATGGTGATCGCGGTGGCCGCCCACATGGCCAAGGTGTTCTACCGGGGCGCCTACAAGCCGCCCAAGGAGTTCAACTGGGTGCTCGGCGTGATCCTGCTGGTGCTGACCCTGCTCCTCTCCTTCACCGGGTACCTGCTCCCCTGGGACCAGCTGGCCTACTGGGCGGTCACGGTGGGAACGTCGATGGCCGGCTACGTCCCGCTGATCGGCGACTCGGTGAAACAGATCCTGCTCGGAGGGCCGACGGTCGGATCGACCACATTGCTCCGCTTCTACGTGTTGCACGTCGCCGTCCTGCCGTTGTTGCTCACCGGCGTGCTGGCATTCCACCTGTGGAGATGGCGGAAGGACTCGATGTTGCAGATGGACCAGCAAGGAGGATCCGATGTCTGACCAGGATCCGACCATCGTCGCGGGACAGCGGCTCCTCGGAGTCGTCCCCGGGAAGCCGGCGGTCGGGGACCGCAAGGAGTTGAAGGAGGAAGACCCGGTCATGGTGTGGCCGCACCTGCTGGTGCGCCACGCGGTGGCGGCCCTGGTCGTGCTGTTCATCGTCCTGTTGCTCGGATTGGCCTTCGACGCCCCGCTGCGGGCGATCGCCGACCCGACCAACACCCCGAATCCGGAGAAGGCCCCCTGGTACTTCGCCGCGCTGCAGGAGCTGCTCTCCCACTTCCATCCGCTGGTCGCCGGGGTGCTGGTCCCCACCGCGATCATCCTCGGTCTCGCCGCACTCCCTTACATTGACCGCAACCCGGTCATCAGTCCCCGGGCCCGCAGGGTGGCGCGCACCACATTCACCGTGTTCCTGGTGGTGTGGATCGCGTTGACACTCGTCGGGTTCGCCTTCCGAGGCGCCAACTGGGGATGGGTGTGGCCGTGGCAGGAATGGCATGGTGAACTATGAGTGATCTCGACCGAAGGAAGTTCCTCTCCAGAGCCTGGAAGGGCGGCGCGGCGCTCCTCGCCGTCGCCGGAACCTGGACCTCTTGGGACCTGCTCCGCCCCGGGCTCGCCGCCGGGTTCGGGACGCAGGTGACGGCCGTGAGCCCCGACGCGGTCCCCGCCGACACGGTGATCGAGATTCCCCAGGCACGCGCCTACCTGACCAAGGTGAACGACGAGGTCGTCGCCCTGTCCGAGATCTGCCCCCATCTCGCCTGCCGGGTGCCCTTCTGCGAATCCTCCGGGTGGTTCGAGTGCCCTTGCCATGGCTCGAAGTTCGATCGGGCCGGCGACTACATGGAGGGCCCGTCCCCCCGGGGAATGGATCGCTACGCGGTAGAGGTCGTGGACGGGGTGGTGGTCATCGACACGTCCGAGAAGATCAAGGGATCAGACCTGGGAACCCGGGTCATCGACGAGCCTCCCAAGGGCCCGCACTGCACGGAGGGGGAAGCCTGATGCCGGAACGCCCCGCCGATCCCCAGCTGGAGAAGACGACCAACACCTGGATGGTCTGGGGATTGGCCGTCATGGTCCTCATGGTGGTGATCTTCCCCATCTACCGCTGGTACGAGCCGTCCAATCGCGAGGCCGCCCGCTCCGCCCAGCTGGCCAATCTCGCTGACGAGGGTCGGTCGCTGTTCACCAGCAACTGCATCGCTTGCCACGGCGCCACCGGAGAGGGTGGCATCGGGCCGGCGTTGAACTCCCAGCAGTTCCTCACCTCGGCGACCGACAAGCAGATCGAGAGCCTCATCGCCACCGGAGTGCCGGGCTCACAGATGAGCGCCTACTCCCAGGACTTCAACGGTTCGCTGACCTCGGAGCAGATCAGGGCGATCGCCACGTACCTGCGCAGCCTCGAGGGAGGCGCTCCCGACGTTCCCAACTGGCGGGATCCGCTCGGGCTGCTCGCCGGCTGAGCGGCAGGTTGCCGAGCTCTGTGCTCGCGGCGTGACGCCAACACCGCGCCCGCCAGGACCACCGGGCCGACCCGCTCGGAGAGGAAGATCGCTCCGAGGGCGAGGGCCACCACCGGGATCAGGTAGGTGATCAGCGACGCCCGGGGCCCGCCGACCCGGCCCACCAAGGTGGCATGGCGGATCAGGGGTGACAATCGGCTCGCGGTCGGAGCGCTCCCGGCGCGGCGGAGGTGGATCGCGCTCACGGTCTCCAGAACTCCCTGCAAGGTTCGACATGATCGCCAACCGGCAAGGTCGGCCTCAGCCGCGCCCGAGGACGATACCGAGGCACAGCACAACCAGCACCACCGTCCCCACCAGGGCGAACTTTCGGTCCCGCTGCCTCCCCCAGATCCCGATGAGCGCCACCACCCGGGCGACCGGGGTGAGGATGAGCATGAGAATGCCGACGGCCATGACTCGATCCCCCACAGAACCGGCGCGGGTGATCGATCGCAGTGGCACGGCGACTGCCGCCATATCGCCTTCGACGAGGTCGATGGCGAGTCCCGATGCCATCGTGACCACACCGAGAAGGAGCCCGATCCTCAGCACCCACTGGATACGGCGGTGATTTCGCTCCGATGCCTCGATGAGTGTTCGATCATCCACCAAAGCCCACCCCCAACGCGCGTAACCCCATCTCCACGGCCACCACGACGAGTACCGCGGCGAGAATCCGCTTGACGAGTCGTGGCGGCGCGGCACTGGCCATGCGGGTTGCGACGAGAGAACCGCCCACCACCCCGAGGGCGACGGGCACCGCCACCAGCGGCTCGAGGTAACCGCGCTGGAAGTAGATGAACACGCTCGCGGCGGCGGTCACCCCGATCATGAAGTTCGATGTTGCCGCCGCCACTTTGACCGGGACGTCCATGCCAAGGTTCATCGCCGGGACCTTGAGGAAGCCGCCTCCCACGCCGAGCATCCCCGAAACCGACCCGGCAAGAAGCGAAACAGCCGAACCGACCCAGAGCCGTTTCGCCCGGTAACGGACCAGACCGCCTCTGGCCTCGTCGACATATGCACCGGCAAGCATTCCCGGCTCTTCCCATCCGACCTCATCGACCGCCATCGTCTCCACCAGGCGCAGCGTCGGATGCCCGGCACCGCGCAGCACCAACACCGCGGTAACGCTCATCACACCGGCGAACAGCGCGGTGATGACATCCACCGGGACCAGCGCCGCCACCAATCCCCCGGTCATGCCACCGATCGTCGTGGCCACCTCGAGGGTCATCCCCAGTCGCGTGTTCGTGATACCCCTTCCGAGGTAGACGCTCCCTGCCGACGTCGAGGTGGCAATCACCGCCACGAGCGACGCCGCCACGGCGAAACGGATGTCGAGACCGAAGCCAAGGACGAGGGTGGGGACGATCACCACGCCTCCGCCGATGCCGACGAGGGCCCCCAGCCACCCTGCGCCCAGCCCGAGAACGACCATGAGGACCAGATCGACCGGGGAAACAGGCACCGACTCAGGTTAGGGCGGCCGACATGTAGCCCCTCGAAGGGCGGTAGCCAGCCGATGTCGTGGTCACCACCTGTTCGGGCGTCCGGGCAAATCGATCACCACCTATCTGCGCAGCCTCGAGGAAAGCGCTCCCGACGTTCCCAACCGGCGGGATCCGCTCGGGCTGCTCGGCGGCTGATCGGCAGGTCGCGCGCTCAGTGCTCGCGGCGTGACGCCAGCACCGCGCCCGACAACACCAGCACCACGCCCGCCAGGGCCACCGGAGCTACCCGCTCGGAGAGGAAGATGGCGCCGAGGGCAAGGGCCACCACCGGGATCAGGTAGGTGATCAGCGAAGCCCGCGGCCCGCCGACCCGGCCCACCAAGGTGGCCATGAAGGCGAAGGCGATGCCGGTTCCGACCACCCCGAGGAAGAACACCGCCACCGCCGGCTCCCAGGCTAAGGTCGATCTGGTCAGCCCGAGGATGCCGAAGGGCGTGGTCCACAGCGTGCCCAGCACCAGCATCTGGCCCATCACCGCCACCGACCCGTACTTGCGTTGCAGCGGACCTGCCATGTTGGTGGCGATCCCGTAACAGACGGTCGCCGCCAGGACCATGAGCACGCCGACGAACGCGGTCCCCCCTTCGGCGCTGGTCCCGGCGCTCACCAGGGCGATGCCGGCGAACCCGACCGCGATCCCCCACCACTGGGTGCGGCCGATCATCCGCTTGAAGAACAACGCGGCGAATATCCCGGCGAACAACGGGGTGCCGCCGTTGAGCAATCCGGTGACCGCACTGTTGATGTGCTCCTCGGCCAAGGGAAAGAGCGTGAAGGGGATGCCCACCCAGATCACCGACAACCGGATCAGGCGCCCCAGGTCCCGGCGTTCGATCCGGGTGCGCGCCGAGGGCACGACCATCAGCGCTGCCGCCCCCAGGCCGACCCGCGCCCAGGTGATCAGTCCGGGGTGGAAGACCTCGAGGCCCACCTTGATCAGCAGGAACGACGACCCCCAGATCAGACCGACTGCGGAGAACAGGATCCAGTCGAGCGCAGCGAACGGCTCGCGATCCGAGCGCGCCGCGGGCACGGCCGGGGATGTGGCCTCGATCGCGCTCATGGTCTGAAGAACACCTCGATTGGTCGGTCCGTTGCGCTACCGAAGGACAGCGAAGGGGGGATCATTGCAGGATCGACGAGGCTAGATCGCTCGACCTCCGCCCGCGATCCGGAAGCCTCCCGCGAAGCTGTTGCGGCTCACCGGATTGAACAGGATTCGCACCCTGTTTCCGACTCACGTGCCCAAGCCGAGGCGTAGAGTTCGTACCGTCGTCACTTCGCGATTTCTTTCGCGTTCATACTCTGAGGGGAGGGTAATCATGAGGGCACACCAGCGGTTGGCACGAGGAGCGGCAGCAGTTCTGCTCGGAATCTCCCTGGTCGGCGGCAGCCTGGCTGGGACGGCGCTGGCGGACGACCAGACGATTCCGCCGGGCTACGACCTGTTCGAGACCGATCCCCAAACGACCCATTTCGACTTCCAGGGCCCGGCCGCGCTACCCGCCGGATTCTTCGGCCCCGGATCTGAGCCATTCTCCGGACAGATCAACTTCGCCGGCGCACCCGTGGCAACGTTCGGGGGGCACAACACTGGGGACGCCGACACCATTGTTCGGCGTCCTCGGTCGGCCATGCCGGGGGCCCCTGATCCCATAGACATAGAGCTCGTCGCCCTCTCCCTGGTCAGCGTGCAGCCCATCACGGTGACCTACACGGGCATGGGCACCCACGAATGGGAAGTCAACGTCGGCCTCTCCCCCACCACCCCTTCGAAGGGTCAGATGAGAATCTACGGGAACACAACCGAGGGGGGCACGTTCGACTCCCAGCTGCAGGTCGTGCCGCTGTTCACCTTCACTCGCCTCTTCGACGGCTTTCAGGTCGTACTCGACGGGTCGGAGATGCCGCCTCAGATCCTGATGGCGGAGGGCGTCCCGTGGCGGCCCGGTTGCGAGCTCCCGGCGCTCGCCGTGCCGGGACTGAACGACGGGTTCTGCCCCAGCTTCGACGGTGACAAGGTGCTGACGATGGAGGAGGCCCTCCTGGCCACCCACGGGGTCCGTCCGGCGCAGCCGGCGCTCGAGCACTTCAAGTGCTACACGGTGACGCCGACGAGGTTCGAGAACCGCACGGTCCAGCTGACCGACCAGTTCGGGACTCGGAGCGCCCAGGTGACCGATCGCACCCGCCTGTGCAATCCGGCGCGGAAGAACAACGAGCCGTACTCCAACAAGCGCGCCCACCTGGTGTGTTACGCCGCACCCGGTCCGGAGCTGAATACGACGGTTGCTGTGCGCAACCAGTTTGGCTCCCAGCGCCTGCTGGTACACAAGGCGGAGACGCTGTGCGTCCCCTCGAAGAAGCGCGAGATCGGTGATCCGTTCAGGGGGATCCGGGTCCCGATCGATCACTTCCAGTGCTACTCCGTGGAGGCGGTGACGGGACTACAGAGGCTGGGACAACTCGGCGCGGTAAACCTGAAAGACCAGTTCGGCCGCACCACGACTCAGGTGGGGAATGCGGTGCAGCTGTGCACGCCGGTCGACAAGGACGGCAGCACCATCCAGCACCCGGTGAGCCACCTGGTCTGCTACCAGATCACCGGACCAGAGGTCAACACCCGGGTCCAGTTCAAGAACCAGTTCGAGCGGACGAAGATCAAGGCGATCAGGCCGGAACTCGTCTGCGTGCCCTCGGCGAAGGTCGTGGTTTCGTAGACCAGAGGAAGAGGCAGGGCGAGGGGGGATGCACATTCCCCCTCGCCTTCGCGTCGTGCGCCGAGTCTCCCTATCCGCCTAGGAGCAGGTACGCCGCCAGGCATCGAGGTCCCAGCGCTTCTGCAGGGAGCTGAACCCGAGCCCGGCGGTCAGCGGACAGAACTCGGAGACGTCCAGCTCGTACTCGACATGGAACACCGCCTTGCCGGCATCGATGAACGGCACCAACAGCTCGCACTCGTCGTAGAAGGCGCATTCCTCGTTGAGGGCCCAGTCGAAGTCGGGTTCCAGCTCCTCCACCTGGTCGAGATCGTTCTTCAGCCCGATCGACAGGCCCCGGGCATGGGCCGCCTCGGCGAGGAAAC
The DNA here is from genome assembly GCA_001767695.1 of Actinobacteria bacterium RBG_16_68_21. Lineage (GTDB taxonomy): Bacteria > Actinomycetota > Acidimicrobiia > Spongiisociales > UBA11373 > RBG-16-68-21. The sequence goes on from MELR01000021.1 coordinate 85,283, forward strand.
GGTTGAAGGCCAGCTGATCCTGCGCGCTGAGCGGGAAGCCGGTGCTGTTCGCATACCCGTCGATGTTGTCCACCTCGATGCCGTCGAACCCCCGATCCCGGCACAGGTCCATCCGGGCTTCCATGATCGGGCCCAGCACGTCGAGACGACGGATGTCCAACCACCGCTCCCCGGCCCACCCATTGGTGCGTCCCAGAACGGAGTCGGGGAAGTCATCGGCATCGGGACGGAACTCCTCCCAGGCACCGGCGCTCATGTAGCACACCACCACCCGTCCCCGGCTGTGCAGTTCGGTGATCACCGACGAGGGAGTCTCGAACAGATCGACGTCGAACATCTCCGCATCCACCGAGGTGTCGATTGCCCCCGACAGCTGCCACTGCCACGTCGTTCCCGGCCGTGGTTGCCAGATGTCCCCTGCCGACGCCGACTCACACTTGATCGTCGTCTCCGCCGCGCAGTCGTCGGATCCCGATCCGCCGTTGGCGACATCCGTTCCGCCGTTCCCGTCGAGGCTGTCGCCGCCACCCTGACCGTAGAGCCGGTCGCGGCCGCTGGCGCCGGTGAGGATGTCGGCGCCCCCGCCGCCGTAGATCCGATCGGCGCCGACCCCGCCGTCGATGGTGTCGTCGCCGGAACCACCGCACAGGTAGTCCTTGCCGCCGAGACCGTCGATCACGTCGTCCCCGCCGAGGCCGGCGACGACGTCGCCGCCCGGAGTGCCGGTGAGAACGTCATCCCCACCGGTCCCGACGATGGTGGCGGTCCGGCCGGCGCAGGTCTCCGCTCTGGCGTCCGCGACTTCCGCGGTGACCCTTGGGGCGACCGCGGTGAGACCGAGAAGGACGGCAATGCCGAGTCGAACCAACGAGTTCATGACGAGACGCTACCCGGCTCGAGCAGGAGCCGCACAGGCGATCGCTTGTCAACCGCTCCGCACGCAGCGGGCGTAGTTGTCGATCCGGACGACGTCGCCCTGGGGCCCATGGCCGTGGGGGAAGGCCGCTGAGTCGCCGGTCTTGGGGTCGCTGCGCTGCGCCCCCGCCCCGTGCACGTCGAGCAGGGTGTACGCCCCCGACGGGCTCTGCATCCATCCCAGGGCCCGGCCGAATGCCACATACACCGCGTTGGCTCCGCTGACCAGATTGGCGTGGGTGGTACCCGCCCAGTAGAAGGGGAAGTCGCTGCCTCCGCCCTCGTCGGTGATCGCCGACACCACAAAGAGCGGATCGATCGCCGGCGACCCGGTGGTAGCCGGCGATCGGGTGTAGTCGACGATGCTCTGCAGCTCCTTGGCGTCGGGCAGCCGCCAGTCGTCGTACCCGCCGGTTCCCAGCGCCCCGCAGTATCCGAGGGCGGATTCCCACTCGAGCCCCTGACCGCTGTCGGCCTGCTGCCACATCAGCCCGGTGGCCGCATCGGTGACCGTCCCGTTGCCGTTGTCGACGAAGTCGTTGACCCCGTATCCGGTGTCACCCCGCACGTAGAGCACGAAGAAGGTCTTGGCCTGGCCGAACAACTGGAGTCCGTAGCCCTTGATCCGCCCGTCGGCGAAGTTGACCCCGAACACCGTCTCGTCTCCGTTCATCGTCGTGCTCACGTACTTCGTGCTGGAGGCGTACTGAGAGTCGATCATCCGCTCCCCGGCTGCCTCGTCTCCGTACTCGAACATGAAGTACTCGGTGTCGATGAACGGCACCGCGTCACAACTCGGGAGGTTCTCACACCCGCTGGGGTCGGTGCCGCTGAAGAGGATCAGCGAGTACAGCTCCTTGATCGTGGGCAGGCGCCAATCGTGATGACCCGCCAGATCGAACCCCGCCGCCCCGGCCACCGCCTGGGCGTAGGTCATCTTCTCCCCGGGATCCCGTTGCCACATCAGGCCGGTGACCTTGTCGGTGATCGTCCCGTCGCCATTGTCGGCGTAGCCCGGCTGCAGACCGGCGTGCCCGGCGTCCTGACCAGACAGCGGGTTGCTCGCCGCAGGGGTGGTGATCGCATCGCTGCTGTCGTAGAAGGTCGTTTGGCCGGTATCGACGATCGGGTGTGCGGCCGTCCCCGCCTCGCATCCCTGGGTGGTCTCGGCGACACAGGTGTCCGCGCCGCCGCCTCCCACCGCGGTGTCGGACCCGGCATCCCCGGAGAGGGCGTCGTTTCCGCCCTGGCCGTAGAGCCGGTCACCGCCGCTGCCTCCGGAGAGGGTGTCGTCACCGCTGCCGCCCTTGAGGCGATCCCGGCCGCTCCCGCCGGAGATGACGTCGGCGCCGGAACCGCCGCACAGGTAGTCCTTGCCGCCCAGGCCGTGGATGGTGTCGTTCCCTCCCAGGCCGACGATGACATCGGATTCCGCCGTTCCCAGGAGCACGTCGGCGTCATCCGTGCCGACCAGCGTGGGAGTGCGCCCGAAGCACGAGAGATCGGTGCGCGAGGTTGCATCGCCGGACGCACAAGCGATGGCAACCGCCATCACCGCCGCCACCACGCCGATCAGTCCGCGGGACCTCATGGAGTGGAATGTACCTCAGTCTTCCCCAGAGCGGCCTCGGCAACCGTGGCTGACGGCCACAGGTGGCCGCGATGCCCGCGTGGGCTGAGCAGACCTCCCGAATCGAGATCGGTCCGCTCGTGGCCTGTGACTCCTATCGCAATCCAGGCCTGTTGGCTGACATGGCCCGAACCGTCGACCACGTCTCCGGGGGACGATTGGCACTCGGGATCGAACCCACCTCTCCATGGGTGTCACTCAATTCACCCCTGGATACAACGGCCCGGCCTGGGATGTCGCCGACGCCGTCGAATGGCTCGTGTGGAGAGATGAGAAGAACGCGGTCGCGTAGCTCGTCACTCCCGCTTGGGCAGGTCCAGGAGGCCGAGGTGGATCATGACGTGGTGGGGGCGGCAGACAAGGCGCATGCCCTCCACATTGGTGAGTCCGCCCCTGATCCAGGGGACCTCATGGTGGGCGTCGCACCAGCCGGGCGGTCTGCCACACCCGGGGATGACACAGCCGCCGTCCCTGACGGCGAGGGCCCGAAGCTGCGCCGGGGTGGCGGTGCGGGCCCGCCGTCCCATTTGGAGCACCTCGTCTGGACCCTCCATGAGGACCGCGCAAACCGTGGCATCGCACGCCAGGAACTCCCGGGCAGCAGGTCCCAGGACGCGTCCCTCGCCGATCTCGCTGCGAGTGACCGCTCCACCGGTGAGGCCGTCGATGTCGACGATCACGTTGAGATGAGGGCGCTGGCCCCCTGAGATGGGAGCGTCACCAGAATCGAGATATCGGCGACAGATCTCGCCGAGGGCATCGGCCCGGCGCTGGGTGGAGGTCCGACCATCGGCGTCGTCTCGGTCGGCCGGCCCGCTCAGGGCCCTGATGGCGCTGATCACCGTCTCGCCCGAGACCGGATCCAGGTCGGCGTCGACATGCACCATGCCCTCGATGGTTTCCGAGAAGGACAGCCGTCTCCGTTCGAAGCGCTCCCGCTCCTCGAGGCGGCTCAACCCGGCGGCGGCGTTCTGTCGCCACAGGTCCACTGTCTGAGTGAACGTCCTGGCATCCTGGTGGCAGCCGCGGTCCACCAGCGCCTCCTCGACGGTGGCGAACCGATGGGGTGCGGCTTCCCAGGCATCGATCAGCCGGCGGACTCGGACGCTACCGATCTCACCGGCGTGGAAGGCGGCGGAGGTGTGGGGCATCTCCGGCAGCGAACGAGCGATCCGCACCAGACCGGCGGCGGCACGATGGGAGTCACCGCTGCGATGCGCCACGAACGCTGCGGCGGACAGATAACCCTCCCGGAGGAACGAGCGGCGGCGGTCGATCTCGGCCAACGCCATGGCACCCTCAGCGGCCGCCGCACGCTCCCGGCGTCGTCGCTCCAGGTAGAACTCGTGCAACTCGCCGTCCGACATCTCGCTCACGGCGGTCGCGCCCGGCAACCCGGCTGCGGCCGGGCCGTCGGTGGGGACGGGAGTCATCAACGCCAACATGTGGGCAACGTATCAACCGGGTGTGACATGCCAGATGAATTGGTCTACGTGGTGGTCACCGCGCGCCCGCTGCGGCCTCTCGAGGCGGAGTGCGCTGATACGTCGTTCCGGGCTCCAGTTGACAGTCTCGGCGCGAGGTGCCGGTTCGGCGGGCGGTCCCTATTGCGCCGCGGTCAGCTGGCCCGTCGTGGAGCCACCCTGGTGGCTGCCAGCCGTCAGCGCGAACGAAAACGGGCTGTCCGCCGGAGTGAGTTCGATCATGGGTGTGACGGTCAGCACCAGTTCGAATGTGGTCCACCCGTCGGCTCGGCGGTAGGTCAGGTCGCCACCCATCATCCTGGCGAGCTGCCGTCCGATGCTCAGGCCGATGCCCAGTGTCTCGGGCTGGGAGTGGCGTGGATTGGCTCGCTGGTAGCGCGCGAACACAGTGTCTTCGCTGCCGGGAGGAATGCCCCCACCGTTGTCGCTCACGGCAACAGTGACTCCACCGGCGACTCTGGTGAGTCGGATCTTGACCCATGAGCCGCCATGCTTCGCCGTATTGTCCAACAGGATGCGGATGATCTGCCGGACGCGGTAGGGGTCGGCGATCACCCAGTCCTCGGCTCTGAGTTCATCGATGATCTCGATGTGTCCCCGTCCAATGGCCGCCACGTCGGTGAGAACGAGGGCCACCTCGGCCCCTGGCGACATTCGGCGCGGCTGAACTGAGAGAAGGCCATCCTCGATGCGCGTCACGGCGATCACATCCTGGAGGAGATACTCGAGCTCTGCAGCCTGGCTGACGATCGCGCCCACCATGGCGCTGCGTTCCTCCGCGGACAGGTCGGCGGAGTTCTCCTGGAGCAGGCGGCCGTATCCGAGCACGGCGGTCAGGGGTGTCCGCAGCGCGTGGCTGACGGCGGCCAGGAACGAATTCTTCGCGCGGGCGGCATCCTGCAGGTTCGCCAACTCGCGAGCCGATTGCGCCCGTCGGACCAACAGGTAGGACGCGGCGGCTGCAACGATGCTCCCCCCGGCACCCTCCAGCATGACGAGGACTGCATCAATCGGCAGCCCGGCAGGGGACTGGAGGCCGACGGTCACCTCCCAATCTCGACCTCCCAGAGCCACGGCTCGGCGCCATGTGCCGCCCGCTTGTGCCGGAGCGTGACCGTCGGAGACGTCGGTGACCGTCCAGGTCACCGAACTGACTGTGCTCGCAGGCAGGTTCTCATCGATAGTTGCCGTGAGGTCCACCGCAGCAAGAACGAAACCCTCGACCGAGGTCCCGCTGGGGTCATTGACCGCCCGAACTCCAACGAAACCGTTGTCGATCGGCACCCCGAGCACCGGGAGAACAGGCGTCAGGGCCAACCCTCCACTCGCCGCCGCCCAGTCGAGCGCGGCTCTTCGCCGTGGTTCCGACAGCTCGTCGAAACCAAAAGGAATCTCGCCATGGCTGGTGACACCGTGGAGGATGGGAGCGTACGAGGCGGCCGGGGCGATCTCGGGCTGGGGCACCTCGGGTGACCAGGCTGTCACCTCGAATCCTGGGCTCGACGCTTGTGCCCTCGTCAAGAACGACTCGAGATCAGCGGCCTCGACCAGCGGGGCATACGCCACGGCGTCCAAGCCTGGCTTCGGTCCGAGTATCCCGATGAATTGACTGAACTCGTCTTGGCTCACCGTGTCGCTCGCCTGATACAGCCCGCGCAGCGCCGAGAGCCACTCGCCCACCTCTTCCACGCCGTGAACGAAGGCCGCGGCAACCGAGTCGCCCGCCGCGTCGAGGCGGGTTTGGCGGGCTGCGATGGAGCGATGCCAGATCCAACCCGCGGACATCGTCGTCACAACCAACCCGGCTGCCCCCACGGCAGCGGCGAGCCGAAGCGCGCCGCGACGCTTCCCGTGCTGGGGCACGGCCTCGGCAGGCACGCGCCCGATCGTTTGTGCGGACCGGCTCATCCGGTTACATCGGCGAGGTGTCGGGTCGGCCTTAGGAAGTTGTTACCAGTTGGTGCTCCGCCGGCCGGCCACGCCAGCTGTCTCAGCGCCCGCTCCCGGCCTGGTTGGTCGACCACATGCACAGTGACGAGACCCCTGTTGACCAGGGGTTTGTCGGCTCCGGGGGAGAGATTCGAACTCTCAACCTACGGATTAACAGTCCGCCGCTCTGCCGTTGAGCTACCCCGGAAGGCGGGGAAGGGTACCACCGCGGGCGGGGTCATCCGTCCCCGAGATAGTCCTTGAGTCGGCCGGCGCGCGAGGGTTGGCGCAGTTTGGCGAGCGCCTTGGTCTCCAACTGGCGCACCCGCTCCCGGGTGACCCGGAAGTGCTTGCCGACCTCTTCGAGGGTGTGGATCTTCCCGTCGGCGAGGCCGAAACGCATGATCACCACCTGGCGTTCCCGCTCACTCAACTCCTCGAGGACGATGCGCAGGTAATCCTGGAGGAGGCGGAAGGAGGCGGCGGCGACCGGAGCCTCGGCGTCGGTGTCGGGGACGAAGTCGGCCAGGGTGGAGTCGTCCTCCTCCCCCAGCGGCGACTCCAACGACAGCGGGTCCTGGGCGATGCGGCGCAGCTCGTTGACCTTGGCCGGCTCCAACTCGAGGTCCTCGGCGATCTCCTCGATGGTGGGTTCCCGTCCCAGTTCCTGGCTCAGGCTGCGCTGCACCGCGGCGAGCTTGTTGATGGTCTCCACCATGTGCACCGGCACCCGGATGGTGCGCCCCTGGTCGGCGAGTGCCCTGGTGACCGCCTGGCGGATCCACCACGAGGCGTAGGTGGAGAACTTGAAGCCTTTGCGGTAGTCGAACTTCTGCACCGCCCGCATCAGCCCGAGGTTGCCTTCCTGGATCAGGTCGAGCAGCGGCATCCCCCGTCCCACGTACTTCTTGGCAATCGAGACCACGAGGCGGAGGTTCGCCTCGACGAGGCGCTGCTGTGCCCGATCCCCGAGCCGAACCGACCGCTCGAGGATGGTCCGGTCGGGGACCGCCATCTCTTCGACGCCGTTGGCCAGCTTCTCCTTGGCGCGGATTCCGCCCTCCATCTGCATCGACAGCTCGACTTCCTGTTGGGCGTCGAGCAGCGGGACGCGGCCGATCTCCTGGAGGTACATGCGGACCGCGTCGCTGACCTCGATCTCGTCGTCGGCGGGCACCGTGCCGAAGATCGCCTCCGGGGTGTCTTCACGCACCTCGACGTTCTGGTGGCGCAGCGTGTCCACGGCGCGATCGAAAGCCTCCAACGGCGCCTCGACATCCTCGAGCTCCTGTTGCACCTCGGCGGCCATCAGGAACCCGCGTTGCCGGGCGCGGGCGAGCAGCTCCTCGAGAACCTGGTCAACGGATTTCAATCGTGGCTCCACAGATCGCGACGCTGTCGGTCCAACGCTATCAACTCCTGGAAGCGAGCTGAATACGCCTCAGGCTCGGCGTCGGCATCGATGGCCTCGACGACGAGCCGCAGCTCCTGGATTCGGCGGTCCAGGGCCCCTACCTGAACCTTTCGTACCACCTCGTCGGCGTCGGGCAGCGGAGCATCGAGGAAGGCGAGACCCCGCAGCATTACCGCGGCATCGGAGTCGTCGTCGCCGAGCAGCGACCCCAGGTCGGGAGGCTCCCCCGGCTCCATCGCCGCCACCGTCGGCGCAACCAGCTCGTAGGCGGCGAGATGGTCGGCGCGGCTGAATACCCCGGTGAGGTCGACCCCGTGTACGCCCGGGTCGTTGGCCAGCAGCAGGCGGAGCACTTCAAGCTCGGCCTTCTCCGACCCGGTGAGCGAGGCCGACGGACGGGCGGACCGAGCAGGTCCGGACTCGCCACGGGGCACCGCCGCCTCGACCGCACCGACAACCACGTCGAGATCCACCCCGGTGCGCCGTGACACGAAGACCGCATACTCATGGCGGGTGACCCGGTCCGGATGGCGGGCGACCACCGCGGCCACCGCCCGCACCGCCCGGCCCCGTGCTTCCGGCTCGTCGAGCCGGAACCTCTCCAGCTCGCGTTCGATTCGGAACTGCAGCAGCGGGGTGGAAGACTCCAGCGCCTTGGCCAGAGCGGCAACGTCGCCGGCGGCGACCACATCGGCGGGATCGCGATTCTGCGGCAGTGCCGCCACCCGGAGGTCGAGATCGCCGGGGACGCTCCGCTCGAAGCCGCGCAGGCTGGCCCCCACCCCCGCCTCGTCGGCGTCGAACATCAGCACCACCTTCTCGGTGAAGCGACGGAGCAGGTCGAGGTGCTCCTCGCCGAGGGCGGTGCCGCAGGTGGCCACCGCGATCGGCATCTTGGCGATGTGGAGGGCGATCACGTCGGTGTATCCCTCGACGACCACCGCCTCGCCGCCGCGGACGATCTCGGACTTGGCCCAGTTGAGCCCGTAGAGCAGCTGCGACTTGTGATAGATCGGGGTCTCCGGCGAGTTGAGGTACTTGGGGCCGTCGCCGTCGAGCAGCCGGGCGCCAAAGCCGACCGCGTCGCCGCGCACGTCGTGGATCGGGAACATGATCCTCCCCCGGAAACGGTCGAACACCCTGCCGGTGCGGGCCCTGATGGCCAGGCCGGCGGTCACCATGATGTCATCGGGAACCCCGGTTCCCCGAAGGTGGCCCACGAGGGCGTCTCCGGGCATCGGGCTGTACCCCATCTGGAACTGCTCGACCAGCTCGCCGCCGTAGCCTCGCCCCCGCAGGTACTTGCGGGCGTTTCCGGCGTCGGGGGCGGTCTTCAATCCGGAGTGATAGAAGCGCACCGCTTCGGCGGTGGCATCGACCAGCACCTGCCGCCGGTCGCGCCGCTTCGCCGCGTCGGGGTCGCGTTGCAGCGTGATCCCGCTCCGCCTTGCCAGCAGCTCGACGGCGTCGGAGAAGTCCAGGGTCTGGGTCTCCTGGACGAAGCGAAAGATGTCACCGCTCTTCTCACAACCGAAACAGTGGTAGAGGCCGCGGGCGGGGTCGATCGACATCGACGCGGTCTTCTCCTGATGGAATGGGCACACCGCCATCACCGAACGGCCCGACCGCTTGACCTTGGTGACCTCGGAGACCAGCTCGACGAGGTCGGTGGCGTCCCGGACGCGCTCGATGTCCTCCCGCCGGTATGCCATCGGGCGAGGTTACCGGCTGCCGGCCGCAGGCGGCCGGCCTCCCGTCACCGTGTCGCCCGTCTCCCGCAAGAGGGCGGACCTCGCTCGTAGCCCCACTCCCGTTTGTCCAATGCCCAATGTCTCCAGAATGCACGAAACCCCCGGTGGCGGGCCGGGGGTCTCGTGGGAGGAAAGTCGGTTGTCGTTCAGCGGGCGAGGGCGTTGTTCTTGGCGAATTTCGCCAGGCTCGCCAGGAGACCCGCGCGAACAACGCTGAGTTGAGTGTCCGGGTGGATCATGTCAGCACGTTCCTGTCTTGGTATTCCATCGATTCATACTGTCAAACAGGATCATACCGCAAGATATTCCGTAGTCATGCCCATTTCCGATAAGATTCTTCTGAGATGGACTCCGTAGACCGAACAATCGTCGCGGCACTGCTCGAGGATGCCCGGCGCCCCCTCGCCCAGATCGCCAAGGACACCGGGCTGGCCACCAGCACGGTGCACCAGCGGGTCAAGCGTCTCGAGGACAACGGGATCATCTCCGGCTCCCGGATCCTCGTGGACTGGGTTGCCCTGGGCTACCCGGTGCTGGCCATCCTCAGCGCCGAGGTGGGCGGCGCCTCGCTGGCCGGGGTGGCCGAGGCGTTTCGAGCAGTTCCCTGCGTCCAGTCGTGCTGGGCGATCACCGGGGAGTTCGACCTGATGATGGTGGTCCGCGCCCACTCGTCGGCTCACCTCGGGGAGATCATCGAGGAGCTGCGGGCGATCTCACCGATCCGGACCCGCACGACGGTCGTGCTGAGCACGTTCTTCGAAGGACTCTTCCCCCCGCTGGAGAATCTCTAAAGGGTTCCGGCGAAGCGACCGCTGAGGTGCGAGACCAACTCGGCGATGGGCAGCCGCACCTGCTCGGTGGTGTCCCGGTCTCGCACCGTCACCGCCCGGTCCTCGAGGGTGTCGAAGTCCACCGTCACGCAGTACGGGGTTCCGATCTCGTCCTGACGCCGGTAACGCCGGCCGATCGACTGGGTGACGTCCACCTCGATCATCCAGTGCTTGCGGAGCATCGCCGCCACCTCGTCGACCACCCCGACGAGTTCATCCTTCTTGGAGAGGGGCAGCACCGCCACCTTGATGGGCGCCAGTCGGGGGTGGAGGCGGAGCACGGCGCGCTTCTCCCCGCCGACCTCGTCCTCCTCGTAGGCATCGATCAGGAAGGCGAACGCCGAACGGGTGACCCCGGCGGCCGGCTCGATGACATACGGGTAGAACCGCTCGTCGGACTCCTGGTCGTAGTAACGCAGATCGACGCCGCTCGCCTCGGTGTGCGCCTTGAGGTCGAAGTCGGTCCGGTTGGCAATGCCCTCGAGCTCGTC
>MELR01000021.1:95736-96268 GCA_001767695.1 Actinobacteria bacterium RBG_16_68_21
GGAAACAGGTACTCCACGTCACTGGTGGCCGCGGCGTAGTGCGCCAGCTCTTCGGGCTCGTGGGCCCGGAGACGGACACGGTCGGGGTGCATCCCCAGGTCGGTGTACCACTTCATCCGGGCGTCGAGCCAGTGGCGGTGCCATGTCTCCGCCTCCTCGGGCCGGCAGAAGAACTCCATCTCCATCTGCTCGAACTCGCGGGTGCGGAACACGAACTGGCCGGGAGTGATCTCGTTGCGGAACGACTTGCCCACCTGGGCGATCCCGAAAGGCAGGCGCATCCGGGCGGTGCGGCGCACGTTCTCGTAGTTGATGAAGATGCCCTGCGCCGTCTCCGGCCGCAGGTAGGCAATGGCGGCATCGTCCTCCACCGGCCCGAGGAACGTCTTGAGCATCAGGTTGAAGGCCTTGGGCTCGGTGAACGATCCCCGCTTGCCGCAGTCCGGGCACGGTCCGGGTCCTCCAGTTTGTCCACGCGGAAGCGATGGTTGCAGTTGGTGCACTCCACCAGCGGATCGGTGAAGTTGGCCTC
>MELR01000021.1:96280-96470 GCA_001767695.1 Actinobacteria bacterium RBG_16_68_21
GACCCATACCTGGCGGGCCTGGATGATCGCCGAGTCAATGCCGACGATGTCGTCGCGGTCGCGCACCATCGCCGTCCACCAGGCTTCGCGCAGGTTGCGTAGCAGTTCGGCGCCGAGCGGCCCGTAATCCCACGACGAGCGCAGCCCACCGTAGATCTCCGAGGCAGGGAAGACGAACCCCCGCCGCTTG
>MELR01000021.1:96500-97267 GCA_001767695.1 Actinobacteria bacterium RBG_16_68_21
GCGGGCATGGGGAGGGATGGTAGAGGTGTCGAGCAGCAGGCCGGTCGTTGGGGCGGGCCGAGGGACGTTGGACATTGGACCTTCGTCATACGACAGACCGGTGATGAGCGAAGGGCGAAGTCCGGTTCACGGCTATCGGGCGGAGTCCTGGTGCGACGGGCGACTGGCGACTGGCAACTGGCAACTGGCGACGGGCGACGGGCGACGGGCGACGGGCGACGGGCGACGCTACTTCCCTACTCCCCTACTCCCCCACCCCCCCGAACCTGCGTTGCCTCCGCCGGTACTCGGTGACGCACGCTTCCAGATCGGCGGGGGTGAAGTCGGGCCACAGGGTGTCGGGGAAGGCAAACTCGCTGTAGGCGCTCTGCCAGAGCAAGAAGTTGCTCAGGCGAAACTCCCCGCTGGTGCGAATCACCAGGTCCGGGTCGGGCATCTCGGGCATCTCGAAGTGGGCGGCGAGCACCTCGGGGGTCACCGCATCAGGCTCCAGGTCCCCCGCCACCGCCGCCCGGGCGACTCGTACCGCGGCGGCGGCGATCTCGGCCCGCGAGCCGTAGTTGAAGGCGAACACCATCGTCATCCGGGTGTTGCCGGCGGTGAGTTCCTCGGCTTCGCGGATGCGGAGCCGGAGTCGGTCGCTCACCCGGGGGTCGTCGCGGTCGCCGAGAAACCGCACCCGCACTCCCAGCTCGTTGAGCTCGTCGCGACGGCGCACCAACAGGTTCTCCTTGAACCCCATGAGGAAGTCGACTTCCTCGCGGGGA
>MELR01000022.1 GCA_001767695.1 Actinobacteria bacterium RBG_16_68_21
GATCTGATCGCCTACTACGCCGCGGTCGCGCCCCTCCTCCTTCCCCATCTGCGGGACCGGGCGATCGTCCTCGCCCGGTTTCCAGACGGAGCCGACGGAGAGTGGTTCTACGAGAAGCAGGCTCCGGCACACAAGCCCGCCTGGCTGCCCACCGCGCCGCTGTGGTCGGGTCATCGCGGGGACATCATCGAGTTCGTCACCGCTCCGGACGTCGAGTCGCTGATGTGGATCGCCAACCTCGGGGCCATCGAGATCCATCCGTGGCTGAGCCGGGTCGCCACTGCCGACTCTCCGGATTTCGCGATCTTCGACCTCGATCCGGCCGAGGGAGCCACCTGGGATCAGGTGGTGACGGTCGCCGAGGTGATCAGGGTCGCCCTGGAGCGTCTCGGGCTGGTCGGGTACCCCAAGACGTCGGGTGCCACCGGATTGCACATCTACGTCCCGATCGATGCCCGCTACCCGTACGACCGCGTCCGCCGATTCGTGGAGACGATCGGCCGGCTGGTCGTGGGCGCCGATCCGTCACTGGCGACGATGGAATGGGACATCCCCCGGCGAGCGGGCAAGGTCTTCATCGACCACAACCAGAACGTCGCCGGCAAGACCATCGCCTCGGTCTACTCCGTGCGCCCCCGTCCCGGAGCCCCGGTGTCGACGCCGTTGTTGTGGCCAGAGGTGGCGGAGGTCGATCCGGGTGACTTCACCATCGGGACGCTGTGGGAGAGAGTGGCCCGCCACGGTGATCTGTTCGCCCCGGTGCTGCGGGGAGGCCAGCGGTTGGAGCAAGTAGAGGTTTCGTTGGGGATTGCCTAGTCCGTCGTCCGTCGCCCGTCGCCCGTTGTGGCCGGGCCCGTCCAACGTCGAAGGTCCAAGGTCTAAGGTCGCACCTCGGTCCTCAGCGACCTGCCCCTTCCTCCCCGACCTCCACCTTCATCCCCGCCGAACTCCAGTCGCTCCATGATCCCGCGTAGAGGACCGGCTCGGGGAACCCGGCCAGCTTCATGGCGAGGATGTCGTGGCAGGCGGTGACCCCGCTCCCGCAGTAGACGACGGTGTCGGTCGCCGGGCTCACCCCGGCGCCCTGGTATCGGGCGGAGAGCATGCGGGGTGGTAGGAACCGCAGGTCGCCAGCCAGGTTCTCGGCGTATGGGACGTTGTGCGCCGAGGGAATGTGCCCGGCGGCCGGGTCCACCGGCTCGAGCTCCCCGCGATACCGTTCGGCCGCGCGGGCATCGACCAGCGTCACCTCGCCGAGCCTGTCGGCCAGATTGCCACGATCGATCGACCGCGTCAGCGGCGGCCTCACGATCATCGTCCTCGGAACCCTCGCCGGAATCGCCGTCTCCAGCTCCCCGCCCGATGCCTGCCAACCCTGGATGCCACCGTCGAGAATCGCCACCGCCTCGTGCCCGATGTCGCGCAGCATCCACCAGAGACGGGCGGCAATGGCGCCACCGACGTCGTCGTAGGCGACCACCAACTGGTCGCCGCCGAAACCGAGAAGTCCGATGGTGGCGGCGAAGACCTTGCGGGAGGGAAGAGGGTGGCGTCCCGGACCCGGGTGGGAGGTGAGATGTTCCTCGAGATCGACGAAGACCGCCCCGGGGAGGTGGCCGCTGCGGTACTGATCCCGGCCTCGCTCGGGCTCACCCAGGTACCAGCGGACATCGGCGATGGCTACTGAAGGATCGTCGAGTACCGCGGTGAGGGCGTCGGCGCCGATCAACGGTTCGGTCATCGGGGCGCGGGGGGACGCTGGGGCCGCAGCGAGCGGGGGGCGGCGGCGGCTTCCCAGGGCCGGGCGAGAACGTGCCAGGACAGGATCAGGGCGTGGACGGGGACGGCGACGTCTGCTTCGACGATCATCCGGTTGTAAGACCACAGCGTTCCGGCGAGCCGGGCCACCGGATGTCCCCCGATTCGAAGCGACCAACGCCGCGGCATCGGATCTGAAGTCAGGTCGTAGGCGAACCCGGTGCCGGTGACGGCCCAGCGCCGGCCCCACCACGACTCGCGGGCGATCCGGGCGTTGTGGTTGTCCCCGGTGGCGACGACGGTTCCCCATCCCTCCGGCCGGATCTCGAGCACCGTGCCGTCTCCGAGCGTGGCGAGAGACGTGTGGGTGGAAGGGATGCGCCGCAGGCGAGCGAGCACTCCATCGGATCCGGTCATCACCCACACGTTGGAGAAGATCCGGCTCTTGAATCGAACCTCGCCGGTCACCGAAGAGCGAAACAGCCGCCGCGATGTCACGACGTCGAGGGTAGTGATCAGTCGGCCGGCGCGGTCGGCAGGTGCAGCACGTACCAGGCGGCCCACGCCCAGATGAGCACCATGGCGGCACGCCATGGGAGGTTGGGCAGCACCCAGCCGATGGAGTAGATGAACGCCGCGCTCATCGACGCGACCGCAATGACCTTGGTGCGCATCGGGATACCGCGCCCATTCTGGAAATCACTTATGAAGCGGCCGAATCGGGGGTGTTTCACCAGCCACCGGTGCATCCGCTCCGAAGAGCGGGCGAACAGGAAGGCGGCCAGGAGCAGGGGTCCGGTGGTGGGGATCAGGGGCAGGAACACCCCGACGATCCCGATCACCAGGAAGGCGGTTCCGAGGATGAAGTACAGCGGCCGCAGCCACGGACGAATCGTCGGACGGGCGACTGCCTCCTGCATGGGAGCGAGAATATCGATCGGGTTGCCGACGGGAAGTCGGAGGAGAACCCCGCTGCGCTCGGCCGCTCACCGCACCGGCTTCCGGCTGCCCGCTACCCGAAGGAGTCGCGACGCGAGTGATCGACCATTTCTTGCGGGCAGCGGGTCGCGGGCAGCGGGTCGCGGGTTCTACCCCACCCCCGGGACGAACCTGCCCGTCGTCTCCCGGTACTGATCGTACCCGGGGAAGCCGGCGACGAGGTGGCGCTCCTCCCATCGGGATTTCCCTGCAAACAGGACGATCAGCGCGCCGGCGAGGACCGCGGCCACCACCGAGCGGGCCATCCAGGCGACGCCGGCCATGCCCACCATGACCGCCGAGTACATCGGATGGCGCACCCACCGGTAGGGCCCGTGGGTGACCAACTCCACCCGGCCGTTGGGGAGCGGCAGAGCGGTCAGTCCGGCACCCAGCCATTTGGCCGCCCACAACCCGAGCGCGCCGGCGAGGGCGATCAGCATCCAGGCCGCGGCATGAGCGATCGGGGGGAGCGGCCAGTCACTGCGTTCCGGGACGAGCACCACCCCGGCGATGAGGGCGGCCTGGATCGCGACGAAGGCGTAGGCAACGGTCCGGTCGCGGGGCGAGTGCGTCATTGCGATGAGTATCGCGGACGGCGGGCGGTGAGGTCGGGTCCCATGGCTGCTCCCGGCCGACGAGACGATGAACGATGAGCGAGATCCCGCTGGAGCGGCTCCTGCTGGAAACTGGAAACCCTCTTGCTGGTGACTGGTGACGGGCGACTCTCCAGCCGGCAGCCGGCAGCGGGTAGCGTCCTCTCATGCGCCTCCATCTGCTCGACGGCACCTATGAGCTGTTCCGGTCGTACTTCGGGGCACCGGCGCGCAGTGGCCCCGATGGGCGGGAGATCGGTGCCGTCCACGGGATCATGGCGAGCACACTGGCGCTGCTCGCCGACGACGTCACCCACCTCGGCGTGGCGTTCGACACGGTGATCCGCTCATTCCGCAACGATCTCTATGACGGCTACAAGTCGGAGGCGGGCGTGCCCGAGGAGCTGCTCGCCCAGTTCCCCATTGCCGAGGAGGGCCTCGAGTCGATGGGGGTGACCGTGTGGCGCATGGTGGAGTACGAGGCCGACGATGCCCTGGCCTCGGCGGTGGCGCGATTCGGTGGCGGGTTCGACCAGGTGGTGGTGATGTCGCCCGACAAGGATCTCGCCCAGTGCGTCGTCGGCGACAGGGTGGTCGGGTTCGACCGACGCAGGGGCGCCTTTATCGACGAAGCCGGGGTGATCGACAAGTTCGGCGTGCGTCCCGAGTCGATCCCCGACTACCTCGGCCTGGTCGGCGACTCGTCGGACGGCTTTCCCGGCGTGCCCGGCTGGGGTGCCAAGTCGGCTTCGCTGGTCCTCGCCGAGTATCACCACATCGAACAGATTCCCCTCGACGCCTCCTTGTGGGCTCCGCAGGTACGAGGGGCGGAACGGCTTGTGGGCGCCCTGCGCGACCACATCGCCGACGCTCTCCTGTTCCGCTTCCTCGCCGTCCTCCGCCGCGACGTCCCCCTTCCGCAGACCACCGCCGACGAGCTGCGGTGGCGCGGCGTGCCCCGGGACCCTTTCGAGGAGTTCTGCACTCGCTACGGGTTCGACTCCCTGGTGGGACGACCGAAGGTGTGGCGGTAGGCCGAGTTGCACTCGGGGCCGCTACCGGCTGCCAGCTACCGGCTACCGGCAAGATGTCCGAGGGAGCTGCGACTCATTTGCGGGCAGGCGGGCAGCGGGAAGCGGGCAGCGGTTCTACCCCAACTCCCGCAGCGCAGCCCGCGCCGCGTGCCAACCGCACATGCCGTGTACGCCGGCTCCCGGCGGGGTCGACGACGAGCAGATGAAGGCGCCGCGGCCCGCCTTGTAGGGGCGAAACAACGAGGGACGCGCCATGAGACCACGTACCGACAGCGCCCCACCGGTGATGTCCCCGCCGACCAGGTTGGCGTTGTCGGCCTCGAGCTCGGCCGGTCCCCGGGCGCTGACCGCGACCACTCGGTCCCGGAACCCCGGGGCGAACCGTTCGAACTGGTCGAAGATCCGCTCGGTCATGTTCAACCGCGACCGGGCCGGCACGTGGCAGTAGGCCCACAGGACATGAGTTCCCTGCGGCGCTCGTCCCGGGTCGGCCACGAGCGGCTGTGAGGAGATCACGAATGGTCGCTCCGGGTGTTCGCCGGCGGCGACGGCGCGCTCGGCGGCGGTGATCTCCTCGTAGGTACCGCCCACGTGAACCGTGCCCGCCAGGCGGCACGAGGCGTTTGCCCACGGGATCGGGCCGTCGAGCGCCACGTCCAGCTTGAAGACGCCAGGACCATGGCGGAAGCGGCGGTAGGCGCGACGGGAGTACCGGGAGAGACGGTCGCCGAGGATCGCCGCCGCCGCCGCCGGGCCGGTGTCGAAGACGATGACGCGGGCCTCGGGAAGATCCGACCAGGTGGTAACCGTCGCATCTGTGCGGATCTCGCCGCCGAGCGAAACGAGGTGGGCGGCCATCGCCTCGGTGATCGCCCCGCTGCCCCCGACCGCCACCGGCCAGCCGACGGTGTGTGCCGCCGCACCGAGGGTGAGGGCTACCCCCGCCGTTCCCACGGTGCTCAGCGGGGCGGCGGCGTGGGCAGCGATGCCGGCGACCAGGGCGCGGCCTTCCGGCGTGCTGAAACGTCGCACCAGCATCGTCGCCGGTTGCAGTGCCAGGCGGCCGAAGCGGGCACCGGCTATCGGCGTGCGCAACGCGGCGAGTGGGGCCGCCAGGGCGAGTCGCACCGAGTCGTTCCAGCGAGCGGCGACCGATCCGAAAGTGGCGCGCCAGGGCGCACCGTCGGATCCGAGCCCGTCAACGGTCTCGTCCAGGTCGCGGGTGAGCACACCGGCCCGACCACCGTCGAGGGGGTGTGCCATCGCCACCGGGGGGTGAGCCCAGGCGAGTCCGTGTTGGGAGAGGGGGAGCGCCGATAGGACAGGGGAGCCGATGCCGAGGGGATGCACCGCGGAGCAGACGTCATGACGGATGCCGGGGAGGGTGAGCTCGGCGGTGCGGGCCCCGCCCCCCACGGTCGGGCCGGCTTCGAGGACCATGACCCGCTTTCCGGCGGATGCCAGGGTGATGGCAGCGGTCAGCCCGTTGGGACCCCCGCCGACGATCACTGCGTCGAGCATGGTCCGGAGGCTAGGCGGAGCGGCTTGGGGGCTTGGGCATGGGAAGCTCTTCGCCGGCCGCCCGCCGCAGCGCCACTCGTGCCGGGAGGATGAGACGAAAACGGCGGGGCAGATAGGGGCGGACTCGCTTGAGCATCCGCATATTGGTGTCGAGCAGCCATCCCTGGCGGTCCGTCCACTGGTATCCGTAGAGGGCGCGGACCGGGCCGGGGAGGGTCCCCATGGCGGCAAACGAGATGAACTTCCAGATCGGCTTCAAGTGGAGCGGTACCGGCTCTCCCCGCACCAGGTCGGCGACCTCGCTGGCCACGTCGGTGAGCATGAGTCGGTCGGAGTGCACCACGCCGGCGATGTAGTCGGTCAATCCCTGGTACGTGGCCGGTACGCGATCGCGCGAGAGCAGCACCAACTCGGCGGCCACCAGATTCTCCTCGTGGAACCGCTGCTTCTGGGTATCGGTCAGCGGTCTGACCGTCCGCTCGTAGAAGAGCACCGTGCTCTCTTCGAGGCAGGCGTGAACCCACAACAGCAGCTCCGGGTCGAGAGCGTCATAGCGCTCGCCGGTCACCGGATCGGTGCCGTTGATCACCGTGTGCAGGTTGTTGATCCGGTCGGCGGCATGGCGCGCCTCGTCCTTCGTTCCGAAAGGGAGCAGCAGCTGCAGCGACAACGTGCGGAGAAGACGTGCCCACGGGTCGCGCCGGTAGGTCGCGGTCTGGCGGGCGCCGGCGGCCACCAGGGGGTGGGCGGCGTGCATGAGCAGGGCCCGCACGCCCCCGAAGAGCACGGTCATCTCCTGGTTGATCCGCCAGGTGGTGCTGTCCGGCCCGAAGAAACCGCTGTCCATCGGCGGCACGGTATCGGGGCGGGGCACGTAGCCGGAGTACTCGGGGTTCGGCGATTCGGCCTAGCCTCCGGACTCGATTGCCTCTCGGATTGGTGGAGCCACATATGAAGTTCGGCGCGTTCGTACCGCAGGGCTGGCGGATGGATCTGGTCGGCGTGCCGGTCGCCGAGCAGTGGCCGACGATGCTTGCCGCGGCGCGCCGGATCGAGGACCTCGGCTACGACACCGCTTGGGTCTACGACCACTTCCACACCGTGCCCGACGCCACCCAGGAGCCGACCTACGAATGCTGGACGCTGATGGCGGCGCTCGCCGCCGCGACCACCAGAGTGCGGCTGGGGCAGATGTGCACCTGCAACTCCTACCGCAATCCCGCCTATATGGCCAAGGTGGCGAGCAGCGTCGATGTGATCTCCGGGGGCCGGCTCGAGTTCGCCATTGGTGCCGGGTGGTATGAGGAGGAGTACCTGGCCTACGGCTACCGCTACCCGAGTGACGGCGTTCGGCTCGCTCAGCTCGACGAGGCCGTCCAGATCATCAAGAAGATGTGGACCGAGGACGAGGCGACGTTCGAGGGGAAGCACTACTCGGTGCGAGGAGCGATCAACCGGCCGAAACCCCTGCAGGAGCCGCATCCGCCGTTGTGGATCGCCGGCGGCGGCGAGCGCAAGACGCTGCGACTGGTGGCCCGCTACGCCGACCTTTCCAACGTGGCGGGCACCGTCGAGACCTTCCGCGTCAAGAGCCGGATTCTCGACGAGCATTGTGCGGAGATCGGCCGCGACCCATCCGAGGTCGGGCGCACCTGCCACATGTTCATCACGGTGGCCGAGTCGGAGGCGGCCCTGCGGCCGGTGGTGGAGCGGGTCGCCGCTCAGATCGGGCGCGGCGTCGACAAGTTCCTGGCGAGCACCCAGACCGTGGCCGGGACCAACCAGCAGGTGATCGATCGGCTCGGCGAGTACCAGGATGCCGGGTGCTCCCACGTCACCGGATACTTCGGCGACATCGTCTGGGGAGATTCGCTCGAGGTGTTTGCCACCGAGGTGATGCCGGCGCTGCGCTGACTTTGTGGGGACGACCCGGCAGCCGTCGCAGTAACGTCCCGACCCGTGCCTGACGCCATCTCGATCAGTGGGCTCACCAAGACCTACGGCGACGTCGCCGCCGTCAAGGGAGTGGATCTCACGATCGACACCGGCGAGGTGTTCGCCCTCCTCGGTCCCAACGGGGCCGGTAAGACCACCATCGTGGAGATTCTCGAAGGGCATCGGCGGCGTACCTCCGGTGACGTGTCGGTCCTCGGGTACGACCCCGCCCAGGCCGACCGGGCATTCCGGGAGCGGATCGGGATCGTCCTGCAGTCGTCGGGGATCAATCGGGAGCTAACCGTCCGGGAGAACCTCGTGCTGTTCGCAGCCATGTATCCGAGGCCCCGTCCGATCGACGAGGTGATCGAGATCGTGGGCCTGGAAGAGAAGGCGGAGGCGCGCATCAAGACCCTCTCCGGGGGCCAGCAGCGGCGCGTCGACCTGGCGCTGGGAATCGTGGGCGATCCCGATCTGATCTTCCTCGACGAGCCGACCACCGGTTTCGATCCTTCGGCACGGCGACGCTCGTGGACGCTGATCGACGGCCTGCGGTCGCTCGGCAAGACGATCCTGCTCACCACCCATTACATGGACGAGGCGCAGAACCTGGCCGACCGGGTTGCCGTGATCGCCGAAGGTCTGATTGTCGCACAGGGGGCACCGGAGACGCTCGGGGGCCGCGATGACGGCGAGGCGGTGGTGGCCTTCCAGGTCCCACCGGGGACCGTCGGCCTCCCCGAGGCGTTCGCCTCCCGCCTGGGGCCCGATGGGGCGGCCTCGGTGGCGGTCGGCGATCTTACCCGCGCCTTGCACGAACTCACTGCGTGGTCGATGACGACCGGCGTGGCGCTCGAGGGATTGACCGTGACCCGACCCTCGCTCGAGGACGTCTATCTGCGGCTCACCGGAGACGAC
This sequence comes from Actinobacteria bacterium RBG_16_68_21, assembly GCA_001767695.1. Lineage (GTDB taxonomy): Bacteria > Actinomycetota > Acidimicrobiia > Spongiisociales > UBA11373 > RBG-16-68-21. The sequence goes on from MELR01000022.1 coordinate 8,741, forward strand.
GCCGGTGAGTGAATCCCGGCCTTCCCTGCCGCTGCTCGGCTGGCGCCAATTCCGCTATGAGAACCGCCTCTTCTGGCGGACGCCGGCGGCGGCGTTCTTCACCCTGTTCTTCCCGCTGATGTTCCTGCTGTTGTTCAACCTGCTCTTCTCCGGCGACCCGATGGAGATCGCCGGGAGGGGATCGTTCACCGTCACCCAGTTCTTCGCTCCATCACTGGCGGCCTTCGCGGCGGCTTCGGCCACCTACACCAACATCGGCATCGGGACCGCCATCGCCCGCGACCAGGGGATCCTCAAGCGATTCCGGGGCACCCCGCTGCCGCCCTGGGTATACATGATGGGGAGGGTCGCCTCCGGGGTGTGGATCGCGGCGATCGCCGTGGTGATCATGGTGGCAATAGGCATCGTCGGGTATGACCTCCACCTGTATCCGGCGAGGCTTGCGGCGATCGCTCTTTCGTTCGTCATCGGCACTGCGTCGTTCGCCGCACTCGGCCTCGCCCTCGCCGCCCTGGCTCCGACCAGCGACAGCGCCCCGGCGGTCGCCAACGCCACCATCCTCCCCATCGCCTTCATCTCCGACGTATTCATTCCGATCTCCAACCCACCGGGCTGGCTGGTGACCGTCGGCAACATCTTCCCGCTGAAGCACTTCGTGCGAACCCTGCAGGATGGGTTCAGCCCGTTCGTGACCTCCCCGGCTCCAGAGTGGGGCCACATCGCGGTGATGGCCGCCTGGGGGATCGGCGGGGTGCTCCTCGCCCTGCGCTTCTTTGTATGGGAGCCGAAGACCGGCGACCGGACTCGCCATCGCCACACCCGGAGGTCCGATCCGGCGTCCTTGTAGGGTCGATCGTCCCTGGATCGGCCGGCGGGGTCGCCGGTACCGTGCTGCACGACGCCCGGTGGAGATGGACCGGAGGCGTCCGCTAGGTTTTCGACTTCAACGCACCAAGAGGTCACATGAACACCGACACCGCCGCCGCAAGAGTGGAAAACGCCACCAAGATCTACGGGTCGGGTGCCACCACGGTCACCGCCCTGGACGATCTCACCCTGGCCTTCGAACGGGGAAGGTTCACCGCCATCATGGGTCCCTCAGGATCGGGCAAGTCGACCTTGCTCCACTGCATCGCCGGTCTCGACGACCTCACCGCCGGAGCCACCTTCATCGGCGACGTTCGTCTCGGAGAACTCAAGGATAAAGAGCTGACCTTGCTCCGGCGGGAGAAGGTCGGATTCATCTTCCAGTCATTCAATCTCATCCCGACGCTCGACGCTGCCGAGAACATCACCCTCCCGGTGGACATCGCCGGACGCGACGCCGACGGTGCCTGGTTCGATCAGGTCGTGTCCACGGTGGGGCTGGGCGACCGCTTGCGGCACCGTCCGGCCGAACTGTCCGGCGGCCAGCAGCAGCGGGTGGCTGCGGCTCGAGCTCTCGTATCCCGACCGGAGATCATCTTCGCCGACGAGCCCTCTGGAAACCTCGACTCGAAGTCGGGGGCGGAGTTGCTCGGGTTCATGCGCCAGGCGGTCGACCAGTTCGGCCAGACGATCGTGATGGTCACCCACGACCCCAATGCCGCCGCCTACGCCGACCGGGTGGTCTTCCTCGCCGACGGCCGCTACTCGGGGGAATTGGCCGACCCGAGCGCCATCGAGATCCTCGAGCACCTCAAGTCGATGGGCGAGTGACCTCGTGATCAAACTCGCCGTTCGCGGCGTCCTTGCCCACAAGGTTCGACTGGCGATGACCACGGTGGCGATCGTCCTCGGAGTGGCCTTCGTGGCGGGCACCTACGTGTTCACCGACAGCGTCAAGCAGTCGTTCGACACCCTGTTCACCGACGTCAGCTCGGGCGTCGACTTCTACGTGCGCGGCGTGTCCGAATTCGGCAGTCAGCCCCCGCGGATTCCCGACACTCTGGCGAGCCGGGTGGCCGCGGTCCCCGGGGTGGCGGTGGCCGCCCCAAGCGTGGAGGGCATAGCCCAACTGATCGACAAGAACGGCGATCCGATCGGCGGCAGCGGTCCTCCCACCCTGGGGTTCTCCTGGTCGGAGGCCGACGAGGGGATCAGCCTGACCCGGCTGCGCGACGGGGCGTGGCCGGTGGGACCCGACATGATCGCCATCGACGCGGTGTCGGCCGACGCCAACGATCTTCACGTCGGCGACTCGATCGAGGTCATCGTTCCTGTTGGTGTGGAGCGGTTCACCATCTCCGGCATCGCCACCTTCGGCGATGCCGGCAACCTCATGGGCGCCACGCTGGCCATCTTCGACCTGCCCACCGCGCAGCGGGTGTTCCAGTCCGAGGGTGAGGTGAGTTCGATCTCCGTGGTGTTGTCGTCGGGGGTCTCCCCCACGGCCGTGCAGGCTCTCGTGTCGGGGATGCTCCCCGACACTGCCGAGATCCTCAGCGCCCAGGATCAGACAAACGAGTGGATCGCCCAGGTCGATGAAGGCGTCGGGTTCATCAACACGATTCTTCTGGTGCTGGCGGGAGTCGCGGTGTTCGTCGGGGCCTTCCTCATCCAGAACACCTTCCGGATCATCGTGGCCCAGCGGACCAGGGAGCTCGCCCTCTTGCGAGCCGTGGGGGCCACCGCCCGGCAGGTGACCGCCATCGTGGTGATCGAGGCGATCGTGGTGGGGTTGGTGGCGTCCGCGATCGGGGTGGCCGCCGGAATTCTGATCGCCATGGCGCTCAAAGCGGCGTTCTCAGCATTCGGATTTGGGATCCCGACCAGCTCGCTCATCGTGGCATCACGGACGATCGTGGTGGGGTTCATCGTCGGTGTCGGCGTGACCCTGGTGGCGGCCCTGGTCCCGGCCCGCAAGGCAGCCATGGTGCCGCCGGTGGCGGCGCTGCGCGATGTCGAGAACCCACCGCGTTCGCTGGGGCGGAGGATCGCCAGTGGGGCCGCAGTAACCGGAGCCGGTCTGGTGATGCTGGCGGTGGGTTTGTTGGCGAACCTGGGCAATGCGGTGGCGCTGGTCGGTTTCGGCGCGTTGGTCACCTTCGTCGGGGTATCGCTGCTGGCTCCGTTGGTCGCCAGGGAGTTCGCCAGGTTTGCCGGTGCTCCCATAGCCAGGTGGCGGGGAGTGACCGGAAGGCTCGCTCAGGAGAACGCGATGCGACGGCCGCGGCGCACCGCTTCCACCGCCTCGGCGTTGATGATCGGGGTGGCCTTGGTAACTGTGATCGCGGTGTTCTCGGCTTCCACCAAGTCGGGGGTGTCCGCGGCGCTGCGGCGGACCTTCGCCAACGACTTCCAGGTGAGCATCTCGGGATTCGGCGATCCCACCGCCAGCGGGCTGCCACCAGCGCTGACCGAGCAGCTGCGGCAGCTTCCCGAACTGGAGACCGTGGTTCGTGATCGGTTCGGCATATTCCGCTTCGCAGGGAGCGACGCGGACTCCTTCCTCCTCGGTGTCGACGGGGACTACTCGCAGGTCGCCAACATCAACACGGTCGCCGGCGAGGTTCAGCAACTCGGTCCTGGTACCGCGTTGATCGCCAACGCCGACGCCGAGCGCCTTGGCGTCGGGGTCGGTGACGTCGTCACTGTCCAGGTCCCCTCGGGGAGTTCGCTCTACCTCCGATTGGTCGGTATCTACGACGAGCCGGCGATCGGGGTGCCGCTGCTCATCGATCTGCACACCTACGAGTACTACCAGACCCTCCGGCTCGACCGCTTCATCTACATCGACGTGAAGCCCGGCGTCGACCTGGCAGCCGCCCGGGCGGCGATCACGGCGGTCACCGATCGATATCCCAACGCCAAGGTGACCGACACCAACGAACTGATTGCCGACTACGAGAAGCAGATCTCCACGGTGCTCAACCTCGTCGTGGTGTTGCTCGGGTTCGCAGTCATCATCGCTCTATTGGGCATCGTCAACACCCTGGCGCTGTCGATCTCCGAGCGGCGCCATGAGATCGGCCTGCTGCGCGCCGTCGGCATGAATCGGCGCCAAGTTCGGCAGATGATCCGCTGGGAGGCGGTGCTGATCGCGGTGTTCGGTGGAGTGCTCGGCCTGGTGGTGGGCCTGGTACTGGGCTCCGCGGTCGTGGTCGCCATCGGCCAGGGGCTCCAACTCTCGTTCCCGGTGGGTCAGTTGGTGGTCTACCTGGTCGCTGCCGGGGTCGGCGGCGTTCTCGCCGCGGTCATCCCCGCCCGCCGGGGCGCCCGTCTCGACATTCTCGACGCCATCGCCTATGAGTAGTCGATAGGTCACAGACGACCACACAATCATCTGGTGTCTGGTGTCGCGACTCGGGCGTTCTCCTCACCGGGCGGTTCCTGGTCGACGCCCGGGGCACCCGCGCCGCCGACCAGGAGCTGTGGAAGGCCATCCTCCGGGGATTCGCCGTTCGCGACGACATCGCCCTGGCCTACCCGACGATCCGTGCCTACTTCGACGGAACTGAAACCCAGGGCGAGCCGGCGGACGAGTGACCGTTGCGGACGGCGGACGGTCCTGTGCCGACAACGAGCGAGACCCCCGCCGAGAGGCGGGGGTCTCGATTCCTGGCCCTGCAGAGTGCTAGGCGATGGCCGGTGCGGTCTTCTCTTCCTTGATGCTCGCGACGGTGTCGGGCACCGCGATGAGGGCATCGCCACGGCTCACCCAGATCATCCCCAATCCGACGATCAGTCCGAGGAGGCCGAGGACTCCGAACGCCGCAGCGAGCGCCACACCCATCTGCAGCATGGTGGCGGTCACGGTGCCGACGCCCAGCTCAGCGATCAGGGCGTGGGCGGTTCCGGTCCAGACCAGTGCTCGGGCGGGCCCCTCAAGCGGATGCATGCGGTCGAATCCGGTCCAGTAGCGGCCCTCGGTAGGCACGTCGTAGGTGCCGGCGGCGAAGAACTCACCGTTGTACTCGACGTCCTCGGGGAGTGTCACTTGCACCGACCCGTGCAGCGTGTGGTACGTGACGGTCGCCATCTGGTACATGTACTCAGAGGCGGTGTTCACCAGCGGGTCGTTCGGATCGAAGTCGGACTGCACGACCGGATACTTCCAGTCGTCGGTCAGCAGGCTCATGATCGCCTGGGAGCCCTCGACGGTGCCTCGATCGACCAGCTCCCCGGCGTCGTTGTAGGTCAGCGTGACGTTCTGCGCCTCACTGAACGCCTGCAGCGAGCCGTACCCATCCTGCACCTTGAAATAGGCGACGCCGGCCGCGACCAGCGCGATCAGCCCGAAGGCGGCGATCACGATTCCTAGTGTCCTAAACCTTCTGGCCATCTCCTCAACTCCTCTTGTGTATTCAGGAAGTCAGCTTGTGATTTATTTCACAAGGACAGCCAGAGTATCTCGTGTTTCGTCGATTGGCGATAGGGCCGTTCGACCTCGCGACGGGTACCGATGGCCCCGTCCGCAGGATGGGCAGGGAAGGTCACCGGCCCGAGCCGGGCCGGCCGCCGAAGTCGACCCGCCGATCCGGCTCAGCGGGGGTCGAGGATCAGCTCGTCCGCGTACCGCGCCGAGTCGTCGGCGAGCTCGAGGATCGCTGCCGCGAACTCGCGTAGCACGGTTCTCCGCATGCAATACCAGACGCGCGGTCCGTCCTTGCGGGCGAACAGGATGTCGGCCTCGCGCAGGATGCGGAGGTGTTCGGAGATCGTGGACTGGGCGAGGTTGGAGTCCGCGACGATCTCCTGGACCAGATGTGGGGTGCACACCGTGAACTCGGAGAGAATCCGGACCCGCGCCGGATGGGAGAGCCCGCGGGCTATCCGGGCGATGTCTTCCTCGGTCAGGATGGGCTGCGCCGGTGGGAGGCCGGCCTCGGTGCATTCGGGAGGTGTTCGGTCATGCTGTTCCATCTCATCGCTCCCTGCGAAATTTCGGGCCGCTGGCCTTTGTGATTTTTTTCACAAGCCCGTATCCCGAGCATCCTGTATTTCGTCGATTGGCGATAGGGCCGTTCGGCCCTAGCCAGCGTCGTCGGTGAGGAGACTGCGCCGCACGGTGAGCGCTGAGATCGCCGAGCCGGTGAGCAGGCACGCCGCGCAGATCCACATCGCCCGCTGGAAACCGGGGCTGAATGCCGGATCGGAGGCGGCCTCGACGCCGGAGAGCCCGGCAAGGAAGGGGAGGAGGGCCGCGGCGAGCAAGCCGGCGATGCGGGCTACCGCGTTGTTCACCCCGGAGGCCACCCCGGCGAGCTCTTGGTCGAGAGCGGCCAGAGCCGCCGCGGTTAGCGGAGCGACCGTGACTCCCAACCCGATGCCGAGCACGATCAACCCGGGAAGGACCGTGGTCAGGTAGTGGGTGCCGGGAACGATCCGGGTGGCGAGTACTGCCCCCAGGGCGGCCACCAGGGGACCGACGCTCATGGGAACCCGGGGCCCGATCCGGGTTGCCAGCCTCCCCGCCCACGGCGACATCACGAACAGCAGCAGCGTGATGGGGGCGAGGGCAGCTCCCGACTCGAGTGACGAGTAGCCCAGCCCGCCGAGCAGCTGGAGGACCACGAGGAAGCTCATCCCGCTAAGCGCGAAGTAGATGAACAGCGTCGCCAGGTTGGTGCCCGAGAACTGCATGCTCCGGAACAGACCCAGTGGAATCATCGGGTCACGGCCCTTCGCCTCCGCCAGCAGGAAGCCGACGAACCCGATGACACCGGCGGCAAGAAGGCCCACGATCACCGGATCGGTCCAGCCCATCGAGCGACCCTGGATCAGCACGAACACGAATGAGCCCAGGGTGAGGGCGATGAGGATCGCCCCGAGGATGTCGGGCTGCCCGGCCTCGGTTCTCCGGGTCTCGGGAACGTGACGGAGGGCCACCCACATGGCGAAGGCGATGATCGGCGGGTTGATCAGGAAGACGAGACGCCACGAGACGGCATCGGTGAGCCATCCCCCGAGAAACGGGCCGATGATGGTGGAGAGGCCCGATACTCCGGACCACACTCCGATGGCGGCGGCGCGGTCCGCGGGGTGGAAGGTCGCCTGGATGATCGCCAGGCTCGAGGGAACCAGCAGGGCGGCCCCGACTCCCTGCAAGGCGCGAAACGCCACGAGAGTGCCGATGGTCGGTGCCGCCCCGCAGGCGAGCGAGGCGATTCCGAACCAGGCCATGCCCACTACGAACAGCCGGCGTCGGCCGAGCAGATCCCCGAGCGATCCGCCGAGAAGGAGGAAGGCCCCCAGGGTGAGTCCGTAGGCGGCGATCACCCACTGCTGGGCGGTGAAGGACGCCCCCAGGTCGGTGCGGATCGCCTCCAGCGACACATTCACCACGAAGAAGTCGAGGAAGACGATGCCGGAGGCGAGGATGGTGGCCACCAGCACCCAGCGGCCGGCAGTCGAGTGGGTGCGCAGCTCGGGGCGTGAGGTCATGGGAGCCGTTTCCTCGGGATCGATGGGTTGCCGAAGCCAACCGTCGCTGCCCGGTGTGGCATTCCCGCTGCGATCATAAGGATATGTGCGGTCGTTTCGTGCAGGCGCAGAGCGCCCAGTCCTACGCCGACCACTTCGGGGCGGTAGTCGCGCTCGAAGAGGCGTTGCCGCCCTCTTGGAATGTCGCTCCCACCGACCGGGTGCTCGCCGTTGCCGACCACCAGGGCGAACGACGACTGGGATCCTTCAAATGGGGTCTGGTGCCCTGGTTCGCCGAGGGTCCCAAGGTCGGGGCCCGCCACATCAATGCCCGCGCCGAGACGGCGGCGACCGCCAACACCTTCAAGCGCTACTTCGCCGATCGGCGGTGCCTCATCCCCGCCGACGGCTTCTACGAGTGGGAGCGCCTCGAGACCGGGGGGAAGCTGCCGCACTTCATCAAGAGGGCCGACGGCGCTCCCCTGGCACTCGCCGGCCTGTGGGCGTCGTGGCGCTCCCCGGAGGGGGAACGGCTCACCACCTTCACGATCCTCACCACCA
>MELR01000023.1:0-359 GCA_001767695.1 Actinobacteria bacterium RBG_16_68_21
CTTCCGCGCCGCGGTGGAACCGGAGTAGGCGCCTCTGATTCCTGTCGCTCGGTGCCCATACACGGCCCATGCCGGGGAGGCTGGGCCGTACGCCATCATCGACCGAGACCAGTACGTCGCTCGAGAGAAGAACTGGCCGGCCTGGCGCCGTACCCTGGTTGTCATGCCGACTCATGACCTCGCTCGGTGGCTCGGCGAGTTGGCCCGGACCGAGCCCGACCGGGCCGGGCTCGCCGAGGCCGTCATCGACTGGCTGACCGCGGGTGAGGGTGTGGAGGCGATCGATCTCGGCCGGGTGATGCGCTTCGCCTGGTACGAGCTGCCCATCAAGTGGCTCGACGGCCCGGAGGGGCACCGCC
>MELR01000023.1:377-13461 GCA_001767695.1 Actinobacteria bacterium RBG_16_68_21
TGGCCGCCGATCTCTTCGACCATCTCGATCTGCCCGGGTATGCCGCGGTGTGTCGCAGCCCGGTGACCGCCTCCATCCACGAGGCGTACGCCGAGTCGGACGAGACGGGGGCCAAGGCCTTCGCCAAGGCATACCGGGAGTCCGGCATCGACCCTCCCGACCTGGAGGGCTTCGCCTGGGGTGATGTGATGGGCACCGACGAGGCCGTCGCCCGGGATGATGCCGAGCGCGCCCTGGAGCTCGCCATCGCCTCCGGTCGGTTCGTCCCCGGCCGGCGCGGCTGGAAGGCCGCCGCCGCCGAGGTGACCGCGGCGGTGCTCGACGAGCCCGACGCCCTCGGCCAGACTCGCCGCCACGCCGTGCTCACCGAGCGGCTGCACCACTGGCTGCTGGCGGCGGAGCACCGCAGCCCGGAGCTGCACGCGCTGCGTGCCCGCTACGCCAACCGGCTGCTGCATCCGATCCCGGTGCCGGCCGATGCCACCGAGCGGCTCGAGCCGGTGATGTGGTTCCTGGACAGCGTGGAGCCGGGTGCCCGGCTGACCGCGGCCGGGTTCCTCCCCACTTTGATGGTCCGCGACGCCTGGGAGCGCTTCGACTGGCAACGCGACTGGATCGGGGCACCACCCCGGTCCGAGTCGGACTTCGGGCAGCTGTTCGAACTGCGCCAACTCCTGCAGCGGGTGGGGGCGATCTACACGCGCGCCAAAGTGGTGCGGCCGACCGCCACCGGCACCAGGATGGGACGGGACCTCGGGTTCGCCTGGCGATCGGTCGCCACCGGCCTGAGTGGATTTGCGTGGGTGAAGGCGGTCGCCGAGGCGCATGCCCTCCTCCTCATGGAAGGTGAGCGCTTCGACGACGACCTGGAGGATCGGGTTCTGCGGATGATGGCCGAGATGGGATGGCGCCACGGCGACCAACCCCCCGATCGGTGGGCGTTGATGAGCGCCTGGCACGCCACCCGGCGACCGTTGGAGGCCCTCGGCGGGATCGAAGCCATGGGGGACTGGCGCCATCGCCGCACCCTGCTCACCGACTTCGGGCGAGCGACCCTGCTCGAGCAGATTCGGGTGACCGCCACCGGCCCGGCGTCGACGGTGCTCTGAGTCGACCGACCAACCCGGCGGAACCCGGCCTACTCCTCACCCCCACTCACCAGATGCGGGGTGAGGAAGATCAGCACCTGGGTGCTGCGGGTGGTCGGATCCTCGGTGGCGGTCGCCGGGAACGGCAGTGGCCCGGTCCCGTTACCGACCTCGCCGATGGATGACGCCAGCCGTCCGTCGCCTCGGAACAACCGTCCGAGGACGGGCAGCCCGCCGAGGATCGGCATACGTGTACTCCGTGCCGGGAACCGCGGTCGAAATCGTGTTCTGCCTCCTCCGGCCGATGCCGCGGCACGTGGGGCTCTATCAGATCCTCGATTGTGATGATCTGTCCGGGGACTGAGAGTCGCCCTCCCGCCCCCTCCTCACCCAGTAGATCCACGGGATCGAGATCAGGGTGATCGCCCCCTTGACCAGCACGTTGGTGGTGACGATCTCCCACACGTCGCCGCCGGGGACCACGCCGTAGAAGGCGACCAGCACGAAGAGCAGGGTGTCGGTGGGAATCGACACCGCGTTGGAGACCAGTACCCGGCCCCAGAGGCGTCGCTCCCCGAAGCGGTGGGCCCAGGCCCGGTACACCTCGGTGTCGATCAGCTCGGAGACCACCTCGGCGAGTATCGAGGCGAACACGATCCGCCACACCGGAGCGAGCACCGCTCCGAACTGGTCGGTCTGTGGTCCCACTCCCGGCACCGCCGGCAGCTTGTCGACGATCCAGAACAGCCCGGCCATCGCCAGGTTGATCACCGCGGCGGCGACGATCAGGGTGCGGGCGACGTGCACCCCTGCCACGCGGTGGACCAGGTCGCGCAGGGTGAATGTGAACGGATACACCAGCGTGCCGGCATCCATGGAGAGCCCGGCGATCTCGGTGATCTTCAGGCTGGAGATGTCCGCGAGCATCTGCGCGGCGACGTAGGCGGTGGCCAGCAGTGCGGTCGTGCGCAGCGCGCGATTCATCCCAGCGTCGGAAGACGGGCCGGAGCTCACGCCCGCCGCGCCGCCCCGACCCGTTCCACCAGGTATTCGCCCAGCCGGGTGAATACCCCGGTCACCTCCCCCGATGGCATCGTCGCCACCGCGGCGCCGGCGGCTGCGATGCGCCGATCGGCTTCTTCGAGGGCCGCGGCGACGTGACCGCCGCTGCGGATGATCTCGATCACCCGCTCGACGGCATCGCGGGGGTAGGGCCGCTCGCCGCCGAGCAATCGGCGGATTTCGGTGCCGTCCGCCGATGCCAGGGCGTTGAGCATCGGGAGGGTAAAGGTGCCTTCGCCGATGTCGGACCCCACAGGTTTTCCGAGGAATTCCTCGGTGGCGGTGAGGTCCAGCACGTCGTCGGTGAGTTGGAAGACCACGCCCACCTCATGTCCCCAGCGGGTGGCGGCTTCGATCGCCGCAGGATCGGCACCGCCGGCCATGGCTCCGAGTCGCGCGGACGCCCGGATCAGGCTGGCGGTCTTCTTCTCGATGACTCCGAAGTAGTCGGCCGGACGCTGGTCGAGATTGCCGGCGAGCTGGAGTTCCAGCACCTGTCCCTCGCACAGCAAGGCGTATGTGCGGGCGAGCAGCGCCACCGCCTCGGTGCCCAGGGGCGCCGCCACCTCGGATGCTCTCGCCAGGAGGAAGTCGCCGGCGAGGATGGCGATCGTGTTCGTCCAATTGGCGTTCACCGACACCGTGCCCCGTCGGCTGGCCGCCTCGTCGATCACATCGTCGTGGTAGAGGCTCCCCAGGTGGACGAGCTCGACGGCGACCCCGGCCTCGACCGGGTCGGATCCGTCGTGAGGTCCCAATTCGGCAGCCACCTGAGCGAGCATGGGCCGGTAGCGTTTGCCTCCGTCGAGCAGGTGCTGGGCGATCTTGGTCAGGAAGGGGTCATCGGCCGTCGTGACCTCGCCCAGGCGACGCTCGACCGCCTCGAGGCGGTCCCACACCCTCGAGATGGGCACCAGATCCCTGATCGGAGGAGCGTCCATCTACCGATGCTACCCACGGGGATTCCCGCCGATTTCGTGGGGGATGGCGGCGGTCACTGGAAAATACCTCGCCGCTTTCGACGCCGGCGCTACCTGGTTCGACCAGCTGCGGCCGCTGCGCCCTCTCGACGAGCCCTTCTTCCCGGAAACGGCCCCAGCCCGACGTCCGTTGATCCCCATCGAGATCACCGCGCCCCCCACCGAGCACGGCCGTGCGGCCCCGAGCGGGCACCATCACGGGCCGGTGCCGCGATCCCCGCGCCGCGCCGGTGAGCCGAGCGGGAACCGCTGAATCGCGGGAAGGAATGCGCCGAATCATCTGTTGCCAACTCGGAATCACCGTCCGAGCTTGAAACGGGGCCGCCGCTATAGTCGCGGAGGCGCCTCCGATCGGGATCGGATGCGCCGTAGCCGTCTAGGGAGACCATTGTGTTCGAGCGCTTCACCGACCGGGCCAGACGAGTGGTCGTCCTGGCGCAGGAGGAGGCTCGCCTTCTCAACCACAACTACATCGGCACCGAACACATCCTCCTCGGCCTGATCCACGAAGGCGAGGGCGTCGCCGCCCGTGCCCTGGAGAGCATGGGCATTTCCCTCGAGTCGGTGCGCAGCCAGGTCGTCGAGATCATCGGCCAGGGAGCGCAAGCCCCCACCGGGCACATCCCCTTCACCCCCCGGGCCAAGAAGGTCCTCGAGCTCTCGCTGCGGGAGGCGCTGCAGCTGGGCCACAACTACATCGGGACCGAGCACATCCTCCTCGGCCTGATCCGCGAGGGCGAGGGTGTCGCCGCCCAGGTCCTCCAGAAGCTCGGCGCCGAGCTCCACAAGGTTCGCCAGACCGTCATCCAGCTGCTCTCCGGGGCGCAGGGCGATGAGCCGCCGACGTCTTCCGAGAGCTCGTCGAGCCGCCGCGGCGGCGGGGGCGGGGAAAGCGCCTCGGGTTCGACGGTGCTGGACCAGTTCGGCCGCAATCTCACCCAGTACGCCCGGGAACGCAAGCTCGATCCGGTGATCGGTCGTCACCGGGAGATCGAACGCGTGATGCAGATCCTCTCCCGTCGCACCAAGAACAACCCGGTGCTCATCGGCGAGCCCGGCGTCGGCAAGACCGCCATCGTCGAAGGCCTCGCCCAGCGGATCATCGCCGGCGACGTCCCCGACACGCTCACCGGCAAGCACCTCTACACGCTCGACCTTGGGGCCCTCGTCGCCGGATCGAGGTACCGCGGCGACTTCGAGGAGCGGCTCAAGAAGGTCCTCAAGGAGATCCGCACCCGCGGGGACATCATCCTGTTCATCGACGAGATCCACACCCTGGTCGGCGCCGGGGCGGCCGAGGGGGCGATCGACGCCGCCAGCATTCTCAAGCCGATGCTCGCCCGCGGCGAGCTGCAGACCATCGGGGCGACCACCCTCGAGGAGTACCGCAAGTACCTGGAGAAGGACTCCGCCCTGGAGCGCCGCTTCCAGCCGATCCAGGTTGACGAGCCGACCGTTGCCGAGACGATCCAGATCCTCACCGGCCTGCGGGAGAAGTACGAGGCTCATCACCGGGCCTCCTACACCGACCAGGCGCTGGTGTCGGCGGCGAACCTGGCGGACCGCTACATCGCCGATCGTCATCTGCCCGACAAGGCGATCGACTTGATCGACGAGGCCGGCAGCCGGATGCGCATCTCCCGCAAGGCGCCGACCCCTGAACTCGAATCGATCGAGCAGCGGTTGTCCGACACCCGCAAGCAGAAGGAAGACGCCGTCCAGGCACAGCAGTTCGAGCGCGCCGCTCAGCTGCGCGACCAGGAGCGCACCCTGGTGGCGGAGCGCACCGATCGCGAACTCGAGGTGGGAGAGACCTCGGACGTCATCGGGTCGATCATCGGCGAGGAGCAGATCGCCGAGGTGCTGGCGCAGTGGACCGGGATCCCGGTGCAGAGCCTCACCGAGGAGGAGACCGCCAAGCTCCTCAAGATGGAGGACGAGCTCCACCACCGCATCGTCGGTCAGCACGAGGCGATCGAGGCGGTGAGCCGTGCCATCCGCCGCACCCGCGCCGGGCTCAAGGACCCGAAGCGCCCCGCCGGTTCGTTCATCTTCCTCGGCCCCTCCGGCGTCGGGAAGACCGAGACCGCCAAGGCCCTCGCCGAGTTCCTGTTCGGCAACGAGCAGGCGCTCATCCAGCTCGACATGTCCGAGTACATGGAGAAGCACACCGTCAGCCGGTTGGTCGGCTCACCCCCGGGTTACGTCGGCTACGACGAGGGCGGGCAGCTGACCGAAGCCGTGCGTCGCAAGCCGTTCTCCGTCGTCCTCTTCGACGAGATCGAGAAGGCCCACCCGGACGTCTTCAACACCCTCCTGCAGATTCTCGAGGATGGCCGGCTCACCGACTCCCAGGGCCGCACGGTGGACTTCAAGAACACCGTGATCATCATGACCTCGAACCTGGGTACCGCCGACCTGAAGCGCAAGAGCATCGGGTTTGCCTCGGACTCCGACGAGATCTCCTACGAGAAGATCAAGGAGAAGGTCACCGACGCCCTCAAGAAGCAGTTCCGCCCGGAGTTCCTCAACCGGATCGATGAGGTCATCGTCTTCCACGAGCTGACCATGGACGAGGTGAAGTCGATCGTCGACCTCATGCTGGTGCGGGTGCGCGATCAGCTGAAGAGCCAGGCACTCGATCTGGTGCTCACCGACACGGCCAAGGCATTGCTGGGCACCAGAGGCTTCGACTCGCAGCTGGGCGCCCGGCCGCTGCGCCGCGCCATCCAGCGGATGCTCGAGGACCCGCTGTCGGAGAAGGTGCTGTTCGGCGAGTTCCCGGCGAACTCCACGATCCTGGTCGACATCGACCCGGACGACCCCGAGCAGGTCACCTTTGCCGCCGTCGAGACGCCCGACCAGCCGCCCCTGGAGATGGCCGAGTCGGAAAGCTGAGCCGAGCTTCGCTCGGAGCCACCGGCTCCCGGCTGCCGGCTTCCAGCAAGAATCGCCTACGGATCGAACGCATCTGCCTTGTTCTTGCTGCCGTACCACGGGTGGCCCCCAACGGCTGTCCGTCTCCATCGTGCGGGTAGCGGGCGCGGGCAGCGGGTAACGCTTCAGGCGGCAGCGGGCGGCGGGCAGCGGGCAGCGACCCTGGGACCCCTTCCCCGAAGTCGTCTAGACTGCCGTATTGGCTCCCCTCGGGGGAGATCGAACGGACTCTATGCATAGGAGCCAAATCTCATGTTGAAGAGACGCCTCAGCGTCGTCGCGCTCTTGGCGGCGATTGCTTTGGTGGTAGCTGCGTGCGGTGACGACACGACCGAATCGACCGCGGCTACCACCACCACCCAGGCGGCGACTACTACCGCCGCCGCTACGACAACGACCGCAGGTGAGACAACGACGACCGAGGCCATGGGCCCGGCGGCCTTGGTATGCCAGGTGTCGGACACCGGCGGGATCGACGACAAGAGCTTCAACGAGACGGCCTGGAACGGCATGTTGCAGGCGCAGGAGCAGTTTGGCGTCGAACCCCAGTTCCTCGAGTCGACCGATGCCACCGACTACCGGCCGAACATCGACTCGTTCATCGCGCAAGGCTGCGACGTGATCATCACCGTGGGCTTCCTGCTCGCCGACGACACTGCCGCCGCCGCTGCCGACAATCCCGAGCAGCTGTTCGCGATCATCGACTACCCGGTGATCATTCCGGGTGTTGGCCCGATCGCTCCGTTCACCGAGACTTCGACCAACGCGCGCGGCCTGAACTTCAACACCAACGAGGCCGCGTTCCTGGCCGGATACCTGGCGGCCGGAATGACCGCTACGGGCGTCATCGGGACGTTCGGCGGAATCAACATTCCGCCGGTGACCACGTTCATGGACGGGTTCGCCCGCGGCGCCGCCTACTACGACAGCGTCAAGGGAACCACCACCACGGTTCTCGGGTGGGACGTCGAGGCTCAGGACGGCCTGTTCACCGGCAACTTCGATTCGCTCGATGACGGCCGGGCCTTCGCCCAGAACCTGATGGACGAGGGCGCCGACATCATCCTGCCCGTGGCCGGCCCGGTGGGCCTCGGCTCGGGTGCGGCGATTCAGGACGCCAACGCCGGCGGCGCCAGCGTCATGATGATCGGCGTCGATGCCGACATGTTCTTCTCGGCCCCCGACCTGCAGGACGTCCTGCTGACGTCGATCCAGAAGAAGATCGATGCTGCCGTGCTCAACACGATCAGCAATGTTCTCGTGCTCGGTGCGCTGGGCAATGAGTACTTCGGCACGCTGGCCAACGGCGGCGTCGACCTCGCCCCGTTCCACAACTTCGAGAGCGCCGTTCCGGCCGAACTTGCGGCCGAACTCGTGCAGTTGAAGGCCGACATCATCGCCGGCAACGTATCGGTCAGCGGCTGACCGATACGTTTCATCACTGATCGAGGGATCCCCCCGGGCAACCGGGGGGATTCTTCTTGGGCCGTGCGTTGCACGGCCGCTACCGGTTGCCGGCCACCAGCAAGAGACAACCACTGCTCCTGCTTCGGGCGGGCAGCGGGCAGCGGGAAGCGGGCAGCGGCCCGACGGGGGCCCGCGGCACGAGGCCTCGGTGGACCCCGCTAGTCTGCGAGCGCCAACGGCGGGAGTGGAGGACTTCGGCGGTGGAACTGCAGCTGCGGGGCATCACCAAGCGGTTCCCCGGCGTGCTCGCCAACGACCGCGTCGACCTCACCGTGCGACCGGGTGAAATCCTCGGCCTTCTCGGCGAGAACGGCGCCGGCAAGACCACCCTGATGAACATCCTCTACGGCCTGTACTCGGCCGACGAGGGCGAGATACTCGTCGACGGCGTTCCCCGCACGTTCAGCGGTCCGGGAGATGCCATCGCCGCCGGGATCGGGATGGTCCACCAGCACTTCATGCTCGTGCCGGTCTTCACCGTGACCGAGAACGTGGTCCTCGGCGTCGAGCCGACCCGGGGGCCGGGGATCATCAACATGCGCCAGGCACGGCGCGACGTGGCGGAGATCTCGTCCAAGTACGGGCTCGAGGTGGATCCCGATGCCCTCATCGAGTCGATACCGGTGGGTGTTCAGCAGCGGGTGGAGATCATCAAGGTGTTGTTCCGCGATGCCGAGGTACTGGTCTTCGACGAACCGACTGCAGTCCTCACCCCCCAGGAGGTGGAGGAGTTCTTCGGCATCCTGCGCGGGTTGCGCGACGCGGGGAAAGCGATCGTCTTCATCACCCACAAGCTCAAAGAGGTGCTGGAGATCTCCGACCGGATCTGCGTACTGCGCCGGGGCCGGACCGTCGGCGAAAGGGCGCCGGGTGAGGTCGACGAGGCGACGCTGGCCGAGATGATGGTGGGCCGTCCGGTCGAGCTGGTGGTTCAGAAGGCGCCGGCCCGCCCCGGCGAGGTGGTCCTCGAGGTCGACGATCTCATGGTGTTCGACGATCGCGATCACCCCCGGGTCAAGGGGGTCACGATGTCTGTGCGGGCCGGAGAGATCGTCGGAGTCGCCGGGGTCCAGGGCAACGGGCAGACCGAGCTGGTGGAGGCGCTCACCGGGATGCGACATCCCTTCTCGGGCGCAATCCGGGTGCTGGGCGAGGTAGTCACCCGCGAGAGCCCGAGGGGTTACCACCAGCGGCATGTCGCCCATGTGCCTGAGGATCGGCAGCGGGCCGGCCTGGTGCTCGGCTTCACGGTGGCAGAGAACCTGATCCTCGACTCCTACTACGGGGAGCCCTTCTCCCACTGGATTCGCATGGACTGGGATGCCATACGAGGGACGGGTCGCCGGTTGGTGGAGGAGTACGACATCCGCACGCCGTCGATCGAGATACCGGTGTCGAACCTCTCCGGGGGCAACCAGCAGAAGGTGATCGTCGCCAGGGAGTTCTCCAGGGACGTCCGGCTCATCATCGCCTCCCAGCCCACCCGGGGCCTCGACGTCGGGTCGATCGAGTACATCCACGAGCGGATCATCCGCCAGCGCGACACCGGGGCGGCGGTGGTGATCGTCAGCACCGAGTTGGACGAAGTGATGGCGCTCGCCGACCGTCTGCTCGTCATGTTCGGCGGGCGGATCGTCGCCGATCTCGATCCGACCAGCGTCACCTCCGCCCAGGTCGGCCTCTACATGGCAGGAGCGACCCCGTGAGTACGGGCGAGGAACCCCAGGTTTCGGAGCCGACGTCCGGCGAGGAGGCGTCGCTCTTCGAAGAGCTCACCGGCGTCGGCCTCGAGTGGCGGACCGCGATCCTCGTCCCGGCGTTGGCGGTGTTCAGCGCCATGGTGGTCGGGGCGATCATCATCGCGGTCACCGACATCGACGCCCTCAGGCTGCTGGGAACCAACCCCGGTACCGCCCTTGCCGAGATGTGGGATTCGATCTGGGGCGCCTACAAGTGGCTGTTCCTCGGCTCGATGGGCTCGCTGCGGGCGGTCTCGGAGACCCTCGTCCAGGCGACCCCGCTGATCCTCGCCGGGCTATCGGTGGCGATCGGATTCCGGGCGGGTCTGTTCAACATCGGCGCTCAGGGCCAGCTGCTGGTAGGCGGGATGTTCGCGCTGTTCGTCGGGTTCTCGATCCACGTGCCGGTGTACCTCCACGTCCCCCTGGCGCTGCTCGCCGGCGCCCTCGGCGGAGCGATCTGGGGAGCCATCCCCGGCCTGCTCAAGGCGCGCACCGGAGCCCACGAGGTGATCACCACGATCATGATGAACTTCATCGCGCTGCGGCTCGTCGACTACTACCTCAAGTCGAGCTGGTATCAGGCGGCGGGCCGGGACGATCCGGTGTCCAAGCCGATCGAGGTGTCGGCACAACTGCCCAAGCTCTTCGGGTTCCTGGAGCGGTCCGACGTGCGTGCCCACCTCGGGATCGTGGTGGCTCTCCTCGCCGCATACGGGGTCTACTGGCTGCTGTTCAAGACCACGGTCGGCTACGAGTTTCGCGCCGTGGGGTACAACCCCCACGGAGCCAAGTACGCCGGGATGTCCGTCACCTGGCTGATCGTGGGGGTGATGGCGGTGGCCGGCGCCCTGGCCGGTCTGGCCGGGTCCGATCGAATCCTCGGCGTCCTCCACCGGGGAACCCCCGGCTTCGCCGGGACCATCGGGTTCGATGCCATCACACTGGCCCTGCTCGGGAGATCTCATCCATGGGGCGTGGTCGCCTCCGGCCTGCTCTTCGGGGCCCTGCGCGCCGGGGGACAGGAGATGCAGGTGAACACCGACATCTCCCTGGATCTGATCCTGGTGATCCAGGCGCTGATCGTGGTGTTCATCGCCGCCCCGGCGCTGATCAGGGCCATCTACCGGGTGAAGACCGCTCGTGAGGCCGAGCGGCTGACGACGGGGTGGTCCACATGACCGCGCCGGCGACCGTCGTCCGCAGCCCCGCCGAGATCAGGCGAGCGCGACGCCTCGGCATCACCTACATCGTGCTTGCCGCGTTCGTGCTCTGGGTCTTCGGGATGGGGAGTCTCGGCGAGGGCAGCGCCACCTTCAAGCTGGTGCGTCCCACCGACAGGTTCAAGGACTTCCCCGATCTCGTCCTCCCGGCGGCGGGAATCGCCTTTGTCATCGCTGCCGCCCTCGCCGCCTTCGGCGGGATTCAACTCACGCGCGGTTTCAAGAAGCTCAGCAACGTCGTTCTGGCGGTCGGGTTCATCCTGTTCATCTTCGCCTTTCTCGCCTGGGCGGCGGCGGGGTCGTCGTTCAGCCTCGTCGGGATGCTCGACGAGAGCGTCAAGCGGAGTGTCCCGATAGCCATGGGCGCATTGGCCGGCGTGATGTGCGAGCGGGTGGCGGTCATCAACATCGCCATCGAAGGGATGCTGCTCGGTGGCGCCTTCGTGGCCGCCATCGTCGGGTCGCAATTCGGCTCGTTCTGGGCGCTGGTGGGCGCCACGATGGTCGGCGTTGTGCTCGCCTGGGTGCTGGCCGTCCTCGCGGTTCGCTACCGGGTGGATCAGATCATCGTCGGCGTGGTTATCAACGTGTTCGTGCTCGGGCTCACGTCGTTCATCTCACAGCGAATCCTCAACCAGAACCCTCATCTCAACAACGCGACGCTGCTCCGCCCGATCAAGATTCCCCTATTGGGAGACATCCCGTTCTTCGGACAGATCCTGTTCCAACAGAACATCTTCGTGTTCGCGATGTTCATCCTGGTGGCGGTGATGACCTACTCGCTGTTCCACACCAAGTGGGGACTGCGTTCCCGGGCCGTGGGCGAGCACCCCAAGGCGGCGGACACGCTGGGCGTCAACGTGTACCGCTACCGATACCTCAACGTGATGATGGGTGGCGCCATCGCCGGGTTCGGCGGCGCCTTCTACATCCAGGGGTCAGTGGGCCGCTTCGACGAGAACATGACCGCCGGCAAGGGATTCGTCGGGCTGGCGGCGATGATCTTCGGGCGGTGGCACCCGGTGGGGGCCATGGCGGCGGCGCTGGTCTTCGGATTCGCCGACTCGATTCAGGGCAAGCTGGCGATCCTCAAGGTCCCCATCCCCTCGGAGTTCCTGCTCATGGCCCCGTATCTGGCCACGATCATCGTGGTCGCCGGGGTGGTCGGCCGGGCGCGGCCGCCGGCCGCCGACGGCCAGCCGTACGTCAAGGAGTAGGCGCCCTTCGGGCGCCGCCACCGGCGACCGGCTACCGCTACCCGCAAGAGACTCGTTACCGGCAGCCTTCCTGCTAATCGCCAATCGCCAATTGCCGCCGAGGGAAGCTCGGCCTATTCGCCCGGCGTGGGACGTCCGTAGAACGAGATCTCCTGGGCGGCCAGTTCGGTGAAGGGCTCTTTGCCCTCGTAGGTCTGGCCGGGATAGGCGCTGGTGATGCGAATCGTCAGGCTCGACGTTCGCAGGCTCCTGATCTGCACCCGCTGCGGGGCGTCGTTGGTGTCGTCGAGAGTCTCCACGGTCGCCTGGGTGAGGTCGTCCACGAGCACTTCGATCCCCTTGATCCGCGCATTGCGCAGGAAGCGGCCCTGGTCGTCGAGGTTCTCGATGAGCATCTCGGTGATCTGCACCGGTGGGGAGAACAGGAAGGTGACTTCCACCCCGATGCCGCCGTCGATGGCATTCCACGACGTGGTCGGATCGCCGTCGATGAGGGCGGCGCACGGGAACGCTGTGAGCTCGGATGTACATTCCACGCGGATCGGCTGCAGTTGGGTGATCGGAGTGACCGCCAGGGTCGTGCCTGTGGTCGTGCTGGTCGACTCGGCGGTGTCTCCGCCTCCGCCGAAGACGTTGAACACCAGAGCGAGGATGGCCACGGCCAGGACCAACGTGGCGAGCACGATGAGGGCTCGTGCCCCGGCCGTGGTTCGCAGCATCGGCTGTGGCGCCACCGGCATCTGGCTCCTCGCCAGGCGGGCTCCACACTTGTCGCAGTGGCGATTGCCGGGATCGTTCGGGTTTCCGCACGACGCGCAAGAGATCGGACCATCTGGAGATCCCTGTGGGGCGGCCCCCGGCGCGTCGGAGTACCGCACCGGGGCTCCCTGACGGGCCTGCCGTCTCGGTGCCGGGGCGGACCCGGGCGTTTCCCCTCCGAGCCCGAACGGTTCGAAGAGGTCGTCGAAGGTGTCGATGTTGTCGTCGTCGTTCATGGGACCAGTCGTGCGATCGGGAACACAGGCTATTCTGCCACGGATCGCAATTCGTTCACCGATGCTGGCCACCGTTCGTGCCGTCGAGCACTGGGACGCTGTCGATGTTCTCGGCGCCGTCGTTCTGGGGGTGCTCGTTTTCGGCCTCGTTGTCTACGCGATGGTCCGTGTCGTACACCGGCGATAGGGTCGGGTAGTCCCACGGTCGTTCTTCGATGATTCGGCGGTGACACGCGATGGCAAGACCCAGATGACGAGATCGGCCGCCCGCTACCGCTGCGAGCTGTGCGGGCACGAGAGCCCCAAGTGGATGGGCTTCTGTCCCCAGTGCCGGGCCGATGGTGCTCTGGTGGAGGTCGATGCCCCGTCGCGGCTC
>MELR01000023.1:13469-14256 GCA_001767695.1 Actinobacteria bacterium RBG_16_68_21
CCGTACCGGCGCGAGTGGTCTCCGTCACCGCCGTGGGCACATCCGGCGACACGCGGCGACCGGTGGGAATCGGTGAGGTGGATCGAGTACTCGGCGGGGGACTGGTCCCCGGGGCCGCCATCCTCGTCGGCGGTGAACCGGGGGTAGGCAAGTCGACCTTGCTCCTCCAGGTCGCCGCCCAGATCGTTCACCTCGGCGGACGGGCGCTGGTCGCCTCCGCCGAGGAGTCGCTCGATCAAATCGGCATCAGAGCGCGACGCCTCGGTATCACCGGGGATGGGCTCCTCCTCACCTCGGAGCGGGATGTGGATGCGATCATCGAGGCCGCTTCCAGCATCGTTCCCGATCTCCTGATCGTGGACTCGATTCAGACGGTCGCCGCCCGGGAGGTCGGCGGGGCACCGGGAGGAGTGGCTCAGGTCCGGGAGGCGGCCGCCCGGTTCGTCCACGCCGCCAAGGAGTCGGGCATTCCGGTGGTCCTGGTGGGGCACGTGACCAAGGACGGGGGGATCGCCGGTCCCAAGCTCTTGGAGCACACCGTGGACGTGGTGCTCTACCTCGAGGGCGACCTCGAGCGCGGCCTGCGAGTGTTGCGGTGCTTGAAGAACCGGTTCGGGCCCACTCATCAGGTCGGCCTGTTCGAGATGCGCGACCTGGGGTTGGTGGAGGTGGTCGATCCCACCGGACTCCTGGTGACGGCGCACCGGGGCCAGGTCCCGGGGAGCGTCGTGTTCCCCGCCGTCGATGGGCGGCGGCCGTTGCTCGTCGAGGTGCAGGCGCTGGTGGC
>MELR01000023.1:14285-16169 GCA_001767695.1 Actinobacteria bacterium RBG_16_68_21
CGGTCAAGGGCCTCGAGACGGCGAGAATCCACCAGGTGCTGGCGGTCCTCGAGCGGCACGCCGGCCTGTCCTTCGCCAACCGCGACGTCTATGTGAGCGTCGTCGGGGGTCTCCGTCTGCGTGATCCCGGGGCCGATCTGCCGGTGGCACTCGCTCTGGCATCGTCTCTGTTGGGCCGCGGGATCGGTGAAGTGGCGGCCTGGGGCGAGGTGGGGCTGACCGGGGAGTTGCGCGCCGTCGCACACGGCGAGCATCGTGCCGCCGAGGCGAAGCGACTCGGTATCGGTACCGCCATCGGTCCCCGCGGCACCGACGAGGATCGCATCGAAAGAGTGCTCGCCTCAGTGGGGTTGCTGCCGTAGGCCGTCGCCCGTCGCCCGTCGCCCGTCTCCAGCAGGAGGTGCTCCGGCGCGCTCCTTCCAACGTCGAACGTCCAAGGTCCAAGGTCCAGACCGAGACTCTCGCGAGTTGCGGGTTGCGAATCGCTCCTGGCCGCTCACCGTCTCATGCCGTCTGGGACTCCCATCGCCCTCATGTAGTAGCCTCGCCGCGGATGGCCGATCGCGATCCGAGTCTCGATGTTCTCCGCGCAGTTGCCCCCGGCACGCCGCTCCGCAACGCGATCGATTTGATCCTGCGACAGGAGACCGGCGCGCTGATCGTGCTCGGGTACGGGCGCGACATCGAGGCGATCTGCAGCGGCGGCTTCCATCTCGACGGAGCCGATTTCGCCCCGGCGCGGCTGGCCGAGCTCGCCAAGATGGACGGGGCGGTGATCACCGACGAGGCGGCCGAGGTGATCTATCGAGCGAACGTGCACCTCATCCCCGATCCGTCGATCGGCACGTCGGAGACGGGAACCAGGCATCGCACTGCGGAACGGGTTGCGGTGCAGACCGGTCGACCGGTGATCGTCGTGAGCGAAGGCCGCCAGACGGTCAACGTGTACGTCGGCTCGCGCCAATTCGAGCTGAGGAGCCCGACGGCGCTCCTCGCCCAGGCCAACCAGAACCTGCTCACCCTGGAGCGCTTCCGCCGCCGGCTCACCGATGACGAGGATCGGCTGACGCAGCTGGAGGTCGACGACATCGTGGTCTACCGGGATGTCGCCCAGATCCTGCAGCGGGCCGCCTTGGTGCGGCGGATCGGGCGCGATCTCGATCACTACGCCGTCGAGCTCGGTGGCGAGGGCGAACTGATCCGTCTCCAGCTCGTCGATCTGCTCACCGGGGTGTCGGAGATGGCCGAGCTCGTCTACTCCGATTACTCCCGGAAGTTTCCGCCGAAACGGCGCCAACCACTCGATCTCCTCCAGACGCTGTCGACGGAGCACTTGTCAGACACGGTCAAGGTCGCCGCGCAACTCGATCTGGGTGGGCAGGAGAATCCGGCGAGGTCGCGCGGGCTGCGGATCCTGGCCCGCATGCCGCGGCTCCCCGAGTCGGTCAAGGCATCGCTCGTCGAACATTTCGGCACGTTCCAGAAGCTGCTCTACGCCGGCGTCGGGGAGCTCGACCAGGTGGAGGGCGTCGGCCGCACCCGGGCCCGTCAGCTGCGCCACTACTTCGATCGGCTGCTCGACAGCACCCGCATCTGGGATTTCGACGAGGAGTAGGGTCGCCGGGTTCTTGCTGATCGCCGGGCGGTGCGGTGCCGTTGGTACAGTGGCCATTCCCCAACACCCTCGAGGCATGGCCACCAAGAAACCCCCCGCTCGCGCCGCCGCGGCCAAGAAGGCTCCGGCGAAGAAGGCTGCTCCGGCGAAGAAGGCTGCTCCGGCGAAGAAGGCTCCGGCGAAGAAGGCTGCTCCGGCGAAGAAGGCTCCGGCGAAGAAGGCTCCGGCGAAGAAGGCTGCTCCGGCGAAGAAGGCTCCGGCGAAGAAGG
>MELR01000023.1:16238-16308 GCA_001767695.1 Actinobacteria bacterium RBG_16_68_21
AAGGCTGCTCCGGCTAAGAAGGCTGCTCCGGCTAAGAAGGCTGCTCCGGCGAAGAGGACTCCGGCGCGGC
>MELR01000023.1:16325-69716 GCA_001767695.1 Actinobacteria bacterium RBG_16_68_21
GCACCGGCGGCGAAGATCCCGGAAACACCCGCTCCTCCCAAGATCGTGTCCCGTCCGGTCTCCCCGTTCCAGGTCGGCGACAAGGTCGTCTATCCGCATCACGGCGCCGCGGTGATCACCAAGAAGGAACGCCGCGAGTTCTCCGGCACGCGGACCGACTTCTTCGTCCTTCAGGTGGCCATCGATCAACTGATCCTCAGGGTGCCGGTGGCGCGCGCCGCCGAGCTGGGGGTTCGGCCGGTGATCTCGCGAACTGCAGCCGGTCGCGTGCTGGCGACGTTCCGCACCGAACCCGAAGAGGCGGGTGCCAACTGGAGCCGGTGGTACAAGCTGCTCACCGAGAAGATCACCAGCGGGGACATCTACCAGGTGGCAGAGGTCGTGCGTGACCTGACGTTTGCCCAGCAAACCAAGGGGATTTCGCCGGCGTTGAAGCGAATGCTCTCAAAAGCCCGTCTGATCCTCGCATCAGAGCTTCGGTTCGCCCTCGATCTGTCCGAAGAAGATGCGATGAAGCGTCTCGACAAGGCTCTTCCAAAGGTGGAATCCGACGAGGAGGAGTGAGGGCGGCATGATCATCGAAGCCGTTCGCCTCATAGTCACGCTCGGGTTCACGGCCGTCGGCTTTGCCGTCGGTCGCGAGTTTCCGCGATGGGTCGGGGCAACCGGTCCCAATCCCGACGCATCGATCGTCCTCGGCGCATTGATCGGTGCCGGTGTCGGCTACGTGCTCGGCGGCCTCCTCGGCCGGCTGATTCGCCGCGGGGTCGATCGAGCGCCCGACCTCGTGTCGGCAACCTCGGGTCCGCAGCTGTTCGCCGGGACCTTTGGGCTCCTCGCCGGCGTCGTGTTGGGAGCGGTGGCCGCCACCCCGATGATCATCCTGCTCCCTCCGGCCGTGGGCTGGTCGGCGGGCGGCCTGGCGCTCGTAGTGCTCGCCGCGCTCGGGAGCAGGGTGTTCGCAGCCCGCGCCGACGATCTCCTCGCCGCCGCCGGTCTCGGTACCCGCCGAGCTCCTGTCGACCCGGCCGAGCCGTCGGCCGTCAGGATGTTCGTCGTGGATACTTCGGCCGCAATCGACGGCCGTGTTCTCGATCTGGCGCGGGTCGGGCTGATTCGCGGCGAAGTGCGGGTTCCCGGCTTCGTGCTCGACGAACTGCAGGGCATCGCCGACAGCGGTCAGAAGAGTCGTCGGCGGAGGGGCCGCCGGGGACTCGACGTCCTTGACGCGCTCACCGGTCTTCCCGGGGTGCGGGTGCGAGCGGATGAACGCACCTTCCCCGAGCATCCCGACGTGGATGCCAAGCTCGTCGCCCTCGCCCTCGAATCCGGGGCGACTCTGGTGACCACGGACCACAACCTGGCAAAGGCTGCGGGGCTTCGCGGCATAGAGGTACTCGATCTCCAGGCGCTCGGCGACTCCCTGAAATCGGGACCGGCCACAGGTGAAGTGGTCACTTTGTTGGTCGAAAAGGCCGGCAGTGAGCCCGGCCAGGGCATCGGCTATCTCGACGACGGAACGATGGTCGTGATCGAAGATGCCGCGTCGCTCATTGGAACATTGGTGGAGGTCGAGGTGTCCACGACGTTGCGAACCGCCGTCGGCCGCCTGTTGTTCGCCAGACTGGTGGCATGAATCTTCACGGCATCGTGGTCGGGGCCGGCTCGGGCCGGCGCTTCGGCGGAACCAAGGCCACCAGCCTCCTACGGGGGAGGCCGCTGTGGGAGTGGGCTCGGGACGCGCTGGTGCAAGGCGGAGTTGACGGCGTCGTCGTGGTCGGTCCTTTCCCGGGGGGTCTCCCCGGAGGACCGCGACGGCGCGACTCGGTGCTCGTCGGACTGCATGCTCTCCGCGACGGTGTCACCCATGTCGTGATCCACGATGCCGCCAGACCATTGGCGAGCGCGGCTCTTACCCGGGTGGTGGTGGCCAGGCTGGCCCGGGGCGACGTCGCCGCCGTTGTGCCGGCGGTGCCGCTGCGCGATACCGTCAAGCGGGTGTCCGGCGATTTGGTGACCATGACGGTCGATCGATCCGAGTTGGTGGCGGTGCAGACGCCGCAGGCCTTCGTACTCACCACGCTGCTCGAAGCTCATCACTCCGGGGACGAGGACGCTTCCGATGACGCGACGCTGGTCGAGCGGGTCGGCGGCCTGGTGGCCGTGGTTCCGGGCGAGCCGACGAATCTCAAGATCACCTATCCGGAGGACCTGGTCGTTGCCGAGGCAGTGCTGCGATGAGGATCGGCTGGGGGCTGGACGCCCATCGATTCTCCCCGGTGGGAGGAGTCGTGCTCGGTGGGATCAGGGTCGAGGACGCGTTCGGCGTGGAGGCGACATCGGATGGCGATGTCGTTGCCCATGCCGTGATCGACGCCATCCTCGGAGCGGCGGCGCTCGGCGACCTCGGGGAGCGCTACCCGAGCGATGATCCCCGGTGGCGGGATGCCGACTCGATGTCTCTGCTGGGCGACACGGTGACCGACGTCGGCGGTCGCGGGTTTCGGGTTTCTGCCGTCGACGTCACGGTGGTGGCGGAGCAGATCCGGGTTGCCCCTCACCGGGAGCGAATCCGGCAGGGCCTGGCCGAGGTCCTGGGTATCGACGTCTCGCGGGTGTCGGTCAAGGCGACCACCACCGATGGGATGGGGTTCACCGGCAGGGCCGAGGGCCTGGCGGCGATGGCGGTGGCGGTGCTGGAGGAGGTCTGACGCCGGTCAGTCCGTCGTGACCCGATGGCGGTCCGCCAGGGAGTCGCCTCTCGAGACGGGCCACCCGCACGCTTCAGCGGACAGCGGACAGCGGACAGCGGACAGCGGACAGCGGACAGCGCTCTACCCCAACGCGGCGCGCCCCACGTCGGGCCGGTTGGTGAAGATGACGCCGACCCCGGCGGCGGCGAGGCGTCGCATCTCGCCCGGGTCGTCGGTCCACCAGACTCCGATCTCGATTCCCCTCCGGCCCGCAGCGGCCACGACCGCGTCGGCCTGCCCGCCGCCCATCGACATGAGCGGGGGGAAGAGCATCTCGATTCCCGGCACTGCGTCGAGAGCGTCGCGGGGGTCGGTACCGTGGTCGAGCACCAGGCCTGATCGCATTCCCGCCGCCAGCGCTGTTGCCACCGAGCCGCGATCGAACGACGAGAGCACGATGTCTCGCCGACCGCGTAGTGCCGCGACGGTCCGTGCCGCGACCGCGGCGTCGGGATCCCAATCGGGATCGGCGGGATCGTTCTTCACCTCGACGTCGATCCACATGCCGGCGCAGGCGGCGATGGCGGCGGCCAGGTCGGGGATACCCGGGTCGACCACGGCCAGTTCGTCGCGGGTCAGCGCGACGATGGGCCGGTTGGTTACCAACGCGTTGTGGTGAACCACGAGGGCGCCGTCGGCCGTCGCCCGAACATCCAACTCGACACCGTCGGCACCGAGCTCGGCGGCGTGTGTGAAGGCGGCGAGGGTGTTCTCCCGCCGGGCGTGCGACGCTCCGCGGTGGGCGACGATCCACGGCCGGCCGGAAGGGTGGGGCACCGGGGGAGCATATGCGGGGCCGTGCAAGCCCGATACCATCCTCGCGCCGATGAACGTCTACAACACCCTGGGCAGAGTCATGCAGCCACTGGAGCCGCGCACGCCCGGCGAAGTGTCGATGTACGTGTGCGGGCCGACCGTGCAGGCGGCTCCGCATGTCGGACACGGACGACAGGCGGTGGCATTCGACGTGATCCGGCGGTATCTCGTGTGGCGCGGCTACGCGGTGCTATTCGTGACGAACATCACCGACGTCGAAGACAAAATCATCAATGCTGCCGCCGAGGAGGGAATCACCGCCGAGGAGGTGGCCCGCCGGGCGACGGCCCAGTTCCTCGATGCCTACGGTCGGCTGCGGGTTCAGCCTGCGGACGAGCTGGTCTATGCGACCCACGAGATCCCGGCGATGATCGCCACCATCGCTCGGCTGATCGAGCGGGGTCATGCCTATCCCGCCGGGGGCGACGTGTACTTCTCGGTGCGATCGCTTCGGGGCTACGGAAAGCTGAGCGGCCGCAACGTGGACGAGATGCGATCCGGCGCCCGCATCGACCCGGGGGAGCACAAGCAGGATCCGTTGGACTTCGCCCTGTGGAAGGCGTCGAAGCCGGGAGAGCCGGCCTGGGACTCGCCGTGGGGTTCGGGGCGACCGGGATGGCACATCGAGTGCTCTGCCATGGCCGTGGAACGCCTCGGGTTCGGGTTCGACATCCACGGCGGTGGTCTCGACCTGATCTTTCCTCACCACGAGAACGAGATCGCCCAGGCAGAGGGAGCGGAAGGAGATGAGCCGTTCGCCCGTTACTGGCTGCACAACGGGATGCTCAACCTGCGCGGCGAGAAGATGTCCAAATCCGAGGGCAACATCGTCGATCTGCTCGGACTTCTCGATCGCTA
The DNA here is from genome assembly GCA_001767695.1 of Actinobacteria bacterium RBG_16_68_21. Classification (GTDB taxonomy): domain Bacteria; phylum Actinomycetota; class Acidimicrobiia; order Spongiisociales; family UBA11373; genus RBG-16-68-21. The sequence continues at coordinate 20,753 of MELR01000023.1, forward strand.
CCGACCAGAGGCGGTACGGCTCTACTACCTGCGTGCCCACTACCGGCAGCCCCTCGAATTCGGTGACGACCTGCTGGCCGACGCCGAGGCATCGCTCGACCGGCTGTGGGCCTTCCGCCGGCGGATCGGTACCGTCGGCGACGCCCCCGATGCCGGGGTGGTCGCCGCCTTCCAGGCGGCGATGGACGAGGACTTCAACACGGCGGGAGCGATGGCAGTGCTGTTCGATGCGGTGCGCGAGGGCAACCGGCTCGCCGATTCCGGCGAAGATGCCACGCCGATCGCCGCCGCCTACGACGAGATCGTCGCCGTGCTGGCCATCGGCGAGGACGCCGTCGACGTGACCGACCTCGCCGGGGATCTCGGCGCTCTCGGGGCGGAGCTGGGGGTGGATGCGACGGAGCCGAGGGCCATCGTCGACGCCCTGGTCGCACTCCGTTCGGCGGCCCGGGAGGGGCGCGACTTCGCCACCTCCGATCGGATCCGCGACGAGCTGACCGAGCTCGGGATCGTTCTCGAGGATGGCGCCGATGGCACCACCTGGCATCGGCGATAGCGTCGAAGGCGTTCACGCGGTCGATGCCGCCGTCGGCGCCGGCCGGGTGCAGCGTCTCCTGGTCGAGCGAAGCCGGGCGGATGCCCTCTCCGCCCTGATCGAACGGGCGCGCGCCGCCGGAGCTTCGATCGAGCTCGTCGACGATGTCCGCCCGATGGCTGGAACGGATGCACCGCAAGGGGTGCTCGCCCGCTGTCGTCCCATTCCAGTGGCGAATGTCGAAGACGCCGTGGCGGCGCGATCGCCGGCTGCGGTGGTGGTCCTCGATCATCTCGAGGATCCCCGCAACGTCGGGGCAATCGCCCGCACCGCGGTGGCCGCCGGGGTCGGAGCGATCGTCGTCGCTCGCCATCGGTCGGCCCCGATCGGGGCCACTGCCTTCAAAGCGGCGGCGGGGGCGTTCGAGCATCTGGTGATCGCCGAGGTGTCGTCGGTGGCGGACGCGGTGGTGGCTCTGCGGAAGCTCGACGTGTGGACTATCGGCCTCGACGCCGGCGGGGACCGGAGCCTCTTCGGCCTGGACCTGCTCGCCGAGCCGTGCGCCCTCGTGCTCGGGGCGGAAGGGGGAGGGCTCGGCCGCCTGGTCCGTCAGCGAGTGGATGTGGTCGCTTCGATCCCACTTCACGGCCCAATGGAGAGCCTCAACGCCTCGGTGGCGGCGTCCCTGGCGGTCTACGAGATCGCCAGGGTGAGGGCGACGGGCTGACGCCCGCCGGCAATGAGCGATGGGCCTCGCGGCACTCGGCCGCGAAAGGCTGAATCAGGTCGAAACGCCGGCGGTGGGCGGCGATCTGGAGCCGGGTGTCGGAATCGAACCGACGACATCCGCTTTACAAGAGCGGTGCTCTACCAACTGAGCTAACCCGGCGACAGACCCAGGCTACCGCCATGTCTTCCGCTTCAGCATGAGCCGGAGGTTCGTGGCATCCCCGAATTCCAGCTGGAGTTGGTCATTGGTCATTGCTCATTGCTCATTGCTCATTGCTCATCGCTCATCGCCCTCCCCAACAATCCCCGGCAACCACCCGCCTCGCCCGTACCCTTGAGGGCGATGCTGTCCGACTCCGATCGCGCGGTCCTCGAATTCGAAGGCCGTTGGTGGCACTACCCGGGTCCCAAGGACCGGGCGATCCGCGAGTACCTCGACATGAGCGCCACCCGCTACTACCAGGTCCTGCGAAGGCTTCTCGATGATCCCGCGGCCGATCGGGAGGCGCCGATGACCATTCGCCGTCTGCGCCGGGTTCGTGAGCACGCCCGCCGACGCGCCATCGAACGCCGCCTCGGCGAGCCCGGCGGCTGATCGGTGGAGGGGGACCACGGAATCCGCAGGGTCGGAGTCGTCGCCTGGAGTCTGCTCGGCACGCTTCTGCTGATCGGAGCCGTTCTCTGGCTCCTGACGAAGGTGTGGATCATCATCCCGCCGATCGTGCTCGCCACCGCCATCATCTACGTGCTCAACCCCGTCGTGAATCGGCTGCACAACCGGGGGGTAGCCCGCTGGCTCGGGTCCTGTCTCTCGTACGCGGTGCTCATCGGGCTGTTGACCCTCGCCGGCTTCCTGGTTTTCCCCAGCATCGCCGATCAGGCCCAGGAGCTGGGCAGCAACTTCCCGACGATCTACAACGATCTGGTATCCGACGTCGAGAACCTCGCCGCCAACATCGGGTTTTCCAAAGTGGAGCTACCGAGATTCGATGAGCTCGAAGCGCAGATCAACGAGGGGGACTTCTTCTCGAGCCGCCTGGCTCGTATCACCGACATCACCCTCGGTGTCTTGGAGACTCTCCTCATCCTGATCCTCGGTCCGGTGGTCGCCTTCTACCTGCTCCTCGATCTGCCGACGTTGCGGCGGAAGACGATGGAGTTGATCCCCGATCGACATCGCGCCGAAGTCGCGCATGTCTCCCGGCAGTTGGGCACTGCGGTCGGTGGTTTCCTGCGAGGCCAGCTGCTGGTGGCGCTCATCGTGGGGGTGATGACCAGCGTCGGCTTCTGGGCGATCGGCCTGCCGTTCTGGCTGCTCATCGGGATGATCGCCGGGTTTCTCAACATCATCCCCTTCGTCGGTCCCTGGGTGGGGGGTGCCCTCGGAGTGCTCGTGGCGCTGGCCACCCGGGACCTGCAGACCGCCCTCTGGGCGGGGCTGGTGGCGCTCGTCGTGCAACAGGTCGACAACCACTTCGTGAGCCCGACGGTCCTGCGGGTGACGGTGCGGCTGCACCCGGCGTCGATCGTGCTCGGCCTCATCGCCGGGGCGGCCATCGGGGGGTTCTGGGGGGTCCTGTTGACGGTGCCGGTCATGGCCTCGGTGAAGATCATCGCCGGACATCTGTGGCGAACCCGGGTGCTCGGTCAGTCCTGGGAGGAGGTGACCGAGGCGCTCCTCGAGGAACATCCCACCGGTGAGACCTTCTTCAGCCGGATCCGACATGAGGAAGCGGTCGAAGACGCCGCCGAAGCCTCCGAAGAGTCTGATCCCGGCACCGACCTACACTCCTGATCCTTCCGGAGGGATGCCACGCACCGCCGACGCGCCGTCAGCCTCGTCATCGCCACGATTGCCCTGGTCGCGTCGTGGGCGCCCGCGGCGATGGCCGCCGATGAGGGAGACGGCTATCTGAGGGCGGCCGACGTGCTTCCTGGGGTGTGCTCCCCGGCGGTCGTGCTGTACGGCCAATCGACCGATTGCACATTCCCCCTGTCCCGGGTGGCGCCGCTCGATCCCTGGCTCGGGCCGCACGTCGCCGACGAGGACGTCGTCTACGACGATCAGGACGACGACCAAGCCGACTGCTCGGTGGAAGGCGACCTCCTCGTCTGCCGGGGGGTATTCGCCTACTACTCGGGCGGTGACCGGGTGGTGAGACCGCGGATCTCCGGGGAGTTGTCCTCGGCGACCGCCACCTTCGGCACGCTCGACGGGTACTCGTACCCGCTGCAGTTGACGCCCGCCGCCGGGGTGATGGAGCCGTATGTGTTCGGGTCCACCCCACTTCGGGTGTGGGCGTACGGTCCGGTGGCCGCGGCGGGAGGCTTTGCCAGGGTGTGGTTGCGCGACGAGCCGCGCTACTCGTGGACTGTGCCCCTTCCCGCGGTCGCCGAGGATATGGTCGATCCGCTCGAAATCGACGTCGGTGGGCTGACTCCGGGCCGCTACCGGATCACACCTTGCATCGGTGATAGCGCGGCGTCGTGCGTCGAGGTTCCCGGCGGAATCACGTTCCAGGTAGGGAGCGGAAGACTCGAGGAGTTGATACCGGGGTGGAACCGGCGCGACGCCGACCGGATCAACGTCATCTTCGCCCCGAGCGGTCACGTCTCCCTCGACGAAGCCCGGCGGGTAGCTCGTGATCTGGTCGCATGGGACGGCCCACTGCTGGTGGGGTTTGACGACACCCTTCTCGGGCCGGCGGCGTCGCCATCGCAGCTGTGGTCGCTCGAGTTCGGTCCGTTCGCCATTGAACCACTGCGCTCGGCCCGTGATCGGTTCAACCTCTGGTTTCTCGACGACATCGTGGACGATCCCCTGGCTCTGCAGTACTCGGCGCCGCCGTTCGGCTGGGGTGCCCCCCTGCCCGACTTCGGGCTGCCCGACGTCCAGGTGACCCGCCTCGATTTCCTCCCTCCGGGACGCACCAGGCGCTCGGAGGCGGGATGGCCATCGTTCACGAGCCCCGACGGGCCTACCGTCGTCACCAGGGACGGCCTCGAATTCGCCGGGGCGTACGTCACCCTTCCCTTTGGCTACCGGCTGACCCAGGCAGGAATACTCGCCCACGAGTGGGGACACGCCCTCTTCGATCTGCGCGACGAGTACGTGGAGTCATCCCGCGGCGTGACCCACGGCTATCCGAACTGCGCTCCCGATCAGGCAACCGCCGAAGCATGGTGGGGCGATCAGATCGGGACGATCGATCCGTTCGTCGACGAGTACCTCAGTCTCAGCCGACATTGGTCACAGTGGGTGGATCCGGAGCTGGTCTCCGAGATCACCACGGGCTTCCTTCCCGGAGGCTGCTACTCGGACCGTGAGGACGCCGCGGTGCGGCCCACCGGGGACAGCATCATGAACTCCGGGGTCCCGGTGTTTGGAGCGGTGAACCGCCAGCGGGCGGAGCAGATCCTCGCGCTGTGGTCGGGACTGGCGCCGCTCGATGCCGACGCCCTCTCGGCGTGGTGCGACCCCGTCCGGGCGGGTGACCCCGTGTCGGCGTGCGGGATGGAGGTGGTCTCCCATGTCGAGGTGCCCGCCGCCGGTCTGTTGGCGAGCGCCGGTGCCACGACGGTCGGGTGCTCGGTCGTCTCGGGCGACACCAACGAGGGGATGACGTTCGAGTGCGATCCCCTGCCGCTGCGCGGCGAGGGGCCCTGGGAGGTGACGTTTTCGAGCCGCGCCGGGGACCGGCTCGACCGGATTGTGCTCACCGCTCCACCACCACCGCCTCCGGAGCCGACGGTCGTTCCCGCTGCGGTCGTCGCCACCCCCGTTCCGACCGAATCCCCGGCAGGCGCCTGGCTACTGATCGGCGGGTTGGTGGCGGTGATGCTGGCCAGCGCGGCGGTCCTGGTCCGCCGTCGATTGGCGACCCCGACCGACGAGGAGTAATAGGCCTCGCTTTGCTCGGCCTGCGATTGGCGAAGCGTGAGCTAGGCAGATGGTGTCGGCGAGATGTCGCCTATTGCTAATTGCCAATTGCCAATTGCCAATTGCCAATTGCGTTCATCGCCATTCCGTCCCACCCATCATCTAACGTCCCTCTTCGCGCTTCCGAGGAGGATCGAGATGACCGAGGAACTGGCCGCCACCGATGCCTATCTCCGGGAGACGACGGCGAGCGTCGTGGCCGTGAGCGAGGAGGGGATCGTTCTCGATCGAACGGTGTTCTATGCGCGGGGCGGCGGACAACCCGGGGACACCGGGATGCTCGAATGGCCCGGAGGAACGGTCGGCATCACCGACACCTTCAAGCGCGGGGGCGAAGTTATCCACGTTCCCGCGGGACCGCCGCCCCCGGTGGGCACCCAGGTGGTCGCCCGGATCGATTGGCAGCGGCGGCACACGCTGATGCGCACCCACACCGCGTTGCACGTGCTCTCGGCGGTCATCTGGCGCGACTTCGATGCCAAGGTCACCGGCGGGAACATGGAACCAGGAGTCGCTCGCATGGACTTCGAACTCGACGCGATCAGCGTCGAGTTCGGCAGAGAGGTCGAGGTCCGGCTCAGTGAGGCGCTGGCGGGCGAACACCCGGTGACTGTCCGGTTCATGTCGCGGTCCGAGGCCATCGCCGACCCCGACCTCATCCGAACCAAGGTGAACCTGATCCCGGAGTCGGTAGACCCGATCCGGGTGATCGAGATCGGGACGATCGACAAACAGGCGGACGGAGGCACCCATGTCGCCAACACCTCAGAGGTGGGCAGGGTCCGGGTCGTCAAGACGGAGAGCAAGGGCAAGGGCAACAAGCGCATGCGGATCGAGCTCGACCAATCCAGATGATCGACGCATTCCTCGCCGTCGCACTCGGCCTGGTGCTGGTGCGGGGCTGGTTCCGCGGCTTCGTGCGTGAGGCGATGGATCTCGCCGGGCTGGTGCTGGGCACGATCATGGCGTTCCGCCTCGCTCCCACGGTGGGAAGCGTGGTCTCGGCGATGGCGGGCATCTCGACCGACGCCGGCCGGGTGATCGGCGGGGTGATCGTGTTCATCGGGGTGGGGGTGGGGGCAGCTTTCGCCACCATCGCCCTGCAGCGACGTCTTCGGCTCCCGGGTCTGAATCTCATCAATCGGGCGGGCGGTGCCGGGCTCGCCGCCGCCTGGGGGGTGTTCCTGGCGACGCTTCTGCTGACGGTCGCGGTCATCGTCCCGATGCCTCCCGCCGTGGCCGGTCAATTGGATGGCTCGGCGATCACCAGCGTTCTCACCGACCCGAACGGCCTGCCCCAGGAGGTGTTCGCCCGCCTCGCCGGCGACCGGATCGTCGAGGCGCTGATCAACCTCGACGAGGCGTTTGGCACGCGGAGGGTGATCATCGGACCGGGCGAGACACTCACGCTTCCCGCGGTCCCGGAGGACGATGTGACCGACTCCCCGGGATCGGCGGACAAGGTATTCGGGCTCCTCAACAGGGCGAGGGTCGACGCCGGGCTGGATCCCCTGGCGTGGAGTGATGCGCTGGCGGTCGTCGCCGCCGGCCATGCCCGAGAGATGTATCGCGCCGGGTACTTCTCCCACGATTCACCATCGACCGGGGACGTCGGCGATCGCCTCGCCGCGGCCGGGCTCAGCTACCGCATCGCCGGGGAGAACCTGGCGCTCGCCGCCACGCCGGACGACGTGCACGCCGGGCTCATGGCCAGTCCCGGCCACCGGGCCAACATCCTCGGCGGCGACTACCGACGGGTGGGAGTCGCCGTGGTCAGCGGGCCGCTCGGACTGATGACGGTCGAGGTCTTCACGGGTTGACCCGTCCCAGGAGAAGGTCGAAGACCGCATCGGGCACCGCGGCGAATGAATCGTGGGTGGTGAGGACCACCGGAATCCGCGCCGCCCGGAAGGTCTTCACGAGGTGCTCCCGTCCGGTGACCAGCGCGGTGCGGTTGTCGGGTCCTCCGAGGGCGGCGACCACCCGCCGGATCACCCGCGGCGAGACGACCGGACCGAACTCGGCGGTGGTGGCGATGCTCTCGAAGAGTCCGGCGAGGTCGTCCCGCTCCAGATGGGTTCGCAGCACCGAACTCGACTCGTCGGCATCGGCGATTCCGGCGATGCGGAACCTGCTGTAGAGGTGTTCCAGGGAGTGGGCGGCGTCGGGCGGCATCGTCGGTTCAGCCGAACGATCCCGGCCCTCCCATGAGAGGAGGGCCGGGATCAGATCGATGACGACGAGACGCACTACTCGACAGCCGGGGGCGGCGGCATGTCGTCCATCGCGGCGGGTGCTGCGGCGGCGGGGGCCACCTTGCGGCGCTGCATCACCACATAGACGACGATCGCCACCACGACCGCGGCGACCACGGCGAGGATCCACACCGGGAACCCGCTGTCACCACCGCCGGGCGTGCCGCTGGGATCGGACTCGGCCTGGAGGTCGAGGGATCCTCCGAGAACCGGGACCGACCAGATCAGCGTGTTGCCCTCGACCCGATCGGCGTTGTGCGTCAGGATGCGCCCGGGCAGCGTCAGCTTGACATTGGCCGAGATGGAATCCTGGAACACCGAGGGATCGAAGCCCTCAGCCTGGGAGCCGAGGGTGTCGGTGGCATCGGCAGTGGCCGCCACTGTCACCTTGGTGTCGGTCACGGTCACCGAGAAGGTCTTGAACAGCGACTCGCTGTCGTTGAGCATCATGTCTTCGATCTGGGACACGTCGTCGACGGCGGCCTCGACGATGTAGAACGTCAGATCCCCGCGGGTCTCCTGACGCGTCACCGCGCCGGGAATCTCTGACAGGGCCTGGCCTTCGAAGGGATCGGTGCCTTCCTGGAGGAAGAATCCCTGGGCTTCTTCGTCCATCCCGATCTCGGCGATGATCGTGCCGGTACCGTCCTTGTTGATCACGGCTCCGTAGTTGGTCTCGACTTTGCAGGCCGTGGCCACCAGGGCCACGATGGCTGCTACGACGATGAGGCGGCGCATTGCTTTCTTCTCCCGGATTTGCGTCGCCGGGGACTCTACCGCCTCCGTTACCGACGCCGAGTCGTCTGCTGCCGCCGACCGCACACCGCCGTTGCTGCCTACCCTCCGACGATGGAACCCGAGGCCGCCGGAGTCGTCGCCGCCTTCACCGCCGCCTACCGGCCCTACCTGGAGAGCCGGTTCGCCGAGGCGGGTTTGGAGGCCCCGGAAGGGGTGGTGGCGGCCGGCGAGCGCTGGCTGCGGGCCTCTCTTGAGGAGCTGCTGAGCCTTCCCTTTGCCGCCCAACGCCGGGGTCCGCTCGAGGTGTTTCAGGAGGCGATGCGGTTCCCCACCGAGGCGGTGGCCACCGCCGGTGTGCCCGAGCCCGCCCGGGATCCGGTGGCGGCGGCGGCGTTGCCCGGTGATCGTTACCACCTCGCCCCGGCGTCCTCACAGGCACTCGGCGAGGCGGCCTGGAGCGCCCACCTCCTCTGGGGGGCTGCCAAGGCCGCGGCGAACGCGCCCCGCGGCCTCTCGGCCATCCACCTCACTCGCAACCTCCTGGATGCGTCCCGCGTTGGGGAGGCGGCGGCACGTGCCGGATACGAGCTCACGGTGGTGACCAAGCCCCCACCGGGGGACAGGCGCCATACCGTGGCGATCGTCGATCTCGAGCATCCCGACGCCGACGAGGCGGTGCGCACCCTCGCCGCGACCTGTGGCCGGGTGGTGGCCTACGGACCGCACGTCGACGAGTTCGCCCTGGTGAGGGCCCGAACCCTCGGAGCCGCCGACGCGGTGCCCCGTTCGCGGTTCTTCAGTGATCCCGGGGCGTGGCTGCCGGCACCGGTTTGATCGGGGCGCGCACCGTACCCCTGGTGCCGGCGACGAGTACCCCGGCGAGCACGACCACGACCCCGGTCCACTGCACCACGGAGAGCCGGTCGCCGAAGATCAATCCCGCCCACATGATCGTCGCCGCCGGCTGCACGAGAAGCATCACCGAGGTTTCGAGCGCGGCGAGGCGAGGCAGCGCGGTGGCGATCAACAGCCAGCCGAAGGTCTGCCCCACGAGAGCGAGGGCGATCAGCCACCCGTGGGCCGGCCAGGAGAAGGCGAGGGAGAAGCCCGAGTCGAGCGGCGCGATCACGAGTACGCCGAGCACGGTGCCGATCGTGGTATCGAGCAGCGGACCTACCGTCGGCGCCAGCATCCGATTCGACGCCCGGAACATGAGCAGGAATGCCGCGTAGGTGACCCCGGCGATTCCCGCGATCACCGCCCCCGCCAGAGGGCGGCTCCCGAAGGCGTCGTCGCGGCCCAGGCCCCCGATGAGGGTGATCCCCACCAGGACGACCGGCACGACGACCAACGCCGTCCTCGTCGGGTGCTCCCGGTAGATGATCCAGGCCACCAGTCCGACCCAGATGACCTGGACGTTGGCCACGACCGTGGCCAGCCCGGCGCCGATCAGATGGATCGACGCATGCCACAGGGTCAGGTCGACGGCGAGCAGCGCACCGGCGGCAAACGACAACAGTCGAGCGCCGGTGGGACGCCGGTCGCGCACCACGAGGCGAACGATCATCAGTATCGGGAGGGCGTAGAAGGCTCGAAAGAAGGCCGCGGTCGTCGGCGACACGTCGGCGAGCCGGACGAAGATCGCCGAGAAGGAGATGGCGACGATGCCGATGAGGGCGCGAAGCCGGGTCACCGGGGCACGGTAGCCATCGCCTGGCCCCACCCGGCCGGTGGCCCTGCACTACTATGGGTGTTGGGGTCGGTGACCGAGGGTGCCGGAGAGTCATGGGGTCGAATTCGCTCCTGCGGTTCCTCACCGGGGTGACCGCGGTCGTTCTCGCCGCGGCGGCGGCGGGTGGCGTCGTGCTCACTCTGCAGTCGGGCGCGGCTCCCGACGATGGCGGTGAGTACGGGTTGGTGCGCAGCTCGGGAGCCGTGGTGCTCGAGGGCGTCGCCGAACCGGGCCCGGGCCCGTTCTTCGATCCGGTGGCGGTAGACCTTGCACTCGACCCGCTGCTGCTCCCGCTCCCACCGCTCAACGAGGCGACGGTCGTCTCGCCCCATCACCGGAACTCGGCGGCAGATCTGCTCGCCGCCGGACCCTTCGGCCACCGGCTCGTGCAGTTGGAACGCGGCGGGAGCCCCCTGACGATCGCGGCAGTGGCCGACGTGGCCGGCGAGACCCTCGCACTGTCCGCGGCGCTCGAGGATCTCATCGACTCCAACGGCGACGGTCGCGACGACGACGGTCGGTTTACGCTTGCCGCTCTCGACGGTTCCGCCGTCTGCGTTCGGCTGCCGGTCCCGCGGCGGCTCGCCCAGGCACAAGGGCTGCAGCTGGAATCGGGGATACCCGCCAGCGGGTACTGGTGGAGCTCCTACGGGCCGTGCGGAGCACCGGAGACGGCACAGGCGGGCTCGGAGGCGCGGGTGGGAACTACGGCCGGCGTGTACGGGGCGACGCCCTCCGGCGAGGTCTGCGACGTGGGAGCCTTGGCCGCCCAGCTCGAGGCAGACCCGCGAGTCGCCGAAGCCTGGGTGGTGATCCTCGGCGTGGATCCCACGGCGATCGGGGACTACCTCGACGGGCTGACTGCGGTGATCTTGCTGCGGGACACCGTCGTCACCGACCACTTCCTCGACGGGAGTCGGATCCTGGCCCGCTCGGCGATCCTGGAGCGGGGCACCGCGGTGCTCGTCGACCAAAGGGGCGTGCCCCTGGTCCGGTGCCTTTCCGGTTCCCCTTTGCGAGCCGCACCTCCCATTCCCCCCGGAGTCACCGTCGAGGGCGCGCCCTGGGCGGGCTTCTCCCTCGAGCTGGCGGAGACGCTTCCCGCGGCCTCCCGGGCGACCAGCCGGTTCGTGCTCATGGACCTGGTCACCGGGCAGGCCGTTCATCGAGCTCCCGGGGTCACCGGAGCGCTCACCCGGCTGGCAGGCCCGCTCTTTCCGCCGGCGAGTGGCTGAGGCAGCCGCCGACCACGGGGGTGTTCGGGGGCGATAGCCTCCGAGCAGCGTTCGAGAGGTTCCCATTGGATTTCGCCGCATCACCCGAACAAGAGGCGTTCCGACTGGTAGTCCGTGAGTTCGCCGCAGCCGAGATCGCTCCCCACGCCGAGGAGTGGGATCGCACCCACTCCTTCCCGGTGGAGACGGTTCACAAGATGGGGGAGCTGGGTCTCTTCGGCCTGATCTTCCCCGAGGAGTACGGGGGGGCTGGAGCCGATCTGGCGACCCTGTGCATTGCCATCGAGGAAATCGCCGGGGTCGACTCGTCGATGGCGATCACCCTGGAGGCGGCGGTCGGTCTCGGAGCGAATCCGCTGCACCGGTTCGGGACCGAGGAGCAGAAGGCGCGCTGGCTTCCCGATCTGGTGCAGGGCCGCAGCCTGGCGGCGTTCGGTTTGACCGAGCCGGACGGGGGTTCCGATGCCGGCGACACCCGCACCAGGGCCGAGCGCGATGGCGACGAGTGGGTGATCAACGGCGCCAAGGCCTTCATCACCAATTCGGGGACGGAGATCACCTCTCTGGTGATGGTCACCGCCCGGACCGGTGATGGGGTGTCGGTGCTCATCGTTCCTTCCGGTACACCCGGGCTGGTGGTGGAGCCGGCATATCGCAAGATGGGTTGGAGGGCGTCGGATACCCACGGGATCCTGCTCGACGACTGCCGGATACCCGCCGGGTATCTGCTCGGGGAGGAGGGGCACGGGCTGCGCCAGTTTCTCTCCACCCTCGACGAGGGACGGATTGCGGTTGCCGCGCTTTCGGTCGGTCTTGCCGCCGCCTGTCTCTCCCACAGTGTGCAGTACGCCCGGGAGCGGTCCGCCTTCGGCAGGCCGATCGGGTCCAACCAGGGGGTGGCGTTTCCGATCGCCGACGTGCAGGTGGCCCTCGAGGCGGCGCGGCTGCTCACCTATCGAGCGGCGTGGCTGCGGGACTCGGGTCAGGACTTCCGCGCCGCGGCGGCAACCGCCAAGCTCTTCGCCTCGGAGGCCGCGGTCGATGCCACCAGGATCGCGACCCAGGTCTTCGGGGGTTCCGGGTTCATCGATGAGACGCCGGTGTCCCGTTTCTATCGGGACGCCAAGGTGCTGGAGATCGGCGAAGGGACGAGCGAGATCCTGCGGCTGGTGATTGCGAGGAACCTGGGGCTGCCGTTGTAGGAATCGCTGCCGCTGCCCGCCGAGCGCTACCGGCTGCTCGCACCCGCTGCCGGCTACCCGCAAGACCGTCGCATTGCGTATCGCGTGTGGCGTGCTGCGAATCACGAACTACGAATCACGACCTCTACCTGACCGGCACCACCCGGAACAGTTGACCGTTGGAATCGACGACCAGCAGTTCACCGGTCGAGTCGGTGCCCAGCGCGGCGATCTGGATCTGACCGACGCCGGCGATGTCGGCCGACCAGTCCTGCTCCTCGGTGACCTGTCCGTTGTCGTAGCGGAAGGAGCGGATCCACCCGTTGCACCAATCGGCGTAGAAGTAGTGGCCGACCAGCTCGGGCATCGCCGCCCCCCGGTAAACCACGCCGCCGGTGACCGCGCATCCGTCGTCGTGGCCGTATTCGAGTGTCGGCATCGTGAGGCCCGTCTCGTCGCACGCGCCCTCCGGCGTGTAGCAGTTGGTGCCCTCGTAGTCGGGCCATCCAAAGTTGAGTCCCTTGTCGGCGAGGGGCACGACATCGATCTCTTCGATGTCCTGCTGCCCGACGTCACCGATGTAGAGCAGGTTCTCGGGGGCGTCGATGTAGAACCGCCACGGGTTGCGGAACCCGTATTCGTAGATCTCGCCGAGGCCACCCCCGGAGGCGAACGGGTTGTCCGCGGGAACCGTGTACGGGTCGCCTCGATCGACATCGATCCGCAAGATGCTGCCCTGGAGCACGGTGAGATCCTGGGCATTGCGGTTGCCGAGGCCGCCGTCGCCCAGAGCGATGTAGAGGTACCCGTCGGGACCGAATTGCAGCATCCCGGCACGATGGCGAATTCCGGGCTGCTCCACCTCGAGAATCAGCTTCTCGGTGGAAGGGTCGACCGTCACCGCATCGGACCCGTCGGCGTGGAATTCGACGATGCGAGAGTTCAACCCGGGGTCGTCCGTGTAGTAGACGAACAACCGGCCGTTGGTGGCGTAGCCGGGGTGGAACGCCATCCCCAGCAGACCGTTCTCGACGCCGCCCGAGCCCACCCTGTCGGTGAGGTCGAGGAATGGTGTGCTCAGCAGCCCCTGACCGGGTATCACGACGCCGATCGCCCCGCCCCGCTCGGTCACGAAGATCCGGTCGTCACCGGGCAGGCTGAACGCCCCCACCGGGAAGGGGATCCCGGTGGCGAGGGTCTCCAGCTGGATGCCCTGCAGCGGTCCCAGATCGGTGGGAATGGTCGCCCCGGTGGTGTCGGTGGCAGCGGTGGATCCGGTGGCGTCGCTGGTGGACGTGGAGTCGCCGACGGCGGTGGTGGCACCGGCACTGGTCGTCGTCGAGCCGTCGGCGACTTCGCTGTCGGACCCGGAGAACGGCTGGACCAGCACCAGGAAGCCGATCAGCACTGCGAGCGAGGCGACGATCGCCAGCGTGAAGGGCAGGTTGGGGCCGGAGAACAGACCCGGGGGAGACGACGGCGCCGGTTGGCGGGGTGCCGGCTGGTTCTCCCAGGGGTCGCGACCACTCATGGTTCACGCATGATGGCATGCCGGACGGGGGCCGGTGACGGGTTGCCGGGCATGCGGTAGCGTCGTCCCGAATCGGAAAGACCCTCTCCTGAGCGGGTGCAGGCTGATAATCCGCCGATGCAACGCCTGTTCCACGTCACCCCCGGTGCCGCCGAGGCCGTGGAGGTGGACGTCTCCCGACTTGGCGCAGCCCGCACCGCCGGCGGATGGATCTGGCTGGATGTCACCGAGTTCATCCCCGGGGAGGTCCACGAGGTCGCCGGGGTCTTCGGCTTCGATCCCCTGGCGGTGCAGGACGTTCTCGACTGGAGCGAGTATCCCAAGGTCGACGACCACGCCGACTACACCTTCATCGTCGGGCACGGCATCTCCACCGCTCCGGCCGAGCGCCTGGAGACCACCGAGTACGACGTCTTCCTCGGCGTCGACTACGTGGTGACCTTCCACCAGGAAGACCTCCCCGGGTTCAGATGGGGCCGGGAGCACATCGTCGCTTCCGGGTCGATGACCGAGGGTTCGCCCGACATCCTTTGGGGACGGGTGGCCGAGGCCGAGGCGGGCCGCTTCAAACCGATCGTCGACGGCCTGGACCTCCGGATCGGCGACCTCGAAGACCGGGCAATCGTGGCCGACCCCACCGTGCCCGCCGACGTGCTCGGGCTGCGCAGAGACGTGCAGACCCTGCGTCAGATCGTGGTCGCCGAGCGCGAGGTCTTCCGCGAGGTGGCCAGGGGGGAGTTGGTTGGCATCACCCGACGCGGGGCACGCCGGCTCGGTCATGTGTTCGACGACTTCTCCCGGCTCGCCGAGATCCTCGATGGTGCCCGCCTCCTGCTCGGCAATGTGCTCGACACGTACCGGGGAACTGTCGCCGAACGGGCCAACGAGGTGATGAAGGTCCTCACGGTCTTCGCTGCCATCGTGCTCCCGCTCTCGCTGCTCGCCGGCATCTACGGGATGAACTTCTCGCACATGCCCGAACTGGCGTGGCGCTGGGGTTACGCCGGGTTGATCGGCGTGATGGTGGTCGTCGGGGTCGGGTTGTGGTCGTACTTCTCGCGGCGCGGATTCATCGGCGGGCCCCGGCTCAGTCGGGTGCCGGGCGCGGTCGGGAAGGGCCTGGTCGACCTGGTCAAGCTGACCACCAAACCGGCCACGATGCTGCTGCACCTGGCGACGCGGCCGCCCGACGGTCGAAACGAGGGCGAATCGGGATGAGCGGGTACCGGTCGCGGCTATTCCTGCTGGTCGCCATCGCCGCAGCTGCTGTCGGACTCGGAGTGAAGTGGTCGGTTCCCGCCGTCGCCGCCGATCCGACCGACTGCACCCCCGGTGAGTTCTACGACGCCGGGGCCTGCACTCCGTGCCCCGAGGGAACCTTCCAACCGGATGCCGGTCGGGATGAGTGCCTCCCCGCCGACCCGGGCCACTTCGTGGCCGGCGAAGGGGCCGCCGAGCAGATGGCGTGCCCCCCTGGTGCCTATCAACCCGAAGCCGGTGGCGTGGCGTGTCTCCCCGCCGAATCGGGACACTTCGTCGCTACGCAGGCGGCCTTCGAGCAGGAGGCGTGCGCTCCCGGCAGTTACCAGCCGGATCCGGGCCAGTCGGGTTGCCTCGATGCCGATCCCGGTCACTACGTGGACGGCATCGCCGAGATCGCCCAGCACCCCTGCACTGCGGGCAACTTCTCATCGACCGCCGCCGCAACCTATTGCCGGTTTGCCGCGGCGGGTCACTTCGTCGCGGTGGCGAGGGCAACCTCCCAGACTGCGTGCCCTCCGGGCACCTTCCAGCCCGATAGGGGAGGGGCGGCCTGTCTTCGCGCCGATCCGGGGCACTTCGCCGCCGGGGAGGGATCGGTGGCGCAGGCGGCGTGCTCTCCGGGGTGGTACCAGCCGGCATCGGGAGCGGACGGGTGTGTGCCCGCCGATTCAGGTCACTTCGCTCCCGATGAGGCGGCGCGCCTGCAGACCCCCTGTGGACCCGGTCGCTTTCAGCCGGACAGCGCGGCCCCAGGGTGCCTGGTCGCCACCGCGGGGCATTACGTCGGCGCGCCCGGCGCCATTGCGCAGGCCGAATGCCCGGTGGGGACCTTCCAGTCCCTGGCCGGAGCCACCGGATGCGTGACGGCCTCTCCCGGGCACTTCACGGTCGGTCCCGGTGCCACCGGGGAGATCGCCTGCAGTCCCGGGTCGTACCAGCCTGCAGCGGGGGCCACCGGGTGTGCCCCCGCCGACCCGGGCTACTTCGTAGCCGCCGGCGCCGCGGTGTCACAACAGCCGTGTCCCGAAGGGTTCGAGGCACCGGACCCCGGGTCGGATGCCTGCACGCCGATCGTCGCCGGTGCCGACGGTTCTCCGGAACGCCCCGGCCCGGCGACGGCCTTGGTCTGGCTGCTCGGCATCGCCGCGGTTGTCGCGGTGATCGCCGTCGGTGTCACCCGGCAGCGCCCGCAGCGGTCCTGGAACGAGGGCCCGTGGCGGCGCTGAACCGGGATCGGTGGGACCTCGATCCCGCCACCACGTTCCTCAACCACGGGTCCTTCGGAGCCACCCCCCGCCAGGTGTTGGAGTACCAGACGCAACTGAGGTCGCTGATGGAAGCGAATCCGGTGCGGTTTGTCGCCGTCGAATACCGCCCTTTGCTCGCCGCGGCGATTGTCCGGGCCGCCGGGTTCGTCGGCGCCGACCCGGATGGATTCGCCTTCGTTGCCAACGCCACCACCGGAGTCAACACGGCGCTGCGCAGCGCGGATCTCGATCCCGGTGACGAGATCCTGGTCACCGATCACGAGTACGAAGCGTGCATTCTCGCCGCCGAGTTCGTCGCCCGTCGTCGCGGGGCCTCGGTGGCGATCGTTCCCATCCCGTCGACCGTCGTTGATCCAGGGCAGGTGGTCGAAGCGATTCTCTCCTCGGTCACGCCGTCCACCCGGTTGGCGATTCTCGACCACGTCACCAGCGCCACCGCGTTGGTACTTCCCATCGCCGAAATCGCCGCCGCCCTCGCCGATCGCGGAGTGGCGACGATCGTCGACGGCGCCCACGCCCCGGGAATGATCGACCTCGACGTGGCCGCGATCGGCGCCGCCGTTTACGCCGGGAACTGGCACAAGTGGGTGTGCGCCCCCAAGGGCGCCGGTTTCCTCTGGGTGACGCCGGCCTGGCGTGACCGGGTGCGGCCGCTGGTGATCAGCCACGGCGCCGGCCGCGAGGAGGGAGAGCAGTTCCGGGCGATGTTCGACTGGACCGGCACCGCCGATCCCACTCCCCAACTGTCGGTGTCGGCGGCGATCGATGCCGTCGGCGGGATGATGGAGGGCGGGTGGCCGGCGGTACGGGAGCGCAATCGGGCGGTGGCCCTAGAGATGCGCCGCCGCCTCATCGATGCCCTCGGTCTGGTGCCCACCGGTCCCGAGTCGATGGTGGGCTCGATGGCGGCGTTCGTCGCACCGGCACCCTGGTTGTCCGGCTCCCCGGCCGAGGCCGCCACCGGGTTGATCCTTCGGCTCCTGGAGCAAGGGATCACCGTGGGCGCCTCGGCGCGCCGCGGGTCTCCCGACGTGTTTCTCCGGGTCTCCGCCCACTTGCACACCGAGGCCGACGATGTCGGGCCCTTGATCGAGGCGCTGCGGGGGTGGGGCTGACCCGGCCCGTCTCTGTCATGCTCTGCATGACCGGCGGGCCTTGGATTTCGCCACCCGCGCCGGGCGCGGCGGCGGGTCGGAGGGCGGGGGGTGATGCCTAGAACACCTTGAAGAGGAGGGCGAACAGGAAGCCGAGCATCAGGCAGGCGGGGAAGGTGAGCACCCACGTGAGAACGATCTGGCGGCTGACGCTCCAGTTGACGGCCGAAGATCCTCGAGTCGCCCCGACGCCCATGATGGCGGTGCCGATCGTGTGCGTAGTGCTCAACGGGATGCCGAAATGCGATGACACGAGGATTGCCATGCTGGCGGCCGTCTCGGCGGCGAAGCCGTGCTCCGGCTCGAGCCGGGTGATCCGGTGCCCCATCGTCCTGATGATGCGCCAGCCGCCGAGAGCCGTCCCCAGTGCCATCACCGTGCCGCACAGCAGCATCACCCACAGCGGCACCTGGAACGTCGACACCGCGCCGCCGAGCAGCAGGGCGAGGGTGAACACCCCCATGAACTTCTGCCCATCGTTGCTGCCGTGGCTGAATGCCATGAAGGCGGCGGACACGACCTGGAGGCGGCCGAACGCCGCCCGCGACCTCGACCGCCGAACGGAGCGGAACCCCCAATAGATGCCGACCATGAGGAGGAAGGCGAGGCCGAAACCGACGAACGTCGACACCCCCAACCCGATCAGGACCCTGCGCCAGCCGTCCCACAGCAGCACCGAGGTACCCGCGGTGGCCAGTCCCGCCCCGGCCAGCCCGGCGAGGAGTTCGTGGGTTTCGCTCGTCGGGATTCCGAATAGCCATGCCGCCATGGTCCACACGATCACGGTCAGCATGGCCGCCGCCACCGTCTCCAGGGAGATGACCTCGGGACGAACGATGCCGGTCCCGACCGTCGTGGCCACGGCGGCACCTGTGATCAGGACGCCTGCCATGTTGAGCACGGCCGCCATCACCACCGCCTTGGCAGGGGTCAGCACCCTGGTTCCGACGACGGTGGCGATCGCGTTGGCGGCGTCGGTCAATCCGTTGGTGAACTCGGCGGCCAGTACCAGCACCAGCACGATCGCCAGGCCCACCGTCATCGTCTCGGCCGCGCCTCTTCATCCGTGACCGCCGACACCGCCGCCACGAACGGACGCAGATGCCCCTCAGGGGAGGCGCCGATCACGTGTGCTTCACGACCACGCCCTCGAGGAGCTCCGCCAGGTGTTTGCAGCGGTCTATCGAGTCCTCGAGGTGCTCGTAGATGGCAACCCACTTGACCACCTCGATGGCGTTGGGCTCCTCGGTGAAGAGGCGATGGAGTGCCTTGGCGTAGAGCACATCGGCTCGCTTTTCCAGGCTGCGCACGCGGCGGCTGTGTTCGGTCACCACCTTGCGCGCCTTCAGTTCGCCGAAGGCGGCCTCCACCTCGGCCAACGACTCGACGAGAAGGCCGGCGATCTCGGGCACATCGGGCCGCAGCCGCACCGCGTTCGAAATCTCAAGCCGGCGGGCCAGACCGTTGACCTCGTCGATGATGTCGTCACACCGTGTGGTCAACGCGTAGATGTCGTCGCGGTCGAGCGGAGTGATGAAGCTCACGTTTAGCTTGGCGATGAGGTCGGCCACCAAGAGGTCACAGTGCTCCTCGATTCCCTTGATCCGCTCGGCGTAGTCGGCACGGCGCTCGTAGTCGGCGAGGAGTTGAGAGAAGACGACGGCGCCGGCATGCACCTGACCCACCAGGTCGGCGAGGAGCTCGAAGTACTTCTCCTCGCGGGGGATCAGCCTGACCACTTCACACTGCCCAGCCTGCGCATCGATTCTGCAGCCTACCCGGCCGTACGGGTGCCTCCGCAGGAGACAGCGAGCTTCCAGGTTCCAGCAAGAACTGGCGACTGGCGACTGGCAACCGGCAACCGACTCTCACCCCACCCGTCTCGAGGGCTGGCCGCGGCGGAGGAGCAGCGCGAGGAGCAACCCGGCGACGACGACGCCGGAAGAGATGAGGAAGGTCTCACCGAGAACCGTCGCCGACAGGCTCCGTTGGGCGGCATCGGCGGTGTCCTGAGGGTGCTTTGGGACCCGGCGGAGGGCAAGGCTTCGGGATGCGGCGATCAGCAGCATGGGAGACATGCCCCTGACCAGGGGGTTCACACAGCGCCCTCGGGAGTGTCGGGTTTCGGGACATAGTTCACGCCTGTCGCGCGACATAGTGCACACCTGAGCTGGGAGGTGGCACGTGTCGTTGGGGCGGCTGGTGGTGACGGCGGTGGTGGTGGAGGGTCGGTCGAAGAGTGAGGTGGCTCGGGAGTACGGGGTGTCGCGGCGGTGGGTGCATGAGCTGGTCCGGCGGTTCGAGGCTGAGGGAGAGGTGGGTTTGGCGCCCCGGTCCCGTCGCCCCAGGCGCAGCCCCCAGCAGACTTCGGTGGGTCTCGAGGCTGAGATCATCGAGTTGCGCAAGCTGCTTGCCGAGGAGGGTCTGGATGCGGGGGCCCACACCATCGCCTTCCACCTCCAGCGCCGCCACGGGACGACTCCGTCGCCCTCGACGATCTGGCGGATCCTCGTTCGGTGGGGCTTTGTCACCCCCCAGCCGCAGAAACGGCCCAAGAGCTCCTATATGCGTTTCGAGGCCGACCAGCCCAACGAACGGTGGCAGGCCGACATCACGCACTGGGGTCTGGGAGACGGCACCGAGGTCGAGATCCTCAACGTCGTCGACGACCACTCCCGGCTGCTGATCGCCTCCGACGCCTATACGACCACCAAGGCCGCCGACGTGGTCACCAGCTTCCACCGTGGCTTTGCCGCCTGGGGGCTGCCGGCAACGGTGCTCACCGACAACGGGGCGGTGTTCACCGCCGCGGCTCGGGGCGGGGGCCGATGCGCCATCGAGATCGAGCTGGATCGCCTGGGGATCCGGATGCGTCACTCCGCCCCCTACCACCCCCAGACCTGCGGCAAGGTGGAACGGTTCCACCAGACCCTCAAGAAGTGGCTACGCCGTCAGGAACCTTCCACGAGCCTGCGGGAGCTGCAGGACAAGCTGGACACCTTCGCCGACTACTACAACACCGTCCGCCCCCACCGGGCCGTGGGCCGACGCACTCCTCAGGAGGCCTTCGACGCCAGGCCCCGGGCCACCCCAGGAGATGTGGGCTTGGCGGCGACCAGCCACTATCGGGTGCGCCGAGATCGGGTCGACAAGGTGGGCCGAGTCACCCTCCGCTACAACAGCCAGCTCCACCACATCGGGCTGGGGCGACGTCACCGGGGCACCCGGGTCCTGCTCCTGGTAGCCGACCTCGAAGTGCGAGTCCTCACCGAGGATGGCGAACTGCTCAGGGACCTCACCCTCGATCCGTCCCGCGACTACCAGCCACAGGACACACCCTGATGTGGAAGGATGTCGCGAAACATCCGTGCACGATGTCTCGCGACATCACACGGCGCCCTCGGGAGGACTCGAACCTCCGACACACGGTTTAGGAAACCGTTGCTCTATCCCCTGAGCTACGAGGGCGGGGTGGGCGCGTTTCCTGGCGCGAAACGTTCCAAACCGTCAATCGGGGAGGGTAATGGCGTGGGTGAATGTGGTTGAGTCGGCTCGGGGGCTCGGGAAGTTCTATCTTGGTTGGATAGGTCTTCCTGGCCCGAGATGCACTCCGGTGCCAAGACAGTGTGCATCCGGGCGACGACGCTTGGGTCGTCAGGATCGAGCAATACATCCCGTGAGACCGGGCCTCACGGTCCGACCGTGAACGGAAGCCACAGGCCGACATCGGTGCCGTCTTCGGCGCTGACGTCGCCGACGAATAACTCGTAGTCGCCCGCGGCCAACTGATCGATGGTGAACTCGAACCAACCCCACACCTCGGTGTAGTCGGTGGTGTCGAAGATCACGCTCGACTGTGCCGAGTACGAATAGGGGGCACCGCCGAGGGTTCCCGACCAGTCGGCGGCCACCAGGGCACCGGATTCCGGCAGGTCACCGGGGGCCGGGGCCTGGCGGAGCCGCACCTGCAGTGTCGCCTCGAACGGCCGAGCCCACCCGGCGACCGTGATCGGCGGGACGGGGAGGGGTCCGTTGAGGTCCCAGTTGATCGGATGGTCCACGGCGGCGAGGTCGGTGACGATGGCCTGCAGATCGAGGCCGGTGCCGGTGGGCGCGTCCACGGTGTCGATCACCAATTGCAGAGGAGCGGTCAGCCAGTAGACGTGAACTGCGCGGTTGTTGGCGAACTGCATGTCGAGGCTGATCGTGGGGGAACCGGCGGTGTGGCGGGTCACGAAGGCGTTCACCACCTCATTCCCCGAGTCGTGCCATGCCCATAGCTCGAGGGCGGTGGGCAGCGCCGACGGCACGTCCGGCGTGAAGTCCAGCGAGAGGAATCCGGGGAACGGTCCGGGCAGAGGCGTGGTGGCGCCGCCCAGGGGTGGCAGGGTGTCGGCGAGGACCGGGGTGCCCCCGCCGGCGTCGGCTCCGAAGGTCACCACGGTGCGCTCACAGTTCTGGTCCGACATGTGA
This sequence comes from Actinobacteria bacterium RBG_16_68_21, assembly GCA_001767695.1. GTDB lineage: Bacteria > Actinomycetota > Acidimicrobiia > Spongiisociales > UBA11373 > RBG-16-68-21. The sequence goes on from MELR01000023.1 coordinate 42,787, forward strand.
TGGAGGGCGTACACCGACGTTGCCGCGGTTCCTCCGGGCACCGGGGGAGGCGGTGTCGCCGGGGTGATCGAACCCGCATCGACGCCGTAGTCATTGGGATCGGCGGAACAGGGCACGTCGGTGAACGCCGGCACCGGCACCACGAACCCGGCATAGACCCAGCCTCCGGTGACCCCGGCGGCGGGGTAGTCGACCTCGTACCAGATAGCCCCGTTGCCGTCGGTGGCGCTCTGCCCCGTGGGGAACAACCCGACGCCGTTGGGAGGTACCGTCGCCAGCGGCGTAGGACCCGCCGCCGCAGTGGGTTGAATCAACAGTCCACCATCCGGGTCGCTCTTGGAGACCAGAGCAACCCCCAACTCACCGGTCGCCGCCGGGGCCGTCGTAGTCGTGGTCGCCGGCACGGCGGTGGTCGTGGTCGCGGTCGTGGTCGCGGGAGCGGTGGTGGTAGTGCTCGCCGGGATCGTCGTCGACCCTCCGCTGTCGTCGCCGCATGCGGCGACGATCACCGACACCACCATGACGACCGCTATCAGCTGTGCCCGCGTCCGCATTGGCTCCCCTCCCGGTTCGTTCCGAGTGTGAAACGTGTCCCAGTCTGATCCGGATGGCACGGGCCACTCGTCGAGCAGCTGATGGGACGCTAGAAGCGCATGCGTTGCTGTGCAGCGGAATACAGGGAACTTCTTTCAAGGGCGTGGTTGGAGGAGGGTGGCTGGTCGAGAGAGGCTGCATCGAGCAGGACCGTCGGCCCGCCCGGCGTGCTCCGTTGGCTCCGTGAGGCTGTCGGTTTGGCCCGCCAGGTCCGAAGGGCGCGCCCCGTTCGGGAGCACGCGGCACTTGTCAGCCTGTGACCAGGGGTTTCGGAGTTACCCGCCGACCCCGCGAGGGCGGGGTGGTCCGTCTCTTGGTGCGAAACGTCCCGATCCGTCGATCAGCGAGGGCAATGGGGCGGGTGAAGGATGTTGATCCGGGCCGGGGACCTGAATGGTCCTCTCGGGCCCGGGCGTCCACAACTTCGTTGGGCGTGGCAGTGTGGTGTCCTTCAGAAAGGAACCTGGTTCCGTGGACCTTCCCACACTTCCGTTGACGAGTCCTGCCTGGCTGTTCCTGGTACTCGTCGGCCTGATGCTGGTGATGCCGATCCTGGCGGAGCGCCTTCACCTGCCCGGCGTTGTCGGGTTGATGCTGGGGGGCCTGTTGGTGGGTCCCGAGGCCCTCCATTTGGTGAACCGCGCCGGGACGGTGGAGGAACTGGGCAGCCTCGGACTCCTCTATCTCATGTTCGTGGCCGGGCTCGAACTCGATCTGACCGAGTTGAGTAGGCGTCGGGGTGCCGCCCTGGTATTCGGAGCCTTGACCTTCGGGATCCCGTTTGTGCTCGGTGTGGGTGCCGGGTACGGCTTCGAGGTTCGGGGGAGGAGTGCGATTGTGCTTGGTCTGCTGTTCGCTTCGCAGACCCTCGTCGCCTACCCGATCGTCCGGGCACTGGGTCTGACGGCGAATCGCGCGGTGGCGACGACTGTTGGTGCCACCGTCGTCACCGACACCCTGGCCCTCGTGGTTCTGGCAGTCGTGGTCGGAGGAGGGGATGGGAGCAGTCCACTGGAGATGATGCTTCGCATGGGAGGGGGGCTGGCCGCGCTGGCGGCGTTCACGGTGTGGGTGCTCCCCGCGGGCGCAGAACTCTTCTTCAGGGGCCCCGGAATCGACCGTCCGCAACGATTCGTGTTCGTTCTCTTTGCGTTTGTGTCGACCGCGGCCTTTGCCGAAGCGTTCGGTATCGAGCCGATCGTCGGAGCGTTCTTCGCGGGTCTTGCCTTGAACCGGAAGGTTCCCAGTCAGGGTCCGCTGATGGACCGTATGGAGTTCGTGGGGACGTCCTTCCTGATTCCGTTGTTCTTGATATCCGTTGGCATGCTGGTCGATCCCGAGCTGCTCATCGATCCCGAGACCCTTGCCCTGGCCGGTGTGCTCACCGCGCTGGCGCTGATCGGGAAGGCAATCGCCGCCTGGGTGGCCGGTCGGGTGTTCGGCTTCTCCACGCCGGAGATCGGCGTGATGTTCGGTCTGTCGGGAGCACATGCGGCCGCGACGCTCGCCGCTACCGCGGTCGCTTTCGACGCCGGGCTGTTCGAGCAGCGGATCGTCAATGCGGTGGTGGTTGTCATCTTGGTGACGATCGTTGCCGCTTCGTGGGCGGCGCGGCGGTGGGCGCCCCGCATCGGTCGACCGGAGAGTCGCCGAGGGGCGCTTGGCCGGGTCGTTGTCGTATCCGTGTCGAACCCCGATTCGGCGCGAGGTTTGGTGGGAATCGGGGCCATGCTCGCCAAGGCCGACGGCGGTCTGCTCGTCCCGCTCCATGTGACGTCCGGCCCCGATCTATCGGGTCCCGGGGCGATGCTGCGCGAGGTGGCCGAATCCGCCGGTCGGCTCGGAGTGGAGATAGAGACCCGGCTCCGGGTCGACGCATCAACACCGGTGGGAATCACCAACACGGTCACGGAAATGGCAGGGACGGTGGTCGTGGTGGGCTGGAAGGGAAGCTCGCGTATCGATGACCTGTTGAGTGGCAGCATTCTCGACGAGATCGTCAGGACGAGCCCCGCGCCGGTACTCGCCTGCCGCATCGCCGCGCCGATCCGGCGAATCGTGGTCGCCGCGGGGAACGGCGAAACGTCGGCAGCGCTCCCACTCAGAGATGCCGTCGAGCTGGGAGTAAGGTTGAGGAGCGGGGGAGTCCCCCTCGTCATCCTCAGCGATGATCTCGCTGTCTCTCGCGCGGTGCTCGGTGTCCACCACCACAAGCACCTCCGTGAAGTAACCGGTGATCGCATCGACGCGGTCTGCTCCGTTGCTACAGACGGCGATCTGGTGATACTCCCCGGTCCCCACAGCGATCGAGACGGCGCGGCGTTGGCTCAACGACTCCCCGCGGTGTCACTCGTGGTTGTCGCCGGATACGCAATCTCCGGCGGCACAGGCCTGGCCTCCTTCTTCGGCTAGCGCCTCCGGGGTGTTCTCGATGCCGATCTCGCCCAAGACCCGTCTTCGTCCCACCCAACGCTTGACGCGACCGGCGTCGCAGTTCGTTCCCCCGGGGTGTCGCCGCCTGAGGAAAGCGCACCGGGAGCGGTGTCCCCAGTGACCTCATCCTCTACCCGGCCCCGGTAGCCGGGGGCATGATCACGTGCTTGGGGACCGCGTGGGACCCGGCGGTGGCGGCTCACGGGCAGGTCCGACCCAAGAAGGAGAGCGGGCGATGACCACCACCACCCCACCCATCACCGGGCTGTCGACGCGACCGGCCTGGCTGGCGCTTCCCTGGACACTCCTCGGGTTCCCGCTGGCCATGGGTGCCGGCTTCGGCATCTACGCCGCATTCGGCCTGTGCATGGAGAGCAGCCGCGAGACGTGCGGCGATTCCCCGTGGATTTCGTGGTGGCAGACCGGCCTCGTGTTCGTGATTGCGTGGATGCTGCTCGCGGGACCATCTCTCTACGCGCTGACGAGGGGGCTGCGAGCCCACAAGTCGGGCAATCCGAAGGCGATGCCGGTGATCGTGGTCTCAGGTGTGCTCATCGTGCTGATAACCGTTGTCCTTGGTAGTGGACTCTGGTGATCGACGCGGCGATCGGTGTGGGTGTGTCTGGATGTCAGACTCCCATAGTGGCTTCGGATCGCATCCCCAAGGCCTGAGGCCCGCGTAGCAACGCGACAACGCCACCGAATAGGCGCCGCATGGCTGCCATCGCCTCGTAGAAGTCCAGGTCTTCGATCGGGTCGCCCGCTTCGGTCCGGTATGCGTCGAAATGGTCGGTCCGTGCTTCGGGCAGGCGATTCGACACCCAGAGGATGAGCGAGGCGCCGAGGTCGAACCAGGTGTCGGTGACCGTCGTGGCGGTCCAGTCGATGACCACCGGGCAGCGGGCACGTTCGTCGATCACGTTCCACGGGTGGAGATCCCAGTGTGCCACCCCGGCACGGCCCGGTGCCACTGAGTCGGCTCCCTGAGCCGCCCAGTCCAGCGCTAGTTGGCGAAGGCCGGGCGTGTCCGGGAAAGTGGGGAACCCGTCGGTGCTAGCGCTTTCCCACTCTGTTGAGCACCAGAGCCGCCAGGACGATGCCACCGGCGATCACCGCCATCCACCACAGCGCCCTGAGGATGAACCCGACGATGCTGAACCCGATGATTACCGCCGCCACGATCACGACGAATCCGAGAACCTTCTCTCCCATGGCGTCAATCCTCCCACAGTGCGGAGGGAACCATTGGAGGCCGGGTGGCGTCGAACTCCCCAATGGGCGCTGCTGCGGAGTCCCACGGGGAACGGGTCGAACGGTTTCGGCTGCTCTACGACGTCGCCTATCCCCGGATCATGGCCTACACCCTCCGCCGCGCTCGCACTCGGGAAGATGCCTACGACGCCGTGTCCGAGACCTTCGCCGCGGTGTGGCGCCGCCTCGACGACATTCCCGATGAGCCACGCCGCATCCCCTGGGTGTACGGCGTCGCCCGTCGGGTGCTCGCCAACCAGTACCGGGGCGCCGACCGGCGCGCCAGACTCGACGAGCGCATGACCGCTGCGGCGGCGCCGGCCCCGGATCCCGACTTCGACCACGTCCACCGCGCCCTCGACGCCCTCCGCCCCGAGGATCGGGAGATCCTGACGCTCTCGGTGTGGGACGACCTCGACAACGACGAGATCGCCACGGTGCTCGGCGTCAGCCCGGCGAACGTCGCGGTCCGACTGCATCGCGCCCGCCGCCGCCTCGCCCACCACCTCGGCAAGGCCGGCGACGAATCGGCGGAGAGCGTGAAATCGGCGAGGGGTTCCCGGACACCTCAGAGGGTGTATGGCACCCAACCGGGGCCGGGAGAGGTGGATCGGGAATGAACCGCAAACGATTCGGTGGTGATCCCGTCGAAGCGCTGCGCCGTGCCGACCCGCTCGATCGCCTGGAGGTGCAGGCAGAGGCTGCGGAAGCCCACAAACGGGCCCTATTCCAGGAGATAACGGACATGGACACGACGGAAAGACCGACGCCGGCTCCCGCTCGGGGCACCGGATTCAGGATCGCGGTGACCGCCGCGGCGGTGACCGCGGTGGCTGCGGCGGCGATCGGCGGGTACGCCTTGTTCGCCGACAAGGCCGACCCGAGGATCATCGGCGGTGAGGCGATCGGCGGGGGCGGGATGGCGATGTGCATCCAGTACGACGATTCGATCCTCGCCGGGCAGCAGCAGGCGTTCGACGGGACGGTGGCCTCGATCGACGGGACGCGGGTGACATTCGCGGTGCGCCACTGGTACAAGGGCGGTGAGGGCGACTCGGTCACACTCGACGCCGAGGGCCTCACCGGGGGGCCGAACTCGGCGGCGATGGATGGGAGCCTGCCGCTCGAGCCTGGGCAGCGGTACCTGGCTTCGGCGAACGACGGGGTCCTGTGGTCCTGCGGGTACACACTCACCTTCGACAGCGACCTCGCCGACCATTGGGCTCAGCTGTTCGGCGCCTGAGCAAGACGAGTGATCGGCCGAGGGGGTGGGCATGGGCCTGCCCCCTCGTCGGGTCTACAGCTCGACCTGGATTCCCACCTCTACCGCCCGTTCCGGCGGGATCCCGAAGTAGGCGGCAGCGTTGCGGGCGTTGCGCGCCATCAGTGCGTAGAGATGCTCCCGCCATGGGGCTATGCCCGGCCGGTCGGTGACGATGATGGTCTCCCGGCTGAGGAAGTAGTGGGAGTCGAGGGGGTGGTAGCGCAACTCGGCGGCGTCGGCTTCCAGGGCCCTGGGGACGTCGGGCCGCTGCATGTAGCCCACGTGGAGCACGGCCTGAGTGATGCCCTGATCGAGATGCTCGATCTTCAGAGCCCGCCGGGGATGGACCCGGGGGGTGTCCTCGACCACGATCGCCACCAGCAGGATCTGCTCGTGGACGACTCGGTTGTAGCGGAGGTTGGTGACCAGCGCCGGCGGGGCCGTGTAGGGACGCCCGTACATGTACACCGCGGTGCCCGGCACCCGCATCGGCTTGCTCTTCTCGATGCTCTGGATGAACGCCTCGAGCGGTACGTCGCCGCCCCGCACTCGCTCGTTGACTATCCGCTTGCCGGTCTTCCAGGTGGTCATCACCGCAAACACCGCGGCGCCGGCGACGAGGGGGAACCACCCCCCCTGGGGAATCTTGAACAGGTTGGCCCCGAGGAACCCGAGGTCCACGGTGAAGAAGACCAGCGTGAGCGGTCCTACCAGCCAGCGGGGCCAGTTCCAGTGGTCGCGGGCAACGACGAAGAAGAGGACGGTGGTGATCACCATCGTGGCGGTCACCGCCACCCCGTAGGCCGCAGCGAGGTTGGTGGATGAGCGAAAGCCGAACACCAGCAGGATGCAGGCGACCATCAGGGCCCAGTTGACCGCGGGCACGTACACCTGGCCTCGTTCGTGCGCCGACGTGTGTTCGATCCTCAGCCGGGGTAGATAGCCGAGCTGAACCGACTGCATCGCCAGGGAGAAGGCTCCCGAGATCAGCGCCTGGGAGGCGATCACGGTGGCGGTCGTCGCCAGGAGAATGAGCGGCCAGCGCAGCACATCAGGCGCCATCAAGAAGAAGGGGCTGTCGATCGCCTTCGGGTCTCCGATCACCAGGGCGCCTTGTCCGAAATAGTTGAGCAGCAGGCCGGGGAGCACCAACGTGAACCACGCCAGTCGGATCGGCCTCCGCCCGAAGTGGCCCATGTCGGCGTAGAGGGCCTCGCCGCCGGTGACCACCAGGAACACCGAACCGAGAACCAGGAACCCCTTGAACCCGTGGTCGGCGAAGAAGGAGAGTGCATACATCGGGTTGACCGCCCGCAGCACCTCGGGACGGATGGCGATCTGTTGGATGCCGAGGGCGCCGATTGTGGCGAACCACACGATCATCACCGGGCCGAAAATCCTCCCGACCGATCCCGTGCCCCGCCGCTGCAGGAGGAACAGGCCGATCAAGATCAGGGCGGTGATCTCCAGGACGTAGGGCTCCAACGACGGCGCGCTCACCTCGAGGCCCTCCACCGCCGAGAGCACTGAGATTGCCGGGGTGATCATCCCGTCGCCGTAGAGCAGGGCGGTGCCGAACAAGCCGACCAGGATGAGAAGCGTGCGGCGCCGGGTAGTTGCCCCATTCTTGGGAGTGACCAGCGAGGCGAGCACCAGGATGCCGCCTTCCCCCTGCTGGTCGGCGCGCATCACGAAAGTGAGGTACTTGATCGTGATCACGATCACCAGCGACCACAGGATGAGCGAGAGGATGCCGAGCACCGCCGTGGACGAGACCTCGACTCCGTGGTCGGGGTGCAGCGATTCGCGTAGCGCGTACAGCGGGCTGGTGCCGATGTCGCCGTAGACGACCCCGAGCGCCCCGAGCGACAGAAGGGCAAGTCGCTTGCCGGTGGGCTTGTGTGGGTGGACGGGCGAGATCGGGGGTTCCCCTGGGGCGCGGACGTCGAAGCGTAGTGACCCCCGTGCGCAGCCCCTTACTTGCGGACCGCCGAGCCGGCGCCCTTGTGCCGCTCGATCTCGGCGATGCGGATGTCCTCAACGGTCACGAACGCCGCAGGATTGACCGCGGACACGATCGCCAACGCTTCTTTGACCTTGCGCCGGGGGAGCACCAGGAAGTTGACCCGCACCTCACCGTCGCGGCCCTCGGCGTTGAGCACGGTGACCGGGTATCCGCTGTCGCGTAAAGAGTCGGCAACAGGGCTGTCATCGACGGAAGTCACGACCCGGATGAAAGCGGTGCCCATCGCCAGCCATCGCTCGATGTAGCCGCCGAGCAGCGTGCCGCTGGCGAACCCGGCGGCGAAGGCGATCATGCGGACGGGGTCGTTGATGCCGCTGGAGAACACGATCGCCGCCGCCACCACCCAGAACAAGGACTCGAAGAAGCCCATCACCGCCGCCAGGCCGATTCGCCCGCGCATGAGCGTGACGATGCGCACGCTCGAGATCGAGACGTCACCGATGCGCAGCAAGAAGATCGTGAGGGCGCCGAGTACGAGATCCATGGCTCTTCCAAGAGACGGTCGGGCAGTGGGCGGAGGTTCCCAGGCTGACCAACATTGTCGTCTCCCGCGGCGCAGGAAGTGAAATCCCCCGGTAACCACGGATGCGGCCGGGCGGTCGAATCACACGCGGCATATCCTGGAATGCGGCTTGGAGGGGAATCGTGACAGATCGCATTGGTGTGCTCGGTTCTGGTTCGTACACGCCGTCCCGGGTGATGACCAACGCCGACTGGTCGGCGCTGATCGACACGACCGACGAGTGGATCGTCACCAGAACCGGCATTCACGAGCGGCGGTTCGCCGCCGACGACGAGACCACTCTTGATCTCGCCGCCAACGCCGCCGAAAAGGCCCTGGCCGACGCCGGCCTGACCGCCGATGATCTCGACGAGATCATCGTGGCTTCGGACACGCCTGAGGTGTACACGCCCGACACCGCCGCCTACCTCCAGCACCGCCTCGGGGCCCGGGAGATCACCGCCTATGACCTCGGTGGCTCCGGGTGTGCCGGCTTCGTGCTGGCGCTCGACATCGCCAAGACTCGGGTGCAGGCGGTCTCCAAGAGGATCCTCGTCGTCGGGGTCGAACTGATCTCGCGGCTCATGAACTGGACCGACCGCGCCACGTGCGTCCTATTTGGTGATGCCGCCGGCGCAGTGGTGATCGGCAGCGGCGCCGGGGTCAAAGCGGAGCTGCTCGCGGTCACAGCGGGGACCGACGGCAGCGCCGCCGACATCCTCACCCTGGAGACCGGAGGCACCCGGCGGCCCTTCAGCCTGGCGGAGGCGAAGAAGGGGGGCCAGCACGACATCGTGATGAACGGACGCGAGGTCTACCGCCAGGCGGTCCATCGGATGTCCGAGGCCGCCGAGAAGGTGCTCGCCCAGGCCGGCCGGCTCAAGGAGGAGATCGCGCTGGTGATCCCCCACCAGGCCAACCTGCGGATCATCGACGCGGTGCGGTCCAAGCTGGGTCTGCGTGAGGAGCAGGTGTACGTCAACGTCGACCGCTACGGCAACACCGGGTCGGCCACCGTGCCCCTGGCCCTCGACGAGGCTCGCCGCGAGGGGCGCATCGATCCCGGCGACCTCGTGGTGCTCACCGCCTTCGGCGCCGGCTTCCACTGGGCCGCCGCCGCATTGCAGTTCTAGAAGACGCCTTCCGCCTTCCGCCTTCCGCTTCGACTCTTGCGGGTAGCGGGTGCGGGTAGCCGGTGGCGGCGGCTCAGGCCCGTCCTGCCAGCTCCTCGAGGCCCACTCTCAAGCGCTCGGGCCCGTCCCACCGCTCGCTCCCCTCGGGGAGCGGCAGTGAAGCGGGATCGGCCCCGGTGCGGACATCATCGACCATGGCGGCAACGTGGCGAAAATACGGCGCCAATTCTGCGGGCACCTCGGGACCGGCCACCTTGCCGTGGCCGGGGATCACCACTGCGGGGCTGAGGAGGTTGATCCCCTCGAGGATCTCCGCCCACTTCTTCGGATGGCCGTCGACGACCCGGGGATGGATCCGCGTCCAGCACAGATCACCGGCCACCAGAAGGCGGTCCCCGGGAATCCACACGAAGACGTCGCTGTCGGTATGGCCCCCTCCGTAGGTGAGCACTTCGAGGGTGCGGTCACCGGTGATCACCAGTCTGTCGTCGAAGAGCACCGTGGGCAGGGTGAGGCGAAACCCGGGAGCGGCGAGTTTGATCTGCTCGACGCCGGCGATGCGGCGCCGGATTGTCTCCTGCGCGGCTTCATCGTTCGACTCCAGTTGGGCAGTGAGTGACGCCAGGTAGCCGTCGATCTCCACCTCGTAGGCACCCAGGTCGGTGGGGGCGTTGGCCACCATCAAATCGAGGGTTGCCCGGGTCGAGACGATCGGTGCTTCGCCGAATGCCTGATTGCCCTGCGTGTGATCGCTGTGCCAATGGGTGTTGACCACCAGGAAGGCGCTCCGGCCGGTGAGCTCCCCGGCGGCTGTCCGGAGATCCTCGGCGGCCTGGGCGGTCTGAAACGTGTCGACCACGACGGTCTGTCGACCAGTGTCGATGATCGTGGCGTTGCCGACCGCGGCCCCGGTGGTGCCGGCGATGGCGGCGTGGACTCCGGGTGCGACCTCTGCGACTGTGAAATGCTCGAACATCCCCCGACGCTACGCCGGAATGGGGGTCGCCGGGGTCACTGCCCGCTGGGGGCGGGGATGCGCGCCGGGCGGGGGACCGGCTGGAAATGCGTCCAGCAGTGCTCGTTCTTGTTGTACGCGGAGAGTCGCGTGGTGCAACCTCGGGCGGCGCAGACCCGGTCGGCGCCGTAGGTCTTGCGGGGCCTGCCTCCGTACAGCTTGGAGATGCTGTGGTCGCTCACGGCACCAACCTTGCCATGAATTCGCGAGTTACTCAAAGGCGATTCGCCATCGGGGATGGGCCATTCGACGCAACGGAGGGAGCTGGGAGGCGACGCGGCCGGTCTCTTACCGGAAACTGGAAACGGGAAAGTCGAAACCCCTGAGATTCACAACCCTCCGATCCGCCTTGTGCCAATATGGCGTCACGAAGAAAGGAGGTGGTCCGAAGGTGATAGCCAGTCTTTACGGGACTTCGGAGGTGGTCGGGCGCTAGGACGACCATCCCTGGGGTGGTCGTCCTCGGGCTTTTCCGAAGGCGGCGACTCCAACCCGGACCACCGGAGTCGGGAGATCCGCGAGCTGGTCCTCTCGCGGCGGCGGCAACGCCGAAGCATCTCCCGGCTCTTCCGCGTCTACGGCGCACCGGCTGCCGGCGTCCGGCTACCGGCAAGACCCTGCTGACGCCCGATCTGCGGGGGTCTGCAGAGCGGGCAGCGGGTTAGATCGCCCAGCTTCTTTCCACCGGTCCCAGCTCCACTGAGAGCAGATACTGGGGACCTTCCTCGGGATCGTTGATGGGCCCACCGGCTCGGTGGAAGCCGAGCCTCTCGAAGAAACCGTAGGCGCCGACCCGGGCGAGGCACCATGCCACCTGATCGGCGGTGGCCGAGGCGTGCTCGAGGCAGCGCTGCAACATCCACGCTCCCACCCCCCGGCCGCGGTGGCCATGTTCCACGGCGATGTCGCGGATCCGCCATGCCCCGGTCTGGGTACCCGAGGGCATGGGCTGGGGATGGACCGTGGCGACGCCGACCAGGACCCCGTCCTTGAACGCTCCGATGTGCAGCGCCGCCGGATGGGAGTCGGCCTCGTAGTCCACTGCGGCGAGGGGAAGTGCCGGGTGGAGCAACGCGCGGCGCAAGGGCCGCGCCTCAGCCGGCTCGATCCGCTGGAGTTCGTAGTCGCTCATGGATACCCCCGCACGGTCACGCTACCCCCCGTCCCCGGCTTGTAGGGCCGCGGTCTGCTGCTCGTCGAGGCGGGACAGCACTTGGCTGTCTTCGGTGCCGGGCACGATGAACTCGTAGTCCGTGTCGTATCGGAAATGGTCGCCGCAGGAGGGGCATCGCAGTAGCTTGTGCAGGCGGCTGCCGTCGCTACCCAGATCCTGGACCTCGATGAGCCGATCGATCGCCCCCGGGATGAAGGTGCTCTCCTCGGGCCATCCCCCCTTCTGGGCACCGTATTCCCGGTCGCCGAGCTCGCCGCACACCGCGCAGGTTGTGGCCACCTCGCTATCCCTCTCCGACTGCGGGGAAAGCGACTCCCGCGGGGGTGATGGTCACCTCTTCGTCGGGTCGGAGACGTGAGTAGGTGTCCCCGTCGGCGACCACCACCGGGCACGTGATCCCGTAGAGTTCCTCGGCGACCAGGGCGCCCACCAGCACGATGTCGTCCGACTCGCCGAGGATGATCGCCGCCGGGGCCGTTCCCAAACGAATCGCCTCGGCGAGGACGCTGGAAGACGATGACGACCCGCGGCCTGCCGGCATGACGAGCACCCGGCCGGCGGCGTTGAGTCCCGCCTGGGGATGGCGTCGATCGATGATCTCGCCGGTCTCCGGATCGAGCCCGCCCCACATCGACAGCGGTTCGTCCAACAGCAGCACCCGGCCGACGGCGTTTCCCTTCAGCAGCATCCGCTCAGCCACTCCACACCGCCTCGTCCCGAATGATGGCGCCCGCCATCGCCGAATCCACGCAGTCGATCAGGCTCCCGAAGGCGACTTCGACGCCGATGTTCCCCGGGGCGTACCACGCCCACTTGCCCGAGTTGGTCATGACGATCCCGTTCCGGCCGCGAAGCACCGGGGTGATGTAGGTGCAGGTGTCGGTGACGATGTCGATCCCGGCGAGGCGCAACGTATGAACGGTGCCCTCGGCAGCGGCGGCCGCGAGCACCTCCCGGCTGGTGTTGACGTAGAACTCGACGCCGGGAGCGACCTGCCGTCCAGACACCAGGGCGGCCAGTGATCGGAACTCCTCCAGTGAGAAGTGGGGGGTTCCGACGCTCACTGCGGTGAGAACACCATCGAGGTGGGTGGTGAGTTCGTCGCGGGCGGCGCGGAGCGCGGCGAGATCGACGTCGATGACCTGCTCGGGCGCCGCCCCGCCCAGTGCCGCCTCCAAAGTGGGGGCCTCCGGGGTGGTCCCCACTGCGTGGAACATCGCCACCCCGCCAGACGAGGCCGCCGCCGCCCCGAATGCCTTGAGGGCGTCTTCGGGCACTCCCGGCGGCAATCCGACGATCGCCGGGACCTTGGTGCCTGTGGCCCGGCCGATCAGGTGGCCGAGTACCGGGTAGAGGACCTCGGCGGACGCCAGACGATCGGGGACGCCGACGAGTCGAAAGACCACCCGGGCTCGGCGATGCTCATCGAGATGCAGCCCGGTTTCGGGGACGCGGCCGGTGAGGGCGGCGCAGATGTCGATGAAGTCGCCGTATCGATCGGTGCGGGCGCCGAGCACGGAATTGGCGAACACGATCGCATTCGACTCGGCCCAGGCGATGTGCTCGCCAAGAGCGGGGCGCCGCGGGGACTGGTACGGGGCACAGGTCCACGTCGGTGTTCCCCCCATCGCGGTGTATGCCGCCATCAGGCGCCGGCCACGATCGCGCAACCGGTCGTCGGCGTGAACCAGATCGGGGTGAAGCAGGTCGAGGGAGGAGACGTTGAGCGTTGTCGGAACCGCGACCCGGCCTCCCGTGGCGGCGAGGCGTTCGGCGAAGTCGAGGCCCGCCTCGCCGTGGTAGAGGCACGAGTCGACATGGGCGGAGGTGATGTCGATGAAGCGGAGCGCTCCGTCGGCTGCGGCGACGTGTGTCAGGATCCGCATGGCAAGGGCGGGCGCTTGGCCGTGCACGCCGGCCGCCATCTCTCGGTCGTGCTCGCTGAGCGTGAGTTCCATGGCCTCGTCAGTCTGCCGGGGGATGGGCCGGGGTGCGACTTGCGGCGCGAGTCGTTCCGTCCGGGTAAACTACATCTGTGTAAGCAGAAAGGGGAATGGCTCGTGGTGCTCACCGAGGCGGCGGAGCGGGCAACTCATCACACGGCTGCGGCCACCGCCGCGTCGATTCACCTCCACTTCGAAGGATCCGTGGTCGAGACACCGCTGGCGGGCTTCGTCGGCAACCCCGATCTGGATGGCGTCGCAGTCGTGGCCCCGGAGCGGGGGATCGTCGAGTGGTTCCCCAGCGATCTCCAGGCACTCGAACCACTGGCGGCGATGTCCCGGGCATCGGCCGGACCGGAATGGCAAGTGTCGGTGATCGTGCCCGCGGGCCGCATGGGGGAGGCGCATCGAGCCTTGCGGGGTGCGCCGGTCACGCTGCAGCCGTGGTGGTTCGACGACGAAAGCGTTCGCTTCGGGGGTCCCGAAGTACCCTGACGGGTATGCCCGTACCGCTGTTCACGCAAACGGTCATTGCCTTCCTCTGGGATTTCGACCGGACGCTGATTCTCGGGAATCAGCAGGAACCGCTCTTCGATGCGTACGGGATCGACGGGGCGAAGTTCTGGAGCGAGGTGGACGGGCTGGTCGACCACTACGCCCGGCGGGGCGTGCCTGTATCCAGAGACGCCGCCTATCTGCTCCACATCCTCGCCTATGTAGAGGCCGGCGTGTTCGCCGATCTGACCAACGCCCGGCTGCGCGAGTTGGGTGCCCGCATCACCCCCGCTCCGGGCGTGCCCGAAGTCCTCGAGGCACTCCGCGACCGGGCGTCCGCCGAGCCGCGGTACTCCGCCGAGGGAATCACCGTCGAGCACTACGTCGTGTCCACCGGAATCAAGCCGATGATCGAGGGGAGCGTCATCGCCCCCCACCTCGACGGGATATGGGCCAACACCTTTATCGAGCGCCTTGCACCGCCGGGCTACCGGGAACGACTCGACGTGGAGCCGGGCGAGCACCCGATCAGTCACCTCGGCTACATGATCGACAACACCGCCAAGACGCGGGCGATATTCGAGATCAACAAGGGCGTCAACAAGAATCCGACACTCGACGTGAACGCCCGCATGGGCCAGGAGCAGCGGCGGGTGCCGATCCGCAACATGATCTACATCGCCGACGGGCCCAGTGACGTTCCCTGCTTTTCGATCGTGAATGAACGGGGAGGCAAGACCCTCGGCGTGTACACCACGGAGCCGAAGAGCAACTTCCGGGGAGTGCGCGACCTGCAGGAGCAGGGTCGCATCCAGGGCATGGCGGAGGCGGACTTCCGCGAGGGCAGAGCGGCATACCTATGGCTGATGGATTCGCTCGACCAGATCGCCGACGGCATTCTGGAAGATCGCGGCCGGGCGTTCGCCGACATACCCCGGCCCCCGGGTCACGTCTGAAAGGAGCACGCAATGCAGATGAAGGGTGCCAAGGCCCTGATAACCGGAGGTGCCAGCGGCCTCGGTGAGGCGACGGCGCGCCGGTTCGCCGCGGCCGGCGCCGATGTCACCTTGCTCGACATCCCGCAATCGAACGGGATCGAGGTGGCAGAGCAGATCGGAGGGCGCTTTGTCGCCGCCGATGTGGCCGTGACCGCCGAGGTGGCGGCAGCGGTGGCGGCCGCCGCCGAGGCTATGGGTGGGATCCATCTCTGTCTCAACGCCGCCGGCATAGCTTCGGCGCATCGGATCATCGCTCGCTCGGGGGAGCTGTTCCCGATCGAGCTCTACGAGCGGGTCCTCAAGGTCAACCTCATCGGCACTTTCGATGTGCTCCGCCACGCCGCCCAGCACATGGCCGAGAACACCCCCACCGACGACGGAGAGCGCGGCGTGATCGTCAATGTCGCCTCGATCGCGGCGACCGAGGGACAGATCGGCCAGGCTGCTTACTCGGCTTCCAAGGGTGGCGTGATGGCGATGACTCTCCCACTCGCCAGGGATCTCGCCTCCTATGGCATCCGGGTGAACACGATCGCCCCGGGGATCATGGAGACGCCGATGATTGCCGGGATGAGCGACGAAGTGCGCGAATCCCTGTCCCATGTGCACGCCTTTCCCAAGCGCCTCGGACGGCCCGAGGAATTCGCCGCTCTGGTGCAGCACCTGTTCGAGAACACGTTGATCAACGGGGAGACGGTTCGTCTCGACGCCGCTGCCAGGATGGGGCCGCGGTAGGGCCGGTAATCCGGCAGCGGGCGGCGGGTAGCCTCTTGCCATGCCCCTCCACGCCGTAATCAGCGGTGAGGCCGAGTGGCCGGACGCCGGGAAGCGTCCGGTGTGCTTCCTGGTGGATGCCTCCGGATCGCTGGAACACCGGCTGATCGAACGTTGGGTGGAGCGGCACCGTCCGCCGGAGGGGGCTTATCGGATCGTTCGCCTGCTCCCATCGCGGCGGCGCAGGTTCGGATCGCTCGAGGCGCTTCGTGCCGCCCTCGAAGGTGGCGACGACTTGCTGCTGGTCCCGGTGCGGGTCGCCTGGTCCGCGACGCCGCGGAGGGGTCGACGGATACCCCGGCTAATCGATCTGGTCACGCTGGGTGATCCGCGCGATCCCAACCGGCTGCTTCAGGAACTGATTGTCCGCTTCCGGCCCGATTGGGTGAGGGTGATCACCGGCGAACCGGCGACTGCAGCCGCCGTCCGGTCGCGTTGGATCGACCAGCGCGTAGAGCACCCGGAGGCCCCGACCGGTTTTGCCGAGTACGTCGCCCTGCAGGCGGCGCTGACCCTCGAGGTGGCGGAGCGGCGGGTGCGGGGAAACCGCTACAAGGTGCCGCGCTTCGTCGCCGAGGATCTGCTGGTGTCGGGGTCCTACCAGGTCGCCCTGGCAGACCTCGCCCGACGCTCCGGCGACGACGTGGATGACCTCGCCCCTCGCGCCGCCGGGTATCTGAAGGAGATCGCCGCTTCTCCGAGCACCTTCGTCATCGACCTGGTCGCCGCCCTGGTCCGGGCGATCTACACGATGGGGTATGACCGGCGAATCCGCTACGACCGGGCTGCCCTCGACCGCATCGCCGCCATCGGCCAATCCCACTCCCTCGCCTTCCTCCCCAGCCACAAGTCGAACATGGATCATCTCGCCCTCACGTACGTGCTGTACGAGAACGGACTCCCCCCGAACCTCACCGCCGGGGGCATCAACATGAACTTCTTCCCGATCGGGGCGCTGCTCCGTCGGCACGGCATCTTCTTCATCCGCCGCTCCTTCAAGGACAACGAGCCCTACAAGCTCGTGCTGAAGAGCTACATCGACTACCTGCTCGCCAGGCGGTTTCCGCTCGAGTGGTATCTCGAAGGGGGCCGCAGCCGCAGCGGCAAGCTGCGCGAACCGCGTTACGGCATGCTCTCCTACGTCGCCGACTCGTGGCGGCGTGGATCGTGCGACGACGTGGTGTTGATCCCCACCTCGATCGCCTACGACCAGATCCAGGACGTCGGGGCGCACGCCGCCGAGCAACGCGGCGCCGCCAAGGAGAGGGAGTCATTCTCGTGGATGGTCAAGGTGATCCGCAGTCTGCGACGCCGCTACGGGAGGATCCATCTCGGCTTCGGTGAGCCGGTCCATCTCTCGGAGTTCCTCGAGCGCTACCCGCCGGGGTACGAACCCGACCCGGAGGCCTCCCATCTGGAGATCGCCAAGCTCGCCTTCGAGGTGTCGGTGCGCATCAACCGGGTGACGCCGATCACCCCCATCTCTCTGGTGACGGTGGCACTGCTCGGAGCCGATCGGGCGCTGACCGTCGGTGAGGCTCATGATGCGGTGCGCGATCTGATCTCTTTCGTCGCAGCCCGCGAGCTCCCGGTGACGGAGCATGTCGATCTCGACGACCTCGGGTGGGTGGAGACGGCCCTCGAGGCCCTGGTGGAGCACCGGGTCGTCACCCGCTTGGTTGGAGGCACCGACACCGTCTATGCGGTCGGGACCGGTCAGGAACTGGCGGCGGCGTTCTACCGGAACACCATCGTCCACTTCTTCGTCACCGGGGCGATCACCCAGGTCGCGCTCGCGGCAGCCGCGGCCTCCGCCGAGCCCTCGGAGGAATTCTGGGCGACGGTGTGGTCGTTGCGCGACCTGGTGAAGTTCGAGTTCTTCTTTGCCGAGCGGGAGGAGTTCCGCGACGAGGTCGCCGCCGAGGTGGCGCGGCACAGCCCCGATTGGGAGCAGGAGATCTCTGCGGGGATGGCCGATGACGTGCTCCGCAGGATGCGGCCCGTGTCCGCGCCGTGGGTGCTCCTGCCGATCCTCGAGGCGTATCTGGTCGTCGCCGATGCTCTGGTGACGGCGGACTTCCGCCGGGATGTGGACACCAAGGAGCTATCTGCGATCTCGCTGGCGCTCGGGGAGCAGTATCGGGCGCAGCGCCGGATCCGCAGCGCCGAGGCGGTCTCCACCGTGCTCTTCGAAGGGGCCATCCGCCTCGCCGCCAACCGCGGCCTGCTCACCGGAGGAGACGTTGCCCGGTTGCGCGAGCGTGAGGCGTTTGCCGCCGAGATCCGGGCCGCGGTGGAGATGGTCGATCGGGTGGGTCACGCCGCGCCGTGAGGCCTCGGGCGGGTGACGAGCGACCGGTGACCCCTGAGTTGACGGCTGCGCCGTCAACTCACTTCTTCGCCGCCTCGTAGTACGGGTTGGTGCCGGAGGCGTGGTCGGTGACGTCGATGATCGCTCCCACCTCGGGCACCGCGGTGCGAATCGCCACCTCGATGCCCTGACCGAGGGTCACCTGGGCGAGCCCGCAGCCGACACACCCTCCGCCGAGGCGCAGGTATACGGTGTCGCCCTCCACGGCGACCAGTTCGGCGAAGCCGCCGTGGCCGGCGATCGCCGGGTTGATCTGGGTCTCCAAGATGGTGGCGATCTTGTCGGCCAGAGGCCCGGTGAGCTCTGCGGTCCCGGCAGCGATCTTCGGACTCGGGCTGTTGGGATTGTCGATCCCGAGCGTTCCTTCGCCGGCACGGATGGTGGCTCCCTCCAGGCGGGCAACGCTGTCGGCGCGCACCACCACCGGAAGATCGTCGAACCGTTGCAGCACATCGGTGGCGGCGGCGTCGACGACCGGGATGAAGGTGAGCTCATAGGTGAAGAGGAGGCCCTTCACCCCGGTGATGCTCACGGTGAGAGCGAGCTCTTCGGCATCGGGTTCCTGGGCGCGAATGCCGAGGATGGCCTCCACGGCCTCCGGCGTGATCGAGATGACGGAGCGGTCCTCGATGGCCATGGCGGGGGATGGTAGACGAGGCGCGGTTTCGAGCCACGCGGGAAGTCGTGGGCAGCAAGCGAAAGGCGATGAGCGATGAGCGAGATCCGGCCGGCAGGCCTCTTGTGACAACTGGAAACTGGAAACCGGCAACCCTTCCGGGTGACGGGTGACGGGTGACGGGTGACGGGCGAGGGGAAACTGGAAAGTGGAAACTGGAAACTGGGATCATCCCCTCATGCCCCGCATTGCCCTGGTGCTTCCCACCGGCTCCTATCGAGGCCCCGACTTCGTCGCCGCCGCCGATGAGCTGGGGGTCGACCTGCTCGTGGCCACCGACGGCACGTTCGGGATGACCTCCGGCCGGATATCCGGGGTGGTGACGGTGGATTGTGGTTCGCCGGCGGACGCGGCGGCAGCCCTGGTGGGTGCCGCCGAGTCACTACCCGTCGACGCGGTGCTGGGGGTGGACGACGGGGGCGTGATGGTTGCCGCCATCGCCGCCCGCGCCCTTGGGCTTCCCCACAACCCCGTGGAGGCAGTGGCGGCGACCCGGGACAAGGCGGGAATGCGGTCCCTGCTCGCCGCCGCCGGTGTGCCTCAGCCTCGCTACCTGGTGGCCGGTGACGAAGAGCAGGCAGTGGCCGCCGCCGAGGAACTGGGGTTCCCGGTGGTCCTCAAACCGGTGTCTCTGTCGGCGAGTCGGGGCGTCATCCGCGCCGACGACGCGACGACGACCCGAACAGCCGTCTCTTGGATCGAATCCATCCTCGCCGAGGCGGGCTCCGATTGGCCGATCCTCGTGGAGGAGTACCTGCCGGGTGACGAGGTGGCCGTCGAGGCGCTGGCCACGCCGTCGGGACTGGAGATTCTGGCCATCTTTGACAAACCCGACCCACTCGAAGGGCCTTTCTTCGAGGAGACGATCTACCTGACCCCGTCGCGGCACGCCCCGGAGACGGTGGCGGCCGTCGGCGAGATCGTCGCCGCCGCGGTGGCGGCGCTCGGGTTGGTGCACGGACCGGCGCATGCCGAGGTGAGGATCACCCCGCAAGGACCCAAGGTCGTGGAAGTGGCGGCGCGGTCCATCGGAGGGCTGTGCGGGCGATCGCTCCGCTTCGGAATGCTCCATCAGAGTCTCGAGGTGCTGCTGCTGCGAGCCGCCCTCGGGCTTCCCCGGCGGGGGATGGGCAGAGAGCCGGCCGCCAGTGGGGTGATGATGCTTCCCATCCCCGCCGACGGAATCTTGCGGGCAGTGCGCGGGCGCCACGCGGTGGCCGAGGTTCCGCTGGTCACGTCGTTGGAGATCACCATCCCGATCGGGCGCCGGGTCAGGCCGCTGCCCGAGGGGGATCGCTATCTCGGATTCGTGTTTGCCTCCGGCGACGACCCGGCTGACGTGGAGGCGGCGCTCCGCGAAGCGCACGGGTTGCTCGAGTTCGTCATCGAGTGATGAGGAGTCGAACGACGACTACTCGGGCGGTTTCATCGGCGAGGCGAGTTTCCGTGCCTTGCGTCGCAACGTGGTCACGCCGGTCTTGAGAACGCCGATCGGGCCCGATGTCTCGAACGGCGTCCGCAACAGGTCGGGGACCATCCTCAGCCATCCGAGGGCGCGCAGCGACCCGTAGAGGATGGCCCCGGTGATGCCCACGATCCCGACACCGGCGAGGAGGATCACCAACGACGGCAGCTGCAGCTCGTAGAAGGTTCGCCACGACGGGATCAGGAGCACCATGCCGAAGATCGCCGCCATGGTTCCGACGAGCACCCGGCGTCCCGGAGTGAGGGGTTGAGAGTTGATGATCAGGGCAAACAATCCCACAGTCACCAGGACGAGGGATGCGAGGGTCCGCGCCTGGATGAGCGGTGCGGACTCGATGATGGCCAACTCATACGCGAAGTAGGTCGCCGCGGCCATCAGAGCTCCGACGGGAAAAGCGAAACGCAGCACCCGGCCTACGAATCCCGGCCGCGCTCGGGCCGCGGTGGGGGCGAGGGCGAGGAAGAAGGCCGGTGCCCCGATCGTGAGGGTGCCGACCAGGGTGAGGTGGCGGGGAACGAACGGAAAGGGCGTGGCGAAGATCCCTACCAGCACGGCGAGCAAGAACGCGTAGACCGTCTTGGTGACGAACAGGTTGGCGACCCGTTCGATGTTGGCGATCACCCGTCGTCCCTCGGCGACCACCGAGGGAAGGGTGGCGAAGTTGCCGTCGAGGAGAACGATCTGGGCGACGGCCCGTGATGCCGACGACCCAGAACCCATGGCGATGCCGATGTCGGCGTCCTTGAGGGCGAGCACGTCGTTCACGCCATCGCCGGTCATCGCCACGACATGGCCCCTCGCCTGGAGGGCGCCGACCATGGCCCGCTTCTGGTGAGGGGTGACCCGGCCGAAGACCGCTCCTTCTTCGATCACCCTGATCAGTTCCTCGCGATCCTCGGGAAGATGACGGGCATCGACGACCTCCCCCTCGAGGCCGACTTGACGGGCGATGGCGGCCACCGTCTCGGGGTGATCCCCGGAGATCACCTTGGTGGCCACGCCCTGCTCGGCGAAGTACCGCAGCGTGTCGGCCGCCTCGGCCCGAATCCGGTCGCTCAGCACCACCAGGGCGACCGCGGACAGGTCATCCGGCAGGCCGGCGGCAGCGACCTCGCCGGCGGACCGGGCGAGGAGGACGACTCGCGCTCCTCCCGCGGCCGCCTTGGCCACCGCCCTGGCGACGCGGGTGTCCGCGGGCAGGACCATCTCGGGGGCGCCGAGCACCCATGAACCCGTGGTGCCGAACGACGCCGCGCTCCACTTGCGCGACGACGAGAAGGGCACCGTGGACGATGCCCACCAGCCTGCCGGTGCGGCGAACCGCTCGCCGATCGCCTGCATCGTGGCATTCGGGCTGGTGTCGGCGGCGGCGATCGCCCCCAGGGCGTCGGTGACATCCACCGCATCGGATTGAGGGGCGAGGAGGAGCACCTCCTCGACCGAAAGGCGCCCCTCGGTGAGGGTGCCGGTCTTGTCGAAGCAGACGACGTCCACCCGGGCGAGTCCCTCCACCGACGGGAGCTCCTGGACCAGCACGTTGGCGCGTCCCAGCCGAACGACGCCGACCGCGAAAGCGACCGAGGTGAGCAGGACGAGCCCCTGGGGGATCATCGCCACCATCCCCCCGACCGCCACCCGGATCGCCTCCTTGAGTTGATCGTTGGCCTGCAACTGACTGAAGATCAGCAATGCCATCGTGGGCACCATCACCCAGCCGATGACGGCCAGGATGCGATCGATGCCCTTGCGCAGCTCCGAGTTCACCAGAGCGAACTTGCGTGCCTCTGCAGCGAGGTTGGCGGCGAACGCGTCGGTTCCGATCCGGCGAGCCTTGAACACCCCGGATCCCGAAGAGACGAACGAGCCGGAGAGCACTTCGTCGGCGTGCTCCTTGACGATCGGGTCCGCCTCGCCGGTGAGCAACGACTCGTTGATCTCGAGGCCCTCGGACACCACCACTAGTCCGTCCACGACGATTTGGTCGCCGGCTCGCACTGCGAGCAGGTCGTCCAACACCACTTCGTCGACGGGGATCTCGTAGGGACGGCCTTCGCGGATCACGGTTGCCCGGGGGGCGCTGAGCAGGGCGAGGCGGTCGAGGACCCTCTTCGCCCGCAACTCCTGGACGATCCCGATGAGTGCGTTGGTCACCAGGATGATCCCGAACAGCGCGTCCTGGATCGGGGCCACCACGAGGATCACCGCGAGCAGGGCGCCGAGCAGCATGTTGAACAGCGTGAAGACGTTGGCCCGGACGATGTCGGCGACGGAGCGGCTTGGACCGGTGGGCACCCGGTTGACCGCCCCGGCGGCGATGCGTTGCCGGACCTCGGCGTCGCTGAGGCCGGTGAGGGACGTGCGGCCGGCCGGTCCTGAGGTACTGATCACCATGCCGCCGTCCAAGGGTAGTGATCGGGAGTCGGAAGACCCGGCGATGGGTGTCGGCTCAGGAGCCCGACATCCACTGGTTCCGCCGCTTCGAGCGGCTCCGTCCCCACTCGGTCGCTTCGAGCAGCATCGCCAACCCGAGCGCGATCACGACGATCGGCCACAGCGAGAAGGAACGGTCGATCACGTCGAGGTCGCGCAGGAGCATGAAGGCTCCGATCATCACCAACGCCAGTGGCCAGAACCAACCCCGACGGTTTCCCGCCAGCGTGCCGATCAACAGCCAGCCACCGATGGCGAGCCACACCAGAGTCCACACCGAGATATCGGGGACTGCCCCCAATTCACGCAGCAGGAACAGGACGCCGACCGTGACCAACGCGAGGCCGAGGAATATGGGCCGGGGAGCGCGGTATTCGGTGGCGGGCATGCCGGTCAGGATACCGGTGGCCCGATGCCAGGGACCAGTTGCCAGTTGCCAGTCTCCAGTCTCCAGTCTCCAGCAAGAAGGGTCCGAGGGCCGGTCGCTCGGGCGATGGTGTCTGGTCTCTGGCGGGTGTCGGGAGACGGGCGACGTTCTTCAGTACACCCGCCAGCGGGTCGGAGTCACCCGGATGGGAATCGAGTAGGCGGCGGCGAACTCGGGCGCGGTCGACCCCATCTGTTCGATCAGCCGCTCGTATTTGTCCAGGTATCCGGGATGATCGGCACATGAGGGCCCGGAGGCGATGCGCGCCGTTCCCTCGACACTGACCACGTCGGAGCCCTCGTTGCTGTCGAGGTTGAGCGAGACCTTCGGGTTGGCGGCGATGTTCTCGATCCGTGACGAGGACATGCTGTAGATGAGGAAGTCCCCATCGTCGATGACGAACCACACCGGCGACGACTGCGGCTGACCGTCGGCGCGTATCGTGGTCATCCAGGCGACGACGGCGTCGGCGAGGAGAGCGGTAGCCGCGGCGCCCTTCGGAGTGGATGGATCGATCACGCTGTCACCTCCATGAGTGTTTGCAGGCCACGGCGGAGACCGGCCGGCATGCGCACCGGTTTGCCCGCCAGGTTGGTACAGGCCGCCTCGATCGTGGCGTCGAGAACCCGCTCGTCACCTCGATCGATCCGTTGCCGCCAGGTGCTCGCCGATGCTCCGAGGGATGCCACCCTCGAAGTGATCACCAGTTCGTCGCCGGCGGCCGCCGGGGCGATGAAACGGATGTCGACCCGCGCGACCACTACCTGGAATCCGGCGGCGGCCAGCGCGTCCATCCCCGAGTCGATGTGCTCGAGGGCGGAGATCCGAGCGTGCTCCAGATACGACAGGTAGGTGGCGTGGTTGACGTGGTGGTAGGGATCGAGTTCGGCCCAGCGGACGTGGATGGTCGTGCGGTGCACGCCGCGAGGTTAGGGAGCGACGAGCACCCCTACGACCTCGTCGACGTCGTAGGGCAGAGTCGTGACCCGCTCGATGGTCCCGAGGAGCGTCCATGAGCCACCGGCGCGGTAGCGGCCCACCCAACCGAAGGTCACCCGTACCGGGTAGCGGTCGAGTGTGGGATGGCAGCGCCACCCACTCGGATCGTGGAGCCGGTACTCCTCCGGGCAGGTCTTCACCGTGTAGGCATGGGAGGCGTCGCCGGCGAAGGCGGCGACTGCCGGGTAGCCGGCGGCGGGGGTGCCATCCCCCCAGTCGATCCAGACGGTTTCGATGTCGGCTCGCACCTCCAGCAGCCGACCGTCGGGAAGCACCTCCTCGTGCGATAGAGGTTGCGGTCGAGGCAGGTCGGCCAGCGTGGGAAGGTTGGTGATCCCGGTCGCCGGGTGCAGCGCCGGGGCCGGCCGTTCCAGCGAGAACGAACGGAAGACGTCCCAGGCCTCGCTGGTCACGGTGATCGTGGTGCTCCCCGGGTGGCTGGGACACTCCGGCAGTTCCCAGCGGGTGAAGATGATGCCGGCATCGTTGGCCGGGTCCCAGGCGTCGAGGCCGGGTGGGTAGCGCGACCAGTACCAGCAAGGGCCGAGCTGTGGATCATCGCCGGTGGCCAGGTAGCGCAGCGGCGGCAGCGTGGTCACCGCGGTCGAAGTGCTGGTGCCCCAGTATCCGCAATCGATGCCGCTGGGCGTGACGACGCAGCCGGGGTCGGCGATGGCGGCCCGGAGGGTCGTTGCCGAGATCACCGCGAAGAGGAGCACCGCCAGCCGTGCGCCCGATGAGCGCACCACCCGGGGACCGTATGCTTTCCGGACCGCAAGATCAATCCCCCAGGAGCAGCCCGATGACCGACGACGGCATCGTCCTCCGACCGATCACCGAAGCCGAATACGACCGGTTCCGTGATGTGATGTCGTTGGTGTTCGGTGTCGACACGACCGAGGAGTCGCGGACGCGACTGAGGCGTTGGCTGGAACTCGATCGGACGATCGCCGCTTTCGACGGGGACGATCTGGTGGCTACCGGAGGGACCCTGACCTACCGCCTGGTCGTGCCCGGTGGAGGCCTGGTCGGCGCGGGAGGGATGACCGTGGTGTCGGTGGCTCCGACCCATCGACGACAAGGGATCCTCAGTCGGATGATGCGCGATCAGCTCGCGGACTCCCGCCGGCGGGGCGAGCCGGTGGCGATCCTGCGGGCATCGGAGAGTGCCATCTACGGCAGGTTCGGATACGGATGCGCAGTGCACGCCGCCGACCTCACCCTGGATCGCCATCGGGCCGCCCTCCGCTCCGACCTGCCGGAGTCCACCGGCCGGGTGCGCCTGGTCGGCACCGAGGAGGCCCGAGCCATCTTCCCCGGGGTGTACGAGGCGGCGACGATCGCTCGCGGTGTCCCCGGGTCGATCGAGCGGCGCGTCGCCGACTGGGAGGCCTACTTCAATGACTCCGAGTCCGATCGCGACGGTGCCTCCTCGTTCCGGTTCGCGGTGTACGAGTCCGGGGAGGGAGAGGCCAATGGCTACGCCCGCTACCGGCACAAGCCGTCGTGGGGGACGGCCGGGCCGGAGGGGACGGTGCTGGTATCCGACCTGCAGGCGGTCGATGCCGAGGCGCTGACCGCGCTGACCCGCTTCGTGACGGCGATCGACCTGACGATCCGCGTGGAATTCGAGATGATGCCGACGGAGGGAGGTGTCGCCGACGTGCTCGCCGACCCGCGGCGTCTCGGCCGCAGCACGTATGACCTGCTCTGGGTCCGGCTGGTGGACGTCGCCGCCGCCCTCGCCGCCCGCCGTTATCGGGTAGCAGGATCGGTGGTCGTCGAGGTCGTCGATGAATTGCTCCCCGAGGCAGGGGGGACCTTCCGCCTCGACGCGGGTCCCGGTGGCGCCGAGTGCCTGCGCACCGACGAGGCGGCGCAGGTGAGGGTGAGCACCGCCGACCTGGCGGCCTCATATCTCGGATGGTCGCGCCTGCGCTCCGCCGCCTGGTTGGGGAGGGTCGTCGGTGATCCAGGGTCCATCGGTCTGGTCGACGACATGCTGTCGTGGCCGGTTCCGGCGGCGACCTCGGTGCGGTTCTAGGACGGGCCCTCCTGACCTCCAGGGTCCGCACTAGATGCCTTGGAAACAGAGCGGGAACGGATCGCCGGGGCATCGACCTGGCCCTGGGAAGCGAAGACCCTGAGGGGCTTCGCCACCACACTCCTTCTCCCACTGCTCACTTGGCTTGTCACCAGCGTGTTCGGCAAGGTGCTCGACCTGTAGGGGCTCAGACCAGGAAGTAGGCGACCGCTCCGAACACCAGGCAGTAGACGGCGAACGGCATCAAACCCCGGCGGGCGAGCAGCCGGACCAGAAATGAGATCGCCAGGTAGCCGACGACCGCCGCCACCAGGGTGCCGACGAGGGTGGAGGCGCGGAAGCCGCCCTGTCGGATCAGGTCGGCGCCCTCGAGGAACCCGGCGCCGGCGATGGCAGGCACGCCGAGCAAGAAGGCCAGGCGCGCCGACTGCACCCGGTCGAAACCCTGGGCCAGGGCCCCGGTGATCGTCATTCCCGAGCGGCTGATGCCGGGAAGGAGCGCGAACGCCTGGGCGATCCCCACCACCGCGGCGTCGGGCCACCGGCTCTGTTCCACTGTTCGAGTGCCCACTGGGAGCGCCGACGCCGCGGCGAGAACGATCCCGGTGATCATGAGACAGATCGCCACGATCCACGGCTCGGTGAAGACGACGTCGATGGGGCCGTTCAGGCTCAGGCCGATCACCACCGCCGGAATGGACCCGATGATGAGCAGCTTCCAGATCGTCCGGCTCGCCGGGGATTTCGGCCGGGCGATGAGCTCGACGAAGTCGCGTCGGTAGTACCAGAGGATGGCGGCCAGGGTGCCCAGGTGGAGCACTGCGGTCGTCGCCAGGTCGGGTTGGTCCTTGCCGAAGATCGCCGGGATCAGCACGAGATGGCCGCTCGAAGAGAT
>MELR01000023.1:69752-77609 GCA_001767695.1 Actinobacteria bacterium RBG_16_68_21
CAGGGCGCTGGTGAGCATAGGGGCACGAGTGTACGAGGCGTTTGGCCTTCGGCGTCCGGGCCGAGCAGCGATGAGCGAAAGGCGATGGGCGAGGGGCGATGGGCGATTCCCGCCAGGGCCTCGCGCGTTGAGAACGGCCGGGCCGGGTCGCGGCATTGCCTCAGGGGGCGGTGTCGGCTCTCGGGTTGTGGCCCCCTCCGCTCGGCCTTTGGCCCCGCGCCTCCCCGATGAGAATGGTGGAGGCTCTTGCGGGAGACGGGAGACGGGAGTCGGGAGACGGGCGACGATTCTTGCGGGCAGCGGGCAGCGGGCAGCGGGCAGCGGGTGCGGTCGATTACGGCCTCACCGCGGTCACCAGCAACCCGGCGCGCTCTGCTGCCGCCACCACCGCCGCCGTTTCCCCGGGCACAGCCACCAGCGCCGGTCGGTAGTCGAGGGCGAGACGGTCGCCGTTCTGTGCCTGCATCACCAGGCCGGGGATGGTGAGCGGGGGGTCGGTCACCACCAGCAACACGGTGTCGCCGGGGGTGGCGCCGACTCCCACCTCGATCGGCACCGCCCACCACCCGGCGGGGAGTAGAACCTTGGGTGCGATCAGTGATGGGGCGATCGGGTCGCCGGCGGCGATGTCGACCGAGGCGACTGCATCGGCGACGTCGGGGGGAGGGAGCGAGCCCTCGGGGAGACGGACCCAGCGGATGTCGTCACCGGAGATGGCTGTGCCCGCGGCGACGGCTCGGGAAGCAACCGGGTACGAGATGGTTGCCGATCCGCGTAGATCCCAGACGAGCGCTCCGACCACGAGCAGCACGGCGCCGATGCGTCGCAGATACGGTGGGGGTTGGAGCCAGAACACCCGGGCACCGTATAGGCGTCACCGAGGTGCGGGAAGGGGTCAGGGAACGACCACCAGCCCGATCGGATGGCCGTCGATGGGTACCGGTCGTACGGATGCCATGGCGGTGTCGATGAAGACCAAGAGGGCATCATCGCCGACGTACCCGGAGACGATCACGAATCGTCCATCCGGGCTCCACGCGCGGACGGTGAGGTGGTCGGCTCCGAGATCGAAGAAGGCCTGAGCGGTTCCGGCAGTGTCTTCGATGGTGACGCTGGTCGCCGCGTCGGCCGTGATCGCCAAACGGTCACCTCCCGGCGACCAGACGGCCGAGGTCGATGCCGCGGGGAGCAGCGAGAACGTGCCCGCCGGGGTGCCGGTGACTGTGGTCTCGCCAACGGCCACCGTGCCGTCGGGAGCCACCCCCACAAAGTATCCCTCCAGTGAAGCCACCGGCCGTCCAGAGGGATCGAGACGCTGCACGCTTGGAGTGAAGCTCCCGCCATCACCCCTGGTCCAGGTTTCGACGACGAACCCGGAGGTGTCATACCCGACGAGGCGGCTGGTGGTCTCCTCGGCGAACCCGGTGAGGTTGGCGAGCGGTTTGAAGTAGAGGCCCCCATCGTTGCGGACTCCGATGTACAAGGTCGGTGAGTCGGTGGGCGATGTCAGCGCCAACCAGGCGATCTCGCCGGGTGCGGTGGCGTGCCAGGCGAATGACCGGGCGCCGAAGAACACCGGGGTCACATCGGTTCCATTCGTCACCACGAGCCAGGGTGGATCGTCGCCGTGCCGACGCAGGGCGGCCACGACTGCTCCGGTGGCGTCGGGCCGGGCGTCGACGAGGTCGCCGAGGACCGGATCGCGGGTCAACGTGCCCTCGGGTCCGGCGGTCCAGGTCCACACCTCGAGTCCCGCCGGCGAGTCGGTGGTCATCACCAGCGTTCCGGCGAACCCGGGGACGGGTGCGTCCAGGGGATTGGGGACCGCAATCGGGGGCAGGGGGTCGCCGTAATCCACTGCCACGGTGGTCGCCGGGAACGGATCGGGCTGGAGGGCGGGGTCGGTGATCAGCGAGGCGTCGATCCCGTCGCCACCGGACAGGGAGAGAAACGTGGCGCCCAGGGCGGCGCCGGCCAGCACCCCGGCGGCGATCAGCACCGAGCGCCGCGGTGGTCCCGGCTCGCCCGGGACGGTCCCGCCGAGAACACGTACCTCACCCCTCGGTCCCCCTGCCATAGGGGAAGGTTACGAGAGGGGTAGGGGGAGGGCCACAAACCGAGAGCGGACACTGCCCCCCGGCGGTGGCGGAATGAGCGCCCGGCCCTTCTCACCACGGGACGCTCCGGCAGGTATTCGCTCATTGCTCATTGCTCATTGCTCATTGCTCATTGCTCATTGCTCATTGCTCATTGCCCTTCGCTCCCTTTTGTCGAACGTCGAAGGTCCAAGGTCCAAATGCGAATTGCCAATTCCTACCCGGGATACCGCTTCCGCAGGTACTCCGGATAGGCGATGCCCTCGTCGAGGTCGGGTGCCGGGAGGGG
The DNA here is from genome assembly GCA_001767695.1 of Actinobacteria bacterium RBG_16_68_21. Classification (GTDB taxonomy): domain Bacteria; phylum Actinomycetota; class Acidimicrobiia; order Spongiisociales; family UBA11373; genus RBG-16-68-21. The sequence goes on from MELR01000023.1 coordinate 72,138, forward strand.
CGGTCCAGGAACGGTGCGGAACGGAATCACCCCCGCCCACACGGGCAGGTCGTGGTCCTCGTCCTCGTCGCTCGGTGGCCCGCGGCGGATCTTGGCCGAGGCCGCTTCGATGGGGATCCCCAGCATGAGGGTCCCTTTGAACTCCTTGTCGCTGGGGCGGCGGGCGTCGTCCCAGCGGCCCGGGAGGATCTTCTCGGTGAACACCCGCATCGCTTCGAGCTTGTCGGCCGGATCGGCGATCTCCTCGGCGACTCCGTAGAGCGCCACGCTGCGGTAGTTCATCGAATGATTGAAGACCGATCGGGCGAGCACCAGCCCGTCGAGGATGGTCACCGCGATCGAGGCCTCGGCTCCGGCCTTGAGGGTGCGCAGCATGCGTGAGGCGGGAGATCCGTGCAGGACGAGGCGGTCGCCAACCCGTACGTGGATCGTGGGTATCGCCACCGGGTGCCCGTCGTGGATGAACGCCACCGTGCAGTAGAGCGCCTCATCGAGGATCTCGTAGATGACCTGCCGGTCGTACTCGCCGCGGTCGGCGTGCCGCTGGACCTCGATGCGCTCGTCGGGGGCGGTCACGGTTCCGGGCAGCTCAGCTCGGCGGCTTGGAGTGGAGGGATCATCGCCGCGATGCCCTGTTGCAGGGTCCGCAGGGATTCGGCGAAGCGGCGGAGCACTTCATCGTGGGTGACCGGGGCGGCATCGCCGATCCCGACGTCGTAGTCGGTGATGACGCTGACGTTGACGTAACAGATGCCGGCCTCGGCGGCGAGGGCCGCTTCGGGCATCTGCGTCATGTTGAGCAATTCCCATCCCGCTGAGGCGAACGAAGCGCTCTCCGCCCTGGTGGAAAAGCGCGGTCCCTGGATCACCACCACCGTCCCCCCGTCATGGACGGTGGCACCGGTGGATCGCATCCCGGCGACGGCGATCGATCGCATCTCCGCGTTGTAGGGATCGGCGAACGCGGCGTGGCGCACATCCGGGCCGTCGAAGAAGGTCGACTGGCGCCCCCAGGTCCGATCGACGAGCTGCCGCGGAACGGCGAAATGCCCGGGAGCCCACTCGGCCTTGATGGATCCCGCGGCGCTCGAGGCGACGATGCGGTCGACGCCGAGGAGTTTCATGGCCGACACGTTCGCCCGATAAGGCACGAGATGCGGCGGGAACTGGTGATTCCGGCCGTGCCGGGGGATGAACGCCACCTCGATCCCGCCGACCGAGCCGACCACCGGGGTCGCCGCCGGCTCGCCGTAGGAAGTGGCGACCGGGGCGGTCCGACTGTCGTCGAGGAACTCGTAGAACCCCGAGCCACCGAACACTCCGATCAACTACGACTCTCCTTCGGCGACTTCCCGGCATGCTAGGAGAGCCGGCTGCGGCCGATTCCTAGACTCGCCGCGTGGATCCAACCTCTGTTGCCGTGGTCGTTGCCGGGTATCTCCTGGGGAGCGTCGACTTCGGCGTCGTGGTCCCCCGGCTCCGCGGGGTCGACATCTACTCGCGAGGGAGCGGCAATCCCGGAGCCACCAACGTGCTGCGGACGATGGGTCCGAAGATGGCGGCGATGGTGATGCTGGGCGATCTCGCCAAGGGCCTGGTGGCGGCAATGATCGGCGACCTGGTCGGCGGCCCGGTCCTCGGATTCGCCGCCGGATTCGCCGCCGTCCTCGGCCATTGCTTTCCCTTGTGGCATCGCTTCAAGGGGGGCAAGGGGGTGGCAGCCACCGCGGGCATGGCGATCTGGCTCGAGCCGTTGCTGGGCGTCGGGCTGCTGGTCTCATGGGCGCTGATCGTGGCTTTCACCAGGCGCGCCTCGATCGCATCTTTGGTCGTCGCGGTGGTCTTCGTACCGGCGTTGGCCCTGGCCGGCCATCGGGGATGGTCCCTCGCCTGGGCGGGCGGTGCGGCCGTCCTGATCACGGCACGCCACCAGGCCAACATCCGCCGCCTGCTCGCCGGCGCGGAGCCGGCGATCGAGGGATCGTGAAGCCGCTCGCCGAGGCGCAACGCGCCGTGCTCACCGCAATGGAGCCCCTCCCTGCGGAGGCGGTGGATCTCGAAGCCGCCCTCGGTCTGGTGCTGGCGGCCGACGTCGTGGCGCCGCACGACGTCCCGCCGTTCGCCAACTCGGGGATGGACGGGTTCGCGGTGCGCGCCGCCGACGTCGCCACCCCACCGGTGACGCTCGCGGTCGTCGGCGACATCGCCGCCGGCTCGATACCTGTGGGCCCGGTGGGACCAGGAGAGGCGATCAGGATCATGACCGGGGCCCCGATGCCGGCCGGGGCCGATGCCGTGGTGATGGTGGAGGACACCGAAGCGGCCGGGTCGTCGGTGCGGATACTCGCCCCCGCGCAGGTGGGTGATCACCTGCGACCGGCTGGTGGAGATGTGCGTGCCGGCACGACGGTGTTCCCGGCCGGCGAGCGACTCACGCCGTTCCATCTCGGCGTGCTCGCTTCGCTGGGAATCGTCCATCCGGTGGTGGGACGTCGGGCCACGGTGGCGATCCTCTCCACCGGCGACGAGGTCGTGCCCCCGGAGACCGCCTCGCTGCGGGCCGGGGCGATCCGGGACGCCAACCGCCCGCTCCTCGCGGCGGCGCTGCGCGAACTCGGGGCAACCGTGGTCGACCTGGGAATCGTGCCCGATGATCCCCGGCTGCTGCGGTCCGTCCTGGGGGAGGCGGCCACATCGGCCGACGCGGTGCTCACCAGCGGCGGGGTGTCGATGGGAGAGCACGATCTGGTGAAGCGGGTGCTCTCCGATCTCGGGTCCATCGAGTTCTGGAAGGTGGCGATGCAACCGGCCAAGCCCTTCGCCTTCGGCTTCCTCGGGACTACACCGTTGTTCGGCCTGCCGGGCAACCCGGTGTCGGTGGCGGTGGCTTTCGAGCAATTCGTCCGGCCCGCGCTGTTGCACCGCATGGGAGCGCGCCGGTTGTTCCGCCCCCGCTCGACGGCGACACTCGGGGAGGCCGTTGTGACCAATCCGGAGAAGACCGTGTTCCTGCGGGTCGTGGCCCGGGCCGAGAGCGGGGGATGGGTCGTCACTCCGGTCGGCCGGCAGGCCTCCAACGTCCTCTCGGGGATGGCGGCGGCCGACGCTCTGGCAGTGGTACCGGTTGGTGTCGGCGACCTCCCCCTGGGAGGGAGCGTCGAGGTCGAGTGGTTCCGCAGCCCGGAGACCCGCACGATGGAGGAGGTCCTCGGTGGATGAACTGGCCCATCTCGACGAAGAAGGACGGCCGCGCATGGTGGACGTCGGGGCCAAGGCGGAGACCGCCCGGGAGGCGACCGCCGAGGCGATCGTTCATCTCAACGCCGCCGGCCGGGAGGCGGTGTTCTCTGGAACCCTCCCCAAAGGGGATGCGCTCGGCGTTGCCAGGGTGGCGGCGATCGCCGGGGCGAAACGGACCGCCGACCTCATCCCGTTGTGCCATCCGATCGCGATCACCGCGGTGTTCGCCGACGTGGAGCCGGTAGAAGGAGGGGCGCGCGTCGTGGTGACGGTGCGCACCGTGGGACGTACCGGCGTGGAGATGGAGGCGATCACGGGCGCGGCGATCGGGGCGATCACGCTCTACGACATGGTCAAGTCGCTCGATCGGGGCGCCGAGATCGGCCCGGTCCGCCTGATCGCCAAGTCGGGCGGCCGCTCCGGAGAGTGGGTTCGATGAACGCGGTGGTCGTCACGATCTCGGACCGGGTGAGCGCCGGCGCGGCCGAGGACCTGAGCGGTGCCGCCGCCGCCGACCTGCTCGGTGGACTCGGGTTCGACGTCGTGCGGACCGTGGTGCCCGACGGGGTGGAGAGCGTCGCCGACGCTCTGCGAAATGCCCTGGAGAAGAAGCCGGATCTGATCGTGACCACCGGAGGCACCGGTGTCGGTCCCCGTGATCACACCCCCGAGGGAACCCGCACGGTCATCGACCGGGAGGTCCCCGGCCTGGGCGAAGCGATGCGGGCCGCCACGTTCGGGGTGAATCCGCACGGCATGCTGTCGCGGGGGATCTGCGGTATCACCGGGAACACGCTCGTGGTCAATCTTCCCGGATCGCCCAACGCGGTCCGGGAGAGCCTGGCGATCATCGGGCCGGCGCTGGAACACGCCGTTTCCCTGATCACCGGCCGCCCCACCGCGCACTGATCTCCGGATTGGCTCGCCATCCCCGGCGCGTCGCTCCATACTGTCAGGAACATCGGGCGCCGGTGGAGCCGGATCCGGGAGGACCCCCGAGTGACGCAGACGAGACCGCCGCTACGGAGAGTGAACCGTCCGACGCGTTCGCGGGGACAGGTGACTCACCGCGATCAGGTACTCGCCCGCCGCCGCGCGGCACTGCTGGCTCTGGGCTTGCTCGTCGTGGTGTCTCTGACCGCGGCCCTGATCACCGGTTCCCGCTTGCTGTTGGTGTTCAACCTCGTCGTCGACCTCGTCATCGGCGGATACGTCGCCCTGCTCCTCCACATCAAGCAAGATCAGCAGTCGGCGGCGCGGTGGCGGACCCGAGAGAGCGACGAGGACATCAGGGTCGTCCCCCGCTGACTCCCGTGACCCCCGATCTCGAGCCTTTGCGCCAAGCGGTCACCGAGGTTTTCGACGCCAAGTACCACGCCCGGGAGCGCGCCCTGGCCAACTGCCGAAAGGTGATCCGGTGTTCGGCGAATGCGATCCGGGCGCTGCACCGCGCTGAGACCGCCGAGGCCAACGCCCTGATGGATGAGGCCGGTAGCCTGCTCGCAGATGCCGTCGAGGCCCTCGGCCCCCATCCCGACGTGGGCAACGCCGGATTCATCCACGACGCCGCCAAGGAGTACGCCGAGGCCAAGCTGACCGGGGCGCTGGCGGCGGGGTCTCCACTTCCGTTGCCCGCCGACCTCGGAGTGGAACCGGCCGCATATCTCAACGGGCTCGGCGAGGCCGTGGGGGAGTTGCGGCGACGGATGCTCGACCTGCTCCGGGCCGGTGACCTCCCCTCCGCCGAGACCACGCTCGAGGCGATGGACACCGTGGTCGAGTTCCTCGCCACCATCGACTACCCCGACGGGATGACCGGCGGGCTGCGCCGGACCACCGACGTCGCCCGGGCACTAGTGGAACGGAGCCGCTCCGACCTGACGACGACGGTGGTTCAGGAACGCCTCCGCAAGGAGCTACAGGGGCGGTAGTCCGCTGTCCGCCGTCGGTAGCCCGTCTTGCGGGCAGCGGGTAGCGGGTGGCGTTCTTGTGGAGGTGAGGGGATTTGAACCTTCTCCGCGCTTTCGGCCGTGTGGGTGGTCCCGTCCTCGGCGGTAGGGGAGAATCGCGGGGTGGAGGGGGAGGTCCGAACCGAGATGGGATTCGCTGCCGGGTAGGCGGCGAATCCCAGGAAGGTCAGCGTGGTGGAGGTGAGGGGATTTGAACCCCTGACTTCTTCCGTGCGAGGGAAGCGCTCTGCCGGGCTGAGCTACACCCCCAGGGGGAGCGGAA
>MELR01000024.1 GCA_001767695.1 Actinobacteria bacterium RBG_16_68_21
GGCGGGCCGGGTCCCGCCGCCGCCGCTCTTCTCTGGGGACCGCTTCTCGCGATGAGGGTGAAGGACTACATGACCGACCGCAACCGCAATACCGGCCGAAATCCAGAACCGATCAGGCACTACATGCTCGGCGACCAGATCAAGGACCATCTCTTGGGCCGGATACTTGAAGGCGATTTCGCCCCGGGCACTCGCATCGTCGAGACGCGGGTCGCCCGTGAGTTGGGGATCAGTCAGGGCCCGGTGCGGGAGGCGCTGCGGGACCTGGCCGGCCTCGGGTTGGTCGATCTGCAACCGTATCGCGGCGCCCGCGTCCGGGAGCGCAGCCTGGAGGAGCACATCGAGGCCATGCAGGTGCGCGGCGAATTGGAGGCGATGGCGGCGCGCCAGGCGACCGGAAGGCTCACCGCGGTGCAGGTCGACCGGCTGCGCGCGCTCGTCGAGGAGATGGCTGCACTCGCCGCCGCTGGTGATGCCCACGGCCACTCGCTCAAGAACACCGAGTTCCACCACATCGTCGCTGAGGCCTCGGGAAACCGCACCCTGCAGCGAATCCTGGGGATTCTGCAACCCTTCGCCCAGACCTACCTGACCACAACCGTGGCCGGTCTCGAGTCGGCCACTTCCTACCTCGAGCGCCACACCGCGATTCTCGACGCACTGATTGCCGGTGATCGCCGCCGCGTCGATGAGGCGATGCTGGCTCACAACAACGCCAGCCTGGCATCCGTCCGAGGCGCCACCGGATGAGAACCGGCCCGATCCGATCGTGGCGACGAATCTCCGCCCGGGCGGGCACACCCGAGATCAAGGAGCCTGACAACCCATGACCGACAAGAAGCGGCTGTTCATGCTGCACACGATGCCGTTCGTGATGAACACGATCACCGCCCCGCTCGAGAAGACGTTCCTCGAAGACCACCCCGATGTCGAGATCCAGACCATGCTCGACACCAGCCTCCTTGCCGACACGATGGCTGCGGGTTCGGTGACCCCGATCACGGCCGCACGGCTGCTCAGCTACGTCCAGCAGGCCGAGAGGGCCGGAGCAGATCTGTTCCTGCTCACCTGCACCTCGATGGGCCAGGGAATGGCCCACGTCCGGGAGTTTTCCAGCCTGCCCACCCTGTGCATCACCGAGCCCCTGGTCGAGGAGGCCCTCGACCAGGGAAACCGCATCGGGATCATCGGGACAGTTCCCACCAGCCCCGCTCAGATCATCGAGCCGCTCATGGCCGCTGCCGGGCGGCGCGGCATCGCCCCCGAAGACCTGACCATCGTCACGTCGGTGGTCGAAGAGGCCTTCAAGGCACGGGGCGCCGGCGACACCGCCGCCCACGACCGCCTGGTGTCACAGGCGGCCACGGCAATGGCCCGGGACCACGAGATCGACGCCATCGTGCTCGCCCAGGCCTCGATGAGCGGGACCGTGATGGACGACCCGGGCGTGCCGGTGCTCAAGCTCGGCCCCTCCGCCTTCCGGGCGGCAGCCGAGATGCTGCAGGGATAGGCAATGCAGTACGTCTACGGCCTCGACGCCCCGCCGAACGCGTCCCCGGGCTGCGTGCAACAGGTCTTGGGGAACAAGGGGGCCAATCTCGCCGTGATGACCAGGGAACTCGGTCTCCCGGTCCCTCCCGGGTTCACCATCACCACCGAGGCCTGCCTTGCCTACCTGGAACACGGCTGGCCGCCCGGCCTCGACGATGAGATCCGGTCCCATCTGCAACGCATCGAGCAGGTCCTGGGACGGCGCTTTGGCGGCCCGGGACACCCGCTCCTGGTCAGCGTCCGCTCCGGGGCTCCGATCTCGATGCCGGGGATGATGGAGACGATCCTCAACCTCGGTCTCAACGATGCCACCGAGCGCGGGTTGGCCGAAACGGCAGCCGACGCGACGTTCGCCGCCGCCTGCCGGGCGCGGTTCGACAAGAGGTACCGGCAGGTCGTCGGCGTCTCGACGGTGCCTTCCGACCCCTGGGAGCAGCTGCGGGCGGCAATCGAGGCGATGTTCCGCTCGTGGAACTCCGAGCGTGCAAGCGCCTATCGCGCCCACGAGGCGATTCCCGACGACCTGGGCACCGGGGTCACGGTCCAGGCGATGGTATTCGGCAACCTGGGAGACGACTCGGCCACCGGAGTGGTGTTCACCCGCAATCCGGTGACCGGCGAAGCGGAGCTCTACGGGGACGTCATGTTCGGAGCCCAGGGTGAGGACATCGTCGCCGGCACCCACACCCCGGATCCGATCTCGGCCCTGGACACCCGGATGCCTGAAATCGCCTCCGAGTTGCGGCGCTACGCCGACATCCTGGAACGCCGCTTCACCGACGTCTGCGACATCGAGTTCACCGTCGAGCGGGGCAAACTCTGGATGCTCCAGGTTCGCAAAGGCAAGCTGACCCCGCCCGCGGCGCTGCGCGTCGCCATCGAAATGGCCGAACACCCCGACTTCCCCCTCAGCCGTGTCGGGGCGGTTGAACGCGTCGCCCGGCACCTGGTCGACTCTCCAGAGAGGATCGACGGGGCCACCACGCCGGTATTCGTCGACGCTCCCGGGGTGCCAAAGCTTCCCGTCGCCGATGTGATGAAACTGCTCGACTGGGCAAAGGAGTTGAAGTTGCCGATAGGAGACACTGCCGACGAGTCGCCGGCGACGCAGAAGCCCGCCAACACACCGGAGCCCGACGCGGTGATCCGGGCCCTGTTCATCAAGGGGTTCGCCACTCCGGCGCTGCTGGCGCCGGCGGTTCTGACCACCGAAGAGTTGCTCACTCCGGTGGTTGAAGCCTTGCGAACCGACGGACTCGTCTCCACCGCGGGACCGATGTTCCAACTCACCGACGGGGGAAAGGCGCGCGGCACCGAGTTGATGGACGCCGACCGCGCCGCCTGGTCGATACCGGCGGCCACCAAGGCACTCGACGCATTCGTTGCCCTCGATCACCGGATGAAGGAGATAGTCACCGCGTGGCAGATGCGGATCGTCGACGGCGAGCAAGCGCTCAACGACCACACCGACGCCGTGTATGACGGCAGGGTGCTCGCCGATTTCAGCCGCCTCCACGCCGACGCCGCCAACTGGCTCCGCCCGCTGGGCGACGAGCTCCCCCGACTGGGCGACTACGCGGCTCGTCTCGCCGGCGCCGCCGCACAGGTGGCCGGCGGTGACCACGCCTACATCGCCTCACCGCGGCTGGACAGCTATCACAGCGTGTGGTTCGAGCTCCACGAAGACCTGATCCACCTGGCCGGCCGGACCCGTGAAGACGAGGTGGCAGCCGGACGCGCGTAGATCGCTGTCCGTCATCCGTCATCCGTCATCCGTCATCCGCCATCCGCTCCAGAGTTGCCCCACCCCTCCACCTGTCCATGCGACTCTTGCCGGGGGCGGGCAGCGGGTAGCGAGCTATCCCACCTCGGCAGCAACCGCGGCACCGACCTCCGCCGTGCTGCTGGTACCTCCCAGGTCGGCGGTCCGCACCTCACCCGCGGCCAGCACCTTGGAGATCGCCGACCCCACCCCCTCGGCGGCCTGATGCTCGCCGAGATGATCGAGCATCATCCGGGCCGCCTCGATCGAGGCGATCGGGTTCACCCGGCCCTGGCCGGTGTACTTCGGGGCGGAGCCGTGGATCGGCTCGAACATCGACGGGTAGCGGCGCTCCGGGTCGATGTTGCCTCCGGCGGCGAGGCCCATCCCCCCCTGCAGCATCGATCCGAGATCGGTGATGATGTCGCCGAAGAGATTGGAGGCGACGACCACGTCGAACCACTCGGGCTTCTTCACGAACCACATCGTGAGAGCGTCCACCAGAGCCTTGTCGGTGGCCACCTCCGGGTAATCGGCGGCCACCGAGCTGTACACCTGATCCCAGAACACCATCGAGTAGTTGAGGGCATTGGACTTGGTGCAGTTGGTCACCCGACCGACCTCCGGCCCATCGCCGAGCTTCTTGCGGCTGCGAGCGAGGTCGAACGCGTAGCGGATCACCCGCTCGCAGCCCTTCCGGGTGAACACCCCGGTCTGGATGGCGAAGCCGTCGGGCGACCCGGCCTTGAATATCCCCCCGAGGCGGGCGTACTCGCCCTCGGTGTTCTCTCGCACGACCACCATGTCCACGGTCTCCGGGCTGGCGGTCTCGATCGGGGTAGACACCCCCGGGTACAGCCGGATCGGCCGCAGATTGACGTACTGGTCGAAGCCCGTGCGAATCCGCAGGAGCATCGTCAGCGAGACGTCGTCGGGCACCTTGGCGGCGTCACCGATACACCCGAGGAAGATGGCGTCGAAGCCCGCCAGCGTCTCCAGGGCGTCCTCCGGCATCATCTCGCCCCGTTCCAGGTACCAGTCGCAGCCCCAGGCGTAGCTCTCGGTACTCAAGTCGAAGCCGAACCGGCTACCGGCCGCCTCGAGCACCCGCACCGCCTCGGCGGCCACCTCGGTACCGACTCCGTCCCCCGGGATCACAGCGACGCGGTATCCCGTCATGCTCTTTCACCTCTTCTTGGCTCGGTTTGCGTGGACATCAGGTGATGCGAAGGACCGCATCGACCACCCGATCCGCCGAGGGGATCGCCAGGTCCTCCATCTCGGCCGCGGCCGGCAGCGGTATGTGCGGTGTGGTCACCCGCACAATCGGGCCATCGAGATCCCACAGAGCCTCCTCGGCGACGATCGAGGCGATCTCTGCCCCCCATCCGCACAGCCGGGGGTTTTCCTCGACGGTCACCAGCCGACCGGTGCGAGTCACCGACTCGAGCAGCGTCCGGGTGTCGAGAGGGACCAACGACCTCAGGTCGATGACCTCCGCGGACACACCCGATTCGCTGAGCCTGCCCGCCGCCTCCAGGGCCACCGGGACCATGGCGGCCAGCGCGGCGATGGTCACGTCGGATCCGGGAGCCACCACGGTGGCGATCCCGAGTCGATCGACGATCTCCCCGTCGGGCACGTCCTGCTTCGTGGCGAAGAGCTTCTTGTGCTCGAAGAAGACCACCGGGTCGGGATCACGAACCGCCGCCGCCAGCAATCCGACAACGTCCCGGGGAGTCGACGGGGCGACCACCTTGAGACCGGGCACCGCCATCGCCCAGCTCTCCAGGCTCTGGGAGTGCTGGCCGCCGAATCGGGTGCCGCCGCCGTTGGCCGTGCGGATGACCAGGGGAAGGGCCACCTGCCCGCCGGTCATGTAACGGGTCTTGGCGATCTGGTTGGCGACGATATCCCAGCACACCGCGAGGAAGTCGCTGAACATCAGCTCGCCGATCGGGCGAAGCCCGTTCATGGCTGCTCCCATGAGCGCCCCGGTGATCGCCTGCTCCGAGATCGGGGTGTCGCGCACCCGATCGGGGCCAAACCTCTCGAGGAGCCCTTCGGTGGTCTTGAACACGCCCCCGGCAGCGGCGACGTCCTCGCCGATGAAGACGACGCTCGGGTCGCGCTCCATCTCCTGGGCGATGCCCCGGGCGACGGCAGCCCGATAGGTCAGTTCCGCCACGCCGAACCGCCATCGGCCCACACGTCCGTGAGGAGGGTGCCCGGATCGGGCGGCGGAGCATTACGCACCTGCTCGGTGGCGCCGTCCACCTCTGCGGCCGCCTCCCGTTCGATCGCCTCGATCGTGTCGATGCCGACCCCGTCGGCGGTGAGGCGCGCCCGATAGATCTTCACCGGGTCGTACGCCAGCCAGGCATCGACCTCCTCCTGGGGGCGGTACTTCCCCGGATCGGCGCGCGAGTGACCCTTGTGCCGGTAGGTCTTCGCCTCCACAAGCGACGGGCCCTCACCGCGGCGGGCTCGTTCGATCACCTCGGTCGCCAGGGTTCGGACCGCGTCGACATCGTTGCCGTCGACGAGGAGCGACTCCAGACCGTAGGCGGAGGCGCGGTCGGCCGCCGGATGCTCCACGGGGATGACCGTAGAAATCGGGGTGTACTCCATGTAGAGGTTGTTCTCGCAGACGAAGACGACGGGAAGCTTCCACACCGCCGCCAGATTGAGCGCCTCATGGAAAGCTCCGATGTTGGTGGTGCCGTCGCCAAAGAAGCAGACCGCTACCTGGCCGGTGCCGCGGAGGAGAGCGGCCCAGGCCGCCCCGGCAGCAATCGGAAGGTGGGCGCCGACGATCGCATAGGAGCCCATGGCGCCCTTGGTGACATCGGTGAGGTGCATCGAGCCTCCCTTGCCGCCGCAGATGCCCAGGTCCCTTCCGGCCATCTCACCGAGGAGGGCCGCCATCGGGGCACCGCGCAGCAGGGTGTGGTTGTGCCCCCGATAGGTGCAGAAGGTCAGGTCATCGGAGCGCATGGCGGCGACGAACCCGGCAGCCACCGCCTCCTGGCCGAGGCCGAGGTGGGTGGTCCCCTTGACGATCCCCTCCATGAACAGGTCGTATACCCGCTGCTCAAAGTAGCGAGCGCGCACCATGTCGCGATACATAGAGAGACGGCTGGCGCTCGGGGAGCTCACGGAGACCTCCACCGCTGGATACCGAAGGCCGCGTCGACCGGCCATCCGGGGAGGAGCTGTCGAGAGGGGCAACCGGTTGACGCGACCATCGGTACGACCGTAAGCTTAGTCATAATCGATTATCGAGGATAGTTGGCGATGACCTCTCGGTCCCAGTCCGGCAATAATCCGTCCTCGGTACAACACACGGTGGAACACCAGCGGGGTCAGCCTACTTTGAACCAGGAACCAGACTTCGCGCGCGAGCCAGTGGAACGAGAGGTGCTCTCCGAGCTCGTCAAGGACCGCATCCTGACGAGAATCCTCCGCGGCGATCTGGCACCCGGATCCCGAATCGTCGAGACCCGAGTGGCCCGTGAGCTCGGCACCAGCCAGGCGCCCGTGCGGGAAGCGCTCCGTGACCTCGCCGGACTCGGTTTCGTCGAGACCAAGCCCTACCGCGGGTCATGGGTGCGCAAACCCACCAAGGAGGAACTCATCGAAGCCATCGAGGTCCGGGCCGACCTCGAGGCCCTGGCGGGAAGGCTGGCGGCGATGCGCCGGACCGACGCCTGCCTCGCCGACCTGACCCGGCTCCTCGCCGAGATGAGAGACGCCGCCGATCAGCAGGACGCCCATGATCACGCTCTCAAGAACGCCCAGTTCCACGAAGTCGTGGTCGATGCGGCCCGCAACCGGACGCTCAAGCGACTGTGGTCGATGCTAGAACCGTTCGCCCGGACGTATATGACCGCTTCGGCCCCGGGGATCGATCTCCACTGGCTGGCCGACCGCCATGAGTCCATCCTCGAAGCGATCAAGGAATCCGACCCGGAACGCGCCGCCGAGACGATGCGCGCCCATGCCGCCGACGTGGCAGTCATGCTCGAGACCTTCGAGCACCCGGAGATCGACGGCGGGTAGCGGCCCGCTGTCGTCCGGGGGCGGCTCAGCCTGCGTCCCGGTAGACGACCATCAGGTCCCCTACGTTGGTTCCGGTGGCGCCACAACGCAGCTGATCTCCCGTGGCCTCCAGGAAGGTTGCCGAGTCGTTGGTCTCGAGAGCGACTCGGGCGTCGCGGCCGGCGCTCCACCCCCGGGAGGCGGTCCCTGCATCGCCGATCCCCCCGGCGGCCGGGGTCGGTCCGTCGATCCCGTCGGTGCCGAAACCCGCCACAAGGATCCCCGGATGACCCTCCAGGGCGATGCCCGCCGCCAGGGCCAGCTCCTGGTTCCGCCCCCCACGCCCTCTTCCCGACACCGTGACCGTCGTCTCGCCGGCATGGATCAACATCACCCCCGGGGCGAGCCGCCGACCGTCTTCCGCCAGGGTCCGTCCCACCTCGGCGGCCTCTCCCTCCACGGATGTGGATCCGAGGGTCGCCACCAGACCCAATCTCTTCGCCTCCTCGCACGCCGCCCGGGCGGCCATCGATCCATCGGCGATGACCGACAGCATCCCGCCGGCGGCGCCGATCCCAATGCCGTCGTCGGGCGAATGCTGCAGGACATCGGACACTGCACCCGGCGGGACGACTCCGCGAGCGGACAGCACATCCAGCGCTTCGGCGGCCGATGTCGAATCGGGGACCGTCGGACCGCCGGCGATCACCTCGAGGGCGCTCCCGATCACGTCGGAAACCACCAGCCCGGCGAGGCGGGCGGGTGCTGCGGCCGCGGCGAGGCGGCCTCCTTTCAAGGCAGACAGGTGGCGGCGCACCAGGTTGATCTCGGCGATCGGAGCCCCGGCGCGAAGTAGGGCGTCGCTCACGGCTCGCAGGTCGGCCAACTCGAGACCGGGGAGCGGGTATTCCGCGAGCGCCGAGCCTCCGCCGGAGATGAGGACCAGCACCAGGTCGTCGGGACCGGCGGCGTGAGCCAACTCGAGGAGGCGTCGCCCGGCACGCAGACTGCCTTCGTCAGGCAGCGGATGGCCGCCGACCATCACCTCCAGACCGGGAATCTCCGCCGCCTCCGGCGCGGCGACCGCTCCGCAGATCGACAGCCCGTCGAGGCGCGACACGGCACTGCGCGCCATGGGCACCGCCGCCTTGCCGACCGCCAGCACCACGATCCGTCCCGAAGGGACTGGAACCTCGTGTTCGCCGACCCTCAGGGTGGCACCGAATCTCTCCAGGTGACGACCCACCGCGGCCACCGGATCGACCGCACTCACCGCGGCCGACAGCACTTCGAGCACCCGCCGTCGGTGCTCGGGATCGTTGCGCAGCACCTCGGGGTCGAAGCGGACGGCCATCAGCCGCCCATTCTGGGCGCGATCCCCGACCGGTGAGGCGTCAAGGATCCCGGTCGTAGAGGAGACGGGACCGCCACACCTGCCGCCAGGGCTGCCCACCGCCCCTCCGTCCTCCGACCAGGCGCAGGGCGATGGTGAGCACGCCGGCGCCGAGAGCGTACAGCACGCCCGGCCACTCGCCGATCACCGCCGCGGCCACCGGCCACACCACCACCGCCGGCAACCACGACGCTGCCAGGCGCCTCATCACGAAGCCGACCCCCAGGATGGGGAGCAAGGCCAGGGTGGCCCAGGGAGCGAGTACCGCCCCCGCTGCCAGGGCCACCGCCTGGGAGCGGCCTCCGGCGAAGCGGAGCCACAGCGGCCACCCGTGACCGACGATCGCTCCCAGCCCGCCAAGCACTCCGGCGGCAGCGCCCCACCGCTCGCCCAGCAGCGCCGCCCCCACACCCTTGGCGGCGTCGAGGAACAGGCCGATGGCCGCGACGGACCGGCCGGTGCTCCCGGCCAGATTCGCCGCGCCGACGTTTCCCGTCCCGACACGCCGGAGGTCGACACCCTGCCAGCGACCGATCAACCAGGTCCCCGGGATGGACCCGAGGAGGTAACCGACTACCAGCGCTACGAGCGCCACCAGCCGACTCCCACGACGCCGGGACCGGTGTGGGCGCCCATCGCCGAAGAGAAGGAGCTCACGAAGATCTCGACCACTCCGGGGATCGCCGCGATCACCCGCTGCACCAGTTCATCGGCGCGTTCCGGAGCGGCGGCATGGAATACGCCGACGTGCAGGTCGCCCTCGCCGTGACCCACCAGCCGAACCAGTCGATCCATGCCTGCAGATACCGTTCGGGGGAGTCCGGCCCGAGACACCCGGCCCCCGTTGAGCCGGAACATCGGTTTGACCCCCGCGGCCGATCCCGCCCAGTACTTGACGACACCCACTCTCCCCGAGCGGCGCAGGAACCGAAGAGTGTCGACCACCCCCACGACCTGAACCCTGCCGGCCACCGCAGCGGCGGCGGCGGCCACCTCCTCGAGATCGGCGCCGTCGGCAGCGGCCCGGGCTGCTTCGAGTGCGACCATCCCCGAACCGGTCACCGCCGATCCTGAGTCGAAGATCGTCACCGGCAAGTCGAAGAAGGACGCCGCAGCCACCCGGGCGGCGTCGTGAATGGCGGAGAGCCGACTGGATACCGTCGTCACGAAGACCGCGTCGTATCCGTCCGCCGCCGCGCCCTGCAACGCGGCGAGGAAGTCGCCGGGAGATGGGGACGAGGTGGTGACGCGTTCGCCCCTCTCCAGTCTTCGGTACAGCTCGTCGCCGTCGAGGTCCGCGCCGTCGCGCAGGGAACCGTCCGCGAAGTGCAACAGCACGGGGACCGAGGTCACCGCCAGGTCGCGGCCCAGCGGTTCGGGGACCACCGATGTGCTGTCGGTGATGACTTTGACCCCCATCTGCCGGGACGGTCCTTCCCGTTGGCCATCGCACACCGGTCTTGGTGCGCTGCTGCGAGGCTACCGGGTGCCGCCGGCCCGGCCCGCCCCTCCGCCGGGGCCCTAATCCTCTTGCCGCCTCCGCCCATCGCCCCGACCATGCGTCCTGGAGGTGATCGGCGATGTCGGACAAGGTGGCGGATCTGGCCGGGCCGGGAATCGGTACTTACGCCGAGGTCGACAAGGCGCTTCCCGCGGGATACCGCTCGGCGCTGACCCCGATGGAGACGATGCAGGCGTTGTTCGCGGTAAAGGCCTTCGTCGAAGAAGGGTTGTGCCGTGAGTTGAACCTGCAGATGGTCCAGGTGCCGCTGATCGTGACCCGGGAGAGCGGGGTCAACGACATGCTGGATCGGGATGGGTCACGCACCCCGGTGGAGTTCCCCTGCGGTCTGGGCATCGAGCCGCAGCTCAACGCCCAGGTGGTGCAGGCGGCCACGAAGTGGAAGAGGACCGCACTGCGCCAATTCGGATGTGCCCCCGGTGAGGGGATCTGCACGGACATGAAGGCGATCCGCAAGGACTACTTCCTGGACCACGATCACTCCGCCTACGTCGACCAATGGGACTGGGAGCGGGCGATCACCGCCGAGGACCGCAGTCTGGGGTTCCTTCGCGACGTCGTTCGCCGGATCTGGACGGTGCTGCGCGGCGCCGGGGTGATGGCCGCTGAGGCATTCCCGCAACTGGCGGAAGGGTTTTCCGCCTTCCCCGACACCCTGGAGTTCATTCACGCCGAGGACATCCTCGAGATGTATCCCGATTCGCCCCGTAAGGAGCGCGAGACCCGATTGCTTCAGGAGGTTGCCCCCGCTGTGTTCATCGTCGGGATCGGCTACCCCCTCGACGACGGTTACCCCCACGAGTTGCGCGCCGCCGATTACGACGACTGGGTCACACCCACAACCGCCCCCTCGGGCAAGCCTCGCCACGGTCTCAACGGCGACATCCTGGTGTGGAACCCGGTGACTCGTCGCCGCCACGAGCTCTCCTCGATGGGAATCCGGGTGACCAAGGAGACCCTGATCACTCAAATGGAGATGGCCGGTCAGACCGACAACCTCGCCCTCCCCTATCACCGGGCCATCCTCGACGACCAGATCCCGCTGAGCATCGGGGGCGGCATCGGCCAATCCCGCACCTACATGTATCTGCTGCGCAAGGCTCACCTCGGCGAGGTCAGCGTCACCGTGTGGCCCGACGAATTGATCAGGATCTCCGAGGAACACGACATCCACGTGCTGCGGTGATCCGGACATGAATCGTTCCGCCCAATGGCGGCGGTCGTCGTGACCGGCCCGGCCTTCCCCCGCATCCCCAACCTGCGGGACATCGGCGGCCGTCGCACCGCCGACGGCCGCCGGGTCGTCGCGAACCGGCTCTACCGGGCAGGTTCGCTCCAGGATGCTTCAGACGATGACCGATCGGCACTGGTGGCCTTGGGCGTCCGAACCGTGATCGACCTCAGGTCGGAGTGGGAGCGTCGCCGCGACCCCGACGAGTTGCCGGGTGCCCGCGTCGTGCCGGCACCACTCGTCGACGACGCCGTCGTCGCCGCGATAACCGCCCGCTTTGCCGCGGGGACACTCCCCAGTGCGGAGCTCGAAGACTGGTGGAATCTCACCCGGGTCTTTCAGGCGCCTGAAGAGCACGTCGTTTCGATGCGGGTGATCTTCGCCGCGCTCCTCGACTCCGCCCCCGATCACGCCGTCCTGTTCCACTGCCGGGGGGGCAAGGACCGCACAGGATTGGTGGCGGCGCTGGTACTCGAGGCCCTCGGCGTCACCCGGGAGGAGACCCTCGCCGACTTCGTGGCGGGCAACTCGGCTCTGAAAGATGAACGCATGGCGGAACACCTGGCGCCGATCATCCGTACCGCCGCCCACCCCTTGACCGAGGCGGCGCTCTTCTCCCTCGCCGGGGTGAAGGCGGAGTGGCTCCACACTCTCTTCACCGGGATCGAGGAGAGGTTCGGGTCGGTCGAGCGCTACCTGGCGGACCACGTCGGCATCGGGGAGCATGGCCTGAGGCAACTGCGCGCCATGTACCTGGAGACGGATCGCGGCTGAACCGAGGCGGGCTGCGAGACATCCGCCGGAACGAAACCGGCCCTCGCTGCGTTGCGCACCACGATGAGAGTCCTGGCAGTGGTGCTCGGGATCACCCTGGTGACCGCGGCCTGCGCCGAAGGCGCCGGAGTCGCGCTGGTCGACCGCGCCGGCGCGCCGATCCCGCCCGCCCCGCGAGTGCCGATTGGTCCCCTCGCTCCGGCCCTGGTTGCCGATCTCGACATCCTCCTCGGCGACCTCGGCAACACCGTCGATGTCGACGCTCTCGCCCGCATCGGGGATTCCGCCGATCCCCGGGTGGCCTGGCTGCTGTCCGACCTACTCCGCTTCGTCCAGCGGGGTCACGTCGCCCAGGCGGCAGAGGAGTCCTTCGAGCGTCTCACCGGCGCCGTCGTGACCGGCGACCTGGCATGGGACCAGGTGACGGACTGGCTGATCGCCTGGGATCTGCCGGCACCCCCCGGGTACGTCCACTGGAAGCGCAAGCTATTCGAGTTCTTCGAACCGGCTTGGTCGGTGTTCTTCGACGACGCGGACGCCGACATCGACTGGAGATGGCTGTCGTGGGGTGGCGTCCTGATCGACGATCGTCCCCTCGACAGGGTGCGCTACCCCTGCCCCGACGGCTGCATCCCGGCACTCGACGATCCTGAGGTCACCGACGCCGCCGGAGGCGACTGGTATCCCGACGACGGCATCGTCTTCGGCCTGGTCGTCGACGGCGAAGCTCGCGCCTACCCGAAGAACGTCATGGAGGTCCACGAGATGGTCAACGACACCCTCGGCGGACGGCGGGTCGGCATTCCCTATTGCACGCTGTGCGGATCGGCGCAGGCCTACCTGACCGACGCCGTGCCCGGAGGATTCGCCACCCTCGAGCTGCGCACCTCGGGTCTGCTCTCGCGCTCCAACAAGGTCATGTTCGATATCAACACCTGGTCGGTGCTCGACACCTTCACCGGCCGGGCACTGTCGGGGCCGCTGCAGGACGCCGGTTTCACGCTCGAGATGTTGACCGTTCGCACGAGCACCTGGGGCGACTGGAAGGTGGCCTACCCCGACACGACAATCGTGGCCCAGGATGGCGGCATCGGTCGCAGCTACCCGGATGATCCCCTCCGGGGCCGGGATGATGACGGACCGATCTTCCCGGTGGGCGACGTGGATCCCCGACTCCCGGTGGCCGAGCCGGTGCTGGGAGTGATCGCCTCCGACGGCACCGCTGTGGCGTTCCCGGTCGACGCGGCGACTCGTGCGCTCGCCCTTGGGGATCCGGTGGCGGCCGCCGGGGTGCAAGTGCTCACCGAGGGCGCCGGGCTGTACGCGCAGAGCCTCGACGGCGGGCCGATCGTCAGCCACCAGGCCTTCTGGTTCGCCTGGAGTCAGTTCCACCCCAACACAGACGTGTGGACCGCGGTGGTCATCGGCGGCTGACCTCAGGGCAGGTAGCGCACCGCCAGCGGCGACACCACGCTCTGGAAGACCACCACCCCCGAGAAGAACCCGGCCAGGTAATAGACCGACGATCCTGTGCCCTGCGACGCCAGCACGTGCTGGCGGAGGGGGCACCCGTTGGCCAGAATCGACACGTAACCGACTCCGAATCCTCCGATCGCGCTTCCCAGCAGCGTCATGAACACCGGCCGACCGAACCCGGCGATCGGTACCCCTCCCGCCAAGCCGCCGAGAGGGAATGCCACCCAGGCGACCAGGCCGAAGGCGATCATCCCTTTGAGGAGGAAGGTGTCGCGCACCAGGATGTAGTCGCGGATCCCACCGACGAAGCACATTCGGGATCGCTGGCCGACGAACCCGATCACGACACCGACGACGAGGCTGGCGATCGCGCCGACGGTCATCGCAGGGCCCTCCACCGCAGCCAGTAGGTCGCCAGGATCACCCCGACGACCATCGCGGCAAACCCCGCCAGTCCGAGCAGGTCCCCTGCCGCGGTCCGCAACAGCAGCCGGGTGGCGCAGCCGGCAGCGAGCAGAGCGAAGTTCATCACGAGTACGCCGTAGGCAAAGCTCTTCAACGGCTTGCGGGCACGGTGCCAGCGGAACTCGCCACTGAGGACGGCGGCGGTGAATCCCCCGATAAGCACCCCGACGGTGGTCAGCAGCGGGAAGACCAGCGAGGCCTGTGAGACGGGCCACCGTGCCGAACTCCAGTTGTTCACCAGCCAATCGAGCAGATCCCGCCCGTGGCACGCCATGCAGATCCCGTATGCATCGGGAGGGCGTACCTCGAAGAACTCCCCGGCGGCCACCGCGGCGAGCGCCATCACCACCCCGGCCTGGATCCCACTGACCCGCAGACCGGGGCGCCGGCGTTCCTCCTGCACGGCCCGCCCCCGGCCGGCATCGCTCACGATCGTCTGCCCCAGAGCCTTTTCGCCCGGCGAACCGGTGAACCGGAACGGTCCCAGGCATCGGTGCGGGGCACATAGGGATGAACCTCGTCGACCTGGACGTGTCGATCAGCAAGTACGGCGAGAGCGTCATCCGTCCGCGACAACTCGAAGCGGAGTGCTGTCCCGCAGTTGGGGCTCAGCTCCTTGGGGCCTGACGCCAATTCGGTGGCGAAGCCGGCGTCGCGCAGCACCTTGTCCGCCCGGATCGCGTGATGCGAGGCGAAGAAGGTGATCAGGCCGTCAAGCGTCGCGGCCATTGTCACCGGCAATCCCCGCCAGGTCGTTTGCGGCCCAGGCCGCCATCTCCCGGATCGCCTCGAGGGCGGCGTCGACTTCATCCCGCGTGTTGAACACCCCGAAACCGAAGCGCACGGTCCCGATGGGAAAGGTGCGCATGGTGCGATGCGCTCCCGGGGCGCAGTGCAGTCCTACCCGGCTCATGATCGAGTAGTCGCGGTCGAGGAGTGTCCCCACCTCAGAGCAAGTCAATCCGGCGATGTTGAACGACAGCACCCCACACCGCTGGTCGAGGTCTTTGGGACCGTATTCGGTCACTCCTTCCATCTCGCCAACTCCCTCGACGAACCGGCTGACCAGTTCGCGCTCGTGACGCTGCACCCGGGACACGCCGAGGCCGAGGAGGTATTCGACCCCGGCACCGAGGCCGATGAGACCGGCCACGTTGAGCGTGCCGCTCTCCAGTGAATCCGGCATGAAGTCGGGTTGGAACTCGAGGTCGGAAAGGCTTCCGGTGCCGCCGCGGATCAGGGGGGTGATGTCGAGCCCCTCCCGGACGTAGAGGCCGCCGGTACCGGTCAGACCGAGCAGACCCTTGTGGCCGGTAAAGGCCAGCAGGTCGACGCCCAGCGCGGCGACGTCGATGGGGACCGCACCGGCGGTCTGTGAGGCATCGACGAGCAGCGGCACCTCCGCGGTCCGGGCGATTGCGGCAAGCTCGGTGAGGGGCATGAGAGCCCCGTTGACATTGGAGCCATGGACCGCGGCGATCAATCGCGTAGAGGGACGCAGCGCCGCACGCACGTCGTCGGCGTCGAGCGTGCCGTCCGGGTAGCACCCGACCGTCGTCACCTCCACGCCCCGTGCCTCGAGATCGCGCAGGGGACGCATCACCGAGTTGTGCTCGAAGCTCGTGGTCACGACGTGGTCACCAGGTCCCACGGTCCCGTAGATCGCCACGTTGAGCGCCTCTGTGGCGTTCTTGGTGAATACGATCCTGCTGGGGTCGGCGACGTTGAGCAGCTCGGCGAGTCGATCGCGGGTGTCCTCGACCACCCGGGCGGCGGCGATCGACATCCGGTGTCCGGACCTACCGGGATTGCCCCCGACGTCGCCGAAGTAGCCATCGAGGGCGACCCTGACCTCCGGCGGCTTCGGCCACGACGTCGCCGCGTTGTCGAAGTAGATCGTCATCCCAGATATCTTCCCAGGAGCCGCTCGTCGTTGAGCGTCTCCGGGGTCAGTTGTGCAGAACGAAGCATGTCGGCACACTGCCCAAGTCCCAGCGTGGCGTGGCCCTCGAAGTCGAGATACACCGCATCCACCTGAGGGAATGCGGTCGTCATCGTGGCGATGAAGCCCTCCAGCACCCGGCGTACGGCCTCCGGGTGGTCGAGGGCGAACTGCCGCAGCGACGGGACGTAGGACATCTCGAGGGTGAGCAGACCGTTCGCCGGGTTGACCCCGAAGGAGTTGAGGGTCACATCCGTGGGCAGCCCGATCAGCCGAGGATCGGCAGGCCCCCTCAAGAAGAGAGTTGCCAGCTCTCTGGGGTCGAGGGCGCTCCCCGACTGGGCCACCAGCATGTCCCGGGGCTCGTCGTAGAAGTAGACCAGCAGGTCGGTGGGCTCCTCCAGGGCGGTACCGCCGACGGTGATGGCGACCGTCTCCGCGTCGGGCCACGACCGCAAGGTCGCGAAGAGAGCACGACGGGTGAGCGGGGCGGAGAGCTCCATGAAGTCGCCGGAGAAGTCAACCGAGAGCGCGGACCCCACCAGGGTCACCGCGGTGACGGTGGTTCCCCGGGGCACCAGATTGCGCAGCCCGACGCCGGCCGACGGGCCGGCGAGCAGCGCATCGACCAGTCCCTGCGGGGTCGCCTCATCGCGGGGAAGGGCGCGCGATACCGGTATCAGGCCGTCCCCGGAGACATCACCGAAGTAGAGCGTGATCGGGGTCTTCTGCAACCAGGGCAGCCACCTGACCAGCACGCTGTCGGATCCCTCCGTCACCAGACTGCGGGCCAGGAACCCGCCGACCAGCAGGGTCACCACCAGGAAGGTCGCCCGCAGCCGTCGGGATGATGCCGACCCGCCGGCGGATGGTGCGGACGCGCCGACGCCCACGTCTCGCCCACCATTGGATGTACCCATCGGCCCCCTCCTCGCCGGGGTGCGGAACCCATCGATCCACGGGATGCGCCGAACCCCTCGCCAGGGAGTCTCCCCCCGAGATCGCCGGGGAGACACCACCATTGGTCACCTTGGGGCGGGACCCAGGGCCCTTGGAAGACGCTGCCCGCTACCCGATGCCTGCTCCCCGCTGGAACCTCACGGGTCAGTCGTGCCGGGACACCGTCTTTGCCGGTAGCGGGTAGCCGGCTGCGCGCAGCCGGGCGCAGCGAGGCTCAGCCGAACGGCTCCTTGGGAGGGACCTCGAGGCCGCGGAACTTTGGGCCCGGCTCGGTGTCTGAGGAGCCGTGACCCTCCTTGTCCCAGTTGCCCTCCGAGTCCTTGCGGCGGAGGTAGATCGAAAGCGCCACCATGGCACCTACGAAGACGGCGGCAGCGACTATTCCGGCGGTCATGGCCCCTCCCCGGGGAATGAGAACGCCCCCGAGAGTAGTAATCGACGCCGGGCGGCGTCACGTGCCAGACCACGTGGAGGCGACGCCGGAGCCATTACTAGAGTCACCCGCCGCACGCTGTTCCTTCCCGGAGACACCATGGCCGATGCCGTCGGTTCCCCCCAAACGGGCATTCCCTGGTGGCATGGCGCCGTGGGATACGAGATCTACATCCGCTCATTCGCCGACAGCGACGGCGACGGTATCGGGGACCTCGTCGGCGCCCGCGCCCGTCTCGCCCATCTCGCCTGGTTGGGAGTCGACGCGGTGTGGGTGACCCCCTTCTTTCCGTCACCCGGGTTCGACCACGGCTACGACGTATCCGACTACCGCGACGTCGATCCACGGCATGGCACGCTGTCGGACTTCGATGCCTTCTCGGCGACTGCCCACGATCTCGGGCTGAAGGTGGTCGTCGACATCGTGCCCAACCACACCTCACACCTGCACCGCTGGTTCGCCGAGGCCCGCAAGAGCAGGGACAGCGCATTCCGGGACTACTACCTCTGGCACGACCCGGCTCCCACCGGCGGCCCCCCCAACAACTGGGTGAGCCACTTCGGCGGGCCGGCGTGGACGCTCGACGAGGCATCGGGTCAGTACTACTGCCACCTCTTCCTGCCTCAGCAGCCCGACCTCAACTGGCGCAACGAGGATGTTCGTGCCGAGTTCGACGAGATCTTGAGATTCTGGCTCGACCGCGGCGTCGACGGGTTCCGGATCGACGTAGCTCATGGGTTGCTCAAAGACCCGCTGTTTCGCGACAACCCCCGGATCCGCGTAGCCGACTCGGCCGCAGACAACTGGGGTGTCTTCTTCTCCTTCGAACACTGCTACGACCTCGATCAGGACGACACCGTGGACATCTACCGAAGATGGCACCGGTTGGTCGAGCCCTACGGCGCGGCGCTGATCGGCGAGGTGGCGCTCGACGACCCGGTGCGCATGGCCCGGTACATCGGGGGTGGCGCCCTCGACAGCGCCTTCTTCCTCCAGCCGCCATGGATGGGATGGGAGCCGGCCGCGCTCCTCGACGCGATCCGGGGGATGCACGATCGGGAGCCCAACCGGGTGTCGTGGGCGATCGACAACCACGACCACAGCCGCTCGGTCACCCGGTTCGGGGGCGGCGCTCGGGGTGCCCGGCGCTCGCTGGCGGTGACCACGCTGATCAGCTGCCTCGGTGGCATCCCCTTCCTCTACCAGGGCCAGGAGTTGGGGATCGGCGACGGGACGATAGCCCCCGACGACCTCGCCGACCCCATCGCCACCCGCAACGAGGGCGCACTGGGTAGGGACGGTGCCCGTACCCCGATGCCGTGGGAACCCGGACCGGGAAACGGGTTCACGGCAGGAACCCCGTGGTTGCGTGCCGACGACCGTCCACACGCCGAGACCGTGGCCGGCCAGATGTCCATTCCTGATGCCCCGATCCACCAATACCGAGCCCTCCTGGGCACGCGACGCGCCCATCCCGAGCTGGGGGCGGGGCCGGCGGCCTGGCTCGATACCGGCTCGGCCGAGATGGCCGTGATCCGTCGGGGATCGATGCTGGTGGTTGCCAATCTTTCGGCCGATTACGCAACGATTACAACGGGTTCCCCACCAATATCCCCCGTGTTTTCGTCGGCGAAGGACCCCATGCCGACCGCCGCCGGCTCGGTCCGAGTACCCCCGGAGACAACCGTCGTATTCGCGACCCCACACCGCGCAGACACACAAGAGGGACCTGCGCACTTGGTCGACACCGAGACGCGGGTGTAGCCTCAAGACCGATGCAACTGGGTCTGGGGAGCAATCTCGCGCCCCCGACCGCCGGGAGCGCAACCACGGGGTGACCTCTGCTCCGTACAGTCGATGACGGCTCGCTCCCGGTGCTACCTGCACAACGGGAGGAGCAATAATCGAATGAAGAAGACCCGAATTGGTGGCTTTCTCATCCTGCTGATCGTGTTTGCCATGGTCGCCGCCGCCTGCGGCGACGACACCACGACCACAGAGGCTGAGAAGACCTCCTTCGTATTGTTTGGTGCCCCCACGGGTGCCGAGGCCGACGCGATGAATGGGTTCCTGCAGGTCTACAACGAGGACAAGGGAACCGACATCTCGTTCGTCGGCTCGTCCAGCTTCGAGGAGCAGCTTCGTATCCGTGTCGATGGCGGCAACCCGCCGGCAGTGGCCTTCGTGCCCCAGCCGGGGTCGATCTGCCCGTTCGTCGAGTTGGGTGCCCTGGTATCCCTCGAGGACATGGGCTTCGACATCGCCCAGATGGAAGCCGACCACTCGAAGTTCTGGATGGACCTGGGAGTTTGTGACGACGGGAAGCACTACGGCATCCCGTGGTTCCCGAACTTCAAGTCGATCATCTTCTACAACAAGCCAGCGTTCGATGCGGCCGGTTATGAGATCCCGGCGACGTACGAGGATCTGGTCGCGCTGAGCGCTCAGATGGTTTCCGACGGACAGACCCCGTGGTGCTTCGGGTTCGGTAGCGGCGGCGCCACCGGATGGCCGGGCACGGACTGGATCGAGGACATCGTTGTCCGCAACTCCGGCGGCGAGTTCTACGGCAAGTGGTTCCGCCACGAGGTGCCGTTCAACGATCCAGAGATCGTCGAGGCGTTCGACCTGTTCGGTCAGATCATGTTCGGTGAAGGCTTCGTCAACGGTGGACCGGACAACGTGGCAGCGACCACCTTCCAGGACTCGCCGTTGCCGATGTTCGGCTCACCACCGTCATGCATGATGCTCAAGCAGGGTTCGTTCATCTCGAACTTCTTCCCTGTGGGCGAAGAGGACCAGGCGTCCTTCTTCCCGTTCCCGACGATCGGCGGCAACACCGGCGCCATGGGCGGCGGTGACACCATCATCGTCTTCAAGAACGATCCCGCCATCGTCGACATCATCAAGGACTGGATCGGCGCCGAGTGGGGATGCGTGCTCGCATCGCCGAGCGGCGGCACCGCCAGCCTTCATGGTGGACACGGCGTGGAAGGCGTCGAGAGACTGCCGGGACACAAGGACATCTCGGTGGACTGCTATGAGACCGAGGGATCGAAGGCCATCGCGGCCCAGGTCACCGAGGCTCTGGCGACGAACAACTTCGTGTTCGATGCCTCCGACCTGATGCCTCCCGAGGTTGGGCAGGGCAGCTTCTGGACCGGGATGGTCGACTGGACCCGGGGCACGCCGACCCAGCAGGTCGTCGATGCCGTCGAGGCCAGCTGGCCGACCGGCTAGGACTGAACGAGACCGATGAAGGAGGGGCAGCCCACCTGGGCTGCCCCTCCTTCCATTTACTAGAGTCGCCCGGAGAAGGGAGCAGTCCGATCTCCGACACCGCCGAAGCCAACCAGGCGAATGCTCCGGCTCCGCCCCCGGGATCCCCGGGTGGTGGCATGTCGCCGGCGACGCGCCTGTGGCTGGTGCGGGCAGCGTGGATCGGGTCCACGATCGCTACCGGCGCGGCGGTGGTGTGGTCGGCGGGTTTCATCACCGACCCTGAAGCCAACCGCGGCCTGGTGGTCATCGCCGCCATCGCCTTGGGCGTGGTCGGAGTTGCCCTGCTGTTCAAGGGCATGGACTTTCTGGTGGACCGCCTGCCCGCCCGCTACCAGGAGGCGGTACGCCCCTGGGTCTTTGTCGGTCCGGCAGTGTTCATCCTCGGCATCTACCTGGTGTATCCGGCGATCAACACCACCGTGCTCAGCTTCAAGGGACGCAACAGCCAGGAGTGGGTCGGACTCCAGAACTTCACCGACATCTTCACCGATCACGACTCCCTGATCTCGCTACGCAACAGCCTTCTATGGGTGATCATCGTTCCCCTGTTCGCGGTGGGCATCGGTTTGGCGTTTGCCACGCTGGCGGACAAGTTGGGCAGACGGGCCGAAGCGACTGCGAAGTCGATCATCTTCATGCCGATGGCGATTTCGATGGTCGGCGCCGCCATCGTGTGGCTGTTCGTCTATAGCTTCCGTCCCCCGGGTTTTGGGTCTCAGATCGGAGTGCTCAACGGCCTGTGGACCGGTCTCGGCAACAACCCGGTCGCATGGCTACTCCAGGAGCCGTGGAACAACCTCTATCTGATGATCATCTTGATCTGGCTGGAGACCGGTTTCGCCATGGTGATCCTCTCGGCCGCGATCAAGGCCGTGCCCGAGGAGATCATCGAGGCGGCACGAATCGACGGGGCCAACGACTGGCAGATCTTCTGGCGGGTCACGTTCCCGACCATCGCCTCGACCGTCGTAGTCGTAGCCACCACCATCGTGATCACCGTTTGGAAGGTGTTCGACATCGTCTTCGTGATGACCGGCGGGAACTTCGGTACGTCCGTGGTCGCCCAGCGGATGGTCACCGAGTTCTTCACCTTCCGTAACGCCGGCCACGGCGCGGCATTCGCGGTCATCCTGTTCGTCGCGGTAATCCCGGTCATGGCGATCAACGTGCGCCAGTTCCGCATCCAGGAGGAACGACGATGACCGCCGAAGCCGTCGTGCTCCCCCGGCGCCGGCGCGGACTCATACGCCGCTCCCTCGATCGTTGGCCGGTGAAACTGGCCGTCGCCATCATTGCCGTGATCTGGTTGGTCCCCACGATCGGTCTCTTCCTCACATCTTTCCGGCCCGAGCCCGACATCCAGTCCACCGGATGGTGGACCGTGCTCGGCCACCTGTGGAAACCGAGCACGTGGACATTCCACAACTACTCGGTCGTGCTGTTCAAGCAGGGATTCAGCAACGCCTTCCTCAACACCCTCGCGGTGACCATCCCGGCCACGGTGATCCCGATCAGCGTTGCGGCCTTCGCCGCCTACGCCTTCGCCTGGATGAAGTTCCGGGGACGCCAGGTGCTCTTCGTCGTGGTGGTGGGTCTCATGGTCATCCCGCTGCAGATGGCCCTGATTCCCATCCTCCGCCTGTACACCAGCGGAGGCCACCTGTTCGGGATCACGATCATCCCCAACATGAACCTCAACGGCACCTTCCCCGCGGTTTGGCTGGCCCACACCGGGTTCGGCCTGCCGCTGGCCATCTACCTCCTACGCAATTACATCGGAGGACTGCCGTCATCCCTGTTCGAGTCGGCTCGAATCGACGGCGCCACCCACTTCCAGATCTTCACGAAGCTGGTCGTCCCGCTCTCGGTCCCGGTGCTGGCATCGTTCGCCATCTTCCAGTTCCTCTGGGTGTGGAACGACTACCTGATCGCCCTCATCTTCCTCGGGGCCGAACCGCGGGTTCAGGTGATCACTCAGGCGATCGCCTTGCTGGTGGGGGATCGAGGTGAGCAGTTCCACCTGCTGACCGCGGCGGCATTCGTGTCGATGGTGCTGCCGATCACCGTGTTCTTCTCGCTGCAGCGCTTCTTCGTTCGCGGCCTCACGGCCGGGTCGGTGAAGGGCTGAGCAACAACCTCGATCCCACCGAGCGGGGCATCGACCGCGGGGACGCCACGACTCCCCTGCGCCGATGGATCGTCATCGGCGCCGCCACCGTGTTGATGTTCCTCAGCTTTTCGTCACTGCTCGCCGGAATCGCCGACGAAACCTCGACTGATCCCAACCGGACCGCAGCCTTCGGCTTCGGCCTGGCCATCGTGCCCTTCGTGTTCGTCACGCTGGCCTTCGGGTCACGGCATCCCCGGGCACCACGAGCGGTCCTGGCATCGCTCGGTCTCTGGCTCGCCATCAGCCTGGTTCTGGGACTGCTGACCGTCGGGCTCGGCATCTCGGTCGGCTTCGGGGTCGCCGGGATGTTCAGTTTCCGGCGAGATCCGCCGCACAGTTACCGGACCCGGTCGTGGGCCCTGGTCGCCGGCCTGTTCTACACAGTGCTCCTCGCCGTGCTGGCTCCCGGCCTGGGTCTGTTTGCCGCCGGGACCGTCCCGTTCATCGCCATCGGCTTCGCCGATCAGTATGCGGAGAACAGGGCACGCACACAGGGGCCGTAGGGACACTGGCCACCGTGGTCGACGGAGCGAAAGGCGAAGACCGAAAGCCTAAATCCGCCACCAGGTATCTCCGCAACGAATCGCTCATCGCGGCCGAGCGGAGCGAGGCCAACCGCGGGGCGAGCGCAGCGAGCCCTAGTCCCTTATCGCTAAACCCGTTGACGGGTCGAAGAAGTGGGCGTTGTCCATGTCCACCGCCACCTCGGCGGTCTGGCCGATCTTCACGGACGACTTGGAGTCGAAGCGGGCGGTCACGATCGTCCCCTCATCGCTGGTGAGGACGTCCCCGTCGGCGACCAGGACCTCGTCGGGAACCACGCGGGTGGCGTCGAGAGCCACGTAGACCATGCGCTCATAACCGAGCGCTTCCACGTTGAAGATCTCGCCCCGGAACCGCTGGCTTTGCGGGAACTGCGTGCTCAGGGCAGCATCTTTGAGGTCCTTGGGGCGCAGACCCACCACAACCTGCTTCCCGACGTATGACTTGAGCACGTCGCGCCCGGCGAACATCTTTTCGGAGGCGCCGATCGAGGCCGACGGACTGAGCCGGACCGAGATCGACCCGTCTTCATCAATCAGGGTCCCCTCCAGGAGGTTCATCGACGGTGATCCGATAAAGGCCGCCACAAAGATGTTGTCGGGACGATCGAACAGCTCCTGGGGCGGAGCCACCTGTTGGAGGACACCGAAGTTGATGACCGCCACCCGATCGGCCATGGTCATCGCCTCGATCTGGTCATGGGTGACGTAGAAGGTGGTCACTCCGACCTTTCTTTGCAGATGGGTGATCTCGGCGCGCATCTGCACGCGCAGCTTGGCGTCGAGGTTGGACAGCGGCTCGTCGAGGAGAAACACCTGGGGGGTGCGGACGATCGCCCGGCCCATCGCCACCCGCTGCCGCTGGCCGCCCGACAACTGCGCGGGCTTCTTGTCGAGTTGCTCGGTGAGGTCGAGGAGTTTGGCGGCGTCGAGCACCCGATCGCGGATCTCGGTCTTGGGGCGCTTGGCAAGCTTGAGGGCGAAACCGATGTTGTCCGCCACGGTCATGTGGGGATACAGGGCGTAGTTCTGGAACACCATGGCGATGTCGCGATCCTTGGGGTGCACGTCGTTGACCACCCGATCGCCGATCTTGATCTTGCCGGCGGAGACTTCCTCCAGCCCGGCGATCATCCGCAGCGTGGTCGACTTGCCGCAGCCGGACGGACCCACCATCACCAGGAACTCGCCGTCGCGGATGTCGAGGTCCAGGTTCTTGACCGCCTTGAATCCGTTCGGGTACTCCTTGGTGACGTCTTCGAAGACGACTCCAGCCACGGCGTACCTCCCTTGCCGACCGTGGTCGCGCCACGATCCCTAGACACCTTGCTTCGAGGATACCGGGCGGCGCCGTCCCCTGTCCCGTCGGCTACCTGATGCCGGTGTCGTAGGCGAAGTCGAGCCCGGTGATCGGCTCACCGCCGACGACCACTTCGACCGCTGCTGCGGTCCCGAGCAGACCCTCCACCGGTCGGGGGACCAGCGTGTAGCTGCCGGGGGACAGGAGTATCGAGAAGGTGCCATCGGCGGCGGTGGGCAGTTCGGCGACCTGGGTGTCGGAAGCGTCGAAGACCAGGATGACCGCGTTGGGTACCGGTCGGTCGTCACAGGCCGGGTCGGGCGGGTTCTGCAGCACCGGGCAGGTCGGACCGGCGTGGGCGTACCCGGACACGGTGTACCCAGGATGGGTCGTGGTGCTGGCCGCCTCAAGCCGAGTGACCTCACCACAAGCGGCGATCATCGCGACAAGGGCCAGGATGGCAATGGCGGGATGACGCATGCCGGTTGGACGATCGCCGACCGGGTTGGGTTCCGTCGGTCGGCGGATCAGCCCGCGGCCTGGTGCGCCCGCTCTCCACCGTGTGGCGGGGCGTGGGAGCCCGACGTTTGGCTTCTCACCGAGCGGTGATTGCGCGGAACCCCAACGCCCATCGGTGAGTCGAAGGGGCAGATGGCAGAGACCCTTACCGGCTCGACGAGTTCACCAACCCCGGGGGGCCGACCGTTGCGACGCGCCGGGGTCGCCGCCGGCGGGGTCGCCACCGTACTGGTAGGACTGGCGTTGATACCCCTTCCCGGACCGGGCACGCTGGTCGTGTTCGCCGGACTCACGGTGCTCCGCAAGGAGTTCCCCAGCGCCGGACGGGCCGCCGACCGGATCAAGGGACTGGTGACATCGGTGGTCTCCCGGGTCCGCCGATCCGATACCCCCTGAATAGTCAGGCGACCGGCCCGTCCCGCCCTGTCCGGTAGCGCTCGACGCCGCCGACAACTCCTGCTGCGCCTGCCAACCCCACGCTGCTGAAGACGATGAGGCCTGCGTACCGCCCCGGACCCACGAGGAGCGATGCAACGGCGGGCCCGATCGAACGCCCCAGTGCCATGATTCCCTGGGCGTCACCTACCCGCTCGTCGGGAGCGTACGACCAGTCGGCGATGCGACCGAGCACCCTGGGCACCGCCATCCAGAAACAGAAACCCCACCCCGCCATCCCAACAAAGAAAAGAGCCGGCAACCGGACCATCCCGATCGCCATCACACTCACCACGATCCCGGCCAACCACGGCCATGCCCACGCGGGCCGCCTTCTGAACCGGGCCCCCATCAGCCCGGTCACGGCGTTGACACTGAACCCGAGGGACAGTGCCACGTCGCCGATCCCGACCTCGGACTCGGCGAAGGCGGCGAGGAACACGAAGAACGCCGAGCCGGCCATGGTCATCACACCCAAAGCCGCCAGCAACACCACGTTGGAGCGCGAGGGGCTGAAGCGCCGACGCCCACCGAGCGGGGTCTCATCGATGACGACCGGGATTATCACCGCGGCGAGCGGGGTGAACGCCAAACACGCGTAGATCGCACGGTCACCGCCGAGTGAGCCGATCCACGCCAGCAGGGGCGCCCCCACAAGCACCGTCAGCGGCCCGACCGCGGCGATGTCGCGCATGGACTTCTCGGCTCGCATGGCGTCGGCCCAGGCCATCCAGGTGAACAAACCGGCGGCGGCTCCGGCAAGCAGACGGAGCGCCAACAGCAGTTCGAACGTCGAGATGAGTGCACTCCCGGAATCCAGCGCGGCGAGCGAGACGCCCGCAACGACGAGCACCCGTCGTGAAGGGCGGAGACGACGACCGGCGACGAACACCGCAGCGGCGAACCCAAACACCTGCGCCGCGGAGATGAGACCCGCGGTCCCCAGGGCAACGTGATACCGGTCTGCCACGTCCGGAATGAGGAAGGGGGTGGCGGCAAACATCAGGGATACCGCTGAAGCCGAGGCGATGAGGGCGGCCGGTGCTCCTCGGCGGACGAATAGGGCGCGGATCGGGGCGAACACGACGGAGCCATCGTAAGGAAGTCCCGGACTCGCTCAGACGATTGCCCGCTACCCGACGCCCGCTCTACTCCCCCTCCCATTTGTCCGGACCGGGGACATCCTTTACGGGTGTGCGGGGACATCATTGACAGTCTCGGAGCTCTGCTTGGAGGTGTCAGGTGTCGTGGAGGGAGTGTGAT
>MELR01000025.1 GCA_001767695.1 Actinobacteria bacterium RBG_16_68_21
GTTGATGGTCTCGGTGTGGGCGGGGGTGACGGCCTTTGCCCGTTGCCAGCCGATGGCCGGGGCGACACTGCCGCCCCCCGTCCGCCCGGGAGTCCGTTACCGGCTACAGAGGCATGCGCCGTAGAGCGCCGATCCAGTGACCTTCCGGGGGGCTCCCGTTTCACCGAGGCGTCATTGATCCGATTTGGGGAAGGAGACCGAGGTGTATGAGGCACAGACCGTGGCCGAGATCCGCGGGGTGGGGTTCGTGGGTATCGACTGGGCGACCGAGAGGCACGCGGTGTGCGTGTTGGATGCTTCCGGTGTGGTCACCGGCCGTCTGGTGGTGGCTCACAGCCGCGACGGGTTCGGCATCCTGATCGGCAGGCTCGCCGGGTTCGGTCCACCGGGGCGGCTCCCGGTGGGCATCGAACGGCCCGACGGCCGGCTGGTCGACGCCTTGTTGGAGGCGGGACACCCGGTGGTGGCGGTGTCACCCAAGGCGATCAAGACCTGGCGGGAGGGGGAGGTGAGATCCGGAGCCAAGGATGATCCCGGCGACGCCGAGGTGATCGCCGAATACCTGCGGCTCCGTGCCGCCAAGCTGACCGTGGCCATCCCGTTCAGCGACCATACCCGGGCACTGCGGGCGGGAACCCGGGCCCGGGACGACCTGGTGGTGCAACGCGTCGCCGCCCGCAACCAGCTGGAAGCCTGCCTTGACAGTTTCTGGCCCGGCGCCAAAGGGATCTTCGCCGAACTGACCAGCGGGATCGCCCTCGCCTTCCTGGAACGCTATCCCACCCCGGCTGCGGCGCAGCGCCTCGGTGAGAAACGTCTCGGGGGATTCCTCGCCAAACATCACTACTCGGGTCGACGCAGCGCCGCCGAGCTGCTCGGCCGGCTCCGAGCCGCCCCCGGAGGCATCCTCACCGGCCCCGAAGCACAGGCCCGCGGCCAGGCGGTGGCCGGCTACGTGAGAGTGATCAGGGCACTCAACGGGGCCATCGCCGAGTTGGACCACACCATCGTCACCCACCTCGGTGAGCATCCAGACGGCGAGATCTTCACGTCACTGCCACGCGCCGGTCGAATCAGCGCAGCCCAGATGCTCGCCGAGTGGGGCGACTGCCGCCAAGCCTACGACGGACCCGAAGCCGTCGCCGCCCTCGCCGGGACGACACCGGTCACCAGACGATCCGGCAAACATCAGGCAGTGTCATTCCGCCGGGCATGCAACAAACGGTTCCGCAAGGCCATCACCACCTTCGCCGACAACTCACGCCACGCCAGCCCCTGGGCAGCCAAGGTCTACCACGACGCCATCACCCGCGGCTGCGACCACCCCCACGCCATCCGCATCCTCGCCCGCGCCTGGATCCGGATCATCTGGCGTTGCTGGAACGACCACACCCCCTACAACCCCCACCAACACGGCGCCGCCGCCCGACTCGAGGAACAACAAACAACCAAACAAGCAGCATGAGCTTGACACAGAGGTGTCGCCCGTCGCCCGTCGCCTGTTCGTCCTCCGATTGGCTCTGCCGATCGGAGGACGGTACGATCTCTTTCCCGCCCCGCCGTTGCGGGGCTGCTTTGTGCGACCAACGCACGCCTTCCAAGGGGACGACTCCACATGAAGCTGCAGAAGACCTTCACGCCGCGGCCGGCCGATGTCGATCGGTCCTGGTGGCTGGTCGATGCCACCGATCTGCCTCTCGGCCGCCTGGCCTCTGAGGTCGCCCACATCTTGCGCGGGAAGCACAAGGCGAAGTTCGCCCCCCACATGGACATGGGCGACTTCGTGGTGGTGGTGAACGCCTCCAAGGTGGCGGTCACCGGCGCCAAGGCGGAGAACAAGCACTACTACCGCCACAGCGGCTACCCAGGTGGGCTGACCGCCACCACGTTCGGCGAGATGCTGGCCAAGCATCCCGAACGCGTCGTGGAGAAGGCGATCCGGGGGATGCTCCCCAAGAATCGTGTGGGCCGGGCCATGGGCCGCAAGCTGAAGGTCTACGCCGGAGCCGAGCATCCCCACGCCGGCCAGGGCCCCGTTCCCCTCACCATTCACTCTCGAAAGGTCGAAGCCTGATGCCCAAGCCGCTTGCCCAGACCGTCGGACGCCGCAAGACCTCCGTGGCGCGGGTCCGCCTCCTCGATGGTGCCGGCAAGGTCACCCTCAACGGCAAGCCACTCGAGGTGTACTTCCCCAGCATGGCTCAGCGCCTCAGAGTGCTCGAGCCGTTGCGGTCTGCCGGAGCGGAGACTCGCTACGACGTGGAAGCGCAACTGGAGGGTGGGGGCACTACCGGGCAGACCGACGCTCTCAGGCTGGGAATCGCCCGGGCGCTGATCGAAGTGGAACCGGAGCTTCGTCCGACCCTGAAGCGGGCCGGTCTGCTGACCAGGGATTCGCGGGCAGTGGAGCGTAAGAAGTACGGGCTCCGCAAGGCTCGCCGGGCTCCGCAGTACACGAAGCGCTAAACGTCCCCGGCACAACCAGCCGAAGGGAACCGGACATGGCGCAACAGTTGTTCGGAACCGATGGGGTTCGCGGGAAAGCCAACATCGATCTCACCGCAGAGATGGCGATGGGTCTGGCGCGAGCCGCCGGGGACGGTCGTCAGGGCATCGTGGTGATCGGCCGGGACACCCGCCGATCCGGTCAGATGCTCGCCTCCGCCGTCCAGGCCGGCTTCAACGCCGCCGGCATCGACACTGTCGACCTGGGAATCCTGCCGGTGGGCGGCGTGGCGTTTCACACGCGGGCGACCAACGCCACCTACGGGGTCATGGTGAGCGCCAGCCACAATCCCGCCGAAGACAACGGGATCAAGTTCTTCGGAGCCGATGGCGCCAAGCTCGACGATGATCGGGAGCGGGCGATCGAGGCGCGCTACCGCCACGGTGGTCCCGGGACCGAGGTCTCCGGAGAGGCGATCGGCATCCAGGTCCCGATGTCCGATGCCCTCGACCGGTATGTCGACCATCTGGCCGCCCAGGCCGACTTCCGCCTCAGCGGTCTCGGCGTCGCTCTCGATTGTGCTCATGGAGCCGCCTTCCTGGCAGCCCCCCGCCTTTTCACGGTTCTCGGGGCGAGCGTCGAGGCGGTCAATGTCGACCCGACCGGCACCAACATCAACGACGGGTGCGGAGCGGTCCATCCCCAGATGCTCGCAGGAGTGAGCGCCGGGAGGATTGGACTGGCGTTCGACGGCGACGCCGATCGCTGCATCGCCGTCGATGAAGACGGAGAGGTGTGCAACGGCGACGTGATCATGGCCGTGCTCGCCCGCCACCTGCGCGACCGCGGCGAGCTGCCCGGCGACCGGGTGGTGACCACCGTGATGTCGAATATCGGCTTCCGTATGGCGATGCGCAAGATGGCCCTCGATGTCGTCGAGACGCCGGTCGGGGATCGCTACGTGCTCGAGGAGATGCGTCGCCTCGGTGCCGGGCTTGGAGGTGAGCAGAGCGGCCACGTCCTCTTCCGGGACCGTTCCACCGGAGACGGCCTGCTCACCGGGTTGCGTCTCCTCGAGGTCGTGGCCGCCACCGGGACGCCCCTCAAGGAGCTCCGCAGGGTCATCGTCGAATACCCCCAGGTGCTGCGCAGCGTTCACGTCAGAGTCAAGGAACGGCTCGCCGAGGCCGATGCCATATGGTCAACCGTTGCCCGCATGGAAAAGCGGCTGGGTGCAGACGGCAGAGTTCTCGTCAGGGCGAGCGGCACCGAGGCCGTGGTGCGGGTGATGGTCGAGGCCAAGGAGAGCCATGAGGCGGCGGCCATCGCCGACGACCTGGTCATCGTGGTCCGTCGCGAGCTCGGTGAGATATCCGAAGGCGACCGCTACCCTGAAACCGACAACTGAGACATCAGAGGACGCAGGGGGCTCGGCTCCAGCGACCTCTGCCAGACCGGAGACGTTCTGGAGCGCCTGGCCTCCCCTTGGGGAGGTGACGAGGAAGAGGGTCATCGAGACATTCGGCGGGTGCCCTCTCGGCCGCTCACGGTCGTGACGGTGCGGCAGAAACCCCGGGGGCGACCCCGGACACAAGGCCGTATCGACGTGAGGCGGAATCGACGATTCCGCGGGTCTATCTCCGGTCTCCCGAGGAAGGGAGACACCCGCATGTGCGGAATCATGGGCTACGTGGGGCCGCGCGATGCCGCCCCCATAATCATCGACGGACTGAAACGCCTCGAGTACCGCGGCTACGACTCGGCCGGGGTGGCGGTCCACGACGGCACCTCACTCACGGTCGCCAAGGCCGAGGGCAAGCTCGGAAGGCTGGCGGCGATGCTCGCCGAGCATCCCCTGGTCGGTTCCTGCGGCATCGGTCACACCCGTTGGGCGACGCACGGGGCGCCCAACGATCGCAACGCCCATCCTCATACCGACCCGGCCGGCGAGATCGTCGTCGTCCACAACGGGATCATCGAGAACTTCGTCGCCCTCAAGGAGAACCTGGCCGCCGGCGGCGCCGACTTCTCCTCCGAGACCGACACCGAGGTGCTCGCCCACCTCATCGCTCACGAGTACCAAGGAGACCTGCTCGAGGCGGTGCGGCGCGCCGTCGGCAAGGCCGAGGGCGCCTACGCCCTGGTGGCCATGTCGCGGCGGGAGCCGGATCGCATCGTGGCGGTTCGCATGATCAGCCCGCTCGTTATCGGAATCGGCAAGGGGGAGATGTTCCTCGCCTCCGACGTCCCGGCGATCCTCCACCACACCCGTGACATCGTCGTCGTGGAGAACGGCGAGATGGTCGACATCACTCCCGACGGGTGGCGGATCGAGACGCTCGACGGCAGGCCGGTGGACCGGGCCATGTTGGAGATCACCTGGAGCGCCGAGCAGGCCGAGCGCGGCGGATATCCCCATTTCATGCTCAAGGAGATCTTCGAGCAGCCGCAGGCGGCTACCGACACGCTGAGCGGGCGCCTCGACGAAGACGGCAGCCTGGTGTTGGACAAGGTCGACTTCCCCGACGGGTTCGGGCGCGACCTCGACAAGATCTGGATCACCGCATGCGGCACCGCCCTCCATGCCGGCCATGTGGGGAAGGTCGTGTTCGAGCGTCTGCTGAGGGTCCCCACCGAGGCGGCGTTCGCCCACGAACTGCGTTACGCCGACCCGTTGATCGCCCCGGGATCGCTCACGATCGCCATCAGCCAGTCGGGGGAAACGGCCGACACCCTGGCCGCTGCCGGACTCGCCAAGAACCGCGGATCCCGGCTGTTGGCATTGACCAACGTCGTCGGCTCGACGCTGAGCCGCGAGGCAGACGACATCCTATACACCCGGGCCGGGCCGGAGATCGCGGTCGCTTCGACCAAGGCCTACCTAACGATGTTGATCGGCGAGTACCTGCTTGCCCTGGCGATCGGCCGGGAACGCAGGGTGATCGCCGCCGCCACCGACGACGAGCTGGTGAGGGCCCTACGGGGCATCCCCGTCAAGATCGGGGAGGTGCTCAAGACGGACCAGGAGGTCGAGGCCATCGCGGCACGATTCGTCGGTCACGACGACGTCTACTTCATCGGCCGTGGGCTCGACCACGCAGTGGCGATGGAGGGCTCTCTCAAGATGAAGGAGATCTCCTACATCCACTCTGAGGCGATGCCCGCCGGCGAGCTGAAGCACGGCACGCTGGCGCTGGTGACCGCCGGGACGCCGGTGGTCGTGGTGCTCACCCAGAAGGAGGTGTACGACAAGACGGTGTCGGCAATCCAGGAGGTCAAGGCGCGCGGCGCACTGGTGATCGCGGTCGCCTACGAGGACGACACCGAGATCGCCAAGCATGCCGATGAGGTGCTGCGGATACCCCGAGTGCCCGACCTGCTGTCGCCGGTCCTGGCGATCGTCCCTCTGCAGTTGTTGGCCTATCACGTCGCCGTGGCGCGCGGCCACGACATCGACCAGCCGAGAAACCTGGCGAAGAGCGTGACCGTCGAATGAGGCTCGCCGCTACCGGCTACCGGCTACCGGCTATCGGCAAGAGGTCCTCCCCCGCGGATCGTGCGGGTCGCGGGCAGCGGGCAGCGGGGCGCGGCCGATGAGAATCATCGGCCTGGGCATCGACCTTGCCGACATCGCAAGGGTGGAGCGGGTGTTCGCCAAGTATCCCCGCTTCGCCGAGCGATGCTTCACGCCGCATGAGCGCGAGTACGCGTTCCGTTTCGCCAAGCCGGAACGGCGGCTGGCCGCCCGGTTCGCCGGCAAGGAAGCGGTGATGAAGTCGATGGGAACCGGGTGGCGGCGAATCCGATGGCAGGACGTGGAGATCACCGGCGGGGGCAAGCCCACGGTCCGGGTCTACGGGACCGCCAAGCGGCGCGCCGAGATGCTGGGAGTGACCGGGTTCGAGGTGACGATCACCCATACCGACAAGGACGCCCTGGTGTTCGCCATCGCCCTGGGGGAGCATTAGGGCTACCGGCTACCGGCCGCCCCGCTAGAACGGCGTCTTGCGGTGGTGGGAAGCGGGAAGCGTAGGGATCGGCGGCGTGCCGCCGATCCCTATTGCACGCAGAACCAGTTGCCTTCGGGGTCGTGGAACTCGTACCAGTGCTCGCCCGCCATTCCGGTGGCGGCGCGGTGAAACGTGGCGCCGAGTCCTTCCAGCCTGAGCCGCTCCTCGTCGAGGCGAGCGACCCGGTCGCCCTCTTCGAGCCCCCGCCCGATCGAGTTGACGTCGATATGGACCCGTTGGTTGGGTGAGCCGCCGTCGTAGCGCTCGAAGAGGAGACGAGGCCCCGTGTCATCGGGGTCGACGCACGCCGCGATGTCGTTCCGCTTCTCTTCGGGGATACCTACCGCGTCGGCGAACTCATCCCAGGTGGCGAACCCCTCGGGGGGCGGCTGCAGCACGTAGCCGAGCACGGCAGACCAGAAGGTGGCGAGTCGGTCCGGGTCCTGGCAGGCGAAGACGATCTGAATCGAGTGGGCCATGGGACGAGGTTATCCCGTCGCCCGTCGCCCGTCGCCCGTCGCCCGTCGCCTCAGTCTTGCGTGGCTGGTGACGGGAGACGGGTGACGTTTCTGCCGGCCACCCACCCGATCGCCGACACCACCGCGAACCCGGCGATGGCCAGCAGCACCGGCCCTCCCCAATCGACCGGTCGCGCCAGGGCGGCGGTGTCGGCGCCGTCGGGCCACGGCCACAGCACTCGGAGAGAGCCGAGCATCAACCCGATCAGGGCGGCCATCATCGTGTCGTGGTGGTCCCGCAGCAGCCGGTTGAGCAGCGACGAGAAGGACGCCAGGCCGATGATCACCCCGACGAGGAACACGACCAGCACCAGCATCTTGCGCTCGTCGACGGCATCGATGACGTTCTGGTACATGCCGAGCATCAGCAGGATGAACGAGCCGGAGATCCCGGGGAGGATCATCGCCACGATGGCGATCGCTCCGGCGCCGAGATAGACCGGCAGCGCGGGGTCGACGACCGGGTCCCCCCGCAGGCCGAGGATCAGGAACGCCGCCACCGCCACCGCCAACCCGGTGACCACCCGGATCCCATCCCAGCGGCCGACCAATCGCCAGGCGATGACGATCGATCCGAGCACCAGGCCGAAGAAGGCGGCTGCGGTGTTCTGCGGTTGATCGTCGAGGAGGTGGGAGATCAACGAGGCGAGCGTGAACACCGCCAGGGCGATCCCCACCAACAGGGGCACCAACAGGCCCCATTCCACCTCTTCGAGCCGCTGGCGGGCATCGCCGAACCGTCCGCGCAACGCCGATCCCAGCGCCCGGGAACCGGCATGTATCGCCGCCACCAACCGTTCGTAGATCCCGAGGACGAGTGCCACCGTGCCGCCGGACACCCCGGGGACGACGTCGGCCGACCCCATGAGGAAGCCGCGCACGACGTTGCGGAAGAAGGGCATGCGTGCAGGCTACCGGTGGAGCGGACCCGCCAGACGTAGCGAACGGCGATGAGCGAGGTGCGGCATCCGGTTGGACGCCCCGTCTCGAAAGCCGAGACTCTTAGCGGGCAACGGGCAACGGACGGCGGCTCTCAGCCCGCCCGGTAGAGGAGCGCCCGGCCTTCGAGGTCGGCGATAGTGAGCAGCGACCCGTCGATGGTGAGCGTGGGCCGGCTCCCCAGGATCTCGAGCACCGTGGTCTCCTGAGCCATGATCTCGTCCTTGCAGGCCATCTTGGTCGTGGCCAACGGAGAGAACCCGGCTGTTGCCTCGTAGCTGCCGTTGATACGGTTGCAGCCGGTCGACCCGCTGACGTGGCCGGTCTCGTCGATGAGGAGGCTGGCCGCAGCGACCGGGGTGGCAACGACGTCGCCGGCGACGATGCTCTCCAGGGTCCAGGCGGTGCCGACCAGCGCCGCCGGCGGCTCTTCGGGTCGAGCGCTGAACCGGAGCTCGACGGCGTCACCGCGCAGCACCAGGTCGGTCGCCTCCCGCACCGCCGAGGTCACCCGGG
Organism: Actinobacteria bacterium RBG_16_68_21; assembly: GCA_001767695.1. GTDB lineage: Bacteria > Actinomycetota > Acidimicrobiia > Spongiisociales > UBA11373 > RBG-16-68-21. The sequence continues at coordinate 8,430 of MELR01000025.1, forward strand.
CGATGGCGCCGAGGTAGGCGGCTTCGAGTTCCATCACACCTTCTGCGAGGCACGCCATCTCCGTCATGTGGATGGCCGGCCCGATCGTCACGGTCCCCTCGCCCATCGAGAGGGGACCACCGTAGGAGTTGCACGCCGAGGTGCCCCCAACCTGCTCCCCGTCGACCCGGAGGGTGACCGGAGATCCGCCGATGGGGATCAGAGTGTTGCCGTCCACCGAGCCCGCGGTCAGCTGCCATGTGATCGAGCCGAAGGGATCGCTGCCTCCCACGGAGGCCTGCTCGGCGCACGCCATCGTTCCCATCGCCAGAACGATGAGCGCCATCAGGGGCCGCGGATTCCTCATGGCCATCAGACGCAACAGGGTATCGCCGGGTTCCCGGGGGAATCCGCGGGCCGGCGGCACTCCCGTAGCATCATCCCGTGCGCCCGGTGATCACTCCGGAGGAATCGGCCCGACTCGACGGCGAGTCGGCCGTGCCCCTGGCGACGCTCATGGAGCGCGCCGGTCTCGCGGTCGCCATCGCCGCCTCCGGCATGGGTGCCCGATACGGCACCCGAGTGATCGTCCTCGCCGGGCCGGGGAACAACGGCGGCGACGGCTACGTGGCGGCCCGGCACCTGAAACGGCGGGGGGTAGACGTGACGGTCCGATCGCTCGGCTACCCGCGGGGGGACTCCTCCGTGAGCCGGGCGGAGGCGATAGCCGCGATCCACGCCGGCGTGATGGTGCGCGACCTCGGCGATCCCGAGCCGTGCGACCTGATCATCGATGCTCTGTTCGGTGTCGGGTTCCATGGCACGCTCCCTGATCGGGTGGTGCCGTGGATCGGTCGCCCGGCGCCGGTGCTCGCCGTCGATCTCCCCAGCGGGCTCGATGGTCTCGACGGCTCGCTGCGCGGTCCGGCGTTCCGCGCCGCCAGGACCGTGGCCTTCCACGCCCTCAAGACCGGTCTCCTGGTGGGGAACGGGCCGGACATGGCGGGAGACGTCGCGGTGGTGGACATCGGCCTCGGCGGCGAGCGGCCCGAGTGGCTGCTGTGCGAGGACGACGACGCGCCCCTCCCCGGCCGCCCGCGTCGTGCTCACAAGTGGTCGGCCGGTTCGTTGGCGATCGTGGGCGGTTCCGTCGGCCTGGGAGGAGCGCCGATGCTGGCCGCCCGCAGCACCCTGGAATTCGGGGCGGGAGCGGTGCAGGTGCTGGTGCCCGGAGCCGCGCAAGCCCAGGCCGCCGCCATGGACCCGGGGCTTATGACCCGTGGGGTGGGTGTCGCCGGGTGGTTCTCCGCCGACGCCGCCGACGACGTGCTGGCCGCCGCGGAACGTTTCGATGCCATGGTCCTCGGCCCCGGCCTAGGCGACGAGACCGGTGAGTTTGTTTCCCGCGTGATGGCCCGGTGGGCCAAGCCGTTGGTACTGGATGCCGACGGGTTCACCGGCGCCACGGTGGACGAGATCTCGGCCCGTTCTGCGCCGACCGTGCTGACTCCTCATGAGGGTGAGTTCTCCCGTTTCACTGGAGAGCCTGCCTCGCCGGGGGCGGCAGCCCGCCTGGCGGCGTCCACCGGAGCGATTGTGGTCCTCAAGGGAGCACCGACCTTCGTCATGGGATCCGAGCGCTGGGTGGTTACCTCGGGCGGTCCCGAGCTGGCGACCATCGGGACCGGGGATGTCCTGGCCGGGATGATCGGCTCTCTCATCGCCCGCGGCCTCGATCCGGAGACGGCGGCACGGTCGGCGGCGCACTGGCACGGGCGTGCCGGGCGCTCCCTGGCTGCCATCACTACGGTGACCGCCACCGGGTTGGCGGGGGAGATCGGGAGGTTTGCCTGGTGAGACCGTCGTGGGTCGAAGTGGATCTGGCGGCGATTCGCCACAACGTCGGCGCCATCGCCGCCGCGGTACGGCCCGCCGAGGTCTGCGCCGTGGTCAAGGCCGACGGTTACGGGCACGGCGACGTCCCGGTGGCCGAGGCCGCCCTGGATGCCGGGGCGACCCGCCTGGCTGTGGCGCTGGTCGCAGAGGGGATCGGGCTGCGCGAGGCGGGCATCGAGGCACCGATCCTGCTGCTCTCCGAGCCCGCGGCGAGCGATGTGGGCGCCGTGGTGCGCTGGCAGCTGACGCCCACCGTCTACAGCCGATCGCTCCTCGGCGCCCTCACCGGGGCCGCGCCCGCCGGATTCCCCGTGCAGGTGAAGCTCGACACCGGGATGCATCGCGTGGGAGCCAGCACCGAGGTGGCGCGCCTGCTGGCGGCCGAGATCGCCGCCGGGCCGCTCCTGCTCGAAGGGGTGTGGACCCACTTCCCGGTGGCCGAGGCCGACCACGCTTTCACGCGCGCCCAGGTGGGAGCGTTCGTCGCCTTCCTCGAAGAACTGGACGGTGCCGGGGTGCGGCCGCAGATGGTTCACGCCGCCAACACCGCCGGGGCTCTGGCAGATCTGGGCGCCCGCTTCGACATGGTCCGCGTCGGTCTCGGCACGTACGGCCTCCGGCCCGCACCGGGGTACGCGCCGGAGGTCGACCTGCGCCCGGCGATGAGCGTGATCAGCCGGGTCACCTACCTCCGTCGCTATCCCGCCGGTACCCGGCCCTCCTACGGGCGGGTACGGCCGCTCCCGCGAGAGTCGACCGTCGCCACGGTGCCCATCGGGTATGCGGACGGCATCCCCCGGCGGCTGGCGGACCTGGGTGGAGTCGTTCTCATCGGGGGGAAGCGCCATCCCTTTGCCGGGTCGGTCACGATGGACCAGGTTCTGGTCGACGTCGGCGACGATCCGGTCGATGTCGGTGACGAAGTCGTGCTGCTCGGCCGTCAGGGCACCGAGGAGATCTCGGCGGACGAGTGGGCCGAGCGGCTGGGGACGATCGTCTGGGAGATCGTCTGTGGGTTCGGCCCCCGACTGCCCCGTAGGTACGCGGGGTGACCATCACCGCCGTGCCCGGCGTCCGCGTGGGCCACTGGACCGATCCGATCGGCCTCACCGGGGTCACCGTCGTGGTGCTCCCCGAGCCGAATGTCGCCGCGGTGGAAGTCCGCGGCGCCGCTCCCGGCACCCGGGAGACGTCACTGCTCGCCCCCGGCATGAAGGTGGAGACGATCCAGGCGATCGTGCTCGCCGGCGGATCGGCGTTCGGCCTTGCCGCCGCGGATGGGGTGGTGCGCGCCCTGGAAGCCGACGGGCGCGGCCATCCGACCTTCGCCGGCGTGGTGCCGATCGTCCCCGCGGCGATCCTCTTCGACCTCGGCGTGGGTGATCCATCGGCCCGCCCCGGTCCTGAGGCCGGCGAGGCGGCGTATCGGTCGGCCTCGGCGGCGCCGACGGAGATGGGGAGCGTCGGTGCCGGCACCGGTGCCGTCGTTGCCGGTTGGCGGGGATTCGAGCACCTTTGCAAGGGCGGCGTCGGATCTCACGTCGAAATGGTCGACGGCGCCGCGGTGGGAGTGCTGGTGGTGGTCAATGCCGTCGGCGACGTGTTCACCCTCGAGGGCGAGTCGCTCACCGGCGGCCCTCCGGTTCCTCGGCTGGTACCGGTCGCGCCGCGACCGTTGGAGAACACCACGCTCGTCGTCGTCGCCACCGACGCCCGTCTCGATCGATCGGCGTTGCAGCGGGTCTGCGTCCAGGCGCACGACGCCATCGCCGTCTGCCTCCGGCCCAGTCACACCCGATACGATGGCGATGCGGCCTTCGCCGTGTCGTGCGGTGAGCATCGAGCGGATGCGGACGGGGTCGGCACCGCCGCCTTTGTGGCGACCGGACGGGCGATCGAGGCGGCGATGAGGGCGGCGACTCCGCTCGGTGGAATCGAGACGATGGAGGGGCGGTGACCGGACACGACGATCTGATGAAGCTCGCCGCCGTCGCCGCCGGCTGTACCCGTTGCCCCCTCGCCTCCGGGCGCACCACCGTCGTGTTCGGCGACGGGGACAGCGATGCCGACATCATGTTCGTCGGCGAAGCGCCCGGGTTTCACGAGGACCAGCAGGGCCTGCCGTTCGTCGGCGCGGCCGGCAAGCTCCTCGAGCGCCTGTTGGGGGAGATCGGCTTGCGCCGCGACGACGTCTACATCGCCAACGTCCTCAAGTGCCGGCCACCAGGAAACCGCGACCCGCTTCCCGCCGAGATCGAGGAGTGCAAGGACTACCTCCGTCGTCAACTGGAACTGGTCGATCCCCGGGTGGTGGTGACGCTCGGCAACTTCGCCACCAAGCTCCTCCTCAAGCGCGACGTCGGCATCACCCGGCTTCGGGGTCAGGTCTACCCGTGGTGGCGGCGCCATCTGGTTCCGACCCTCCATCCGGCCGCCGCTCTCCGCGGGGGCGAGAGGTTGTTGGACCAGATGCGCGAGGACTTTGCCCTGGTGAGAAGCGTGGTCGATGGTGCGGAGTCCCTCGCCGCCGTTGGTGACGATGCCGTCGAGCAGCTCGGGTTGTTCTCGTGATCGAGGTCGCCTGTCCCACCGAGGCCGACACCCGTGCGGTGGGCCGTCGACTCGCCAGCCTGTTGCGTGCCGGCGACGTCGTGCTGCTCGCCGGAGACCTGGGGGCTGGCAAGACGGTCTTCGCCGGGGGCGTCGGTGAAGGCCTCGGTGTCGACGATCCTGTGGTCAGCCCCACGTTCGTGATCGTCCGCCACTATCGGGGTCTCATACCGCTAACCCACGCGGACGTATACCGCTTGGGCTCCTCCGCCGAGGTCGAAGACCTCGATCTCACGGTCGAGGCGGCCGACGGAGTCCTCCTCGTGGAGTGGGGGGACGCCGTCGAGCAGGCCTTTGGGGACGACGTCTTGATCATCCGATTCTCGGTAGATGAATCGGGGACACGCACCCTCCGGCTGATTCCCCGGGGCCGATGGCTCGCCCGACCGATCGCCGAGGTGACCCGATGAAGGTACTGGCCATCGAGACCGCCACCGCGGCCTCGTCGATCGCCCTTGCCGAGGACAACTTGGTGGTGGCAACGGCGGGCCGGGTGGACCGTCGCGGTCACGTCGGCTTCCTCGTGCCGGCGCTCGACTTCTGCTTCGCCCAGGCGGGATGGACCCCGTCGGACATCGAGTTGGTCGCGGTCGATGTCGGACCCGGACTGTTCAGCGGGATCCGCGCCGGGTTGGCCACCGCCCAGGCGGTGGCCGGCGCAGTCGGTGCTCCGATCGTTCCCGTGCTTTCCCTGGATGCGGTGGCGCTGCGGGCGGCCACCGGGCACCGGCGCATCTGGGCGGTGGTCGATGTCCGCCGCCGGGAGGTGGCCGTGGGCCCCTACCGTCCCGTCCCCGGCGGAGTGGTGCGCGACGGCGCCACCGAACTGTGCTCCCCTGCCGCGTTCCGCGCCAGTCTCGAGGGCGATGCGGCCGACGTGCTCGTGGTGGGAGACTGGAGGGCACTGCCCGAAGGCACTCTCCTCGGCCTGCATGCCATCAAGACCGGGCGGCCCCGGTATCCCGTCGCCGAGGCGATCGCCGAGATCGCCCGATCCCGGGCCGAACGCGGCGAGGTGCCTCATCCCGACGAGGTGCGCCCCCGGTACATGCGGGAGCCGGATGTCACGATCAACTGGGGAGACTTCCGATCGGAGGGCCCATGGGCGTGACCTACGCCGTGCGGGAGATGACCACGGCCGATGTCGCCGCGGTGGCCGAACTCGAGGCCCGGGCCTTCGACGACCCCTGGTCGCCGGCATCGTTCTTCGAGGAGCTCTCGATGCTGGGACGGCACTACTTGGTGGTCGAGGATGACGGTCACGTCGTGGGCTACGGGGGGGTGATGCATGTGGACGACGACGCCCACATCATGACCATCGCCGTCGACCCGCCCGCGGCGAACCGTCGGATCGGCACCAGGCTCATGCTGGCGCTGGTCGAGGGGGCCATCGAAAGGGGGGCGCGCAATATGACGCTCGAGGTGCGCGTCTCCAATGACGCCGCTCTTGCCTTGTATCGCCGCTTCGGGTTTGCCGCGGCCGGATTGCGGCCGCGCTACTACCCAACCGAGGACGCGCTGGTGATGTGGGCCATCGATGTGGACGGCGCCGACTACCGTCGCCGCCTCGAGAGGATCAGGGAGTCACTGGCATGAAGAGAGCGCCGCTGATCCTCGGCTTCGAGACCTCGTGTGACGAAACGGGGGTCGCCGTCGTGCGCGGCTCGACCGTGCTCAGCAACGTCCTCGCCACACAGGTCGACGAGCACGCTCGCTTCGGTGGAGTCGTACCGGAGGTGGCCGCCCGGGCGCACGTCGAAGCGATCCGCTCTTTGAGCCACCGGGCCCTGCGCGATGCCGGGGTCCACTCGATGGACCTCGATGCCGTCGCCGCCACCAGGGGCCCCGGGCTGGCGGGCGCCCTGATGGTTGGGTTCTCCTACGGGAAGGCTCTGGCGTGGGCGCTCGACATTCCCTTCATCGGTGTCGACCACATGGAGGGCCACCTGTTCGCACCGCGGTTCGAGAATCCGGAGTACGGCCCTCCGGCGGTGGTACTGCTGGCATCGGGCGGGCACAGCGAGATCGTGCACCTGCGCCGCTGGGGCGACTACGAGGTGCTCGGGGCGACCATCGACGATGCCGCCGGCGAGGCCTTCGACAAGCTGGCCAGGTTCCTCGGTCTCGGATTCCCCGGCGGTCCCGCCATCGACCGGGAGGCGGAGACGGGTGATCCGGCGGCGGTAGCCTTCCCTCGGGCCCTGGCGGATCGCCCTCTCGACCTCTCGTTCTCCGGCCTCAAGACCGCGGTCACGACGTACGTGCGCTCTCACCACGAGGCCGGGGATCTCCCGCCGATGGCCGATCTGGCCGCGGCGATCCAGGAGGCGATCGTCGATGTGCTGGTGACCAAGACGATGAACGCCGTCGCTGCCACCGGGGTGCCGGCGGTGGGTGGGGGAGGCGGAGTCCTGGCCAACCGGCGGCTGCGGCAACGGCTGGCGGAGGAGTGCGCCGGGGCGGGCGTGGCACTTCATCTGCCCTCTGCCGAGCTGTGCACCGACAACGGCGCCATGATCGCCGCCGCCGCCGCCTTCCGCCTGGGGCGAGGTGAGGTGACCTCGCCCGACGCCGAGGTCGACTCTTCGATGCGGCTGGGGGCGTGAGCCGGACCATCCCGCTGGGCCGGATCGGCGGGGTGCCGATTCGAGTGGGACCATCGTGGCTGGTGGTCGGCCCGGCGGTGGGAGCGGCGCTGTTCGCCGGTATCGACCAAGGTCGGGGCGGCACGACGGCGCGGCTACTGGTGGCGATTGCGGGAACGATCGCGCTGTTCGCATCCATCCTGGTGCACGAAGTGGCACACGCCCTCGTGGCACGCCGCCGGGGTGTAGCGGTGAGCCGCATCGTCCTGTTCCTCATGGGCGGGTACACGGAGATGGAGGTCGAGGCGGCCCGTCCCCGCGACGAGGTGATGGTGTCGCTGGCCGGTCCGGTGGTGTCGGCCTTCCTCGGCCTCGGGTTCTGGGGCCTGGCGACTGCGGGACCCGATGCCGCCGGCAGTACCCAGGTGGCGGGGCTGCTCGGGTTGGTCAACGGCGCCGTGGCGGTGTTCAACCTCCTTCCCGGTTTCCCCCTAGATGGAGGGCGTATCACCCGTTCCGTGCTGGTCATCGGCGGGATGACCCCGAGGATGGCCGAGTCGGTGGCCGTGTGGCTGGGCGTCGCCATCGGGTCGTTGCTCGTGGTCGTGGGTGCCGTCGGTCACCTCCTCGGTCGGTCGACTTCACTGATCGCCATCCCCGTGGGGGGCATGGTGGCCATCCTCGCCTGGGCGGCACGGCCGGTGGAACGACGCACCGCTGCCGACGTGATGCGCCCTGCCCCCGAGCCGGTGAGCGAAGCGATGGCGGTGGCCGCCCTGCCCGATCGATCGGGTCCGGTGCCGGTGATGTCCTCGGGAAGGCTGGTCGGGCTGGTAACGGGGCGGCAGCGGCCCGGCTCGGTGGCCGAGGCGATGGACCCGGTGCTGCCCGGCGACGTCGTCGCCGCCACCGCCCCCGTCTCCGAGGTGGTCGCCCGCCTCGGCCGGCAGCGACGCACCCTCGTCGTCACCGACGCCACCGGGGCGATCGTGGGCATGATCGGCTTCGCGGATCTCCCCGCCGACCTGCTTTCGGGCACCGACAGAAATCTGATGAAATAGGACTGAGATCCCTCCGGTTGTCACTAGCAGTCCAGGCGCGCGATTGCTAGGGTTGGCACTCGCGAGCGACGAGTGCCAACCCAAGTAGGAGGAGATTCGTCGAATGGCAACGGCAACGAAGTCCACGAAAGCAAAGACCAAGACCGCAGTGAAGAAGGTCAAGAGCCTGCAACCTCTCGGTGACCGAGTGGTGGTAAAGCCTTCCGAGGAGGCCGAGACCCGCACCCCCAGTGGCCTGGTGATCCCGGACACCGCCAAGGAGAAGCCCCAACTCGGCTCGGTGGTAGCCGTAGGTCCCGGCGACTTCCAGGACGGGCAGCGGGTTCCCATGGACGTCCATGCGGGCGACACGGTCGTGTATTCCAAGTACGGCGGCACCGAGGTCAAGTTCGAAGGCCAGGAGTACCTCATCCTCTCGGCCCGCGACGTCCTCGCCGTCATCCGCTGAGACCTGAGGAGGTAACGGCTCAATGAGTGCAAAGGATCTTCGGTTCAACGAAGAGGCCCGCAGGGGTCTCGAGGCCGGCGTCGACAAGCTGGCCAATGTGATCAAGGTGACGCTGGGGCCCAAGGGCCGCAACGTCGTTCTCGAGAAGAAGTGGGGATCGCCCACCATCACCAACGACGGCTACACGATCGCCAAGGAGATCGAGCTGGATGACCCGTGGGAGAACATGGGTGCCCAGCTCGCCAAGGAAGTAGCCACCAAGACCAACGACGTGGCCGGTGACGGCACCACCACGGCGACCGTGCTCGCCCAGGCCATGGTTCACGAGGGCCTGCGCAACGTGGCGGCCGGCGCCAACCCGATGGAGCTCCGCCGCGGCATCGCCGCCGCCGTGGAGAAGGTCGTCGAGCATCTGCGCGACACGGCCGAGCCCATCAAGGCGAGCGACAGCCAGAAGATCGCCTTCGTGGCAGCCAACTCGGCGGCCGATGAGGTCGTCGGCGAGAAGCTCGCCGAGGCGATGAAGAAGGTCGGCAGCGAGGGCGTGGTCACCGTCGAGGACAGCCAGACGTTCGGCATCGACCTCGAGTTCACCGAGGGCATGCAGTTCGACAAGGGCTACATCTCGGCGTACTTCATCACCGATGCCGATCGCCAGGAGACGGTCCTTCAGGACCCGTACATCCTGATCGCCAACCAGAAGATCGCTTCGGTGCAGGACCTGCTCCCCGTGTTGGAGAAGGTGATGCAGGCCGGCAAGCCGCTCGCCGTCATCGCCGAGGACGTCGAGGGCGAGGCACTCGCCACGCTCATCGTCAACCGACTGCGGGGCACCTTCCAGTCCGTGGCCGTCAAGGCCCCCGGCTTCGGTGAGCGCCGCAAGGCCATGATGCAGGACATCGCCATCCTCACGGGAGCGACGGTGATCTCCGAGGAGGTCGGTCTCAAGCTGGACGGCGTGACCGTGGACATGCTGGGTAAGGCCCGCAAGATCGTGGTGTCCAAGGACAACACGACCATCGTCGAGGGCGCCGGCTCCAAGGCCGATGTCGCGGCTCGGATCAAGCAGATTCGCCACGAGATCGAGAACTCGGATTCCGACTGGGATCGCGAGAAGCTCCAGGAGCGTCTCGCCAAGCTCGCCGGCGGCGTCGCCGTCATCAAGGTGGGAGCCGCCACCGAGGTCGAGCTCAAGGAGAAGAAGCACCGCATCGAGGACGCCGTCCAGGCGACCCGGGCGGCCATCGAAGAGGGCATCGTCCCCGGCGGTGGGGTGGCTCTGCTCCGTGCCCAGGAGGCCATCGACAAGATGCGCGGCGGCACCGACGACGAGAAGACCGGTCGGGCGCTGGTCCGCAAGGCTCTCGAAGAGCCGATGCGGCAGATCGCGTTCAACGCCGGCTACGAGGGCGGCGTGATCGTCGAGCACACCCGCAAGCTCTTGGGTGGCATGGGCTTCAACGCCGCCACCGGGCAGTATGAGGACCTGATCAAGGCCGGCATCGCCGACCCTGCCAAGGTCACGCGCTCGACGCTGCAGAACGCGGCTTCAATCGCCTCGATGCTCATCACCACCGAGGCGCTCATCGCCGAGCGCAAGGAAGACAAGCCTGCCACGCCGCCCATGCCGGGCGGCGGCGACATGGACTTCTAGCGCAACCTGATCGCGTCAGGAGTGGAGGGGCGGTCCGGGAGGGCCGCTCCTCCGTCATGTCGGTGCAACTCGTCAGTCCCGCGGCTCGTGCCGACGCGGCCCGGTCGAGGTTCTCTGGCGGTTCGGGACCGCCGCTCGGTGCAATGCGCAGTGCGTTTGCGAGTTGCGCATTGCGCATTGCGTTCACGGCAAGTCTGGCGGCTCGCACTGGAGCGCTTCTGCTGAGCTCTCGGAGTTGCGCGGTCACGCCGAGCTCGGCACGATGCGCCTTGCGCATAGCGCATCGCGCTTCTCACTACCGTCCCCGCCGTGGACATCACTCGCGACCGGTTCCCCTCCGACTTCCTCTGGGGCGTGGCCACGTCGGCCTATCAGATCGAGGGGGCGGTCACCGAAGACGGCCGGGGGCCGACCATATGGGACGAGTTCTCCCACACCCCGGGCCGGACAAGGGACGGGGACACCGGCGACGTCGCCGCCGACCACTACCACCGCCTCCACCCCGATGTCGCCCTGATGGGCGACATCGGGGTGAACGCCTACCGGTTCTCCATCGCCTGGTCACGGTTGCTCCCCGACGGGGTGGGGCGCGTCGAGCCGAGGGGAGTCGCCTTCTACCGGGAGCTGTGCGAAGCGCTGCACGCCGCCGGGATCACCCCGGTCGCCACCCTGTACCACTGGGATCTTCCCGCGGTCCTGCAGGGGCGGGGAGGGTGGGGAGAGCGGGATTCCGTGGAGTGGTTCACCGAATACGCCGTCGCGGCCAAGGCGCATCTCGGGGATCTCGTGGCGCTGTGGACGACGATCAACGAACCGTGGTGTGCGGCCTTCCTCGGACACGGCTCCGGGGTGCATGCCCCGGGGCTGTCCGATCCGGCGTGCGCCTATCTCGCCGCTCACCACATGGTGCTGGCGCATCACTCGGCGGTGGGAGCGATGCGGCAGGTCTCTCCTCGACGCGACGACCGGTTCGGGGCGGTGCTCAACCTCATCCCCGCCCGGCCGGTCACCACGAGTGCCGCCGACACTCGGGCCGCCGACCTGGTCGATGTGATTCACAACCGGCAGTTCCTGGAGGGAGTGCTGCGGGGAACCTATCCGGCCGAGATCCGCGAGATGCACCAGCGTTTCGGAATCGCCGGGCGGATCGATCTCGCCGAGTTGAGCTCCCGGCGCGCTCCCTCCGACCTCCTCGGCGTCAACTACTACAACATCAACCACATCGCGTATCGGCCCGAGGCACCGGCACCCGGGGAGTATCCCGGGGCGGACGGGGCGGTGATCGTCCCTCCGCCGGGACGACTGACCGAGATGGGGTGGGGGGTTGAGCCCGAAGGCCTCGGGTGGATGCTGGATCGGGTGACCCGGGAGCATCCCGGGCTGCCGCTGTACGTGCTGGAGAACGGGGCCGCCTTCCCCGACGACCGCATGGTCGATGGCGTAGTCGACGATGCAAACCGCATCGAGTATCTGCGGCTGCATCTGGCGGTCCTGGCCGACTCGATCGCCGCAGGTGCCGACGTACGGGGGTACTTCGTCTGGTCGTTGCTCGACAACTTCGAATGGGCGCTGGGGTATTCGAAGCGTTTCGGGATCGTCGCCGTCGACCAGGCGACCGGCCACCGGGCGCTCAAGCGCAGCGGGTTCTGGTACCGCGATCTGATGCGCGGTCAGGGCCCTTCCAGCCAACCCGCCTCGAAGTAGGAATCGCGTCGTCGGGGATACTCGTCCTCGAGCATCGCCCACAGCGTGTGATCGAGCCAGGTGCCCCGCACCAGCACCTCCTCGCGCAGCAGACCCTCGTGGGTGAAACCGAGTTTCTCGGCCACGCGTTCGCTGGCGCGGTTCCCCACCGCGATTCGCAGTGTCACCCGATGGAGGGACAACTCGGAGAAGGCCACGTCGGTGACCCTGGCCGTCGCCTCGGTGGCAATTCCCGTTCCGGTTGCATCCGATCGGATCCAGTAGCCGATCTCGCCGCTTCGCTCCCGCTGCGACGTCTGCCACACCGAGATGTTCCCGAGGTGGTACCCGGGGTCGGGGCGCGGCCTGATGGCGAAGTCGAACGCCCGACCCTCCGTCCATGCGTTCCCGGACTCACGCAGGAAGCGCATCGCCTCGGCCCGGCCGTACGCGGGATGCGCCCAGGGGAGCCATTGCTCCAGTTCGGGGAGGGAGCCATCGATGGCGGCGAGCACGGAGAGGAGGTCCCGGCGGCGGAACGGGCGGAGTTCGAGCCGGGGTGTGAACCGCGAACGGGAGGAGATGGTGCGAGCCATTCTGCGGGAGCCTATCGCCGTACCATGACCGGATGCCCTCGCTGTGGGATCCCCTCTCGTCGCTCGCGCCGGTCGGCGCCATCCCGGGGATGCGCGCCGCCGTGCTGGTGCCGATCTACGAGGAGCAGGGGGCCCTGCGTCTGATCATGACCCGGCGACCGGACCACATGCGCAATCATCCGGGCGACGTGGTCTTCCCCGGTGGGATGATCGAACCCGGGGACGACGGTCCTACCGCGGCGGCGATCCGCGAGACCACCGAGGAGATCGGTCTGCCGCCGAAGAACGTGCTCGAGATCCTCGGGGCGCTGGAGCCGGTCCACACCCGATCGGCCACGATGAGGATCGTTCCGGTGGTCGCCCGGGTGGAGCGTCCGGCGGAGCTGGTGCCACATCCGGGCGAGGTGGCGGCGATCATCGAACCGCGCATCGTGGATCTGCTGCGCGACGAGGACTGGCGGACGAGCGCGTGGGGCGGGCGGACGATGTGGTTCTACGAGTTCCCCGATGGCGTGCTGTGGGGCGCCACCGCCCACATCGTGCGAATGCTCCTCGAGCACTTCCGGGCCGTACCCTGAAGCCATGCATCTCGGAGCGGACGAGCTCGTCGAGACCCTGCGCCGGGCGGGACTGCGTGCCACTGCGGCACGGCGGGCGGTGTGCGAGGTGGTGGCGACCCACCATGAGGAGCACCTCACGCCGGCTTCGATCGTCGCACATCTTTCCGGCCGGGTGGACCAGTCGACCGTGTACCGGACGCTGGAGGCCCTGGAGGGCGCCGGGGTGCTCGTCCACACCCATCTCGGCCACGGGCCGGCGGTCTACCACCTGACCGACGAGCCGGTCCACCAGCACCTGGTGTGCCGGCGCTGTGGGCGGACGATCGAGATCGGGTCGCCCCGACTGGCAGAGCTGCTGGCGGCGATCACCGACCAGACCGGTTTCGTGGCTGATCCGGCCCACTTCGCCCTCTCCGGTTTGTGCGCCGGATGCGCCGCCGCCGATCGATGAGGGTAGCGGGCGTCCTATCCTTATTGCGAACGGTTCGCAGGAAGGTGGCGGATGCACATCCCCGACGGGATCATCGACGGGACGACCTCGGCGGGCTACGCCGCGGTTGCCGCCGGGGGCCTCGGGGTGGCATTGCGCCGGACCGGGGCGTACCTGAGCGAGCGTGAAGTCCCGCTGGCGGCGCTGGTGGCGGCCTTCGTGTTCGCCGCACAGATGGTCAACTTCCCCGTCATCGCCGGGATGAGCGGCCACCTGCTCGGCGGGGTGCTCGCCGCCGTCCTGGTCGGGCCGGCCGCCGGCTTCGTGGTGCTGACGGTGGTCCTCATCGTCCAGGCGTTGGTATTTGCCGACGGTGGGCTGTCTGCCCTCGGGGTCAATGTGGTCGACATGGCGCTGGTGGGCGCAGTGGGCGGATATGCCGTGTTTGCGGTCACGGCGCGGCTCCTCGGGGGCATCCGGCGGCGGATCCCCTTGGCCGCGGCGGTCGCTGCATTCCTGTCAGTGCCGCTCGCCGCCGCCGGCTTCGTCCTGGCCTTCGCCATCGGCGGCACCGCGGGTGTGTCCCTGACCAAGTTGGCGGTGGCCATGCTCGGCTCGCACGTGCTGATCGGCGTGGGTGAGGCGGTGATCACCGGAGTGGTCGTCGGCGCGGTGATGGCCGGGCGGCCCGACCTGGTGTTCGGCGCCCGTCGTCTCGGTGAGGAGGTTGCGGCGTGACGATTGAGCCGAGGACCAAGCGATTCGTTCTTGGGGGTCTCCTGGTGGCGGTGGTCGTCGCCGCGGTGGTCAGCCAGTTCGCCTCTTTGCGTCCGGATGGGCTCGAGTACGTGGCCGACCAGCAGGGCTTCGCCGACAACACCATCGAGCATCCCGCGGCCGGGTCGCCGCTTGCCGACTACGGCGCAGGTGTCACCGACAACGGCGTTGTGGGCAAGGCGGTCGCCGGGCTGATCGGAGTCGCCGTCACCTTCGGCGTGGGGTACGGCTTGTTGTGGGCAGCGAACAGGAAACGACGCGGAGCAGGAACCTAGGTGTCGCGCAGCCACACCCACGCCCCCTATCACCACGGCGGCTCGGTGATCCACCGGATGGCGCCCCACCTGAAGATCATCGCCGCCTTCGGCTTCGTGGTTGCGGTGGTCATCACTCCCCGTGAGGCCTGGTGGGCATTCGGGGCGTACCTGGCCGGAGTGGTCGCCGTGTCGGTGGCGGCCCGGCTCCGCCCCGGATTTGTGGTCTTCAGGCTGGCGGTGATCCTTCCGTTTCTGGTGGCGGCCGCGAGCCTGCCCTTTCTGGAGGGCCCGCCGACGTGGCACGGGTTCTCGATAGAGGGCCTATGGGACCTGTGGAACGTGGCCGTCAAGGCGTCCCTCGGCGCATTCGCCTCGATCCTTCTGGCATCGACCACCGAGGCGCCCGACGTGGTCCGGGGCTTGGAGACGCTGCGTTTACCGCGAGCCCTCACCGCCATCATGGGCTTCATGGTCCGCTACTTGGATGTCGTCGGCGGGGAGCTGGCTGCCATGCGGGTCGCCATGCGGTCGCGCGGTTACCAGCCGCGCTGGCTTGGGGAGGTCGGAGCGCTCGCCAAGGGGATCGGTTCCCTGTTCGTGCGCTCCTTCGAACGGGGTGAGCGCGTCTACCGGGCGATGATCTCGCGGGGTTACGCCGGCCGGATGCCCTTGGAGGAAACGGTTCATGCGACGACGGCGATGATCGCCGCCTCGTTCGCCGTGCCCTTCGCCGCCGTGTGCGTCGCTCTGATCGCGATCGGATCGGCATGAGCGAGCCGACGATCGCGGTCACCGGCGTCGGGTTCGCCTATCCCGACGGCACCGTCGCACTGCGCGACGTCGATCTTCACATCCACCCGGGTGAGCGGGTCGCCCTGCTCGGCCCCAACGGCGCCGGGAAGACCAGCCTGGTGCTGCATCTCAACGGGATCACTCTCCCGCAGACCGGGTCCGTCCAGGTGTCGGGGATTCCGGTGACCGCGGAGACCGTCGGCGAGATCCGCCGCCGGGTGGGGCTGGTCTTCCAGGATCCCGACGACCAACTGTTCATGCCGACCGTGAGGCGCGACGTGGCTTTTGGGCCGCTCAACCTCGGTCTGGATCACGAGGCGGTGGCCGGCCGGGTGGCGGCCGCCCTGGCTGCGGTGGAGATCACCGAGTTGGCCGACCGTCCCCCGAACCATCTTTCGCTCGGGCAGCGGCGGCGGGCCGCCATTGCCGGAGTGCTCGCCATGGAACCGGAGATCATGGTGCTCGACGAACCGACCTCGAACCTCGATCCGGCGACGCGGCGCGAGCTGGCCGCCCTGCTGCTCCGTTTGCACGTGACCCTGCTCGTGGTGACCCATGACCTGCCGTTCGCCCTCGAGGTGTGCGAACGTGCGGTGATCATCGACCACGGAGCGATCGTGGCCGACGGACCCACCCGGCGACTCCTCGCCGACGGGGTGCTCATGGCGGCCCATCGGCTCGAGCTTCCCTACGGGATGGCGCTTTCGGGGGAGTGATCCTCGCGTCCACGGTCTCATCCGTTTCTTGGGTTGCTCTCAGGGCGCCTTGTCGCCGCCCTGGCAGAGTCCCGGCATGACGGCGCTCAGAAACGACACCCTCCGGTCGGCGTCGCCGCCGGCGCGGCGACTCTCCCCAGTCGCCGCGCCGGCACTTCCTCCTCCCGGCCCGCCCCGTCACTGGTGCGGGGTTTCGATCTCGGAGGCTGCCGGCGATCACCGTCGCGGTCGTCGCCGCCATGTGGGTGGTCCTCGACGGCCCCGGCCGGCTGGTGGGGCCGGGCCGCTGGCTGACCGGCATGGGCCGGCTCGCCGCCCTCGATGGCACCCGGGCGGTGCCGGTCGACCTGGTGTTGATCTCCCGGGTCCCCTGGTGGAGCGCCGCTATGGGATGGCTCGGCTCCACATCTGGCATCGGTGGACGGGTTCGCCGCGGTGACCCTGCTGGCGCTGCACGCGGCGGCGAGCACGCTCGGGTACGCCGGATCTGCAGCGATCGACTCCATGCAGTCGGCCCTCGTCGCCGCCCGGCTGTGATCCGCCGGTAGAAGTTGGCACTCTGCGCCTGCAGCGCCGACTCCCGGTAGATCGGGGTCGCCGCTCTTCGTCCATGTGAACGCCTTGCACTCGATTGCCACCTTGGAGACGGAGTCGACCAGGTCGAACCGATGTGGCTTCGCGGGGGATCCGATCGGGATCGCAACTTCCCGGCGGAGCTGCAGGTTGAAGTGGTCCGCCATGTTGGTTGAAACCTTGGGTAACTCGTTACTCATCACTCACTACTCGCTACCCCCACCACCAGACGAACAGCGGGGCGAGCACCACCGCGGGGAGCATGTTGGCTACCCGCACCTGCTTGAGGTCGAGCAGGCGGAGGGCTATCCCCAGCAGGAGGATTCCCCCGGCGGCGCCGAGGGCTTCGAGCATCGGATCGGTGAGCAGCCCATCGAGGGCACCGGCAGCGAGGGCGATCCCCCCCTGGATGACGGCGACGGTCACCGCCGATACCGCCACCCCCCAGCCGTAGACCGCGGCGAAGGCGATCGAGGCGAATCCGTCGAGCGCCGCCTTGACCAGCAACAACTGGGCGTCGCCGAGGCCGTCCTGGATCGATCCCACGATGGTGAGCGGACCCACACAGAACACCAGCGAGGCGATGACGAACCCGTCCACGAACCGCCCATGATCGGGCTCGAGATCGACGGCTTCCGGCACCTCGACGTCGAGATCTGCGCCGGCTCCCCCGAAACGTGCTTGCAGCATCGCTCCCAGCCGGTACAGCCCGGCCTCGATTCCGATCAGCTCGCCGATCAGCGCTCCCGCCAGCACCGCCCCCAGGACGAGGGGGAACTGGTCGGTGGGGAGCAGCTCCCGCACTCCGATGGCGGCAGTGGCCAGCCCCAGGGTGGCCAGCACCGTCGTCCGGACGTTCTCGGGGAAGCGGCGCCCGGCGACGGCGCCGATGGCGGTGCCGGCGAGTACCGCCGCCACGTTGGTGATGGTCCCCACCGGCAGGTGCATCCTCAGCGCTCCCGCCGGAATGTGGCCGCCGCCTCGAACCGCACGCGGAAGTCCTCGTCGGCGGCGGACAGGACGAGCCGGTCCCGGCTGGGGCCGATCCCGATCTCGGCGATCGCCCGTACCGCCCGCCATCGGGTCCAGGCGTCGTCGTCGTCGAGGGCCTGCTCGAAGAGCGGGCGGTAGTCCTCGGACTCCAGGTCGGCGGCGGCGTCCACCGCCGCCCGGCGGACGATCCGTGATCTGTCCCGGTAGCCGGTGACCAGCGCCGCCTTGGCCACCTCGACCTCGCCGGAGAGAGCGAGCGTCACCACCGCGGCGCGCCGCCGCCGGGGGTCGTCGGATCCGAGGGCTTCCACCAGCAGGGTTCGATGGTCGGGGTGATCCGGGTCCATGAGGTGGAGGTCCTCGGCTCGGGCGGGTCCGGAGGCGAGGTGGCCGGCCTCGTCGAGCAGCTCTTCGCGAGTGCGCGCCGGCTCGGTCGATCCTGCCCCGCTCCAGAACAGCTCGGTGACCGTGGCGAGTACCTCGTCGAGACGGTCTTCCCAGGCGGCGGCCCGCTGCAGCCCGACCGTGACGAAATCGCCGGCCACCATGACGTCGGTCACGTCGAGATCCTCCATTAGGGTCGCCACCCTGGGGTCGTCGATCTCCTCGCCGCGGCGATGCCACACCCCGGGGGCGGCGGCGCCGCCCACGTTGAACTTGACCTTGCGCGGATGCGGGGTCTGCTCGGGGATCACCGGACCGTCGAACGCCCGGTCGAACACGGTGGCGCGCCTGGTGGAGGACCCGATGACGGCGATGCGGTAGCGGCCGTCCCGGATGCCGTGGGCGAGCATCAGTCCGTGGCCGAGGTCGTGTTCCCACCATCCGACGGCGAGGTGGGGGGTCACGATGTCCGAGAGCTTGGCGGCGTCCTCGTCGTTCCACGGCCGGGCGGAGAAGAAGCGCTTCAGGGCGCTCTTGAAGGCGACCAGCACCTCGAACGGCAGATGGACCGCCACCTCGGTGGTGAGGTGATTGGAGGCGAGGCCGACCAGATCGTGCTCGGCGACGGCGGCCCGGGCGGCGGTCTCGGGGTCCATGGGGGCAATGTAGGCGGTTGCCCGTTGCCGGGTTCTTCTCCCCTCCCATTCCGATGGGAGGGGTTGGGGGAGGGCAGCGACCCTGGAGGAGCCGTCAGTCACGGCAGAGCGGTCCACCCGCCTCGCTACGATCCGGCGCCGTGGAACGCAAGACGGTCTTTTCGGGTCTGCAGCCGACGGGCAACGTGCATGTCGGCAACTACCTCGGGGCGCTGCGCAACTGGGTGAAGCTCCAGGACGACTACGACTGCATCTACTGCATCGTCGATCTGCATGCCATCACCACCGAGTACGACATTGCCCATTTCGCCAACGACCGGCGTGGCGCCGCCAAGGTGCTGATGGCGTGCGGGGTCGATCCGGAGCGATCGCTGTTCTACTACCAGAGCCAGGTGCCCCAGCACACCGAGCTGGCCTGGATCCTGGGGACGATCACCGGCACCGGGCAGCTGAGCCGGATGACCCAGTTCAAGGACAAGGCCGACAAGGCCGGTTCCAACCTCGGCCTGTTCGCCTACCCGGTGCTGATGGCGGCGGACATCCTCCTGTACCGGGCCGACGCGGTCCCGGTGGGCGAGGACCAGAAGCAGCACCTCGAGCTGACCCGCGACCTTGCCGAGCGTTTCAACTCGCGCTTCGGTGATGAGTTCCCCGTTCCCGACCCGATCATCCCCGAGCACGGCGCCCGGGTGATGTCGCTGCAGGACCCGACGGCGAAGATGTCGAAGTCGGATCCCGACGAGGGCAGCCGCATCCTGGTGCTCGACGACCCCGACACGATCCGCGCCAAGCTGAAGCGGGCGGTCACCGATTCCGGCAGCGAGGTGCGCCTCGACTGGGAGACCAAGCCCGGGGTGTCGAATCTCATCGAAATGATGTCGCTCTTCACCGGCACGGCGATCGCCGACATCGAAGCCGAGTACGGATCCGGGGGGTACGGGAGGTTCAAGGAGGCGGTGGCCGAGGCGGTGATCGCCGGACTCGCCCCGATCCGCTCCGCCTACCGGAACCTCGACGATGCCGAGGTCGAGCGGCTCATGCAGCGGGGAGCCCTCGACGCCAGGACCAAGGCGGAGGGGTTCCAGCAGAAGGTGCGCAAGCGGGTGGGATTGGCCGGTTGAGCGGAGCTCAACCGGCCAGCAGCGTGCAGCGTGCAGCATCGGCACCGACCACTACCGGGGTCACTCGATGTTGGTCTGAGAGGAAACCGGTCCGTAGAGCAGTCTCTTGACCTCGTGAGCCTTGCGGCTCACCTCGTCGGGCGCATCATCGGGCAGGTATCCAAGATCGCGCGACAGCTCCAGGTGATTCTGCAGTTCGCTGGCGCTTCCTGAGGCAATCGAAAGGAACCTGTTTAGGTCGGGTCGCGAGGCTCTGCCACAGCCCTCGGCTTTGTGCGCTCCGATCGATGCTGCAGCTCTTCGGAGCTGCGACGACATCCCGAGTCGCTCCGACGCGGGGAAGCTGACGGTGAGGCGATACACCTCCAAGGCGAGGGCGTGCGCCCTCTGCCAGGCGATCAGGTTTCGGTAGTCCCGCACGGGAGTCCGGTATCTCTTCTCGCCGGTGAGGTCACCGGAGTTGTCCGCCTGGGGGCGCGACTTGGCGTGTTGCCAAACGGCAAGCTGCACGCTGCTCCCGTCGCTACTCTCCGCCACGGGCGGAGGGAGCTCATGGACATCGACATCGGCATCGGCAAGACCGGCCGTCGCGCCTGGAGCCTCGACGACATCGCCATCGTCCCCAGCCGACGGACCCGCGACCCCGACGACGTCGACATCAGCTGGGAGATCGACGCCTACCGGTTCGAGCTGCCCATGCTCGCCTCGGCCATGGACTCGGCGGTGAGTCCCGCCACCGCAATCGCGATCGGACGCCTCGGCGGCCTCGGCGTGCTCAATCTCGAGGGGCTGTGGGTCCGCTACGCCGATCCCGAGCCGCACTTCGCCGAGATCGCCGAGCTCCCCGCCGAGAAGGCCACCCGCCGGATGCAGGAGATCTACTCGCAGCCGATCGACCCCGATCTCATCGGGCAGCGCATCGGCGAGATGAAGAAGGCGAGGATCACCACCGCGGCCAGCCTGACTCCGCAGCGGGTCGCCGAATACGCCCCGCTGACGGTCAGGGCGGGCCTCGACCTGCTGGTGATCCAGGGCACGGTGGTGTCGGCCCAGCACGTCTCCACCCGCACCGAGCCGCTCAATCTGAAGGAGTTCGTTTCCGGGTTCGATCTTCCGGTGATCGTCGGGGGTTGCGCCTCGTTCTCCACCGCCCTGCACCTGATGCGCACGGGTGCGGTTGGCATCCTCGTCGGGGTGGGACCGGGTGCGGCCTGCACGACTCGAGGGGTGCTCGGGGTCGGAGTTCCCCAGGCGACCGCGATCGCCGACGCCGCCGGAGCGCGGAGCCGCTACCTGGACGAGGCGGGCCGCTATGTCCACGTGATCGCCGACGGGGGGATGCGCACCGGCGGCGACATCGCCAAGGCGATCGCCTGCGGCGCCGACGCGGTGATGCTCGGCTCTCCGATCGCCGCCGCCGCCGAGGCCCCCGGGCGCGGCTTCCACTGGGGCATGGCCACCTTCCATCCCTCGCTGCCCCGGGGCGCCCGGGTGGCGGTAGGGGAGTTGGGGACGCTCGAGGAGATCCTGCTCGGACCGGCCCACGACACCGACGGCCGGCGCAACCTGTTCGGCGCCCTCCGGGTGTCGATGGCCACCACCGGCTACGCCGACCTCAAGGAGTTCCAGAAGGCCGAGGTGATGGTCGCCCCGGCGCTCATCACCGAGGGCAAGGGCCTGCAGCGCCAGCAGCGGGTCGGCATGGGGTGATGGCTCCCGCAGACCTCGACCGGGTGCTGGTGATCGATTTCGGAGCGCAATACGCCCAGCTGATCGCCCGGCGGGTTCGCGAGGCCCACGTGTTCTCCGAGATCGTTCCCCGTGACATCACGGCCGCCGAGATAGCCGCCCGGGCGCCGATCGGCATCATTCTCTCGGGAGGACCGGCCTCGGTGTACGCCGACGACGCCTATGTGATCGACGGGGCGATCCTCGAACTCGGGTTGCCGGTGCTGGGCATCTGTTACGGGCATCAGGTACTTGCCCATTCGCTCGGCGGTGACGTGGTCCGCACCGAGAACGCCGAATTCGGCCGCACCGAACTCCGCTCGCTCGGCGATTCGACCCTGCTCGAGGGTCTTCCCGAGCGCCAGGCGGTGTGGATGAGCCACCGCGACGCGGTGGTCAAGGCGCCGCCGGGCTTCCGGGTTATCGCGGCGACGGAGGCCTCGCCGGTGGCGGCGATGGAGGACCTGGAGCGGCGCCTGTGCGGCGTCCAGTTCCATCCCGAGGTCGGTCACACCCCGCGCGGCCAGGACATGCTCAAGCGCTTCCTCTACGACGTATGTGGAGCCCGCCCCACCTGGACTCACCTGGGGATCATCGAGCAGGCCGTCGGGAGCATCAGGGAACAGGTGGGCGATGCCCGGGTGATCTGCGGCCTCTCCGGAGGGGTCGATTCGGCGGTGGCCGCCGTGCTGGTGCACCGGGCGGTCGGTGATCGCCTCACCTGCGTGTTCGTCGACCACGGGTTGCTCCGGGCCGGCGAGGGCGAGCAGGTCGAAGCCGCCTTCCGCGAGCACCACGACATCGATCTCATCCATGTGCGCGCCGCCGACCGGTTCCTCGACGCCCTCGTCGGGGTGACCGATCCCGAAGAGAAGCGGATCATCATCGGGGAGACCTTCATCCGGGTGTTCGAGGAGGAGGCCGACAAGATCGCCGACGCCCGGTTCCTGGTCCAGGGCACCCTCTACCCCGATGTCATCGAATCGGGCACCCGGGATGCCGCCAGGATCAAGAGCCACCACAACGTCGGGGGACTCCCCGAGGACATGGACATGGAGCTGGTCGAGCCGTTGCGGGACCTGTTCAAGGACGAAGTGCGAGCGGTGGGCGAGGAGCTCGGGCTGCCCGAGGCGATCGTATGGCGACAGCCCTTCCCCGGCCCGGGTCTGGCAGTGCGGATCATCGGCGAGGTGACCCG
The DNA here is from genome assembly GCA_001767695.1 of Actinobacteria bacterium RBG_16_68_21. Lineage (GTDB taxonomy): Bacteria > Actinomycetota > Acidimicrobiia > Spongiisociales > UBA11373 > RBG-16-68-21. The sequence goes on from MELR01000025.1 coordinate 31,127, forward strand.
GGAGCGGCTGGAGATCCTCCGCTCGGCCGACACGATCATCACCGAGGAGATCCGCCGCGCCGGGCTCGAGCGGGAGGTCTGGCAGGCGTTCGGGGTGCTTCCCGCGATCCGATCCGTCGGCGTGCAGGGGGACGAGCGAACCTACGCATATCCGCTGATCCTTCGGGCGGTGTCCTCTGAGGATGCCATGACCGCGGACTGGGTGCGCCTCCCCTATGAGGTGCTCGAGCGGATCTCCTCCCGGGTGATCAACGAGGTCCCCGGGATCAATCGGGTGGCCTACGACGTCTCTTCGAAGCCGCCGGCCACCATCGAGTGGGAGTGAAGCCGTCGGCCAGTGGCCGACGGCGGCAATAGGTGGCACGCCACCGGCGTGCCACCGCGATGAGCGATGGGTGAAGTCGGGCTGAGGGCCGATCGAAGGGTTGCCCGGATTTCGCTCATCGCCCATCGCTCCAGGATTCATTGCACGACGGACCCGGTATTCGCCCTCCTCAAGGGTTCTTCTCCCTCTTCCGATACCTCCAGAGCATCTCCACCAGCCCGAGGTGATCGTGTCGGCGTATAGAGAAGATCTCGAACTCCAGCGGCTCTTCGCGGGAGAAGTAGAGGAGCGCGCCGCTCGTCTCGTCGCCGGAGCCGAGCGTCTCTCCGACGGCGGCCTCCCGCCGGAGGCTCTCACCGACATGTTCCGGGAGGGTCACACGATCAAGGGCACCGCCCGGATGATGGGCTACAGCGCCATCTCCGATGCCGGGAAGCTGCTCGAAGACGCCTGGAGGTCGTTGCGCGACGACGAAATCCCCTCCGATGCACGCCTCGCCGACGCTCTCGGACATCTGGCGACTGAGTTGATCTCCGCGGTCGCCGCCGACCCGAGCACCGGGACACCGGGTCTTGCCGCGGGGATGCGGGAGCTGCGCCGCCAGCTCCAGGGCGACCGGCTTGCCATCGAGGAACTGCTTCCCGACGGAGTTCCGGGCCCGAGCCGTACCGACTTCGGGGACCTCGGTGGTCTTCTCGGAAACCTCGACTCGTGGGCCTTCGGTGAGAACACCCGGGTCAACGCCGCCAGCCTGTTTCGATTGATCAATGAGATCTGCTCGCTGCGGGTGGACGCCGAAGCGGTGGTGGGCATGGTCGGCGAGGTCACCCGGTCCCTCGGCAAGCCCGCCGAGCTGGACGCCGCCCTGACGCAGCTGCACACCCTGGTGCAGAGCAACGAGAAGGCCGTCGTCGATCTGCAGACCCGGGCGGTCGATCTGGCGGCGACCCCGCTCAGCGAGATCACCGGCACGTATGCCCAGCTGGTGAGGTACGTGGCGCGCAAGGTCGGCAAGGAGATCCGGTTCGAACTCGTCGGCGACCAGTTCGCCGCCGATCGGCAGGTTCTGGAACGATTGTCCGACCCCCTTCGCCACCTGCTGGTGAACGCGGTGCACCATGGTGTCGAGCCGCCCGCGGAGCGCGCCGCCTCGGGCAAGCCGCGCACCGCCACCCTGTCGCTGCGGGCGGATGTGACCGACCATCGCCTCTCGATCGTCGTCGAGGACGACGGTCGCGGCGTCGATTGGAACGCGGTTCGCCGGGCGGCGATCAGGCGTGGACTGCTCCCCGAGGGGGAGAGGTCCGACACCGAGGCGCTGCGATCCCTGCTGTTCGCACCCAACTTCTCGACCACCATCCCCGGAGAGCTCGTAGGAGACGGACAGGGTCTCGCTTCGGTGGCTCAAGCCGTCGAGGCCCTGCACGGCAGCCTGATGTTCGAGACGGAGCCGGGCCGGGGCACGCGCATCACGATCACGGTGCCGACCAGTCGCGCCCTTCAGGACGCCGTACTGATCACCGCCGCCGGTCAGACCTGGGGAATCCCCGAGATCGCAGTGCTCGACAACCTTTCCCTGCAATCGGTCGAACTCGTCGAGACGCCGCAACGCACCGAGATGACCTGGGAAGGAACCACTCTCCCCGTGATGTCGTTTGCCGATGCCGTCGGTCTCCGGGAGACGGGGGAGCTCTCCCGGGTCCTGGTGATCGCCAGCCCGGTCGGGCCGGTCGGTTTCATGGTCGTCGACGAATTCGGCCGCAGACAGGTGGCGGCCAGGGAACTCGGGCCGGTGTTGGACGGCGTGCCCCACCTCACCGGCGCGGCGCTGCTCGGCGGCGGCGACGTCGTGGTGCTCGTCGATCCAAGCCGGCTCGCCGAAAGGGCCCGCGCCGTCTCCGAAACTCATGGTCCTCGCCACCGGGTCCTGGTCATCGACGACTCCCGCGGCGCCCGTCAGGTGGTCGGAGGCGCCCTCGGGTCGGCCGGGTTCGAGGTCGACCTCGCCGGCAGCCCCACCGAGGCGCTGTCGGTGTTGGCCGAGCAGGAGTTCGACGCGATCGTCATGGACTACGTGCTGCCCACCATGGACGGCGCCACGCTGGCGGCCCGGGTGCGGGAGCTCGGCATCACCGCCCCGATCGTGATGCTCTCGGGGGCAGCCACCGCCGAGGATCAGAGCCGGGCACTCAAGGCAGGGGCCGACGCCTATCTCGACAAGGACGATGTTCGCAAGGGCGCCCTCGCCGCGGTGATCCACGATCTGATCCAGGCGGCGTGAAGAAGTTCTGAGATCTGAGTCATGAGTCATGAGTGAGACGTGCGCCACTCATTAATCACCACTCATTGATCACCACTCAGTACTCGGTACTGATAACTACAAGCCTGCGATTTCCTTCGGGACCTCGACCTACACTTGCTCCATGCCCGTCGATTCGCCGTTGTTCGACGACCTCAATCCCACCCAACGCGAGGCCGTCGCCGCCACCGAGGGGCCGGTGCTGGTGGTCGCCGGCGCCGGATCGGGCAAGACCCGGGTGCTCACGTACCGGATCGCCCATCTGATCCGCGACCTCGGGGTCTCGCCGTACTCCATCCTGGCGATCACGTTCACCAACAAGGCCGCCAACGAGATGAAGGAGCGGGTGGCACAACTCGTCGGCGGGGTGTCGCGGGGCATGTGGGTGTCCACGTTCCATTCGGCGTGCGTGCGAATCCTGCGCCGGGATGCCTCGGTGCTCGGTTACAAGTCGCAGTTCACGATTTACGACGATCTCGACTCCCGTCGCCTCATCGAGTACTGCGTCCGTGAGCTCGACCTCGATACCAAGCGCTATCCCCCGAAGGGAATCAGGGCGGCGATCAGCAAGGCGAAGAACGAGCTGGTCGATTTCGAGTCCTTTGCCGCCCAGGGCTCCGGGCCGTACCACGAGAGGGTTGCCGAGGTGTATCGGCGGTATCAGCAGCGTCTCCTCGAAGCGTCGGCGATGGATTTCGACGATCTTCTAATGGTGACGGTCGAGTTGTTCGGCGCCTTCCCCAAGGTGCTCGAGCACTACCAGGACCGATTCCGCTACGTCCTGGTCGATGAGTACCAGGACACCAATCGCGCTCAGTACCGCCTGGTGCAGCTGCTCACCGGCAAGTCGCACAACCTGTGCGTGGTTGGCGACTCGGATCAGAGCATCTACGCCTTCCGTGGTGCCGACATACGCAATATCCTCGAGTTCGAGCGCGACTACCCGGCGGCGCAGGTGATCGTCCTCGACCGCAACTACCGCTCACCGCAGACCATCCTCGATGCGGCGAACGCGGTCATCTCCAACAACGGAGGGCGCAAGCCCAAGCATTTGTGGACCGACCTCGGTACCGGTCAACCGGTCACCGTCTATCGAGCCGAGGACGAGCACGACGAAGCGGCGTTCATCGCCGAACAACTCGGTGCCCTCGAGGATCAGGGGTTGCGGTTGTCGGATGCCGCGATCTTCTACCGGACCCACGCCCAGTCACGGGTGCTGGAGGAGGTGATGGTTCGCTACGGGATCCCCTATCAGGTGATCGGCGGGCCCAAGTTCTACGACCGCCGCGAGATCAAGGACGTCATGGCCTACTTGAAGGCGATCGTCAATCCCAGCGACACCGTGGCGATGAAGCGGATTCTCAACGTGCCCAAGCGGGGGATCGGCGACACCTCGGTCGGGCACATCGACCGGATCGCCGAGGCCGAGCGGGTCACCTTCTTTGAGGCGCTGGCCCGGGCCGCGGAGAATCCCCGGCTCTCCGCCCGGGCGGTGAACGCCATCGCCGAGTTCATGGCCCTGATGAACCTGCTGGTCGGCGCCGCCGCCGAGGGGCCCCGCGCAGCGCTCCAGGCGGTGCTCGACGACACCGGGTATCTGACGGACCTGGAACGTGAGGGAACCATCGAGGCGCTGGGGAGGGTGGAGAACCTCCGGGAGCTGGTGTCGGTGGCCGCCGAGTTCGAGGAGAGCGGGCCGCTCGCCGATTTCGGAGACGAACGCTGGGATGAGATGGATGGGCTCCGCCGTCTGGAGCTGTTCTTGGAATCGGTTGCCCTGGTATCCGACGTGGATGCGCTGGAAGAATCGGGTGCGGTGACGCTGATGACATTGCACAATGCCAAGGGGCTGGAGTTTCCGGTGGTATTCATCGCCGGCATGGAAGAAGGGGTGTTTCCCCACATGCGCAGTCTCGGCGACCCGCAGCAACTTGAGGAGGAGCGCCGACTCGCCTACGTCGGCATCACCCGCACCAAGCAGTTCCTGTTCCTCACCCATGCCACCACCCGCAACCTCTTCGGGGCAACCAACTACAACTCGCCGAGCAGATTCCTCGGTGAGATTCCCGACGGCTTGATGGCGGAGGCGGACAAGAGGGCGCGCCGGCCCGACCGGGAGGCCGCTCAGCCCCGACCCACCCTGGGCGGCGGCGACGTCGCCGGCGGCGATCGGATCCGCCACCGCCAGTGGGGCCTGGGGACGATCGTGTCGATCGACGGTGAAGGAGATCGTGCCGAGGCCATCGTGAGGTTCGACGAAGCCGGCGAGAAGCGGTTGCTGCTCGCCTGGGCGCCATTGGAGAGAGCGTGAGCATCTCGCTCGCCGAAGCAACCCTCCGTCTGCTCGCCGCCGCAGCTCTCTCGGGAGTGATCGGACTGGAACGGGAGGTCGCCCAGAAGACGGCCGGACTGCGCACCCACATGCTGGTGGGCCTCGGGGCAGGACTGTTCACCCTTCTCGGAGCCGAGGCCTTCCCCACCTCCGATCCCGCCCGGGTCGCCGCTCAGGTGGTCGCCGGCGTCGGGTTCCTCGGCGCCGGGGCGATCTTCCGCCACGGACTCAACGTGAAGGGTCTGACCACCGCCGCCGGTCTGTGGACGGTGGCCGCGGTAGGCATGGCCGCCGGTGTGGGGTGGTACGCGGTCGCCCTCGCCGCCACCTTCGTGACCATCGTGGTCCTCTACGTCTTCTGGTTGATCGAGTGGCTGTTGCGGGGCCGCAGCGATCAGGCGACCGCCCTGGTCGACGTCTTCACCGCCGACCCGGAGAGCGCCGAGCGAGTCGCCGCCGCCGCCGACAGACTGGTGCGACCCGGCGGTCGGGTGGCCATCCGCCAGATCGGGGCGGATGGTGCCGCCATCCGGGTGTACGTGGATCCGAAGCGGGCCGACGCCGCCATCGTGGCGTTAAAGATGATCGAGGACGTTGTCCGGGTGGCCCGGATGGACTCGTAGAGTCGCCAGTCGCCAGCCGCCGGTCTTCGACAAGAGTCTTGCGAGCAGCCGGTAGCGGGCAGCCGGTAGCAGGCAGCCGGAAGCCGGGTAACGGGTAACCTCTTGACGCCATGCCGCGCCGCATCCTCATTGCCAAGCCCGGCCTCGACGGACACGACCGGGGGGCCAAGGTCATCGCCCGAGCATTACGCGACGCCGGGTGCGAGGTGGTCTATTCGGGCCTCCATCAGACCCCGGAGCAGATCGTCGAGACCGCCATCCAGGAAGACGTGGCGGGCATCGGCCTCTCGGTGTTGTCGGGGGCGCACATGACCCTGTTCCCCCGGGTGGTCGAGCTGCTCCGGGAGCGGGATGCCGCCGACATCGTCGTGTTCGGGGGCGGGATCATCCCCGCGGGGGACATCATGACGCTCAAGGGCCAGGGCCTGGCGGAGATCTTCACACCGGGGACGCCGCTCGCCACGGTGGTCGAGTGGGTGAACGCCCACATCGCCGAACGATGAGGCAGGAATCGCTGCCCGCTGCCCGCTGCCCGCTACCCGCTGGAGACATCAACGTGTCCGGGACACGAGTGCGTCTCCTTCGAACGTCGACTGTCCAGTGTCGAATGTCAGCCGAGAGCAGCGAGGCATTCTGATGGACCTCTTCGAGTTTCAGGGCAAGTCGCTGCTTTCCCGGACGGGGGTGGCGGTGCCGGAGGGACGGGTGGCCCGCACCCCCGCCGAGGCGCGCGCTGCCGCCGTCGAACTGGGCGGCCGGGTGGTGGTCAAGGCCCAGGTCCAGGTGGGTGGCCGCGGCAAGGCCGGCGGCATCAAGTTGGCCGAAGGTCCGGAGGAGGCCGAGGAGGGCGCCGCGGAGATACTCGGCATGGACATCAAGGGGCACACGGTCCGCGTCCTCTGGGTCGAGAAGGCGTCGGACATCGCCGCCGAGTATTACGTCTCGTTCACGCTCGATCGCGCTGCCCGCAAGCATCTGGTGATGCTGTCGGCGATGGGCGGCATGGACATAGAGGCCGTCGCTGCCCAGTCACCCGAGAAGGTGGTGCGGATGCACGTCGATCCCGTGCTGGGGCTGACCAACTGGCAGGCATCCGAGCTGGTGTATCGAGCCGATCTCGACCGGACCACCGCCCGCAAGTCGGCGGCTGCGCTCCGCTCCATCTACCAGGCGTTCGTGACCCTCGACTGTGATCTGGTCGAGGTGAATCCGTTGATCCTCACCAAGGCCGGCGAGGTGATCGCACTCGACGCGAAGGTGACCCTCGATTCGAACGCGTTCTTCCGTCATCCGGACTTCGAGGCCTTCCGCGACGACTTCACCCCCGACCCGATCGAGGAGATGGCGCGGCAGCGGGATCTCAACTTCATCAAGCTCGACGGCTCGGTGGGCATCATCGGGAATGGCGCCGGCTTGGTGATGTCGACACTCGATGTCGTCTCGCTGGTGGGCGGGAAGGCGTCCAACTTTCTCGACGTCGGTGGTGGCGCCGATGCCGAGACGATCACGAATGCGCTGGACGTCCTCACCAACGACCCAACTGTGCGCTCCGTGCTCATCAACATCTTCGGCGGCATCACTCGCTGCGATCTCGTGGCGCAGGGAATCGTCACTGCCCTCGGCGACCTCGATCTCCCCTGGCCGCTGGTAGTGCGACTCGACGGGACCAATGCCCGCGAGGGGCGAGAGATCCTCGGCACGGTGGTGTCGGACCGGGTGGTCGCCGCGGCGACGATGCGTGAGGCGGCCGAGCAGGCAGTAGCCCTGGCCGGAGGGCACTGATGGCGATCTACATCGACAACTCCACCCGCCTGCTGGTCCAGGGCCTGACCGGAGCGCAGGGGAGATTCCACGGCTTTCGCAACCGGGACTACGGCACCAACCTGGTCGCCGGGGTGACCCCGGGCAAGGGAGGCACCGATCTCGACGGCGTGCCGATCTTCGACAGCGTTGCCGAGGCGGTGGACGCCACGGGAGCCAACACCTCCATGGTGTTGGTGCCGCCGGCATTCGCTCCCGACGGGATCCTCGAAGCGGCCGCCTGCGTCGGCATCGACCTCATCGTGGCGATCACCGAGGGCATCCCGGCCCAGGACGAGGCGAGGGTCTTCAACTACCTGCGCCAGACGAGCGACACCGTCCTGATCGGGCCCAACTGCCCCGGCCTGATTTCCCCCGGCAAGGCAAATGTGGGAATCACGCCGCACGAGATCACGCTGCCCGGGAACGTCGGCGTGGTGAGCCGCTCGGGGACCCTGACCTACCAGGCGATTCATGAGCTCACCATCCGGGGGATCGGACAGTCGACCTGCATCGGCATCGGGGGCGACCCGGTTCCCGGTACCTCCTTCATCGACGTCCTCGAGAGGTTCGAGGCGGATGCGGAGACTGTGGCCGTGGTCATGATCGGCGAGATCGGCGGCAGCGCCGAGGAACAGGCTGCGGCCTTCATCGCCGACCATGTCACCAAGCCGGTGGTCGGCTACATAGCCGGGTTCACCGCTCCCCCGGGGCGGAAGATGGGCCACGCCGGGGCGATCATCTCGGGGTCGAGCGGGACCGCGGCGGCCAAGCAGGCGGCGCTCGAGGCGGCCGGGGTCCGCGTGGTCGACGATCCGACGCTGATCGGGGAGGCTGTGGAGGCGCTGCTCTGAGGCGCTGCGGTCAACGGCGCGGCCGGCAGGCGACGCGCCCGCAGCCGGAGCAGAGATGGTCCGTGCCCACCGCGGGCGGCCTGACTCCCGGATCACGGTGACCGAGTTCCTCGCCGGGCTCAGCATCGGCCTCGGCGCCGGCCTGGCTCCGGGCCCGCTACTTGCCCTGGTCGTCACCACCAGTCTGGAGCGAGGCTTCGGCGCCGGAGTGCGGGTGGCCGTTGCCCCCCTCATCACCGATCTCCCCATCGTGGCGCTCTCGGTCTGGGTGGCGGCCTCCATCTCGGCGACGGCAGTACGCGCGCTGGGCGTGGGCGGGGGATTGCTGGTCGCGGCGGTGGGCGTGCACACCGCGCTGCGCGCCCAGAGCACCGAGGCGGCGGTGCCGCCGGCGGGTGGCGACATGCTGCGAGGCGTGGCCGTCAATGCCCTCAGTCCCCACCCCTGGATCTTCTGGCTGGTCGCCGGCGGCCCCCTATTGGTGGCGGCCTGGGGTCGGGCGCCCTTCTTCGGCGTCGCCTTCCTCGCCGGCTTCTACGGGCTGCTGGTCGGCTCCAAGATCGCAGTGGCGGCGGTCGTGGCCCGCACCGCTCGGAACCTCAGCCCGGCGTGGCGGGGGCGGCTCGTGGTCGGCGGAGCGGCACTCCTCGTCGCCGGCGGAATGGTCCTGGTCTGGGAGGGCCTCTCCGGTCGGCTGTGAGGTCGGGAGGACTACCGTTTCGAGCGATGGCCTCCCGTTCCGATTCCCACTGGCCGACGGCCGGACCGCTGATCATCGGCCTCGGCGGTGGATCGGGTTCCGGGAAGACCACCATCGCCCACTCCATCGTCGATGCGATCGGCTCCGGCTCGGTGGCCCTGATCCAACACGATGCCTACTACCGCGATCAGACGCATCTCCCGCTCGAGGAACGGGCGAAGGTCAACTACGACCACCCCGACTCTCTGGAGACCGATCTCCTCGTGCACCATCTTCGCGAGCTGCTGGCTGGGCGTCCGATCGACCGCCCGGTCTACGACTTCACCGTCCACAATCGCTCTGCCGACACGGTGCGCGTCGAGCCGTGCCCCGCGGTGATCGTCGAGGGAATCCTCGTGCTCTACGAGTCGACCCTGCGTGCATTGATGGACCTCAAGGTCTATGTCGACACCGATGCCGATCTCCGCCTGGCCCGCCGTTGGGGTCGCGACATCACCGAGCGGGGGCGCACCTTCGACTCGGTGCGGGAGCAGTACTTGGGCACCGTGCGCCCGATGCACCTGCAGTTCGTCGAGCCCTCGAAGCGGTATGCCGACATAGTCATCCCCGAGGGCTACAACCTGGGCGCGGTCGGGACGGTGATC
>MELR01000026.1:0-2171 GCA_001767695.1 Actinobacteria bacterium RBG_16_68_21
GGCAGGGCGTGGTTCCTCGCCGGGGTCGGGCTGGTGATCGCTGCGTGGGGACTGGCGAGCCTGCTCTCCGGCTGAGCATTCCGGGATTCCGGTACCATCGCGCCACTGCGCGGGCGTAGTTCAATGGCAGAACACGAGCTTCCCAAGCTCGGAGTGAGGGTTCGATTCCCTTCGCCCGCTCGAGGCTCGCTTCGCTCGCCCGCTACCCGCTGCCCGCTTCGCTCGCCGTTGCCGGTTACCCGTTGCCGGTTACCCGCCACCCGTGCCGGTCACTCGTCGCCCGTCGCCCGTCACCGGCAAGAAGGTCCCTGCCTACCGATCTGTCCGAGGTCCAAGGTCCAAGGTCTGCCGGACTTCGCCCATCGCTCTTCGCCTATCGCCCAAGGTCGAAGGTCCCAGCTCCGCCTACCCTCAAGCCGCCCCAACCCGGGCCGCTTGACATAGGAGAAGCCCATGACTCGCCCCCTGTCCATCGGTCTCCAACTCCCCGAGGCGGAACGCCGCGTCGACTGGCCCGAGTACCGCGACATGGTGCTCACTGCCGAAGGAGTCGGATTCGACTCACTGTGGGTGGGCGATCATCTCCTCTACCGCACGCCCGAGGCGACCACCGGTCCGTGGGAGGCCTGGTCCTTGCTCGCCGCCATCGCCGCGATTACCGAGCGGGTACAGATCGGACCCCTCGTCGCCGCCACCAGCTTCCACTCCCCGGCGATGCTCGCCAAGAAGGCCGCCACCGTCGACGAGATCTCCGGCGGCCGGCTGATCCTCGGGCTGGGCGCCGGCTGGAACGAGGCCGAGTACCGGGCATTCGGGTTTCCCTTCGACCGCCGGGCGAGTCGCTTCGCCGAGGCCTTCACCATCATCCGCACTCTGCTCCGGGAGGGTTCGATCGACTTCGCCGGCGAGTACTACTCGATCCGCGAGTGCGAGCTCGTGCCGCGACCCCGGCCCGGAGGCCCTCCGCTGATGATCGGGTCCGAGGGCCCGCGGATGCTGAGCATCGCCCTCCCCCACGTCCAGATGTGGAACGCCTGGTTCGCCTGGTTCGGCAACGACCCCGAGGGCCTGGCCACCCTGCTCACCACACTGGACGCTTCATGTGTCGCCGCCGGCAGGGATCCGTCGTCGGTCGAGCGCACCGTGGCGGTGATGGTCGCCATGCCCGGGACCGACGGCGAGTCCTACGGAAGCCCGGGGCGCACCGAGGCAGCTCCGGTTGCCGCCGGCGACCTGCCCCCCTTGCTCGACACCTACGCCCGGATGGGGATCTCCCACGTCCAGTTGGTGGTGGACCCGATCACGGTCGCCTCGATCGAGGCCCTGGGCGAAGTGATCGCCGCCCTCGACCGCTGAAAGGCACCGACAACCGGCGCGGCACGCGACCGAGCCCGGGACCGGGGTCCCGGGCTCGCCTTATTCCGTCGTGGGAGGAACGACGGTGCTAGGTGGTGGGTCCGGCTCCAAAGCCCTCGCCGCCGCCACCACGGCCGCCGAAGCCGGGGCCGCCGAAGCCGCCGTCGGCCGGACGGTCCGGGAGGGCACCATTCACCCGGTCGGTGATGTGCTGGGTCGCCTCGGCCAAGCGATCGGCCGCTTCGGCCTCGGTCAGCCGACCGTTGGCAACCGCCTCGTCGAGATGAGCGGAGACTGCATCGACCATGATGCCGATGACTTCATCGGCGCTCGAACCGTTGGCCGCGGCAAATGCCGCCAGGCTGTCGTAGTCCTCGAGTGCGTCTTTGAGCTCCTGGGGAGTCATGCCGAAGAGGTCGGCCACTTCACCGATCGCCTCGAAACGGGCACCCCGCGGGCCGGGTCCAGGGAAGTCCGCGACCAGAGTCTCAGCAACCGCGTCGGCCTGGTTTGCGGTCAACGTGCCAGCCTCGACCAGCGGAGCCAGTTTCTCCAGAATCCGGGTGTAGCCCGGCCGATCCTGGACCTCGGTGGCGGCCCCGGTCGTGTCGTCGCTCGACTGTGCCAGGGCGATCCCCGACATGGTGAGAGCGGCGACGACGACCAGCGTCAACCCGATCTTCAGTGTCTGTCGCATCGCACCCTCCTTCGTGGGTGTTGCTGCATGTACACCCACACCATCGGGGAGCCGTGTACGAGAACTGTGAAGCGGCACTGACAAGTCGATGCAAACCAGATGAGAGGGGGGTAAGAAC
>MELR01000026.1:2297-2590 GCA_001767695.1 Actinobacteria bacterium RBG_16_68_21
GCATGGGCCGACCCGCCCCGGTACCCTTGTCCCCGTGATCCTCTCCGATGTGTCGATCCGCGCCGCCATCGAGATGGGCCGGGTCGCCATCGACCCCTTCGATCCGGCCATGGTCCAGCCGTCGAGCATCGACGTGCGCGTCGATCGTTACTTCCGGGTCTTTCAGAGCCATCGCTACGCCTTCATCGACCCCAAGCAAGACCAGCCCGATCTGACCGCCGAGGTGGAGACCGATCCCAACATCCCGTTCATCCTCCATCCGAGCGAGTTCGTCCTCGGCTCGACCCTGGAGG
>MELR01000026.1:2869-13368 GCA_001767695.1 Actinobacteria bacterium RBG_16_68_21
TCCACGAGGAGTTCGCCTGACGGTCAGTGGGGCAGACCCCAGGGGTCGCTCTCGACCACCGGCGGGGCCTTCTTCTCCGGGGGTGCCGCCGCTCCCGGCTGCGCCGGGGGTGGGAGCGGCGGACTTGGGGGCAGTGGTGGGCCGGCATGGGGAGGCGGCGGAGCCGGGGGCGTCGCCGTCAGTCGGCGCGAGCCGGGATATGCCGCCGACCCGGCGTCGCTGAGCACCCCGGTGCCCTCGGTGATCCACATCTGCAGCTCGGCCCGATCGGGGACGTGCAGCGTGCCGTCCCGAACGAAGAACGCGGTGTCCACGTAATCGAGCGCCACCGGATCGTGGGTGGCGATCACCACCGTCGCCCCGTTGCGCGCCACCTTGCGCAGCATGTCCACGACGTACCCGGCGGTGGCAGTGTCGAGTTCGCCGGTGGGCTCATCGGCGAGCAACACCTGGGGAGCATGCACCAGTGCCCGGGCGAGCGCGATCCGCTGCTGCTCGCCGCCTGACATCTCGCCGGGACGATGCTGGGCTCGATGGGTGATTCCGACCGCCGCCATGGCATTGCTCACCCGGGCGCGAGCAGCCTCCCCGCCGATGCCGAGCAGGCGCAGCGCCACCGCAACGTTCTCCTCACCCGAGAGGAGCGGGAGCAGCCCGAACGACTGGAACACGAACCCGAGCTGCCGGCTGCGGACATCGGCGGCCTTGCGCTCCCGCAGGTGATCCACCCGCTCCCCCGCCAGCCACACCTCGCCCTCATCGGGCTCCTGGAGCAGGCCCATGATGTGGAGGATCGAAGTCTTGCCGGATCCGGACGGACCGAACAGGGCGATGATCTCACCGGGCTCGACCATCAAAGAGACATCGGCGGCTCCGACGGCGCCCCGGCCGTAACGCTTGGAGACATGACGCAGTTCAAGCATCGCCGGCGTCCCTGTTGAGGAGGATCCCCTCGTCCACCACCTCTGCGATCACATGGTCACCGAGCATCGCCTCCCCGATCAGCTCGGGGGGAAGGGTGATCGAACCGTCGCGACCGACATCCAGGGGACGGCGGAAACGGGCCCTCCGGTCGAGCCGGAACACTCCGTCCTGGAGGTGGAGAACCCGATCGGCCCGGGACGCCAAGGCGACGTCATGGGTGACCGCGACCACGGTGAGGCCGCCCTCGTTGCACAGCCGGCGTAACAAGTCGTACACCTGGAGCGATCTCTCCGTGTCGAGCTCCCCGGTTGGTTCATCGGCGAGCAGCAGCCGGGGACCCAGCGAGAGGGCCACGCAGAGCGCCAGGCGCTGCTGTTCACCCCCCGAGAGCACGTTCACCTTGGCAAAGGTGCGGTTGCGGAGATCGGTGACCTCGAGCAGTGCCTTGGCGCGCTTGCGGCGCCGAGCACCGCCGACTCCGGCGAGGAGCATCGGCAGCTCCACGTTCTGGATCGCCTTCAGGTAGGGGACCAGGTTGCGGGTGTAGTCCTGCCAGAGGAACCCAACGTTGCGGCGGAAGTGGGTGAGGATGTCGGCACCGAAGGGTGAGGTGAGGTCCATCCCGGCGATTTCGACCTTCCCTGCCGACGGCTGGTCCATACCGCCCATGATCTGCAGCATCGACGACTTGCCCGAACCGGACCTGCCCACGATCACGACGAACTCGCCCTCTTGCGCCTCGAAGTCCACCCCCTGCAATGCCACTACCTCGAGGGCGCCCTGCTTGTGGATCTTGATCACGTTCTCGCAGCGGATCACGGGTTCGCTCATCGCTCCACCTCCCGGAGAACCTCACTGAGGCGCCGCGAGGACACGCTGCGGGTGCTCCACAACACCGACACGACGAGCAGCCCGGCCACGACCGAGAGGTAGATGGCGAGAGTCCTGACCGGGGTCTGCATCAGGGCGGGCGGCACCAGGTTCACGGCACCCTCCCCCAACTGCAGGAACGGCAGCATCAACCTCATCAAGGCGATACCTGCTCCGACCCCGACGAGGGCGCCGAGGCCGAGGACGACCACCTGTTCCAGGGCGAAGGTTCCGGCCACCCCGCGGCGGCGGAAGCCCAGTGCCCGAAGGACGCCCATCTCCCGATAACGGCGGCGCACCGCCACCAGTACGTAACCGGTCACCCCGGCGAGGGCGAGGACGACGCCGGCGCCGGTTCCGATGAAGAGGATGGAGACGAGGCCGACCTGGATCGGCCTGCTGGAGAAGTCGGCGGAGACCCCCTTGGCGGTCAAGACCTCGTCGGGATCCGCCGGATACTCGGCGAGAACGATACGCAGGGTTTCGTTGGGGTCGTCGGTCGCCATCCACAGCTCCTGGGGCGTGGTGATCGCCGCAACCGTCCCGCTCAGGCTCCAGGACGGGTCGGCGGACAGCCACTGGAGCAATCCGTCCAGTCGGGTGACCATCGCCCCGTCGAGGGTCGGGTCGCCTGTGGTCGGCACGAGCTCGACGATGCCGGTGACGGTGCCCTCGACCACCTGGTTCTCGACCCCGAAGTCGCCCCGGCTGCCGATTCCGAGACCGGCGATCGCAGCGGCCTCCCGGTCGAGGACGAAGTCGAGGGGCTCCCCATCGCGGCGCAGATGGGGAACCGGCAGGGCGCGGTTGCGACTGGGGAAGGACAGTGAGGTCACCGAACCGAGCCGGTAGTAGACCGAGTCGGTGATCGCGGTCCCCACCGGAGCGACCTCCCCCTGCGGAACCTGCGAGTAGTACGCGTCGGCGGCGTAGCGGCCATCGACCTCCTTGACCGTCAATGAGGCGTGGCCGGTGAACTCGGCGGAAACCGCATCGTCGATAGACACCCTCCCCTCCGCGGCCACCGCACCCCAATCCGCCACCAGCACCTCCCCGCGGTCCAGGACATCGCCCGTGGAGGCATCGCGCTCCAGCCACAGCGATTGGAGGACCAACGATCCCGCCTGATCAAAGGGCCCGTTCAGTGCGGAATCGCCCGAGAGAGGAATCGCGACGGTCGCCCAGCCTTCGTCGGTGAACGACGTGGCCGCCGTGTGGATGCGGAATCGCCCGCGATCGTCGACCAGCCGGGCCATCAGCCGGATGGGGTCGCTGTGCCCCAGCCGTTCGATGTCTGCCCAGGCTGCCGGGACGATCACCCCGTCGACCGTGATCGCCTCCACTCCCGGCGGCAGCTCCACCCCCCAGTCCGCCGGGAGTCCGAGGGCGTCCGGGCCGAAGGCCTCTTGGGCGGTCGGGGCGCCGAAGTCGTTGCGCCAGGTCAGCACCGCGGGGAACGTGGTGGGGTCGACGGCAAGCATCTCCGAACCGCGGCTCGCCAGACGGGGAGCGCCGACGCCGCGCAGCACCTGGGCGGACGCCACCCCGTCGGGAACATCCAGGTAGGCGACGCCGTCGCCGACGATGCGGGCATCGCTGCCCGACGAGTAGGCCGCCCTGTCCCGATACGACGCATCGAGGGTGGCGGCATAGGTGAGAGCGAACGCCCCGAACCCGGTGGTGAGCCACACGAGAAGCGCCAGCCGGCCGTAGGGAATCGGATTACGCCCGAGGTGCCAGCCGGGCAAAGCGATCGTCATCCCCCGCACCCGGGTCATCAACCAACCGACCCCTTTGAGGATCCACGGGAGGATGCGAAGCAGCACGAGCGCGCCGGAGAAGAGGAAGAGCGCCGGAGCCGCCACCGAGAACGGATCGAGGCCGACCGAATCGGCGCCGGTGTGGACGATCCCCTGCTGCCGGAGCTCATAGAGGATCACTCCGGCGAGCACCACCATGAAGACGTCGAGGTGGTAGCGCTGCCACACCGACCTTCGGGCCGGTCGGGTGGACAGCGCCCGCAGCTCGAGGACGCTGCGCCGCGCTACGGGCAGGATGGCGAGACCCATCGAGATGAAGGTGAGAATCCCGCCGGCGACGGCGAAGGGAATGATCGACCTTCCGTGGGCGATGCCCAATGCCTCGCCCCCGGTGAGCGTCGACATGGGCGGGATTCGGCCGGTGAGCGACACCATGGCGCGGGCCACTACCGGCGCCAGGAATGTCGCCCCGATGGCGATCACCCCCGACTGCAGGAGATGGAGGCCGGTCGTCTGCCATGCCGAAGCGCCGCGCATTCGCAGGAGTGCCAGCTCGTCCGACTCCCGCTCCAGCGCAAGGCCTGCCATGTAGATCAGGAAGTAGAGGGCGCCGGCCACGATCAGCGCCAGCATCGCCAGGATGGGCGCCCCGAAGACGACGGAGCGCACGTCGAAGTCCTCCACGATCGCCGGCAGCCGCGAGATCGCCCGGATCCCCTCGGACCGCGCCAGGCCCGACGTGAAACCCCTCACCCCGCGGGCCAGATCGGCCACGTTCTCGAGCGCCACCGCCTCTCGATCGAGATGGAGCACGAACGTCTCGGACGCCTGCATCCGCCCGAAGCCCCGGGTCGTCCGCAGCCACGGGTCGGGCTCCGCCGGTGACACCGGGAACGATCCCGACCAGGCAGACAGCGTGGACTCGGTCAGCATGATGGTCATGCCCGGGTTCATCTGATCCCAGATCGGGGCGGTGGGATCCGCCGGCCGGGCGATGCCACTCACCTCCACCAGCTCGAACTCCTCGGCGAGCGACGTGTAGCCGCGCAAGAAGGTTCGGTCGCCGACCTGCAGACCGGTGAGACGGGCAACGTCTTCGCCGAGCACGACCTGCAGAGTCGGCGAGTCCGCGGTGTTCGGGTTCTGATCGTCGATCAGTTCACCATCTTCGAGGACGATCTTCGAAGCCAGGTCCGGGGTGGTGAAGAAGCGCACCTGGGTGGCCTCCTGCGGGGGGCGCGGGTACGGCGGAAGGTCCTCCGACTCGAGGCCGCCTGCCGCCCGCCAGTCGGTGGCCAGCTGCAGCCAATCGGGGTTGGTCGGCGGAATCACCACGAATTCGCGCGACAGAGTCCGTTCGACGGTGGACGGGTACCAGGCGAGGATCGGCCCGGCCGCCTGAGCGACCGCGGCCCGATTGGCCTGGGCAAAGCTCTCCGAGAAGTCTGTCGTCGTGGCCACCGCCACCAGGTCGACGCTCTCGTCGGGTGCCTGCCGGAAGGTGAAAAGCAGGTCGACCGCAGACACCGAGGCCTCATAGAGAGGCAGGATCACGAGCAGCGCGGTGACCAGGGTCGCTCCGAGGAAGGAGCCGACCAGCATCAGCTTGCGGGCCCAGATGCGCCGCAGGACGAGCCCCATGTAGGTGATCAGTCGCACGCCGCGATCCCTTCCCGGTGGCGGTGAGCGTATCGCGCCTGGGCGCGGCCTCGATCCGGCAAGCCTCAACACTCGCGGAGCGCGCATAAGCGCTCCGTAACGCTAAAGAGGGCTGCCCGCTGCCGGCTGCCCGCTGCCGGGAAGAGGTCTCCCGTCACCCGTCACCCGCCGCCCGCCACCAGCTACCCGCATCGGGAGGCTCTTGCGGGAGTCGGGTGTCGGGCGACGGGGTCGATCGTCCAAGGTGGAACGTCCGTCTCTGGCTACCCCACCCCGGCAAGCTCCAGCTCCTCGGCGCGGTGACACGCCACCATCGACTCGCCCACCACCCGCAGCGCCGGCCGCTCGGTCCGGCAACGCTCCACCACGTGATCGCAGCGTGGGGCGAAGGGGCACCCGGCGGCGACCTCGAAGATGTCGGGGGCCTCACCCCTGATCGGCCGGAGACGTCCCCTGACCAGCCCTGGTACCGAGCCGAGCAGTCCCGACATGTACGGATGGCGCGGGCGCCGGTAGAGGACGCCAACCGGAGCCTGCTCGACGATCATCCCCGAGTACACCACCGCCACCCGATCGGCCACCGCGGCGACGATCGCCAGGTCGTGGGTCACCAGGAGCATCCCCATCCCCCGCTTGGCGCGTAGGTCGTCGATGAGATCGAGGACGGCGCGGGCGACGGTGATGTCGAGCCCGGACAGCGGTTCGTCGGCGATGAGCAATCGGGGGGCGGCAAGCAGTGCCGCGGCGAGCATCATCCGCTGGGCCTGTCCTCGCGACACCTCGTGAGAGAACGCCAGGAAGTGACGCCTCTTGGACAGCCCGACCTCTCCCAGCGCTTCGAGCACCCGGCTCTGGATCTCCTCGTCGGTCAGCTCGGTGTGCTCGTCGAGCACTTCGCCGGACTGGGCGCCCATGATGTCGAGTGGATCCCAGGCGCCGATGGCGTCCTGGAAGAGAACTCCGATCCCCATGCCCACCAGCCGGCGCCAATCGTCGCCGGCGAGCCCCTGCAGCGCAGTGCCCTCGAACAACGTCGTGCCGCCGACGACCCGGGCTCCCGGGGAGAGCAGATCGAGCGACCCGAGGGCGATCAGGCTCTTTCCGGAGGCAGATTCACCGACCAGGGCGAGGGTCTCCCCGGCCCCCACCTCGAGATCCACCCCGTCCACCACCACCCGCTCGTCGAGATCACGCCTGATGGCGATGCGCAGTCCCGAGACCGTGAAGAGGGGAGTCATGAGCACCTTCGACCTTAGACCTTGGACGTTGGACATTGGACGGACCGGCGATGAGCGAAATCTGGTCGGCAGCCTTCTTGCTGGAGACTGGCAACTGTCTTGCGGGCAGCGGGGAGCGGGCAGCGGGGAGCGGGCAGCGGGCAGCGGGCGTAGCCTCCCTCAATGCCCATCGCCGTCACGACCACCCCGGGTCGGGGAGCCCCGCGTCCCCACCCGCTGCTGTTCGTCCACGGTGCCTGGCAGGGCGGATGGGTGTGGCGGGAGCACTTCACCGGATGGTTCGCCGAGCACGGCTGGACCTGTCACACGTTCGACCTCCGCCATCACGGGACGAGCGGCGGCCCCGGGTCGCTACGGCGCAGCCGGATCCGCCACTACGTCGCCGACCTGGCCGAGGTGGTCGCCGGACTCGAACGGCCCCCGGTCCTCGTCGCTCATTCGATGGGGGGCCTCATCGCCCAGCGATACCTCGAGCGGACC
This sequence comes from Actinobacteria bacterium RBG_16_68_21, assembly GCA_001767695.1. Taxonomy (GTDB): domain Bacteria; phylum Actinomycetota; class Acidimicrobiia; order Spongiisociales; family UBA11373; genus RBG-16-68-21. The sequence continues at coordinate 9,801 of MELR01000026.1, forward strand.
GATCTTCCCGGGTGCGTGCTGCTCGCCCCGATACCGATCGGGGGCGTGTGGCGGGTCACGCTGCGCACTTTCGCCAGCCACCCGCTCAAGTTCCTCCAGGCCAACGTGACCATGAACCTCAAGCCGCTGGTGGACACTCCCCGCATGGCGCGCCAGCTGCTATTCGACCCCGACATCACCAACGACGAGCTGGGCCGCTACGTGCCACTTCTCCAGGGCGAGTCGTACCTGGCTTTCCTGGACATGCTCATCGTCACCAGGTCGCGGCCCCCGCTGGTGCACACCAACGTGGCGTTCATCACCGGGGACCGCGATGGGATCTTCGGTGTCCGGGAAATCACGAAGACCGCCCGGGCCTACGACCTCGCGCCAACGGTGCTCCCCGACAGTGGTCACCAACTGATGATGGGATCCCGCTGGGAGAAAGCGGCCGAGGCGGTAGCGCGCGCGTTGGAGGCGTTCTAAGGAACGTTTTCGGTTGCGGTTTCCGGTTTCAGGTTGCCAGTCTCCAGTTGCCAGCAAGAGACGTTTGACCGGGTTTCGCCCATCGCCCGCCTGAGGCTCAACGGCGCAAGACCCTTACCGACTTCCAACCGCCCGCTCCCACAGTGCTTCGATCCCCGCCGCCGACGTCTCCCAGCGGTATTGCTCCTCGACCAGGGTTCGCGCGGCGATCGCCATATTCTCGGCCCGCACGCGGTCCGTCAGCAGCTTGGTCGCGGCGGCGGCGAGCGCGTCGACCCCCTCGCCGATAAGGAGATGCTCCCCGGGAGTGGCCCCGACGGCGGCGGCGACCCGAGCCGTGGTCACCACCGGGGTGCCCGCCGCCATCGCCTCCAGCACCTTGTTCTGGATTCCGCTCCCGGCGCGCATCGCCACCACCGTGACGGCGGCCGCCCCGACCTGCGCGGCGAGATCCTCGGGGTCGGCGATCAGCGTCACCCGATCCCCGGCCAGGCGTCGCACCGCTCGCGCCGGCCGGGCCCCGGCCAACACCAGCCGCGCCCCGGGAACCTCGGTTCGAATCGCCGGCATGATCTCACGGGCGAGAGTCACTGCGGCATCGACGTTGGGGAAGTAGCCGAGGTTTCCCCCGAACACCACCACCGGGTCGGGCCGCGGGTGCGGACGGAACGAGAACGCCACCAGGTCGACGCCGTTGGGCACCACTGCTATCGCGTCGTCTCCGATGGCGGCGGCATCGTCCGCGCTGGAGACCGCCACCCCGGCTGCGTGTTTCGCCAAAGCTCGCTCGTAGGGGACCAGCCGCCGCGCCTCGACGGCCGCCGCCAGGCGAAGGGGACCTCGATCGTGGGTGCGGCGACGCTCGAGGTTCATCGACAGCGCGTCGACCATATCGATCACGACGGGGACCTCCAGGTCCTCGACCAGGGGACCGGTCCGCACCAGTTGAGCGTGGACCACGTCGACGCCTTCGGCCAGTTCCGCCACCCGGGACCGCGCCCGGGGTGAGGCCGCCGGGAGTGCCTGGAAGGGACGGCGGTCCCAGAGGGCGCTCCCCATCCGGGCCGCCGCGGTCGACCAGCGGGTGGGGATCACCTCGACCGCTACCCCGAGCGTGGCCACCGCGGCGACGTCGGCGGCCGGAACCGGGGGTCCCACCAGGCAGCAGATGATCTCGTGACGCCCGGCGAGGTGACGGAGATGGTGGTAGGCCCGTACTTGATCACCCCGCCGGGGCGGATGGGGCAGCCGGGTCACCACGAACAGAACGCGCACGAACCGAGGATACGGTGCCGTGGTGCCGGATCTCCGTAGCCTGTGGCGATGAGCGCCTGGATCTGCGCGACCTGCGGCCATCAGCACGCCGATACGCCGGTCCCACCGCCCGCGTGCCGGATCTGCACCGATCCTCGCCAGTGGGTGCGCTGGGAGGGCCAGGAGTGGACCACCCTCGAAGAGCTCCGCGGCGAGGGCCACACGGTGGAGATTCGCCCGATCGAGGCGGGACTGATCGGCCTGGCCATCGCCCCGTCGAGGTTCATCGGGCAGCGGGCGCTGATCGTCATCACCCCGGCCGGCAACGTCATGTGGGACTGCTTCGGGTTCATCGACGCCACCGCCGTCGCCGCGGTCACCGCCATCGGTGGTCTGGCGGCGGTCTCGGCGTCGCATCCCCACTTCTACGGGGCGATGGTGGAGTGGGCCCGCGCTTTCGACGCCCCGATCCATCTGCCCGAGGCCGATGCCAGGTGGGTGATGCGCCCCGACCCGTCGATCGCTTTCTACCGCGACTCGGCCGAGCCGTTGCCCGGCGTGCGATTGATCCGCTGCGGCGGGCACTTCCCGGGAAGTGCCGTCCTCCACTGGCCCGAAGGTGCCGCCGGCAGAGGCGTCCTGCTCACCGGTGACACCTTCACCGTGGTCCGGGACCGGTCATGGGTGTCGGTGATGTGGTCCTACCCGAACCTGATCCCGCTCGACACCGCCACGGTGCGCCGGGTGGGCGGCGCCGTGGCCGGACTGGGTTTCGACCGTCTGTACGGAGGCTGGTGGGATTCGGTCATCGACCACGACGCCACCAACGCCGTCGCCCGGTCGATCGACCGCCTGGCGGTGATGCTCTCCGGAGCGCACGATCTGGAGATGTGAGGAGCGTCGCCCGTCGCCCGTCGCCCGTCGCCCGTCGCCCGTCTCTCGCCTTCCGTCCAGGGTCGAAGGTCCAAGGCCAGAGTCCTACTGGAGGGCGAGAATGACCTCCGCGCCGTAGGCGTCGAGGGTGGCCTCCTGGGCGTCGTGCATCAGGTAGATGGCGAACTGGTCGACCCCGAGGTCGCGCAGTTCCTCCATTCGCCGCATATGCTCCGAGATCGGGCCGAGCACGCAGAAGCGGTCGACCACCTCGTCGGGAACGAAGTCGGTGGAAGGATTGCCGACTTGGCCGTGGTGGGAGTAGTCGTATCCCTCCCGCGCCTTGATGTACTCGGTGAGCGCCTTGGGGATCATCGACTCGTCCGAGCCGTAGCGAGCCACCAGGTCGGCGACGTGGTTGCCCACCATGCCCCCGAACCAACGCACTTGATCGCGTTGGTGAGGGAGGTCGTCACCGACGTACGCCGGTGCCGCCACGCAGATCTTGACGGCATCCGGATCCCGCCCGGCCTTGCGGGCGGCGTCCTTGACGAACTTGGTGGTCCACTCCACCAGGTAGGGGTCCGCCAGCTGGAGGATGAAGCCGTCGCATTGCTCCCCCACGAGGGTGAGCGCCTTGGGACCATACCCGGCGCCCCACATCGGCAGGTCCCATCCCTCGGCCCAGGGGATGACCAGGTCCTTGCCGTTGTAGGAGACGGTCTTGCCGGCGACCAGGTCCTTGATGACCCGCATCGCCTCCGACATCGTCGCCAGCGTGGTCGGCTTGTCGTTGATGTAGCGCAGCGCCGAGTCACCCCGGCCCATCCCACAGATGGTGCGCGGTCCGTACATCTCGTCGAGGGTGGCGAACAGCGAGGCGATCACCGTCCAGTCGCGAGTACCGGGATTGGTCACCATCGGACCGACCACGATCGAAGGGTTTTCCGCCAGCATCCGGCTGAAGATTACGAAC
>MELR01000027.1:0-7528 GCA_001767695.1 Actinobacteria bacterium RBG_16_68_21
AGCGGGCAGCGGGCGACGGGCGACGGGCGACGGGCGACGAGCGACGAGCGACGGGCGACCCTTGCGGGCAGCGGGCAGCGGCGGGGCGTTCCCACCGAACCCGTCGCCCCTCGACATCACCGAGTAGCGTCACCGGCTTCGGGGGTCTTCCGGCTTCCGACTTGTCGCCGTCGAGAGGGGGGTGTTGGGATGAGTTGGGACAACGTGATTCTGTCCGTTGTGGGGGGGTCAGGGGTGATCGTCGCCGCAGTGATGGCGTGGCGCTGGCGACGAAGTCCCATCCTGGCGTCACCGACGATCGAGATGTCGACACCTCGCGGCGCATCTCTCGAAGCTATTCGGACCGTTGCATGCCTGTTGGCCGCAGCCGTGATCGCGGGATTGCTGTCGGTCGGGTTGGGCGGTCGACTGGTGATGCGAGTCTTGGCCGCAACGTCCGGCGCGAGGGCACAGGGCCAACTCACCGAGGCCGGTGAGACGGTCGGTGAGATCACGTTCAGTGGATCACTCGGCTTCATTCTGTTCGTGGGGGTCCTGCTGCCCCTGGCCGCTTCCTTTGCCTTCCTGATCCTGCGCCGAGCGCTGCCGGGTACCGCGTGGGTCGCCGGCCTGATCTTCGGGGTCTTGATGCTGGGGACTCTCGGCGTTGCCGACCCGCTGGCGCCCGACAACATCGATTTCGTGATCCTCAGCCCGTTGTGGCTGGCGGTGGCTCTTGTCGCGGCGACTGCTCTGCTGTTCGGGGTGACGTTCACAGCCCTGGTGGCGCGGCTCGACGCCACCGTTCCCCGCTTCGGCGACGGTTCGCATGCATCGCTTCTACAGAGGAGCGCCTACGGATTCCTCGTCTTCCTCTTGATTCCCTTTCTGGCCGTACCGGCGGCCGTCTACATCGGCACTCGAGCCATCTCACATGGTCGGGCTGGGGCGTACCTCAGCCGCCCTCCGATCCCGCGAATCGGGCAGGCGGCCGTATTGCTGGGCGCCGCCGTTGCGCTCGGCTTCGTGATCAACGCCGGCGCCGCAGTACTCGGGAGCTGAAGCTTTCTTGCGGGCGACGGGTGACGCTGTTGCGGGCGGCGGGCGGCGGGCAGCGGGAAGCGGGCAGCGGCCCTGCTTTGCCCCCGGCCGCAAAGCCTCTACAATGCCTCAGGGCATTCCGCCCGACCTTCCTCGTCCTGACACCTCTGAAGCGCACCGCACCTGCGGTCGCCGTGCCGGGCGAGGCTCCTGAGACGCTGCTTGGAGGCAACGTTGAAGCTCTTTCTCGACACGGCGCACCTCGCCGACATCGAAACCGCCAATGGCTGGGGGATCCTGCAGGGGATCACCACCAACCCGTCACTCGCCGCCAAGGAAGGCCTCGAGTTCCATGACCTGATCAGGGCGATCACCGACGTGGTCGCCGGTCCGGTGTCCGCCGAAGTGGTCGCCGACAACAGGGACGAGATGGTGGCCCAGGGTCAAGTTCTCGCCAAGATCGCCGACAACGTGGTTGTCAAGGTCCCCATGTCCCGCGAGGGCGTGGCGGCCGGTGCCCGGCTCGTCGGGATGGGCATCCCGATCAACGTCACGCTGGTGTTCTCGACGGCGCAGGCCATCCTCGCCGCCACCATCGGCGCCACGTTCGTCTCTCCGTTCCTGGGCCGGATCGACGACGTCGGCAACGACGGTCTCTCGCTGCTCGCAGAGATCGTGGAGACGTACGCCGCCCAGGGCTATGACACCGAGGTGCTCGCGGCGAGTCTGCGGCACTCGCAGCACGTGGTGCAGTCGGCCCGGATCGGCGCCGACGCAGCGACCATGCCCTTCGCGGTGATGGACCGGCTGTTCGATCACCCGCTCACCGACATCGGGAACGAGCGGTTCAACAAGGACTGGCAGGCCTACCAGCAGGCGTTGGCCGATCGTCGAAAAAAGTAGGGGGAGAGATCACATGACCAGCAGAGCCAAGCTCCAGGAGAAGAATCTCGACGAGCTGCGCATCATCGCCGCGGCGATCTCCGTGCCGGAGCACGAGACGCTCCAGAAGTCGAAACTGATCGCGGCGATTCTCGACTCCGACCAATTCGACGCCAGCGACGAGCCGGCACCCGTCGATCTCCCCACGGCGGAGACGCGCCGTCCCGCGGAGACCGCCGCTCCGGCGGCCTCTGCGGTCGTCGAGGAGGACGACAGCGGCGAATCATCGGATGATCGCTCCGACTTCGATGATGCCGGCAACCGCAAACGCCGTCGGCGCGGTCGCAGCGGTGGCCCGACGCAGGGTGGCGGCCAGCCGCAGCAGCAGCACCAGCAGCAGTGGAACGAGGCCGATGCCGAAGTGCGTGAGGGGATCCTCGACATCCTTCCCGAGGGTTACGGCTTCCTCCGCTGCACCGGGTACCTCCCCGGCGAGAAGGATGTCTATGTGTCGGCAACCCAGGTCCGCAAGTTCGGGCTCCGCCGCGGAGACACCCTCAGCGGGCCGGTCCGTCCACCTCGCTCACAGGAGAAGTTCCCCGCGCTCACCCGCATCGATCATGTGAGCGGGATGACGATCGAGGATGCCCGCAAGCGTCCCAAGTTCGCTTCGCTCACCCCGCTGTTTCCCGATGAGCGACTTCGCCTCGAGGTGGACGGACAGCCCAACCACGTGCTCGCCAGGATCGTCGACCTGATCGCCCCGATCGGCAAAGGCCAGCGCGGGTTGATCGTCTCACCCCCCAAGGCGGGCAAGACCACTGTGCTCAAGGAGATCGCCAACTCGGTTTCCGCCAACAACCCCGAGTGCGCGTTGATCGTGGTCCTGGTCGATGAGCGTCCCGAGGAGGTCACCGACATGCAGCGGTCGGTGAAGGGGGATGTCATCTACTCGACGTTCGACCGACCGGCCGAGGAGCATACCCAGGTGGCCGAGCTCGCGCTGGAGAGAGCGAAGCGCATGGTCGAGTCCGGCATGGACGTCGTGATCCTCCTGGACTCGGTGACCAGGCTCGCCCGGGCATACAACCTGGCCACTCCGGCATCGGGGCGAATCCTCTCCGGAGGCGTCGACTCCACGGCCCTGTATCCGCCCAAGCGGTTCTTCGGGGCGGCCCGCAACATCGAGGAGGGGGGCAGTCTGACGATTCTCGGCACCGCCCTGGTCGAAACCGGGTCGCGCATGGACGAGGTCATCTTCGAGGAGTTCAAGGGCACCGGGAACATGGAGCTCCGGCTCGATCGCAAGCTCGCCGACAAGCGGGTGTATCCGGCCATCGACATCGAGGCGTCGGGCACCCGTAAGGAAGAGCTGCTCTTCGAGCCCGACGAGCTCAACAACGTGTGGCGCCTGCGCCGGGTGCTCCTGGCACTCGATCCGGCGGCGGCGCTCGAGCTGCTGATCGACCGGTTGAAGAGCGCCAAGTCGAACGCCGAATTCCTCGCCGACGTGGCCAAGGCCGTGGTCCAGTAGAGTTACCGCCTCCAGGAGCAAGAGACAGTGAAGAAGGACATCCACCCCAAGTACCGCGAAGTCGTATTCGTGGACACGTCGTCGGACCTGAAGTTCCTGACGCGTTCCACGATCGGCACCTCGGAGACGATCGAGTGGGAGGACGGGAACACCTACCCGATGGCCCGCGTCGAGATCTCCAGCGCCAGCCACCCGTTCTACACGGGCAAGCAGATCCTCGTCGACTCGGGCGGCCGGGTGGAGCGCTTCCGTAGGCGCTACGGACGCGAGTCGTTCACCACCGGTACCGAGGCCGCCGAGGGGGAAGCCGGGGCCTAAGTGGGTTTCTGGTGAGCCGCCCACCGGGCGCCACCGTCGGGGGCCAAGCCGTCATCGAAGGCGTGATGATGCGCGCCCCGACGGCATGGTCGGTGGCGGTGCGCCGTCCCGATGGGGTGATCGAAGCCCGTCGCGAAGAGCTGCCCCGCCTCTCGTCGCGTTCCCGTCTCGCCAAGATCCCCTTCATCCGCGGGATCATGGTGCTCGGCGAGTCGCTGACCCTCGGATTCCGGGCCCTCTCCTGGTCGGCCCAAAAGGCGGCCGGCGAGGACGAGGAGGAGCTCAGCAAGGCCTCGATCGTCGGGGCGATGACGATCGCCCTGGTCTTCTTCGTGGCGTTCTTCATGCTTCTCCCACTGCTCGTAGCGCGCGGCGCGGAGCGACTCGTCGGGGAGAGCACGATCCTCTTCAACGTGGTCGACGGGTTGGTGCGGATCCTCTTCTTCGTCGCCTACATCTGGGCGATCGGCCGCAGCAAGGACATCAAGCGGGTGTTCGAGTATCACGGGGCCGAGCACAAGACGATCCATGCCTATGAGGCGGGCGATCCTCTCCAGATGGCGGCCATCCAGCGCTACAGCCCTCGCCACCCCCGCTGCGGCACCAACTTCCTGCTCATCGTGATCCTCATCGCCATCGTGGTCTTCACCGCAGTCGGCCGTCCGTCGCTGCCCTGGTTGGTCGCCAGTCGCATCGTCCTCATCCCGGTGATCGCCGGCTTCTCCTACGAGGTGCTCAAAGCGGCAGCCGACTACCGGTGGATGGCCGTCGCCTCCCGCCCCGGGATCTGGTTGCAGCGGCTGACCACATCGGAGCCTTCGGACGATCAGGTGGAGGTCGCGGTCGCATCGCTGCTGGCGGCCCTCGGCGACGAAGCGCGGGCTTCTCTGGATGAGCGCGGCCCGATCACTCCGGGGGCTCTCGGCTACGAGGTGAGTTGATGGACCCGCAACTCGCCCTCCGCATGGGGGAGGTGGAAGCGGCCTATGAGGAGACCCTCGTCCAGATGACCGACCCTGCTCTGGCGAGCGACCAGATCCGGTACCGCGAGGTCACCCGCCGCCATGCGGAACTCAAGGGCCTGGTCGACGCCTTCCATCTGTACCGGGCGGCCTGGGAGGACGCCGAGGATGCCCAGGAGCTGTCCCGCGACGAGTCGGACCCGGGAGTCGCCGAGGAACTGCGCGCCATGGCCGACGAGCGACGTGAAGCCGCCGAGCGCCTCGAGAAGCGCCTCCGCGTCATGCTGGTGCCCAAAGATCCCAACGACGCCAAGGATGTGATCGTCGAGATCCGCGGGGCGGTGGGCGGGGATGAGGCGGCGATCTGGGCCGGGGACCTGTACCGCATGTACGAACGGTATGCGGAGAACAACGCCTGGGCGATCGAGCACCTGAACACCTCGGAGTCGGAGGCAGGCGGTTTCAAGGAGATCACCTTCGCGGTCAAGGGCCGCGGCGCGTATTCACGGTTCAAGTTCGAGGCCGGGCCGCATCGGGTGCAGCGGGTGCCCCGGACGGAGTCGCAGGGCAGGGTGCACACATCGATCGCCACCGTGGCCGTGCTGCCCGAGGTCGAGGAGGTCGAGATAGACATCCCCGACAACGACATCGAGATCGACGTCTTCCGATCCACCGGCCCCGGCGGGCAGTCGGTCAACACCACGGACTCGGCGGTTCGCATCACCCACAAGCCCACGGGGATGGTGGTGACCTGCCAGGACGAGAAGTCGCAGCTGCAGAACAAGGTCAAGGCGTTGCGGGTGCTGCGGGCACGGCTCTACCAGATCGAGATGGACAAACAGCACGCCGCGGTGGCCGCGGACCGCAAGGCGCAGGTGGGGTCGGGGGAGCGGGCCGAGAAGATCCGTACCTACAACTACAAGGACAACCGGGTCACCGACCACCGGATCGGGCTGACCATCAAGCGGCTCCCCGAGATTCTCGCCGGGGATCTCGACGACATCGTCGACGCCCTGACTCTCGACGACGAGGCGAGGCGGCTGTCGGGGGGTTGAGGGGGTTCGGGGAAGGTCAGGGGTGCTGAGGGGCCGCTGACGTCGTCCCCCCCGGACAGCGGACTCTTGAGCACACCCCTTGTGCGGAGGTCAGGCGTGCCGATGGGCTCCCCATCGCGATTCGGTATGCCCGCCGACGGTTCGATTCAGCCAGTCTTGTGATCTGGCGGGTGTTCGGCCGCTCAGATGGTAATGACGACTTTTCCCCGAGCATGCCCCTGCCCGACGTACCGGAAGGCGTCGGGGACCTCGTGCAGCGGGTATGCCCGGTCGACGACCGGTGCGAGGGTGCCGGCCTCGATAAGAGCCGTGAGGGTGTGCAAGTCCTCCGTGGTCGGTCGCGCCGTGAAGGTGGTCAGTTTCTGGCCCACGAACGGGGAGAGCAGCGCCATCCTGGCAAGGAACCAGAGGGGTCCGAGCCACTCGTTCTCGGGCTGCCCGAAGGACGCCAGATAGGTCGCTTTGCGTTCGAGGATCCGCCGGTACTCCGACAGCGACCGGTTGCCGATGTTGTCGAGCAGCAGGTGGTAGCGCTGCGGGCCAGCGGTGAAGTCGTCCCGGGTGTAGTCGATGACATGGTCGGCGCCGATCGATCGGACCATGTCGACGTTGGTGGTGCTGCAGACGCCGGTCACCTCGGCGCCGAACGACTTGGTGATCTGCACGGCAAGGGTCCCGACGCCGCCGGAGGCGCCGTTGATCAGGACCTTCTGGGCGGGCTGGACCTTGGCCTTGTCGCGGATGGCCTGCAGGGCGGTGAATCCGGCGAGCGGCACGGCGGCGCTCTGCTCGAACGTGAGATTGGCCGGTTTGAGGGCGAGTTCGGCTTCGGCGACTGCGGCGTACTCCGCGTAGGCTCCGGCTGCCGTCTGGCCGTACACCTCGTCGCCGGGCCGGAATCGAGTCACGTCCTTGCCGATCGCTTCGACGTGCCCGGAGAGGTCGGCGCCGAGGATGTGGTATTTGGGTCTACGGAGCCCCCCGAACGCCGGTCGGAAGAGCTTCGGGAGGCCGGTGAGGTAGTGCCAGTCGTAGGGGTTGACGGAGGAGGCACGTACCCGCACGAGCACCTCGTCGTCGCCGGGGACCGGCGTCTCGACCTCCGCGAATCGCAGAACATCCGGTGTGCCGTACCGGTCGATGACGATCGCCTTCATATCACTCCACTTGTTCCGTGTGGCTCATCCGAGCCTACGCCCTGCATTGGAGACAGAATCATCGCACCGAGGGCGCTGCTCACAAAGCCTGCCCCAAGCAGCGGCTTCCTCAACCGATTGGGCCGAGGTTGAACACCACACTCCGGGTTGGCCAACTCCTGACAGGGGTCCCGAGGCGCCATACCGCTCGGCATTGGTCTACTGCGTATTCTCTGTAGAGCCCGTCTCTTGATTGGTCCCAGCATGGCTAGACGGCCCCTGTCTTCACATTTCGGCTCGCGGAAGAAGGCTTACGAGGCGTTGGTGGCCTTCGACGGGAGCCTGCGGTGGACATCCGCCGAGTTCCAGCGGATCGTTGAATACGGTCGTTCCGCCATCGTTGACGAGGCCTTGCTTGAAACGGCGCGTCGCGAGTGGTGCATCACGGCGGTCCAGTGTCTTGCGGCTCTGTACGTGACGATGGACAGGAAACTCCTCACGGAAGCGGAGGAGGCGCAGTTGTTGAAGCGCGCCCGCGAGGACTTCACCTTTGGCGAGGTCTCGGACTGCTGGCATCTGGCCGTGTCTCTGACAGGGCTCAGGAGTTGGGAGGGCGTCGGA
>MELR01000027.1:7580-7773 GCA_001767695.1 Actinobacteria bacterium RBG_16_68_21
GGATTCGAGGGAACGGCATGCGTACCGCCAGTTGCTGCAGGCGAGTCTGAGGCGAGACACGAGCGACCGTCTCGCTGAGTTGCGGAAGGACTTTCCGGCCGAGCCCCTCGTGGCCTTGACGGAGAGGCTTGAACGGGGACTGCTGACAGTCCTTGCGCTCGGTTGCGGGGCCGAGGCTTGCCCGTACTGCGCC
>MELR01000027.1:7803-7919 GCA_001767695.1 Actinobacteria bacterium RBG_16_68_21
TCCCGGTCGGGGGAAGGGCCTATCCCGTGATAATCGAGAATCGGAGCCCGGCGATGTCCTGACAGGGGTGCCGAAGCGTGGCGCGGGCTGCGGGGGCCGGAGACATGTAGGACGGC
>MELR01000027.1:7979-18204 GCA_001767695.1 Actinobacteria bacterium RBG_16_68_21
CCGTCTTCATCCGCGTCGACCACGCCGGCTACCTTCTTCGCGCAGCCCGATCGAATGCTGACCGCGCCGCCTCTGAGGAGGTGGACGCATCGGCAGCCGATGCCCAATGGTCAGAGGACGCTCTGGCGTACAGCATGGCTGCTGTGGCGATGGCGGCGGCTTACGTTGAGGCAACCATCAACGAGGTCTTCGAGCGGGCGAGCGACGAGGTCCGGTGGAGGATGCAGACCGGGGACCTCTCGATGCCCCGGCGGCTGGGAGAGCGCCTCGCGGTGTACTGGAGTGCCACGGACGGCGGCAGGGGTTTGAACCCCCTTGTGAGGTTCGATGCAGCGCTGAGGCTCGCTGGCGCCCCCCTCCTCGATAGGTCGAGAAGCCCCTATCAAGACGTGGAACTCCTCTTCCGGCTCCGGAACTGGATCATGCACAACAAGAGCGAGTTCTACGTGGTGGGGACAGGAACACCGTCGAATTGGGAGACAGCGTTGTCGGGTCGCTTCACGCTCCCTGCGCCGATGTCGTCGGAGGGACGATTGATGCCGTTGAACGCTTTCGGGTCGGCCTGCGCGCACTGGGCCTGCGAGCACGCCGAAGCCTTTGTCGGTGAGTTCGAAGAGGCGTTTTCGAAGCGCGGGGCGGACTGGACCCCCTGAAGCCCGTCACGGAACGGGACTCCCGGCGGGATCGGCCGGTAGCCGCGCAGAGAAGGTAAGCCTGGCGAAGTCCTGACAGGGGTGCTGAGGGGTTCCATCCCCTGCCCAGGCCGGTGATACCCCAAGGATCGACCGCCCACTGCCAAGTTCCGATGAACCGCGCGCTATTCGACCGGCGAGGGGGGTAGCGGGATCGTCGTCGACAGTGGCCATCTCTCGTGCAGGGACGAAGTGGATCACAAGCTGATGCGCAGTGGTGGAGAGAGCGGGTTGGGACCTGGGACAGGACCGGAATCGCGAATGTGGGGACTCGGGGTGTAGAGAGAATCCCCTCCGAAGAGCCAGGTGAATAGGTCCGCCGACCCGGCTACCCGTTCCCGCAAGCTGCTCCACACGCTCGTGCAGTCCGGCTGCCACTTCAAGCCTCCGAACACCTCTTCGATGAGATCGAACAAGGGAAGGTCATAGGCCTCCAACTCGGTGCGGTTGGTGGCCGGGTCGGTGGACCCGTTCGTGTTGAAGTACGCCGAGACGCCCACCGCCCAATACTCGATGTAATTCGTGGCGGCGTAGGTGCCTGCCCATCGCCCTGCTGCTATCGCACCCTCGTACGTAGCCTCGAGCCGCCCATCGAAAGTTGGGTCGACCCCGGCCCCAACGCCGGCGTACTCGATGTTGCCCAGGCCGAACAGGTGGATGGTATGGGCGACCTCGTGGACGAGGACGGACTCGCCGAAGTACGGATCGCCGTACGGGGACCCGCCGCCCCACGGTTCGATCGTCCCCCAGGGCAGGCACAGGAGGTTCTCTTCGGCGCCGCTTGTCAAGGGGTACTCGAAAGTCCCGCCCAAGCCCCGGACGCGGCGATCCCAGTCGGTCTCGGGGAACCATTCGTATAGGTCGGAGTACTCAGGCAGGTCAGTGGTGACCTCATTGCGACCCATGACCCCGAACCGGTGACCCTCTTCGTCAACCGTGTCCGCCTCGGCGATTGCTCCAACGATATCCGCCCGGTCGGTCAGCATCGCCCTGATGATCGTCGCCGCGGCCTGCAGTGCGGCTTCAGGGACCGCATCGGAGGAGAGGAGGGGAAGGCCGAGAACCTCGCAGTACCGCCCATAGAAGCCCTGCACGAGACCCGCCGGCGGGGAACTCGGCTGGCAGATGTTGAACTCCCCCTCGCAGCTGACCTGGGTCTCTCCATCGCAGATATCCCCGGGGCCGAAACCGTTCCTACCCCCGTCGGTAGGGTCGAAGCCACCACCGCCCGTCAGTCCGTCGTCGCCCCCGTTGCCGTACAACCAGTCGTTTCCGGCGCCGCCGTACAACCAGTCGTCTCCGGCGCCGCCGTACACCCGGTCGTTTCCGGCACCGCCGTACACCACGTCTGCACCGCGCCCGGCACAGATCAGATCGGCCCCACCCCCGCCGTAGATCACATCGTCGCCGCGCAACCCGACGATGACATCCCGCCCGGAAGTGCCGCGGAGCACCTCGTCACCCGGGGTGCCGACAATCGTGGCCGTCTCACCCAGGCAGGTGACGTCGGCCCGGCCCTCCTCGGCCGACACTGGTCCGGCGAAGCTGACAGGCCCCACCAGGAGAACCCCCACCATCACCACTATCGGGGTCCCCCGAGAACGAAGACTCAACCCCTGCAACAACTTGCTCCCTTCCACCTGCCACGAACGACCTGCTGTCAGGCGGTCCCTCACGGCATCAGGTCTTCGGTAGGCGCTCCGCTCACCGATCCGGCCTTGGGGAGCCCGGGTGTCTGCACACACGACGAAACCAACAACACCAAAGGGAGAGCGGGCGCCCGGTCTGCGGGACAACATAACCCCCAGGCGAGTGTGCCCGACGGTACGAGCGTCACCCGCCGAAAACAGGGCCAAACGACTCAGTTGCTCTCTGGTTCTCTTCTTCAAGCACCCTGCGTCGGACTAGACACGGGGAAAGAGCGCGTTCTGTGGACCGACTAGCGCGATGAGGTGAGCGTGAGCTGGAAGGCAACCGGCTGAACGGCCATGTTCTGACAGGGATCCTGAGGCGCTCGACCTCCTCATCAACAGCCGCGGTGCCCGTCGCCCTCAGTAGGGTCTGGCGTTTCGGGTTCCGAGTTCCTTCCACACGTCCACTCTGGCCTCGATCTCCAGGAAGCCCTGTGGATACGTGGGGATGCCTGGTGCGCTCACCTCGGTGAGCGCACCCATCTCGTCATCGCTCAGATCCCAGCGAAGGGCGGCGAGGTTGTCGTCGAGCTGCTCGACGGAACGGCATCCCAGCAGCACCGACGCCACCATCGGCCGGCGTCGTAGCCAATTGAGCGCCACCTGGCTCATCGGGACGCCCCGCTGCTCGGCGACCGAGCGCACCGCATCGAGAATCGCCCAAGTCCGTTCGTTGGCTCGTCCCTGGTAGTTCTCCAGGCCGCGGTTCGGGTTATCGCCGAGACGGGTGGCACCGGTGGGTGGGGTGCGCCGGTACTTCCCGGTCAGCCAGCCGCCACCGAGCGGCGACCAGGGGAGGATCCCGATGCCTCGGTCGAGGCACAGCGGTACGAGCTCGAGCTCGATGTCGCGGGCCAACAGGTTGTACTGCGGCTGCAGCGACACGATCGGAGCCCAGCGGTTGTGCGCGGTGACCTGCACGGCCCGCTCCAGCTGCCAACCGAGGAAGTTGGAGACACCGATGGCTCGTACCTTCCCCTCTTCGACGAAGTCGTTCAGGGTCGCCATGGTCTCTTCGACCGGGGTGCTCGAATCCCAGGCATGGATCTGGTAGAGGTCGACGGCGTCCAACCCCAGCCGCTCCAGGCTCGCCTCCAGGGCCCGGGTGAGGTTGGCCCGGCCGGCGCCGCGGTCGGCGGGATCGTCGCTCATGGCGAACCGACCCTTGGTGGCGATCACCAGCCCGTCGGCTCCGCCACGCTTGGCCAGCCAGCGGCCGATCATCTCCTCCGAGACCCCATGAGAGTAGACATTCGCGGTGTCGATGAAGGCCCCCCCGGCCTCCACATACCGGTCGAGGATGGCATGAGAGGCCGCCTCGTCGGCCTCGTGACCGAAGGTCATGGTTCCGAGACCGAAGACACTCACCTGGAGGCCAGGTCCCAGTGCTCGCTGCTCCATGAGCCGAGGATAGGGCGCCAGCTTGCCGGTGATTCCCACTCAGATGAAATCCGTCTCACCCCCCGGGGGCTGACATGTGCTGTGCATGTGATATGGTGCTGAGCATGCCCACCAGGATGATCCAGATCCGCAACGTCCCCGACCAGGTGCACCGGGAGGTGAAGGCCCGGGCCGCTCGAGCGGGGATGAGCATGTCCGATTACCTGCGTCGTGAGATCGAGCGTCTTGTCGAGGCTCCACCCATCGAGGAGGTCCTGGCGCGGCTGGCCGCTCGGAGTCGCCCCCGGCTCTCCCGATCGCCCGCCGCGGTGGTGCGCGCCGAGCGCGATGCCCGGTGATCGTCGCCGACGCATCGGTGGTGGTCGACCTGCTCCTCGGACCGGGGAGCGAGGCCGGCGACACCCTGGCGGCACTCTTGGCGCACCGAGAGGTGGTGTGCGCCCCCCATCTCGTCGACGCCGAGGTCGGTCAGGCGCTCCGTCGGCTTGCCGCCATGGGCGACCTCTCCGGCACCGGGGCGACGCAGATGGTTCGGGACCTGGCTGACGTGCCCATACTCCGGTACCCCCACGCCGGTCTCTTGCAGCGTGCCTTCGAGTTCCGGGCCAACCTGTCGGTGTACGACGGGCTGTACCTGGCACTCGCCGAGGCGCTCGAAGCTCCTCTGCTCACCGGCGACGCCGCGCTGAGTGGGGTGCCGGGCGCCAAGGCGACCGTCGAGGTTCTCGCCACCTCGTCGTGACGCCCCGGTTCGAGTCGATCGGCGGTCGGACAACCCGTCGCCGAAGCGATCGTTATCTTCTCGGGTCGGGAACGGGGGGTGAATCCATCAAGTCGGTGGCGAACATTCTCGAGGCGAAGGGATCTGAGGTCTTCAAGGTCGCGTCAGGGGCTTCCGTATACGAGGCCCTACAGATGCTCTCCGCGAAGAACGTCGGGTCCCTGGTGGTAGCGGATGGGGACGAGGAGTGGGTTGTGGCATGAGAAGCCTGGCTCGACGAATGGTTCACCGCTCAGGTCGACCAATGTCACTCCCCGTGGGGGAGCGGCGGCTCGGTCTGCTCCTGCCCTCGCCTCCCTACCCTGCATGGCATGCCTCTGCCTCCCCATGAGCTGGAGCGCCTGCGCCGGGCTGTCGCCGGGCGCTCGGCGGCGTCCCTGGTCCTCGACCCGTCGCTGACGTCTGAGGAGCAGGATCGCCTCGACGAGGTGGTCGCCCGGCGCGAGGCGGGCGAGCCGCTGCAGTACCTCGAGGGGACCGTCGATTTCGGTCCGCTCACCCTCAAGATCGATCGGCGTGCCCTCATCCCCCGCCCGGAGACGGAGCGCCTCTGGGAGGAGGCGGTCCGTTCGCTGGGGCAGGCCGGGCCGGGCACGGTGATCGTCGACCTGGGAACCGGTTCGGGATGCCTGGCGCTCGCCCTCAAGCACGCCTTCCCCGATGCCAGGGTGTTCGCCACAGACACCAGCGAGGAGGCGCTTGCGCTGGCCGCGGAGAACGCCGCGCTAACCGGGCTCGAGGTGGCCTTCCTTCACGGTGACCTGTTCGCCCCGCTGCCTCGCGACCTCGGTGGGCGCATCGACCTGGTGGTCTCCAATCCCCCTTACGTGGCCGACGGCGACGCCCTACCCGCCGAGGTGCGAGACCACGAGCCCCACCGGGCGCTCTTCGCCGGCCCCCGGGGAACCGAAGTGCTCGCCCGGATCGCCGAGGAGGCCTATTGGAGGGTCGGCGTCGGCGGATGGGTGCTGTGCGAGATCGGCGATGGGCAGGCCGCCGAAGCCCTGGATCTGTTCAACGCCTACGACCGTGAGGTGCGTCGGGATCTGACGGGAAGTGACCGTATCCTGGTGGCCCGCAAGGGGGCGAGCTGTTGTCTGTGAGGGGCCGACAGAGTCGGCCCGGCGAAGAGCGAAAGGCGATGGGCGATAGCGGTCCGAAAACGACTCGCCGTGTTTCGCTCATCGCTTATCGCTCATCGCCCATCGCGTATCGGGCCGCCATGATCGAGATGAAGGTCTGATGCTGATCGACGAGGCTCTCACCGCCCTCCGCGCCGGCCAGATCATCGGCCTTCCCACCGACACCGTCTACGGGATCGCCGCCGACCCGTTCGACGAGGCGGCGATGGCGGCGCTGTTCGCGGTCAAAGGCCGGACCGACGACAAGCCGATCCCGGTCCTGGGAGCGAGTCGCCAGGATCTGGGGACGGTGGCGCTGATCGAGGGCGCCGCGGCGTCGGCCGCGGCCCACTGGCCGGGTGCTCTCACCATCGTCGTCCCGTGCGCCCCCCACGCCCCGCGGTGGCTGGGGAACCCGGTCACCCGGACGATCGCGGTCCGGGTGCCCGATCACCCGGTGGCCCTCGCTCTCCTGCGCAGGTCGGGCCCGCTGGCGGTGACCAGCGCCAACCGCAGCGGCGGACCGCCGGCGATCGACCACACCGCGGCGCGTGGCATCCTGGGTGATGCGGTGGCGGTGTATCTCGAAGGAGAGGCTCCCGGAGGTAGGTCGTCGACGGTGGTCGATCTGACCGGGCCCGTCCCGGTGGTGCTGCGCCCCGGGCCGATCGATTGGAGCGAATGATGAGCAGGCGGAAAGGCACCCGCAAGGCCCCCAAGCCGGTCAAACAGGCCTATGTCGAATCGCTCCACCGAACCCGTCGGCGCGGCGCTCCAGCAACCGATCCCGGCGAGCCGATCTCGATGGCGCGCCGCTGGGGGGCGGTCAGCACCGCCACAGTCATGCTGCTGTTCGCGTTCGCCGGCGTGGTCACCGCGATCGTTGAGCAGGACAACGGCAACACCTCCAACGCCCGCGGCGCGGTGATCGTCGCCGCCATCATCGCCCCCGTCTCGGTGTTCCTGCTGGCGCTGATCTCGCGCACCCCGGCGCCACTGCGCATCGCCTCGCGGGTGGCGCCGGCGGCCATGGCCGGGTTCCTGCTTCTGGCCACTCTGCTCCGCGAGCCGGCGACCGCGGTGGTTACCGCGTTCGGAATCGGTGGTGCCTTCGTCCTGCGGATGGACGAGGGGGTCAACTCGAGATCGCGGCGCATCTGGGTGGTAGGCGTGCTCGCCCTGTTGACCCTGGTCGCCTACCGGTTCGCTCCCGATGTCACCATCGTCGTCGCCCCGCTGCTGCCGTTTGCCGGGTGCGCCGCGGCGGACATGGCCACCGAGCGCAGTGTGTCCATCGGCAGAGATTGAGGAGGAAGGCCCGCGCTACGCTGCCGTTTCGAGGAGGACGCCATGTTCGGGACCCCGCTGTCCGAGTCCGATCCCCAGATGGAAGCGCTCATCAATCGTGACGTGGAGCGGCAACGCACCCACGTGCAGCTGATCGCGTCGGAGAACTTCGTGTCCCGGGCCGTGATGCAGGCCTCGGGATCGGTGCTCACCAACAAGTACTCCGAGGGGTACCCGGGGAAGCGCTACTACGAGGGCTGCGAGATCGTCGATGAGATCGAGAGTCTGGCGATCGAACGCGCCAAGGCCCTGTTCGGGGCGGAGCACGCCAACGTGCAGGCGCACAGCGGCGCCCAGGCAAACATGGGGGTCTACTACGGGCTCCTCAAGCCGGGGGACAAGATCCTGGGGATGCGTCTCGACCAGGGGGGCCACCTCACTCACGGTTCGCCGGTCAACTTCTCGGGGATCCTCTACGACTTCGTCTCCTACGGGGTGGATCCCGAGACCGAGGTGGTCGACATGGACCAGGTGGCGGAGATCGCCCGCGCCGAGCACCCCAAGATGATCGTCGCCGGGTACTCGGCCTACTCCCGCATCCTCGACTGGGCACGGTTCCGGGAGATCGCCGACGAGGTGGGGGCGCTGCTCATGGTGGACGCCGCGCACATCATCGGCCTCATCGCCGGCAGGGCGCATCCCGATCCGATTCCCCACGCCCACGTGGTCACCGCCACCACCCACAAGGCGCTGCGCGGTCCCCGGGGCGGGATGATCCTGTCCACCGCCGAGCATGCCGCGGCGATCGACAAGGGGGTGTTCCCCAACGCCCAGGGAGGCCCACTCAACAACCACATCGCCGCCAAGGCGGTTTGCTACGCCGAAGCGTCCACTCACCAGTACCGGGCGTATGCCGCCCAGATCGTCGCCAACGCCGCCGCCATGGCTGCTGCGGTGGCGGGTGAAGGGGTCAGGGTGGTGTCCGGAGGCACCGACAATCACCTGTTCCTCGTGGATCTGCGCTCGGTCGACGACGACCTGACCGGGAAGGACGCAGCCCGACTCCTCTCCAGCGTGGGAATCACTCTGAACTTCAACACCATCCCCTTCGATCCCCGGCCGCCGTATCGGGCATCCGGTCTGCGAATCGGAACCCCGGCCGCCACCACCTGCGGGATGAAGGAGTCGGAGGTCGCCGAGGTCGGTCGCCTGCTGGCGGGAGCCCTCCGGGGACGATCGGATGCCCGGGTGCTGGAGCACGCTCGCCAGCGGATCGGGGAGTTGGCGGAGGCCTTCCCTGCCTATCCGCCCGATTTCCCCGGGCACGTCTGATGGTCGTTTGCGTCGCTACCGGCACCCCGATACATTGTGAAAGGAATCACAAGCACGCCCTGAGGGGGTCCCTGCGGTGAGCGGCTCCGTCCACCGTCAGGTCAGCGAACACGCCGCCGCTACCGGCGATTCGTCGACCTTCTTCGCGTCGATCATGTCCGGGTTGCTGCTCGGGGCATTGGGCGACAAGGCGGCGGGTACTTACCCGCTGCTGGTGGTGATCGGGATCATCACCGGGTCGGCGGTCGGTTTCTGGAGGATGTGGCAGATTGCGACGCGAGACGATGACCGCTGACATCGAGGCGACCCTCGCCCGTCACATCGTCCGTCGGGCTGCCGTCGTCGGCCCGCTGCTGGTTGGCGGGGCGTGGGTACTGCGGGGCAGCGACGGCGCCGTGGCGGCGGCGATCGGGGTGGCGGTGGTCGTGGGTAACTTCCTGCTCTCGGGCATCGCGCTCTCGATGGCGGCGCGCATCTCGCTGACCCTCTATCATGCCGCCGCGCTGGTCGGCTTCTTGCTGCGCCTCGTGCTGATCACGGTCGTGATGCTGGGTGTGGCGCGGTTGTTCGACATCGATCGGGTGGCGTTCGGCGTCGCCGTGATAGTGAGCTACTTGGTCTTGCTGACATTGGAGGCGGCTGCGGTCGCCCGGGGACGAGAAAGGGAGTTGGAGTGGACGTCCTGATCCTGGCTGCCGAGGCGTGCGATACCGCCAAGGAGATCATCTGCAAGCCGGGGAATGTCGTCGAGCTGTTCGAGCACAAGGAAGCACTCTTCTCCATCGGCCCGTTCGATTTCACTCGAACCGTGTTCCTCACCTTCCTGGCGATGTTCATCGTGCTCGCCGCACTCTTCTTTGCCTTCCGCAAGCCCAAGGTGGTGCCCGGCAAGTTCGGCGTGGTGATGGAATCTCTGGTGGCCTTCGTCAGGGACGACGTCGCCAAGGGGACGATCGGGCCCGAAGGCAGCAAGTACGCCCCTTACCTGCTCTCGATCTTCCTCTTCATCCTCGTGGGAAACCTCTTCGAGTTGACTCCGTTCATCAACTTCCCGCTCACCTCGCGGATGGCGATCCCCGGGATGCTCTCGCTGTTCACCTATTTGATCTTCGTGGGCGTCGGCTTCTCCAAGAACGGCCTCTCCTACCTGTGGGGGATCATCTGGCCGAAGAGCGTCCCGATCGGCCTGCGCTGGCTGGTCGGCCTCATCGAGTTCGTCTCGTACTTCTTTCTCCGGCCGCTCACCCTCGCCGTCCGGCTCTTCGCCAACCTCGTGGCGGGCCACCTCATGCTGACCCTGCTGCTCGGGTCGGGCTGGCTGTTCTTCGCCAGCGTGGGCGACATCGGGGTGCGGGCGGTCATCGGGTTGCCGTGGTTCGCGTTCGGCTTGGCGATCTTCGTGTTCGAGTTCGTCGTCGCAGTGCTGCAGGCCTACATCTTCACGCTGTTGTCGGCGGTGTACATCCAGACGTCGGTGCATCCGGAGCACTGAGGAGGGAAAGGGAAATGGAAGAGATCAAGGGAGCCATCGCTCTCATCGGCTACGGGCTCGCCGCGATCGGCCCCGGTATCGGGATCGGCATCGTGGTCGGCAACGCCATTCAGGCGATGGCCCGTCAGCCCGAGGCGGCGGCAGTGGCCCGAACGACGATGTTCTTGGGGATCGCCTTCACCGAGGCACTCGCCCTGATCGGCTTCGTCCTGTTCTTCATCGCCTAGGAAGGGTGCGAAAGTGATCCATCTACTCGCGCCCATCCATCTGCTTGCCCAGGCGGCGGAGGAGGCCACGACGACGACTCAGCCCGAGGGCATCAATCTGTTGCTCCCGCCGACCTCGGAGCTGATCGCCGGCCTCATCGCCTTCGCGATCATCTTCTTCTTCGTGTGGAAGTGGGTGCTTCCCGCGGTCAACAAGACCCT
>MELR01000028.1:0-72 GCA_001767695.1 Actinobacteria bacterium RBG_16_68_21
ACGAGCGCGTACCCTTGCCCCATGCGCACCCTTCTCACCAACACCAGGATCTTCGACGGCACCGGGACTCCC
>MELR01000028.1:83-22211 GCA_001767695.1 Actinobacteria bacterium RBG_16_68_21
GGATGTGGTCATCGAAGACGGCCGCATCGCCGGCGTCGGCTCCGGACTCGACGGCGACGAGGCCATCGACCTGGGCGCCAGGGCACTGCTTCCCGGGCTGTTCGACTGCCACACCCACGTGACGATCTCCGACGTGAACATCTTCGGGATGGTCCAGAAGCCGTTCTCGCTCGCCTTCTACGAGGCGGAGCGCAATCTGCGCAACACCCTGGCCACCGGGATCACCTCGATCCGCGACGCCGGCGGTGCCGATCTGGGCGTGAAGACCGCGGTCGAGACCGGACTCATCGCCGGACCGCACATGCAGATCTCCCTGACGATGATCAGCCAGACCGGCGGCCACGGCGACGGATGGATGCCGTCCGGCCAGCACATCCGGATATTCGTGCCTCACCCCGGCGTCCCCCCCAACATCGTCGACGGAGTCGAGGAGATGCGGCGCAAGGTCCGGGAGTTGATCCGTATGGGGGCGGACGTCATCAAGGTGGCGACGTCCGGAGGAGTGCTCTCCCCCCGGGACGATCCCCGCCATGCGCACTTCACCCAGGAGGAACTGAACGTCCTGGTGGAAACGGCACGCGGTCTCGGCCGGTGGGTGATGGCGCATGCTCAGGCCTATGACGGCATCAAGAACGCGATCCGCGCTGGAATCCGCTCGATCGACCACGGCATCTACCTCGACGAAGAGGCGATCGGCATGATGCTCGAACGGGGCACGTTCCTCGTCCCCACGCTGGTCGCCCCCCTCGGGGTGATCAAGGCAGCCGAGGCGGGTGCCGCCATTCCCGAGGCCTCGGTGCGCAAGGCTCGGGAGGTCGTCGAGACCCATCAGGACTCCTTCCGGCGGGCCGTCGCCGCCGGGGTGAAGGTGGCCATGGGCACCGACAGCGGGGTCACCCCCCACGGCGACAACCTGGAGGAGCTGGCACTCATGGAGGCGGGAGGAATGTCGCCCGCCGACGTCCTCATCGCCACCACCAGAACGGCCGCCGAGTGCCTCGACGTCGCCGCCGATCGGGGCACGATCGAGGAGGGAAAGCGCGCCGACCTGGTGGTGGTCGATGGCGATCCTCTCGAACTCGCCGGCATCAAGACCCGGATTTCGGCCGTGTTCAAGGATGGGCAGTTGGTCGCCGGAGCGGCGTGAGCGCTGCTCCCCGTTGGGGGATCGGGAAACGACGATGTACCGCTATCGTGGCGCCAACACCGCCGACCCCGGAGAGCCTCGCCAGTGACAGATCACACGACGACTCGCCGAGCGACACGGCCTCCCCAGGGGGCACTCACGGTCCTTGCCACCTCGGAGACGCCGGGTATCCGCACGGAAGTCCTCCATTTCAAGACCACCGCCCGCAATGAGTTCTGGGACCTCTCCGACCTGGTGCGCGAAGTCGTGCAGCGCGCCGGTGTCCGCCACGGGCAGGTGGTGGTGCACACCCCGCACACAACGACGACGATCGTGCTCAACGAGTCGGAGACCGGCTTCCTCAACGACTACCGCCGGATGATCGATGGACTCGTGCCCGCAGAGGGTTACTACGAGCACGACGACCACGAGCTGCGCACCGAGAACCTGCAGGAAGACGAGTACCTCAACGGCCATGCCCATCTCCGCCAGATGCTGGTCGGGGCGGCCTCGGCAACCATCCCGGTGGTCGACGGCCAGGTCCTCCTCGGGACATGGCAGAAGGTGCTCTTCGGCGAGTTCGACCAGGCGCGGGAGCGCCGGGTGATCATTCACGTGCAGGGGGCGTAGGCACACCGCCTGCGGCGGCGGACATCTCGCCTCACGACCAGTGGGTGTCGCGGTTGTCACCTCACGACGAGCAACGCCGGGCCCGACCGCCGATCGGCGTTCCGTGTACCCTGGACTTCGACGATCAAAGGGGGGTAACCCGTGATCGCCATTCTGGGGGCGGGCAATGCCGGTCGTGCCATGGCCGGCGAGCTTGCTCTGCGCGGGGCGCCGGTGGCGCTGTGGAATCGCACCGCGGCCCACGTCGCCGCGCTGCACGCCCGGGGCGGGGTGGAGCTGGACGGGGAGGTGACGGGATTCGGACGCCTCCGCCTGGTGTCCGACGACCTGGAGCAGGTGCTCGACGGCTGCCGGCTGGTGATCGTCAACGTTCCCGCCTTCGCCCACCGCGAGCTGGCGGAGCGATGCGCTCCCTATCTGTGTGAAGAGCAGGTGGTCGTGCTCAACCCGGGGCGTACGTTCGGTGCTCTGGAGTTTCGCCGGGCTCTGGAGGCGTCGGCGTGTAGCGAAGGAGTGTTGGTGGCCGAGACGGCCACCAACCTGATGACGGCGCGTTCCGCCGGCCCCGCCCAGTCGTACATAGCCCGTGTCAAGCACGCGGTGCCGGTGGCCGCCATTCCCGCCGCCCGCACCCCCGAGGTGGTGGCGGCCCTGGGCGAGTGGTACCCGCAGTTCACCGCCGCGGCGAGCACGCTGGAGACCTCGTTCGCCAATGTGGGAGCGGTGATCCATCCGGCGATCTCACTACTCAACGCCGCCCGCATCGAGAACGACCAGGGCCGCTTTGAGTTCTACCTGGACGGCATCAGTCCTCGCGTGGCCGGAGTGCTGGCGGCCGTCGATCGGGAGCGCATGGCGGTGGCCGCTCTCTTGGGGGTGGAGGTGCCGGGCCTGGTGGAGTGGCTGGCCAGCGCCTACCGGGCGACGGGGCGCAACCTGTTCGAGGCGGTTCGGGCAAATGAGGGGTACCGCGGAATCACCGCCCCGTCCACCCTGGAGCATCGCTACATCCTCGAGGACGTGCCGATGAGTCTGGTCCCCATCGCCTCGGCGGGTCAGGCATTCGGACTCAACACCCGGGCCATCGAGGCGCTCATCTTCCTCGCCGGCCTGATCATGGACACCAACTACTGGACCTGGGGGAGGACGCTGGAGACCCTGGGCCTGGCCGGTCTCAGCCCGGGGGAAATCCGTCGTATCGTCGAGACGGGGAGCTGACTTGGGGGAAGGCCGCCTGATCGTGGGCGCCGCCATCGGGGAATGCGTCCACACGGCCGGCGTGCTCAACTTCCTGGCCGCGGCCCGCCGGGCCGGCTACCGCACCGAGTTTCTGGGGCCTGCGGTGCCGGTGGACCGCGTCGTGGAGGCGGCCGGCCGGCGCCCGGAGCTGCTGGCTCTCTCCTACCGGCTCTCCCCGGAAGCAGCAGAGCGGCTGCTCGCCCAACTACGAGACGCCCTCGCCTCCGGCGGATTGGAGGAGCAACGCATGGTGTTCGGAGGGACCCCGGTGGTGGCCGAGGTCGCCGCGCGCAGCGGCCTCTTCGAGGCGGTATTCGGCGGTCCCGACCAACCCACGGCGGAGGACTACCTGGCGGGAGGACCGGCGGTTGCACCGGACGGCGCCTTTGCGCAATCCCTTCTCGGTCGGCGCCAGCAGATCGCTCCCCGCCCTCTCATCCGTCACCACTTCGGTCTTCCCGACCTGGAGGCGACCATCGGTGGAATCGGCCGTATCGCCAGCGCAGGAGTCGTCGACGTACTCTCCCTCGGACCCGACCAGAACTTCCAGGAGCACTTCTTCCACCCGGAGCGCATGGACCCGGCCCAGGATGGCGCCGGCGGGGTGCCGGTGCGCCACCCGGATGAGTTGCACCGCCTATACGAGGCCACCCGCCGGGGTAACCATCCGCTGATGCGCTGCTACTCGGGCACCAACGACCAGGTGGCTCTGGCCGCGGTACTCGACGAGACGATCCACAACGCCTGGTGCGCGGTGCCCGTCTTCTGGTACTCCGAGTTGGACGGGCGCTCCCGGCGGTCCCTGGAAGTGGCCATCGCCGAGCATGCGGACCTGGTCGCGTGGTGTGCTGCCCATGCCATTCCGGTGGAGCGGAACGACCAGAACCAGTGGGGCCTGCGCAACGCCTCCGACGTGATTCAGATCGCCGCCGCCACCCTGGCTGCCGGCCTCACCGCCGCCGCCGGGGTCACCACCTATGTGCTGCAGATGATGCTCAACAACCCTCCGGGGATCTCTCCGGCAATGGATGTGGCCAAGATGTCCGCCATGGAGGCCATGGTGCAGCGCGTCGTGGGAGCCGAGGTCACGATCCTGCGCCAAGTGCGGTCCGGCCTGTTCTCCATGCCTGTCGACCAGGACCGGGCCCGCGGCCAACTGGCATCGGCGACCCGCACTGCCATGCTGCTCCGGCCCGACGTCCTCCACGTCGTGGGGCATACCGAAGCCCACCACGTCACCGGCCCCGAGGAGCTGATCTCCTCCTGCAAGCTGGTTCACCAGGTCATCGACGACTCGCTTCTCGGCCTCCCCGACCCTCTGGCGGACGATCGGGTTGCGGCACGCCGGTCTCACCTGATGCAGGAGGCCGGCGAACTACTCGATGCGATCGAGGACCGATTCCCCGCGGCGATGGCAGGTGATCCGGCTGCCCTCGCCGCCGCGGTGCGCACCGGTCACCTCGACGCCCCCTATTTGGCCGGGAGCGGGGTGGCCCCAGGCGGCACCGTCACCGTGGTCGACGGCGGCTGTGACGCCGTGGACCCGGCGAGTGGCCGGGTGCTCTCAGAGCGCCACCGCCTGGCCGAGCTGGGCTGAGGCGCGGGCCATGTCACGCGGCCTCGTCACCGCGGGGGGCAACACCAACAGGGCGTGAACTCGGGACCAAAATGGGCGGCGGCATGCCAGCCCGGCCGGGGAGCGCTCCCCCTGGGCTGTGCGACAATCCCTTCTATGGCAACCGCTCTGTTCGTCGTCGCGGTGGTGGCGTTCTTTCTGTTCCTCCTCCTCGTCTTCTGGGCTCTCCACTCCCGTTGGGCCGGCGAACGCGGTTGGGTATACAACAAGTACAACCCGAGACCGCTGGGAAGTGGCACGCTCGGACTCCTGGAGGCGATCTATCAACCGTCGATCGAGCATGTGATCGAAGAGCGGGCATCGGAACGCGCCCGGGGCAGCCAGGACGAATCCGGTGACAAACCCGAGGCGGGGCGAACTCGAGAATCATGATCGGCAGGGAGGGCCCGGTAGCATCCACCCGTACACGAGGGAGAGGCCATGCCCGCCACCGTGGTCGTCGGCGCCCAGTGGGGTGACGAGGGCAAGGGGAAGATCGCCAACCTGCTCGCCCAGGGTGCCGATGTCGTCGTCCGTTACCAGGGCGGCAACAACGCCGGGCACACGATCGTCATCGGCGAGGAAACCTTCGCCCTCAGCCTGATTCCGGCGGGGGTCATCTACCCCAATGTCACTCCGGTGATCGGCAACGGGTGCGTCATCGATCCCAAAGTCCTCCTCGCCGAGATGAAGATGCTCGCCGACCGCGGCATCGATCCGTCGAAACTCAAGGTGTCGAGCAACGCCCACGTGATCATGCCGTACCACCGCAAGCTCGACTCGCTGCGGGAGAGGTACCTCGGCCGCCAGCAGATCGGGACCACCAAGCGAGGCATCGGCCCCGCCTACCTCGACAAGTACGCCCGGGTGGGCATCCGCATCCAGGATCTCTACGACCCGAAGATCTTCCGGGACAAGCTCGAGGCAGTCGTCAAGGAGACCAACAAAGTCCTCACCAAGGTCTACAACCAACTGGCATTCGACGCCTCCGAGATCGCCGAGGAGTACCTCGGGTACGCCACCCGGTTGGAACCGCACGTGGACGACACCGCCCTCCTCGTCTGGCGGGCGATCCGCGACGGACAGAACGTGATCTTCGAAGGGGCCCAAGGCGTCCTGCTCGACATCGACCACGGCACCTATCCGTTCGTGACCTCGTCGAACCCCACCTCGGGGGGTGCCCTCACCGGCGTGGGTATAGGCCCCGCAGACATCGACCGCGTCCTCGGGCTCACCAAGGCGTACGTGTCCCGGGTCGGGACCGGACCCTTCCCCACCGAGTTGTTCGATGAGGTCGGCGAGGCGATGGTGCGCGTCGGGGGTGAGTACGGCACGGTAACCGGCCGGCGTCGGCGCTGTGGATGGCTCGACGCAGTCGCACTGCGATACGCCGTCCGGGTGGGCGGGATCACCGAGCTGGCGCTGATGAAGCTCGATGTGCTCTCCGAGTTCCCCACGCTGCGGATCGCCACCGGCTACTTGTCCGAAGGGGTCGAGTACCCCGAGTTCCCCCGCCAGCAGCGGGTCCTCTACAACTGCGATCCGATCTACGAGGACCTCAAGGGCTGGACCACCGACATCACCGGGGTCCGCGACTGGGCGGATCTCCCCGGCGACGCTCGCACGTACGTCGAACGAATCGAGGAGTTGGCCGGGGTCCCGATCACGATGATCTCGGTGGGTCCGCAACGCTCGGCGACCTTCCCCAAGGGGACCGGGTGATCGAGCGGTATTCCCTTCCCGAGATGGCAGCCGTCTGGTCCGAAGAACACCGCCTCGCGCTGTGGCAACAGATCGAGATCCTGGTCACCGAGGCGTGGGCAGCCGAAGGCACGGTCCCCGCGGAGGCGGTGGCGGCGATTGCCTCCGCCGCCCCGGTCGATCCCGCCGCCTGGCGGGAGAGGGAGGCGGAGACCCACCACGACGTCGCCGCCTTCGTCGACGTGCTCGCCGCCACGGTGGGACCCCACGGGCGCTGGGTCCACTACGGCCTCACCTCCTCGGACATCCTCGACACCGCTCTCGGCGTCCAGTTGCGGGAGGCGTCCGACCTTCTCCTCGAGCGGATCGTCGCGTTGTTCGCCGCCGTGCAGCGGCGGGCGGTGGAGCACTGCAGCACGGTGATGGTGGGCCGCACCCACGGCATGTGGGCGGAACCGACGACGTTCGGCCATGTGCTGGCCGGATTCGGCTTCGAGTTGGTGCGCGCCCATCGCCGCCTCCTGTTCGCCGCCCACTCGGTGAGGTACGGAAAGCTCTCGGGAGCGGTCGGCAACCACGCCACGGTCCCCGAGACCGTCGAAGAACGGGTGACCACTGCGCTCGGCTTGAACCGGGAGCCGG
The DNA here is from genome assembly GCA_001767695.1 of Actinobacteria bacterium RBG_16_68_21. Taxonomy (GTDB): domain Bacteria; phylum Actinomycetota; class Acidimicrobiia; order Spongiisociales; family UBA11373; genus RBG-16-68-21. The sequence continues at coordinate 7,037 of MELR01000028.1, forward strand.
CAGCGACCCAGGTGGTGGGGCGGGACCGCCATGCGGCCTTCATGGCCACCCTCGCCGGGATCGGGGCGACCCTGGAGCGGCTGGCGACGGAGATCCGTCACCTGCAGCGATCCGAGGTCGGGGAGGTCTCCGAGCCCTTCGCCGAGGGGCAGAAGGGGTCGTCGGCGATGCCCCACAAACACAACCCGATCATGTCGGAGAACATCACCGGCATCGCCCGGCTGCTGCGCGGGTGGGCGGTGGCCGCCATGGAGGACGTCGCGCTGTGGCACGAACGCGACATCAGCCACTCGTCGGTCGAGCGCATCGTCTTCCCCGACGCGTGCCTCGCCCTCGACTTCGCCCTCGCCCGGGCGACCCGAATGATCGAGGGGATGACCGTGAACATCGACCGGATGCGCGCCAACCTCGATGCCGCCGGAGGAGCGATCTTCAGCCACCAAGCGCTGCTCGCGCTGATCCGCGCCGGTTCGGGAAGGGAGGAGGCGTACCGAGTGGTGCAGGCCGCTTCCGCAGAGGCGATCTCCAGCGGAAGGGATCTGCGTGATGTGCTCGGCGATCGGGTGAACGCCGCCGTCTTCTCCCTTGCGCCGTATCTTGCCGGCGCCGTCCAGTCGGTGGATCACCTCGCGGGCATCACGCCCGAGTGGCTGCGGGAGCGTCCGTCGGGGTGGTGAATGGGCGATTGGCAATTGGTCATTGGCAATTGGCCTTTCGCAATGCGCAATGCGCAATGCGCAAAGCGCAATCGGGATGGCGGCGCCGGACACGACCTGAGACCGGCGTGATTCAGCCTGGTCGGGGCGAACGCGCAGGACGACCGTCCTCATGATTCGGGGAAACACCCATCGCAACGCTCTGCTGGTGGCGTTGCTCGTCACCCTCTTGTGGAGCTCATCGTGGATCATCATCCGCTTCGGCCTCGACGACGAGGGCCTCACCCCGCTGACCTTCGCCGGGATTAGATACGGCCTGGCGGCGCTGGTGCTGACCGGCGTCGCCCTCGCCCGCCCGGCGACCCGAGTCCGGATCGCCGCCCTCGACACCCGGGAGTGGATCAGCCTGGCCGTCCTCGGGATCGTGTTCTACACGGTGGCCCAGGGCGCCCAGTTCGTGGCGATCGATCACCAGCCGGCGGCGAGCACCAGCCTGGTTCTTTCGATGACCCCCCTCGCGGTGGCGTTGGTCGCCGGTCGCTCGCTGGGAGAGCGACCGGTCGCCCACCAGGTGATCGGTGCGCTCTTCGTGGCCGCCGGCGCCGCGGCGTACTTCTCGGGGTCGCTGCGGGCAACGGCGATCGGGATGGTGGCCGCCGGGGTTGCGCTCGCTTCGGGGGTGAGCGGGTCGCTTCTCGGCCGCTCGGCGAATCGCAACCTCTCCTCCAATCCGCTGGTGGTCACCACGGTCTCGATGGTGATCGGATCGGCGCTGCTCCTCGCCATCGGGCTGGGGGTGGAGGGAGTCCCCTCGATCACCATCCGCGGAGGGCTGTTCATCGGCTGGTTGGCGGTCATCAACGGCGCCCTGGCCTTCACCCTGTGGAACCACTCGTTGCGAACGCTCACGGCCACGGAATCGGCCGTCATCAACAACACGATGCTCGTGCAGATCGCGGCACTCGCCTGGATCTTCCTCGGCGAGGCACCTGGGCCGATTCAGATCGTCGGGATCGTGCTGGTCACCGTCGGGGTCATGGCCAGTCAGCTCGGCAGGCCGCTCACCAGATCTTCTTCGTTCGCGCCACCCGGCGGAGCAGGATCGGATATCCAACGATGACCACCCCGGCGAAGAGGAACCACTGCACGGCGTATCCCAGGTGCGGCCCGTCGGAGAGTTCCGGCGGAGCCGGCGGGATCGGGAGCTCGGACGGCGCCGGGTCGGCGGTCTGCAGCACCAGGTACGAATCCCGCATCGGGTAGGGAGTGAAGGCTCCCACCACTTCGGGGGCGATGGCACGCAATGTCCCCGGCAGCGTTTCCGGGATCGCCTGATGCTCTGCAGGCCAGAGGATCCCGGTCACCAGAACCTCTCCCGTCGGCGCCGCCGCCGGTCCACCCACCGGTGGCGTGTCGTATGAGATCGGTACCCACCCGCGGTCGACCAACACGCCGGTGCCGTCTCCGAGAACCAGCGGGGTGAGCACGTGGTACCCCGAGGTCCCCTCGAAGGAGCGCAGCGTCAGAGTCTCCACCGAGGTGTCGAAGGTGCCGGCGACGGTGACCCGGACGTACCCCTCGGCGGGGGCACCGGCGATCGGTATCGGCTCCGCCTCCAATGCCACCGAGACGGCGTGATTGAAGGTGCGGCGTTCGTCGAGACGGCGCAGCTGCCAGAACCCGAGCATCACGAAGGCGATCACCGCGATCAGCGCGACGACGTGGGCGACCAGCCACCGGGAGCGGAGGAGGGGCATGTGGGGATGGTACGAGGAGTCGGTGCCACAGGTCGCAACTCGCAATTCGCAACGCGCCGAGCATACGCTCCTGCGGACAGCGGACAGCGGATAAGGGCGACGGGCGACGCTCTACCCCTCTTCGCGCAGACGGATCAGGCCCTGGCGTTCCGGACGGATCCCATTGATCCCCTCGTAGAACACTCGCACCCGGTCCATGTCGGCGACAACGTCGCCGGTCGATTCGATCGGTGCACCGACGCGCACCTCGCGCCGATCGGCGTCGATCGCCGCCGGGATGATGGCAACGCCGGCAGCCCGGGCGATGTGATAGAAGCCCGATCTCCAGGTGTCCGTCCTGCTCCTGGTTCCCTCGGGAGCGATCACCAGGATGCGGTCGATCCCACCGTCGAAGGCGGCGGCGGCCTGCTCGACCACCCCGGTCGGTTGGGAGCGATCCACCGGAATGCCGCCGAACCAGCGGAAGAACCATCCGAACGGGCGGCGGAAGAGGCTCGCCTTTCCGATGAACGATATCTTCAGCCCGAAGCCGCGAGCGGCGAGCATCCCCAGGGGGAAGTCCCAGTTCGAGGTGTGCGGGGCGCCGATGACGATGAACCGCCGCGGGTAAGGGAACTCGCCGACCAGCCGCCAGCCGAATACCCGCAGCACCCCCCGCCACAGCCGCTGTCCGATCGTCATCGAGGCCCCTTCCCGATCGATGATTGTCGCGGATTCAGGCCTCGCTGCGCTCTGCCCGCTGCCCGCTGCCCGCTGCCCGCTGCCCGCTATCCGCCATCCGCCATCCGCAGTGAGTTTCCAGTTGCCGGTTGCCAGGAAGAAACCTGCGCCGGTCGATCCTGATGCACCACTGGAAACCGGAAACCGGAGTGAGGCTCTGCCTCACTCCACCCAATCGGCGCCCTTGTCGACCAGCAGACCCTGGACGGCATGCCCGATCGCTCCACCCTCGTCGAACAGCTCGCTCTGGGCGATTCCGACACCGTGATCGTCGATGTCGGTGCGGCTGCGCAACCCGACCCACTCGCCGGCGGGATACCGGCTCAGATGCACCGAGAGATCCGGGTTGATGAAGAGCCATCCCCCGGGTAGCACCCGGCTCAGACCGTTGCCGAAGTCGGCGACGGCAGCCGCCCGCTGCAGCGGCGTCGGCACCTCTCCGGCCACTACCGGCAGGATCAGCTTCATCCAGACCGTGGCCGGGCCCGGGTCGTAGAAGTCGCCGGACACGAAACGGCCCTCCACGGCCCGGGTATGAAACCACTCACCCTCGACGTCGCGCATCGTGTATGGGGCGATCGTCTCCGGAGCGGGCAGCAACTCCCTGCGGGGATGCTCCGGGACGGGAAGATCCACAACCCGCATCCGCAGCGCCGTCGCCCGTGCCACCTCGATTCCACCGGCGTCCACCGAGGCCTCCAGCACCTGTATCCGCTTCCCGGAGCGCACCGCCCGCACTGCGACCTGCAAGGGAACGGTCTTCACCGGGCGCATCAAGTCGATGGTGATCCGGGTGACCATCATCGGCACCGGCGACGGCTGGGTCTCGAAGGCCCGGGCGAGCAGCGCGGCCACCGGACCTCCATGGAGGGCATCCGGGTACCAGCGGGCCCGGGACTCGGGGGCGGGCAGAAAGGTGTCCCCGTCCCGATCGAAGAGCGCTCCGCTCACCCGGCCTCCATGAACCGGCGGAGCTCGCGCCGGGCCACCGTGCGCTTGTGGACCTCGTCGGGCCCGTCGGCGATCTGCAGGGTCCGGGCATGGGCGTAGAGCGCCGCCAGCGGGAAGTCCTGGCTCACGCCCGCCCCGCCGAGCAACTGGATTCCCCGGTCGATCACCCAGGTCGTCATCCGGGGTACCGCGACCTTGATCGCGGAGATTTCGATCCGGGCGCCCTTGGCGCCGACGGTGTCGATGAGCCAGGCCGCCTTGAGGACCAGCAGACGGGCCTGCTCGATGCGGATCCGCGATTCGGCGATCCAGTCCTGGACGACGCCCTGGTCGGCGAGCACCTTGCCGAATGCGGTACGACTGAGGGCGCGCCGACACATCACGTCGAAGGCTCGCTCCGCCATGCCGATCAGTCGCATGCAGTGATGGATCCGTCCCGGCCCGAGGCGGGCCTGAGCGATGGCGAACCCACTCCCCTCCTCACCGAGGAGATTGGCCTTGGGAACGCGGACGGCTTCGAAGCGGATCTCGGGATGGCCGCCGGGCTCGTGGTAGCCGAACACCGTCATGTCCCGCACCACCCGGACGCCGGGGGTGTCCATCGGCACCAGCACCATGCTCTGGCGGTGATGGGGATCGGCGGCGGAGTCGGTGACTCCCATCACGATCGCCACCTTGCATCGCGGCGACATCGCTCCACTCGACCACCACTTGGTCCCGGTGATGACGTAGTCGTCGCCGTCGGAGTCGATACTGCAAGCGATGTTGGTGGCGTCCGACGAGGCGACCGCCGGCTCGGTCATGGAGAAGCAGGATCGGATGTCGCCTTCGAGCAGCGGCACGAGCCAGCGCTCCTGCTGCTCGGGGGTGCCGAACATCGCCAGGATCTCCATGTTGCCCGTGTCGGGGGCGGCGCAGTTGGTGGCCCGGGGCCCGAGGAACGGGCTCCATCCGGTCATCTCGGCGAGCGGGGCGTATTCGAGCACAGAGAGTCCCGCGCCCCAGTGATCGTCGGGGAGGAACAGATTCCACAGCCCTCGCCTTCGCGCTTCGGCGATGAGTGGCGCATACACCGGGAGGTCACCATGGGGATCGCCCGCCGCCGCCACCTGCTCTTCGAATTCGCCCTCGGCGGGGAACACGACGTCGTCCATGAACGACTTCATCGAGGACTGCCACTCGAGCGCCCGCTCGCTGAACCCGAAGTCCATGAGAGGGAGTGTACGGGCCCACATCGCTGCGCTCAGCGGACATTGGACCTTGGACCTTGGACCGAAGGCGATGGGCGAAGTCCGGCTTGGCGTGCCCTCGCGAACGGCGACTGTCGACTGACGACCATCTACCGTCACGGCATGGCGCTCACCGGTGTCGAGGTCGCCTCCTTCGAGGCCGACGCCGATCGAGCCTGGCCGGCGCGGGAGGTGGCCGTGGGTTCCGGCTGGCAGGCGCGATGGGCAGATGGGATGCACCGCCGGATCAACTCGGCGACCGTCTCACCCGATGCGGACCTGCCGGGTGCGGTCGAGGCAATCGAGGCCTTCTATCGCCGGCGAGGTTTTCCCCCGACGGTCAAGATCACCGCCGAGGCCTCGCATCCCGAGGTCGACGGCTTTCTGGCGAGTCGCGGGTACCGGTATGAGGCGCGAACCCAGGTGCGCGGCTGCGCGGTGACCTCGATGCCGGTCGCGCCGGAGGTCGGTTTCTTGTCCGACTCCGGGGCCTGGGTCGAAGCGTTCGCCGCCGCCAGCGGGTACGAGCCCGCAAGCGGCCGCCTCCTGCAGCAGGTGATCGATCGGATGTCCGAGTCGTGGCTCGCCACGGTACGCGTGGGCTCGGTGATCGTGGCGGTCGGAATCGGGTCGGTGGCACCGCCCCGGATGGGCATCTTCGCCATGGCCACCCGTCCCGAGGACCGGGGCAACGGCCACGCCACGGCGATTCTGCGGGCGCTTTTGGGGCGCGCCGCCGAGCGGGACATCGCCGAGGCCTTCCTCCAGGTCATGGAGGACAACGCGGTCGCCCTCCGACTGTATGAGCGGATGGGCTTTGTCGCCCGGTACCACTACTGGTACCGAGTCGGTGTGGCTGCGGCATCTCGGTAGGGTTTGCCGATGCCCGACCCAGGTGATCCCTTCGCCCTGGCCACCTGCTATCGCCACCCGGACCGACAGACCCGGCTGGCGTGCTCCACCTGCGGCAGACCGATCTGCACGGAGTGCTCCCGGGACGCCGCCGTGGGACAAAAATGCCCCGATTGCGCCCAACCCGAAGGCCGTCATCGGGTGATCACCTCTGCGTCGATGCGCTCCATGGCCCGCCGCACCGCACCCGTCACCTACGCCCTGATCGCGATCAACGTCGCGGTGTTCGTGATCGGGCAGGCGAGCACCGATCTGGGCAACAGGCTCTTCCAGGACGGCGCCCAGTACCGCCCCTACATCCTGGCCGGTGAATGGTGGCGGGTGTTCACCGCCATGTTCCTCCACGCCAACCTCATGCACGTCGGCTTCAACATGTGGGCGCTGTTCCTATTCGGTCCCGCGCTGGAACGGCGGTTCGGATCGGTGTCGTTCTCCGCCCTCTATCTGGCCTCCGGCCTCGGGGGCGGGGCGTTGTATCACCTGGTGGGCCGGATGGAACCGGCGATCGGTGCCTCGGGTGCGATCTTCGGGTTGTTCGGCGCGCTCATCGCCGCCACCTATCGCCAGCGGCACACCCCGGCGGGACGGGCGGTGTTCACCCAGCTGGTGATGCTGCTCGCCCTCAACCTGGCCATCCCGCTGATCGTGCCCAACGTCGCCTGGGAAGCCCACGTCGGAGGCCTGGCTGCCGGGCTGGCGATCGCCGCCGCCTGGGACCGGCTTCCCCTCGAGGGACCCGGCGCGGCGCGGAGGCGAGTGGCCATCGCCATCGTCGTCGCCGGAGTGGCACTGGGGGCGGTGATTCTGTAGCTACCGGCTACCCGCACCGGCTACCCGCACCGGCTACCCGCACCGGCGAGAAAGGCAGTCTTGCGGGAAGCGGGAAGCGGACAGCGGACGGCGGACGGCGGACAGCGGACAGCGGACAGCGGACAGCGGACAGCGGACAACGGACAACGGACAACGGACAACGGACAACGGACAACGGACAACGGACAACGGGCAACGGGCAACCGGTAACCTCTTTCGATGCCTGATCTCCTCGACCTGATCCGTCGGTCGGTGATCGGCGAGGACGAAGTGGTCGCCGGACCATTCGGGCCGCGTCGGGTGACCTACGCCGACTACACCGCTTCGGGGCGGTCACTCAGCTTCATCGAGGACTTCATCCGCGATCAGGTTCTCCCCCTCTACGCCAATACCCACACCGAATCATCGGGAACCGGCCTGCAGACGACCCGATTCCGGGAGGATGCCCGGCTGATCATCCGCAGGTCGGTCGGCGCCACCGACGACCACGCGGTGATCTTCGCCGGCAGTGGGTCCACAGGGGCGATCGATCTGCTGGTGCGCGTCCTCGGCATCCGCATCCCCGAGGGTCTCGACGACCGATACCGCTTGTCCGGACAGATACCGCCCGAAGAGCGGCCGGTGGTCTTCATCGGGCCCTTCGAGCATCACTCCAACGAACTCCCGTGGCGGGAGTCGATCGCCGACGTCGTCGTGATCCCGGAGACCGCGGATGGCCACGTCGACCTGGATGCCCTCGATGCTGCCCTCACCGCGCATTCCTCCCGGCCATTGAGGATCGGCTCGTTCTCCGCCGCCTCCAACGTGACCGGCATCACCACCGACACCGCCGCCGTGTCGTCGCTGCTCCATCGCCACGGTGCCCTCTCGTTCTGGGACGTCGCCGCCGCCGCACCCTACGTCGACATCTCCATGGGGCCGGTGCGCCCCGACGACCCCCTCTCCTACAAGGACGCCATCTTCATCAGCCCGCACAAGCTGATCGGTGGCCCGGGGACGCCGGGGGTCTTGGTAGCCCGAAGGGCCCTCTTCACCAACCGGGTGCCCAGCGTCCCCGGCGGTGGGACCGTGGCGTACGTCAATCCCGACGAGCACCGCTACCTGGACGACATCGAGCGGCGCGAGGAGGGGGGCACCCCGGACATCATCGGGGCGATCCGCGCCGGGCTGGTCTTCGCCCTCAAGCAGGCGGTGGGCGCGGACCAGATCCGGGAGCTGGAGCATGGGCTGATCCGCCGGGCGATCGAATCATGGTCCGGAAACCCGAACATCGAGATCCTCGGCAACCCCGATGCCAATCGCCTCTCCATCGTGTCGTTCGTGATCCGCCATGGCGCCCGTCGGCTGCACCACAACTTCGTGGTGGCTCTGCTCAACGATCTCTTCGGCATCCAGAGCAGGGGGGGATGCTCCTGCGCCGGACCCTACGGGCACCGCCTACTCGGAATCGACATCGAGACCAGCCACGAATTCGAGCGGGAGATCGCTCGAGGGTGCGAGGTGATCAAACCCGGCTGGGTGCGTGTCAACTTCAACTACTTCATCACCGAAGCAACGTTCTCGTTCTTGCTCGACGCGGTGCATCTCATCGCCGACCAAGGGTGGAGGATGCTTCCCCGGTACACCTTCGACGCCACCACCGCGCTGTGGACCAACGCCGCAGCTGGACGGGGATTGGTGCTGAGTCTCGACGACGTCGCCTTCACGCCCGACGGGCTCGTGCATCCCGATCGGCGGCAATCCGCCGCCCCCTCGGCATTGGGGGAGTATCTCGCCGAGGCCCGAAAGCTGCTGGCGGAGGCGGAACCGGCTTCCGAGGTGCCCCGGCCCGAGATGGGAGTGGACTTCGAGAAGCTTCGCTGGTTCCCGCTCCCCCACGAGATGAACGAGGAGATGGCGGGCGGCACCAAAGGGTAGGACCTCCAACGTTGCCCTCGGGGCGAGCCCAATCAGGCTCGGCTCAGTCCACCACTCTCCCCCGCCACGGCGGAGGCTTCGGCTTCCCGGCATACTCGAGCAGGATGGCGGCGTGCTCCCGGTAGTGGCTTGCCAACGCCGACAGGTCCCAACCGTCGAGCAGCCCGGGCCGATCGGGATCGCCCGCGGGGGGAAGCGCTGCAACCGCCTCGACCGCTTCCCGATTGGCATCCTCGTATTCGGCACGCGCCGCACTCGGCGACACCCCCCGCCACTCGGCATAGACGGCGTCGTTGAACTTCTGCCAGTTCGACGGGTAGGGCAGCTTCGGGGCGCCCGATACCACCCGGGCATAGCGGCGCTGCCAGGCGGCGAGATGTACCAGGTGCTCACCAAGGGTCCAGCCGCCGCCCACCTCCCGGCGCAAATCGGCATCCCGGGCGAGCGACAGTCCCAGCTCGTCGAGGACGGCATGGAACCGGGCGCGCCGGTCACGCAGGTAGTGGAGGTACCGATCACGGTCCATGGCTGCAGCCCTTCCGTCGGCGGCCGAGACTCGCCCGACGCTATCAGCCCGGCCGAATCGGGGCCGGATCGATCTGACACGTGGCATCGGTGATCCGTAGTCTCAGGCCACGGCCCGAGCCAGGGAGGACCCTTGGGAGCGACCACCGCCACGGCGCTGGCACCCCCCGACCGGGGGTGGCGCTACCACCTGCGCCATCAGACGCCCTGGTCGCGGACCGTGCTCGCCGCCGGAATCCTGGTCAACCTGTTCTTCTTCATCGGCACCATCGCCGTGCTCAGCTCCTACGGGTGGAGCCGGGTCTGCCCCGAGGGCGCCACCCGGATCGAGTGCGCCCCCTCCGACCCGCTGGCCGCCGGACTCAAGTCGGCTGCGTTGGGAACGGTGGCCACGATTGCGCTGATCGCGTCGATCGTGGTGATGGTCGTCGGGTTCGCCTCCCTCCGCCGCATGCCGACCAGGTCGGCCAAGGAGGCAGTGATCACCGGAGCCGCGATCGCATCACAGTCCATCTTCCTTCCCGCGCTCCTGCTGTGGTTCCGGGGCACCGACGTCGACCGGTTTGCCCGCAACTTCCTCAACCTCAGCATCATCGGAAGGAAGGCCGGGGTCGCCTGGGATTCGGTGACGTCCAGCGTGGGGTCGATCCTCGCCCTGGCTTTGATCTGGGCGGCGGTGGTGGGGGCCCTGGTGGGGGCCTACGCCTGGTGGCGCAAGACCGGCATTCGTCCCGTGGTGATCGGGGCGATCGGGGGATTGGCCGGGGGAACGCTCTGGGGCCTCCTCGACCTCTCCAACGTCCCGTCGTTCATCAAAGGAGCCCAGAACACCCTGATCCTGTCGGCCGCAGGCGCCGCCCTGGGCTTCGGACTGGGACTCGTGCTGGCCCTCTTCACCATGTCGAGCCGCCGGGTGGTGAGAGCCCCCGCCCGGATCTATATCAACTTCTTCCGGGGCACGCCGCTGATCTGGCAGCTCTCCTTCGCCGGAATCGGGTTGGTTCCCGCGCTCCGGCTCAACCTCTCGATGTATGCGATCGCCATCCTCGTGCTCGGCCTCAACCTGGCCGCCTACTCGGCCGAGGTGTACCGGGCCGGGATCCAGTCGCTGGAACGGGGCCAGATCGAGGCCGCCCGCTCGGTCGGGCTGACCTACTTCCAGTCGATGCGGTTCGTGGTGGTCCCCCAGGCGATCCGGCGGGTGATCCCCCCGTTGCTCAACGAATTCGTGATCCTCATCAAGGACACCTCGCTGGTGTCGATCCTCGGCCTGACCGTCGCCCAGAAGGAACTGCTCGGCATCAGCCGCGACATCTACTCATCCTCCTTCGACGCCACCGCCTGGCTCGGTGCGGCCCTCGGCTACCTGATCATCACGATTCCGATGATCCGGGTGGTGACGATCGTCGAACGCAAGCTCCGCAGCGGACTCACCAGTGTGATCGGGTGACGGTATGAACGACGACGGCACCCTGCTACGCCTCGACGGCATCCAGAAGTGGTTCGGGGACAACCACGTGCTGCGAGGCATCGACCTGTCGATCGTCCCCAAGGAAGTGGTCGTGATCATCGGACCTTCCGGGTCGGGCAAGTCGACGCTGCTGCGAACGATCAACCTGCTCGAGGAGCCCACCGAGGGGAAGGTCTTCTTCAACGGCGTCGAACTCACCGACATCCGGACGAACCTGAACGAGGCGCGGACCCACATGGGGATGGTCTTCCAGCAGTTCAACCTCTTCCCGCATCTCACCGCCATCGGGAACATCACGCTGGCGCTGATCAAGGTTCTGGGGCTCTCCAAGGAGGAGGCCATGGAACGGGGGAGGGAACAGCTGGGCCACGTCGGACTCGCCGAGAGGGAGGACTCCTACCCCAGCCAGTTGTCCGGAGGTCAGCAGCAGCGAGTGGCGATCGCCCGGGCTCTGGCGATGCGGCCCACGATGATGCTCTTCGACGAGGTGACCTCGGCTCTCGACCCGGAGCTGGTGAACGAGGTGCTCCAGGTGATGAAGAACCTGGCGAGCGAGGGGATGACGATGGCCGTCGTCACCCACGAGATGGGATTCGCCCGCGAGGTCGGCACCCGGCTGCTCTTCATGGACGACGGCGTCGTCGTCGAGGAGGGCAAGCCCACCGAGGTGTTCGCCGCTCCGAAACACGAGCGAACCCAGGCGTTCCTGAGCCAGGTGTTGTGAGGCGTCGCCCGTCGCCCGTCGCCCGTCGCCCGTCGCCGGCGTGACCACGATCACCATCCCCTCGCGATTCAACGGGCCGGTGGACTCGGGCAACGGGGGATACACCTGTGGGGTGATCGCCGGTGTGGTCGGCCCCGGGGCCGAGGTGACGCTGCGCCGGCCTCCGCCGCTCGACACACCGATGGGGGTCGCCGAGACCGATGGAGTGTGGTCGGTGCGCCACGGAGATCTGCTGGTGGCCGAGGCGGAGATCGTGGAATGGGATCTCGAAGTCCCGGCGGCACCGTCGCTCGACGAGGCTGCCGAGGCCGCCACCCGGTATGTCGGCTTCGATCGCCACGAGTTCCCCATCTGCTTCACCTGCGGGATCGACCGTGACGACGGGCTGGGCATCTGGCCGGGAAGGGTCGCCGGGTCCGATCTGGTGGCCTCCCCGTGGTCCGCTCCGGAGGGGGTGCGGATGATCGACGGTGCCCTCGCCGACGAGATCGTGTGGGCGGCTCTCGATTGCCCGGGAGCCTGGGTGTCGGCACGCGACGTCAGCCTCGGCCCGATCGTGCTCGGGCGGATGGCGGCGCTGATCCTCGCTCCGCTCCCCGGCGACGCCGTCTTCGTCTCCTACGCGTGGGCCCGGGGAGACGACGGCCGCAAGTCGTATGCCGGCACCGCGGTCGCCGATGAGCGGGGTCGGGTGCTCGCCTACGCCCGCCAGACCTGGATCGAGCTCAGGGACTGATCACCGCGAGACGCACCCCTCCGCGACTCAGTCCCGGTAGTTGATGTACTGGAGCGGGAGCTTGAAGTCCATCTCACGGAGGTCGGCGATCACCTCCTGGAGGTCATCGCGCTTCTTGGCGGTGACCCTGACCAGATCGCCGTTTATCTGCGCCTGCACCTTTAGTCCCGAATCGCGGATCCGCTTCGAGATGAAGCGCGCCGAGTCGGCGTCGAGACCCTGGTTCAGGGCAAACACCGCCTTGTAGCGACCGCCCCCGATCTGCTGGGGATCGCCGCCGGCCAGCGACTTCAGGGAGACCTTGCGGCGCACCAGCTTCTCCTTCAACACGTCCACCGCGGCCTTGAGACGATCCTCGGTCGACGACTCGACCGTGATCGCATCGTCACCCAGCGCCGCTTTGGTGTCGCTGCCCTTGAAGTCGTATCTGGTGGCGGTCTCCCGGTTGGCCTGATCGACCGCATTACGGACCTCTTGGAGATTCACTTGGGATACCACGTCGAATGTGGGCATTTTGCCTCCGTGGAGGGCCTTTCGGCGAAGTCGGTGCTTCGCCGGCGTGGCATTATTCCACCATGTCGATGACGATCCCACGCCGGGCCAGGGGCCACCTCTTCGCCGCGCCCTAGCCGCGGCACTCCACCGGTCCTTTCGTCGTCTCATCTTGCAAGGAGTTCCCCATGAGCAGCAGCCTCGTTCAGCGTCATGAGAAGGTCTACGCCCCGGTCATCACCTGGGACTCGGACCTGGAAATCGTCTCCGGTGACGGCGCCTGGGTAACCGACGTCGAAGGCGAGCGGTACCTCGACTTCGCCTGCGGCATCTCGGTGCTCAACTCCGGTCACAACCATCCGGCGGTGGTCGCCGCCGCCCGGGACCAGTTGGAGAAGTTGTGGCACGCCGGTGGTGCGTTCCGCTACGACTCGTTGGTCACCGCCGCGGAGAAGGTGCTGGCCCACACCCCGAAGTCGATCGACCGCCTCTTCTTCATGAACTCGGGCGCCGAGGCCGTCGAGGCGTCGGTGAAACTGGCACGCAAGACCACCGGACGCCAGGGGGTGATCGCCTTCCGTGGCGCGTTCCACGGCCGCACCATGGGGTCGGTCACCTACACAACGTCGAAGGCCAAGTACCGCGAGGGATACCACCCGCTGCTCCCCAGCGTCTTCATCACCCCCTTCCCCCACCCGTTCCGCTGGGGAATGACCGAGGATGAGGCAACCGACCTCGCCATCCGGGAACTCGACCTGCTTCTGACCCACCAGGTCACCCCGCACGAGGTGGCGGCGTTCCTGGTCGAGCCGGTGCAAGGTGAGGGCGGGTACTACCCGGCGCCGCCGCGGTTCATGAAGCGGCTGCGCGATCTGGCCAGCGAGCACGGCATCCTGCTCATGTTCGACGAGATCCAGACCGGATTCGGCCGCACCGCCAAGTGGTTCGCCTCCGAGCACTACGGGGTCGACCCCGACGTCCTCATCCTCGGCAAGGCGATGGCCAACGGGCTGCCGTTGTCGGCGGTGTCGGCGCGCTCGAACATCCTGGAGGCCTGGGCGCCCGGATCCCACGGCACGACATTCGGGGGCAACCCGATTGCCTGTGCCGCAGCGGCGGCCAACATGGACGTGCTCGCCGGACTGATCCCCGGTACCCCCGCCCTGTCGCAGCATGCCTTCGCCCGCTTCCGGGCCATGGCCGAGAGCCATCCGACGATCGGGGATGTGCGCGGGCTCGGACTGATGATCGGCGTGGAGCTTGTCAAGGGGGGCGGAAACACGCCCGACCCCGAGGCCTTCCCGTTCCTCGCCGAGTTCGCCCGCGAGCACCGGTTGCTGATCCTCGACTGCGGACCTCATGCCAACGTGATCCGGTTCATCCCTCCGCTGTGCGTGTCGTCCGAGGAACTCGACCAGGGCATCGACGTGATCGATGCCGCACTCAGCGCGTACGAAGCGAACTCATGAGCGAGACCTTCTGGTCGGACAGCGGTGGACCGCCGGTGATCGCCTTTGGCGGGAACGCGCTGCTCCCCGACGCCGCCGACCCGGCTGCGGCCGAAAGAAACGCCATCGAATTCGCCCATGCCGTGCTGCGCTTGATGCCCGCCGACACCGGGATGGTGCTGGTGCACGGCAACGGTCCGCAGGTGGGCAGCGCGTTGCTGCGCAACGAGGCGGGCGCCGGTGAGGTGCCGCCGACCACGCTCGACGTGCTGGTGGCAGATACCCAGGGATCGATCGGCTACCTCCTGGGGCGAAGCCTGCACAATGCCTTCCTGGCGGCGGGGCGCGACCTGGAGGTGGCCACGGTGGTCACGCAGATAGTCGTCGATTCCGGGCACCCCGCCATGGTGAACCCCACCAAGCCGGTCGGGCCGTTCTACTCCGCCGAGGTCGGAGCGACCCTGGCGGTCGAGCGCAACTGGCGAATGGTGGACGTTCCCGGCAAGGGAGTGCGCCGGGTGGTGGCGTCGCCACCGCCCGAAGAGATCGTCGAAATCGGTGCCGTCCGGGCGCTGGCGACATCGGGGCGCATCGTCATCACCGGCGGCGGCGGTGGCATCCCGGTGACCCGCCGTGACGGACGGTTCGTCGGGGTGGAGGCGGTCATCGACAAGGACCGCACCGGTGCCCTGGTGGCGCGCACCATCGATGCCCGGGGCTTCGTGATCTTCACCGAAGTCGGGCACGCCTCACGGGGATTCGGAACGCCCCATGAGGAAACCCTGCTCACGCTGACTGCGGCCGAGGCCCAAAGTCTGCTCGACGCC
>MELR01000029.1:0-390 GCA_001767695.1 Actinobacteria bacterium RBG_16_68_21
CCTGTTCACCCCGGGACCCGAGTCGCGCCACTCGCCGACGACGATGCTCCGCAGCCGCACCACCGAGCTCGCCGTCGACCTCGACTCCGCCGCCGGGCCACTCCCGGTGACGATCAACCTCTTCGCCGACACCTCGGTGACGGTGACCCTGGAACGGCAGCCGGGCAGCGATCCGGTGGTGTGGACCGCGGCCCTGCCGGAGCGGCCCGGCACCTCGGTGCTGCTGGTACGGAGCGACGGATACCTCTTCGGCAACGTTCGTCTCGGCGGCCGGGGCGACTACGCCCTGAGCACCGACCGCGAGGGACGCATCACCATCGATCAGGCGGGCGCCTCCTCGGGGAGGGCGGAAGTGGGACCGGTACCGCTGCCCTTGTCGGAGACGGCGGC
>MELR01000029.1:407-5273 GCA_001767695.1 Actinobacteria bacterium RBG_16_68_21
ACCGCAATCCCGCCGTGACTCGGGCGGCCTCCCCGAAGCTGGACATCATGATCGTATGGAGCGCCCAGGTACTGAAGCACGAGTTCGACGGCGATGATGCCGCGGCCCGAGCCTGGGCCGCCGCTCGGATCGCCGAACTCAACACCGTGTTCGCCGACAGCGGTGTCGATGCCGTCGCCCGCCTCGCCTATGCCGGGACCGCCGACTATGACGACGGGGAGGACGTCGCGGCCGCTCTCTACGAGGACCTGAACAACTTCACCTTCGCGGCCGGCGAGGATTGCGACGGCAACACCTCCGGCGTCCAGGAGTGCGACGCGGCCGGCCATCTCGACACCGCGCGCGCCCAGCGAGGACTGGTGGGCGCCGACATCGCAGTGCTGGTCGTCGAGGACTCCGACGAGTACGGGATCGCCTGGCTCAACTGCCGTCCGGGCGGCCCGCCCTACCCGAGTGTCGGTGTCTGCAGCGAGGGCTATGGGTATGCCGTCGCCGAATACACCGCAGCCGACGAGTTCTACACCGTGGCCCACGAGGTCGGGCACCTGTTGGGGGCCAACCACGACGCCGCCAACGGGGGGGAGGGCTACGCCCGGGGATACAAGATCGCCGGAAAGTTTGCCACGGTGGTCGCCTACGAGTGCTCCCCGGGTACGACCGACTGCGCCACCCGGGTGGGGATCTACTCGAATCCCGACATCCTCTGGCAGGGTGACGGGACTACGCCGATGGGTCGACCGATCGGCGCCGCGGACGAGGCGGACAACGCCAGCCATTTCAACCTGACCACGGATTTCGTCGCCGGGTTCGGGAGCCTGGTCACGTGCGACGGGAGGACGCCGTCGATTCTCGGAACCGCAGGAGACGATTCGATCAGCGGTACCAACAGCGAGGACGTCATTTTGGCCTTCGGCGGCAACGACGCGATCTCGGGACGGGGCGGGGCCGACCGGATTTGCGGCGGTGACGGCGACGACCTAGTCGACGGAGGTGGCGGCCGCGATCGACTGTTCGGCGATGCCGGTGACGACCAGATCGCCGGCGGCAACGGCAACGACCGTCTCAACGGGAATCAAGGCAATGACTCCCTAGAAGGGGAGCGGGGCCGTCGTGACGTCCTCGACGGCGGGGGCGGTACCGACACCCTGAATGGGGGGCCGGGAGCCGGCGACGTGTGCCGTGCCGGTGAGACCTATCGGAAGTGCGAGACGATGGAGTGACCGCTCGGCGCGGTCTCTAGTCGCGGCTGCGCCGCGTGTCACCTGCAGCACGGAGCGGCCGGGGATCGAGCACGAAGAGAGCGACCACCCGCTCGTGGCCGCCGGTTGCCGCCGCCCAGGAAGGATTGTCTTCGAAGCGCAGGTCGGATCGGAACCAGACGACTCCGGTGCTCACGCTCCGTCCAGCCAGCGGTCGATCTCTTCCCATCTGTCGAACAGCCAGGAGACCTTTCCCTGCCGGTCTGCGGGCACGTCGGAGCCGGCGAAGCGAGCGAGGCGGACACGCAGGTGCGAGCCGACGATATTGCCGGTCCACGCATCGGGGATGGTGGCGAGTGACTCGAGCCCGGCATGGGCGACGACGACCACATCGAGACCCGCACCGAGTAGCGCGGAGGTGCCGCCTGGTCGCGGGGGGAGGACGTGCCGGAGCTGTTTCGTGCGGACCGCCAGATCGGAGTTGCGCGCCTGGAGCGTCTCCAGGATGTGCTGGAGCCGCTCTTCGGTGAATCTGGTCCCCTCGGGGTAGATCAGCACTCCCTCGCGGTCGGTGAGGCCGTCGGCAAGTGCCAGCACCGCGTGGATCTCTGTGGCGGAATCCCCTGCGCGATCGACGAAGCGGTTCGGCAGACGGTTGCCGGCGATGTCGAGGGTGGCATCGGCGAGCAGCTCCTTCTTGAGCACGTAGCGGAGCCGGATGCCGGCGCCATGGGTGATGAGCACATTGGGGAGCAGGGCGTCGATGACGCTGGCGTGGCGCATCAGCACCAGGATCGGTCCGGGAGCAACCAGGTCCAGACCCTCTACCGACATCTTCACCCGGAAGATCCATCGGAATGCCCCGAACAGCGCCCGTGCCCACAGCTCCTGAAGCCGGTAGGAACTCTCCCGCATCATCGGCACCGAGAGGCCGAAGCCGGCGAACACCCAGTGGCCGAGGAGCGCCGCAAGACCGAACACTCCGACCGCCAGGTAGACCCAGCCAAAGGCGAAGATGCGCACCGCCATGGCGGGACGCTTGCACACAAGGGTGCGATACAGGTCGATGAGCAGACCGATCACCAGCCACAGGGGAGCGAGGACGGTCACCAGGACGAAGAGCACAAGGTGAAAGGGGACGGTGCGGATCCTGCGCCGGAACCGGGTCCAGCCCGCCTCGCTCATCCCCGCCACCACTACAGGTATTGACCGGGAGCTGCGTCGGGAGAAGCCGGGCGACCCTGCGCCTCGATGGCGCGCATCCGCATGTGTTCCAGCTGGCTCGCCGCCGCCGCCTGCTGGCTCCACAGCGTCGCCTGGATCCCGGCGAAGAGACCCTCGAGCCAGCCGACCAGTTGGGCCTGCGCCACCCGCAGTTCCGCCTCGGTGGTGGCATCGCCGGACAGGGGGCTGAACAGCTCGCGCAGTTCCTCCCGGAGGTCCTCCGACAGAACGCCCTCCATCTCGGTGAGGGTGCGATCGTGGATCTCGACGAGGCGGCGCCGACCGGCCTCGTCGAGCGGAGCCTGACGGATCTCTTCGAGCATCGCCCGGGTCATGGAGGCGATGCGCATCAGTTTGGGGGCCTGGACGAATGAGGCCGAGGACTCATCGGGCTCCACGACTTCGGCGACGTCCGGGGTCTCGGGCTCGGTCATCCCCCCTGAGATTACGGCCCTCACCGACTCAACACGTCGCGAAGCCGGATCGAGAGGCAGGTGAGTCCGCCGTCGGCCCGGGCGAACTCACCGATGTCGCACGAATCGACCGAATACCCCAGGCCCGCCACCAGTTCCGCGGTCGGCTCGTGATGGGATGCGACCAGAATCACCCCGTCTGCCTGACGGACGACGTTGGCCGCCTCGGGTTCGTCTCCACCGACGAGGACCATCCGGACACCGGAGAACACCCCGGGATCGGGCACGGAACGGTGGACGAGGAGTGTCTCGGCGTCGAGAGCGCTGACGGCCGACTTGAGGTGAAGGGAGTCGCCCACCGGCACCCTGATCACCGAACGCCCCCGCGGCGAGCAGAACCGCTCCAGTTGATCGGCCCCGGCCGCATTTGTTCGTCGGCCCACTCCGACGAACACCACGGTCCCCATCTGCAGCACGTCCCCTCCATCGAGGGTGGCCTCGCCTTGTACCCGATCGACCTCGACCAGGTCGCCGAGTGCCGCGGCAACGGCCGACACCTCACCGCGCCGGGACGGGTGGCCCGGCCGGGTGAGCAGAGCAGACTCCCCACAGGCGATCGCCGCGTCCTCGATGAAGCACCCATCGGGATGGGACTCGTCGGCGGGGACTCGGCGCACCTCAAACCCTCCGGCGGCTAGTGCCGCCGCGTACCCCCCATGCTGCCGCCTCGCCAAGCGCGGATCGAGTGGGGGCACGGCGGGCTTGGAGGTTACGCAGTGGGCGAAGGACTCCCCGACCTCCCTGATCAGTGCGATCGGGCGCACTCAGCCGGGAATGGACACGAGGTAGTCCTCGGCTTCGTCCGACCAGTCCATGTCCACCACGCCCCGGGCGGCGGCGGCCTTGGAGAACTGCAGGAAGCCGCCGTAACCGAAGGCCTTCTCGGTGAACGAAGAGTCGACCTTGCGCATGGCGTCCTTCAGCCCGGAGAGCGGCACCGGCTTGCCCCGTCCGGCGACCACTTTGCGGAGGAGATCGAATCCGTGCTCCTCCTGGCCACCGGCTTCGAAGAAGGTGACCTCGGGATCGCCCCGGGCAGGGCCCTCGGTGAGGTCGAGCACGCCCTTGCCCTCCAGGTGTCGCAGCAGTTCGCCGAAGGCGCGGAATCCATGGTCGGCCTCGGAGAACGTCGGATCCTTGCGGAGCAGGGCTCTCTTCAGCCCGCTCGCCAGAACCACGCCGTCACTGGAACGTTGCAGACCGGCGAGCGTCTGGGTTATCACCCGCTCGAGCTCGGCTGTGTCCGAAGACGGCACCGGAGGAGCCGAGGTGGTAGCTCCGCCATCAGACCGCTTCTTGCGCTCTTTGGCTCGGGGAGCCTCGACCCCTTCGAGCGACTCGTAGAAGAGAAACTCGTCGCAGGCCGGGGGGAGCATCGCAGATGTCGATGCCCGCAACCCGATGCCGACCACCCGGCGGTTCAGCTCGCGCAGTTTGTGAACGAGCGGGGTGAAATCGCTGTCGCCGGTGGCGATGACGAAAGTCGTCACGTAGTCCCGCTCGAAGGACAGCTCGATGGCATCGACCGCCATCTTGATGTCGGCGGCGTTCTTCTTGCTCATTCCCTTGCGTTGCGGGATCTCGATCATCTCGACGTGCTGCTCGGCGAGCATGTGGCGGAATTCCTCGAAGAGGTTCCAATCCGCATAGGCCCGGCGCACCACGACGCGGCCCCGCTCGGCGAGCGCGTCGGCGATCGGCTTGAGATCGAATTTGTGTCCGTTGAGGTCCTCGCGTGCGCCGATGGCAAGGTTCTCGAAGTCGATGAACAGGGCGATGCGATCCTCGGGGGTCTCCATGGTTTGCAGCGTAGGGGCCATCGCGTCACTCGCGCGGGCAGGACGAGGAGCCAGGAGCGATAGGCGATGAGGTAGGGCGATGGGCGAAAGGCGATGAGCGAATCCCGGCAAGGGGAGTCTTGCGGGAGCCGGGCGACGGGAGCCGGGCGACGGGAGCCGGGCGACGGGAGA
>MELR01000029.1:5317-14907 GCA_001767695.1 Actinobacteria bacterium RBG_16_68_21
GCGACCTATCCGCGCCTCTTCTTCTCCACCCACTTGAGGAATCTGGCCGGTGCCCAGGTGTTGACCACCCGATCCTTGGGCACCCAACCACGCCGAGCGTGCCGCACCCCCCAGGCGGCGTTCGCCAGCTCGCCGGCGTCGTGGGCATCGGTGCTGATGGCGAACACCACCCCCCGGCGGTCCGCAGCGGCGCGTAGTACCTCGGCGGGAGCATCGAGCCGGTCGAGGTGTGAGTTGATCTCCAACGCGCACCCGGTGCGCTCGGCGGCGGTGAGGATCGCGCCGATATCGAGGTCGATTCCCGGCCGCTTGCCGATACGACGGCCGGTGAGATGCCCGATCACGTTGACCGCCGGATTCTCCATGGCGGCGATCACCCGCGCCGTCTGTTGATCGGCGGAGAGGCCGAAGTGGCTGTGGACGCTGGCCACACCGAATCCGAAGCCGACGAGGAACTCGGCGTCGTAGTCGATGGAGCCGCCCCGGCCGATGTTGAGCTCGAGGCCCTGCAGGATGACCAGATCCGGATGCTTCACCTGGAGCCGTTGGATCGATCGACGCTGGGCAAGCAGCTGCTGGCGGCTGGCGCCGTTGATCGCCAGGTCCTCCCCGTGATCGGTTATGGCGCAATACCGATATCCCCGGGCGGCCACCGCGGCAACCATCGTGGGCAGCGAATCGCGGGCGTCCCCGCTCAGCGAGGTGTGCACGTGGAGATCGCCCCGCAGGTGTTTCTCCTCGACCAGATCGGGGAGGGATCCGGCGAGGGCCGCTTCGATCTCCCCGGCATCCTCCCGGATCTCCGGCGAGATCCACGGCAGACCGAGGGCGGCGTAGACCTCCTGTTCGGTACGCGAAGCGATGACTGCCCCGCCGTCCGCCTCTGCCAGGGCGTACTCGTTGAGGATCCACCCCCGGTCAATCGCCATCTGGCGCAAGCGGATGTTGTGAGCCTTGGAGCCGGTGAAGTACATCGCCGCCGAGCCGTACTGATGGGGTTCCACCACTCGCACGTCGATCTGCAGTCCGGAAGCACTGACGATCGCCGACTTCCGCGCGCCGTACCCGACGACTTCGCGCACCACCGGCATCTCGACGAACCGGGCCATCACCGCCTCTGGATCTCCCGTGCTCACGACGATCACGTCGACGTCACCGGTGGTCTCCCGGAAACGCCGCAAGCTCCCCATCGGCTCGGCGAGCCTTACGCCGGGAACTTGAGAGAGCGCGTTGCAGACGTCGCCTGCGACTCGCATCGCCTCGATGATCGGCGTGCGACGCTGCTTGCCGCCGACCCCGAGTCGCTCGAGGGCGGCGAGGATGTTCTCTTCGGTCTTGGCACCGAAGCCGGGGAGCTCGCGCAGCGTATGGCTCTCCAGAGCCGCCCTGAGTCCGCCCACCCCGGTTACACCCAGCTCGTCGCGCAGCATTACTGCGGTCTTCGGACCGATGCCGGGAACTGTCGTCAGCTCGACAAACTCGGGAGGAAACCGGGACCGCAGCTCTTCGAGCCGCTCGATCGTCCCGGTGTCGATCAGCTGCCGGATCTTGCTCGCCGTGCTCGGGCCCACCCCCCGGAGGGCGGTGAGCTGTTCGGCGGTCATCTCCGCCACCGGTTCCACCAGACCGTCGATCGTCCGGGCCGCTGTCTCGTAGGCCCGAACCCGGAAGGCGTTGCTGTTGCCTTCGGCGAGGGTGGTCAGCTTGGCGAGCTCGTAGAGATGGCTGGCCACCTCGGAGTTGGAGATCACGGAGCAAGCGTATTGAGGACTGGGCGAGAAGGGGGCGGCGATACGCGATACGTATCAGGCGATGAGCGATAGGCGAAGGGCGAAGGGCGAAGGGCGACGGGCGACCGGGCGACCGGGCGACGGGAAGCGTCCCCCATCCGCACAACCGTCCTACCCTCTCCGCGAGCAATGCCACGCCGCGAATACGTCTCGTTCTTCTCCGACGGTCGACGCGGCCGCCGCGACTTCGCCGGGTTCGAAGGGCGGCCCGGGCTCTCCCGGATTCTCCTCCCCGCCCTGGCCATCGCGGTGCTGGCGGTTTCGGTGTGGTGGTTCGGATTTCGCGATGCCGATCAGAGTGCCGGCCGGATCCTGACGCTCGAGGACGCCACGATTCCCACGTTGCTGCTGCCCGCGGGCAGCGGCAACCAGGATGCCCTCGATCTGGCGAGCGGCGAATTCCTCGACTGCAAGGAGGTCGCCGACGGTTGGGACATGTTCCAGGGTTCTCCCAGCCGCCAGGGCTGTTACGCGACCAACACGATCGCCAGTCCGAAGATCCTCTGGCGCACCGAGATCGGTGTCCAGGGCTGGCTGAACAACCCGGTGATCGACAACGGGAGCGTCTACATCGGAAGTGCCGGCGTCGCGCAGTTCACCGCCGACCGACGCGACGGCATCTACTCACTCGACCTGGCAACGGGCCGGCAGAACTGGTTCTACGGGACGGAGTTGGACGTCAACGGTGTCGCCTTCTCCGACGGGGTCGTGATCGCCACCGGTGACGAGGGACGGGTATGGGGGATCACCGCCCGCGACGGAGAGCGCATCTGGAGCGCCGATCTCGGTGCTCCCACCTACGGGAACCCGCTCCCCGTGGGGGGTATGGTGATCGTAGGCGACGGGTCGGGGCACGTCACCGCCCTCGACCCGAAGACCGGGACCCGCCGGTGGCAGGTGACCGTCGACGGTGCGGTACGCGGGGGAGCTGCCTCAGACGGATCGATGATCGTCATGGCGGGCGAGAACCACGAGGTCCTCGCCGTCGACCTCACCGGAGAAGAACTGTGGCGGGTGAAGGTGCAGAGTCAAGGAAGGGATGCCGGGCAGGCACGCATATTCGCCGCGCCGACCATCGTGGACGACATGGTGATCATCGGCTTCGTCCGCAGCGACGTCTACAGCGAACCGGCGCTCGCCGCGCTCGACAAGGCCACCGGCACGTTGAAGTGGCGCGCCTCGGATGTCGCCGGACTGAAGACGTCGACGTGGGCCAACGTCCGCTCCTCTCCGGCAGTGGTGGGCGCCTACTTGGTGTACGGCGAGGCCTACTCGAACTTCCTGGTCACCATCGACCTGGAGACCGGCGAGACGCGCAATGCGATCGAGACCGGGGTCTACTGCCAGGCACACTGGCCGTCGCCGCTCGTGGTGAATGGCCAGGCGATCATCCCCCGCAACGACGGCGGGCTCTACGCCGTCGATCTGGCGAGCGAGACGCTCGCCTGGAGCATCTACCTGAGCAACGAGACCAGCACCAGCGGGAGCTTCCCCGCCGGGTTCGACGCGTCGGCGTGCGAGACCGGGAACTCGATCCTGGCATCTCCCGCGATCAGTCCCGAGGGAGTCATCGTCGTGGGAACGCTCAAGGGGTACTTGGTGGCGATCGGCGATCGCGGCTGGGGCTAGCCGAGCAGGTCCAGGGCCAGCTCGAGCGCCGGGTCGGAGCCTCCGTCCAGATCATCGGCGGCCGTGGCGGCCTCGATCCCCGGCAGAATCGGTGTCCCCGACCAAGCCCTCCCGTCGGGGGTCACCAGGTCGAGAGCCGGCACCCCCAACGACCATCCGTTGGGCAAGTAGCGCGCCAAGGGAGGGGTCGGCGACCCCGCCGTCGGCTCGCCCACAACCGTGACGGCGGGAAGGCCGCGCAGGGCGAGGACGAGCATCTCCGCCGCCCCGGCGCTCCCGGGACCGACCAGGACCGCGACCCGGCCTACGAAGGGTGCCGAGACTGTCGGGCGGACCGTGACCGCTCCCGCCGGGGTAGCTCCGATCATCTGCGTCCCCACCAGCAGCTCCTCGGAGACGAAGCGACTGGCGATCAGCATCGCCTCCACCGCCCGGCCGGAGGATGCCCCGCGGAGGTCGAGTATCAACGAGGCCGACTCGGCGAGCAGGGAGTCGAGCTCGGCAGCGAGCACCCGCTGGCTCCCCTCGTCGTCCTCAGCGAACCCGCCCAGCCGCGATAGCCCGAGGTAGCCCACCGAGCCGAACCTGCCAACCACTATCCCGTCGTCCCCGCCAACAGTCGACGCCTCCAGGCCGGGTGGCAGGTAGGGCTCCCGGCCGGCGAATGGACCCGCCCCCGCCGACCACACCCCATTCCAGAGCGTCGGGTCATCGACCGCCAACCGGACCCCGGGATCATCGAGGGGAGCGAGGAGGGCGGTGAGGGCCCGGAATGTCGTTGCCGCAGATTGCGCATCGAAGGCGAGTCCTTCGGTCACGGACGCCAGGCGGTCTTCCCACTGGTCGTCGAGCGCCGGCCGGTACAGCTCTTCCATGGTGGCCGCCGTCACCGCGACGATCCGCCCGGGATCCGTGCTGCGGTATTCCTCGGCACACGCCGCAGGAAGCGCCTCGAGCGCGTCGAGGTGGATCACCCTTCCCGCGTCGGTGAGCACCAGTCTCCCGCCTTCGAAGCCGAGCACCGTCGAGATACCGCGAGCGCCCCCGCCGTATACCAAGGCGCAGTGCGCCCGGCTGTACTCGTAGAGGTCGACGTCTCCGCCGTGGACGTCGAGGTAGATCCCGAAGCCGTCGGAGGTCCACACTCCCGCGAACGGTTGTGCCTCGCGTACCCCGGGGGCGCACGCCGCCAGTACCAATGCGGCCAGCGGGACCACGACCCGTCTCATCGCCGACTCACGCTCCGGTCGCCACCCGGCTCAGTTCGTCGAGCTCGTCGCGTACGTGATCGGCAAAGCCGGCGAGGTCGGGGACAGACTCCCGATCGGAGGAGAACCCCCAATTGAGCATGCCGTCGTAGGAGAAGAGCGCCACGCCCAAACCATGGTTCACCCACAGCGGCACCATCGGGAAGATGCCGGCGAGTCGGCAACCCATCAGGTACAGCGGCACCTGGGGCCCGGGGACATTGGTGACCGTCATGTTGAAAGGCCGGGCGGTGGCCGCCGCAACCCGGGCGGCCACCGACAACAAGGTGGAGGGAGTGAACGACGCCCCCTGCGTCAGCAGCGAAGCGCCCAAGGCCTGATCCGTCTCCTTGAGATGCGCCGTCGCCGCGGTGACTGCGCGCAACCGGGAGAGGGGATCCGGCTCCTGGATCGGCAGGTCGATCAGCCACATGGTCACCCGGTTTCCCGGGGTGTCCTCATCGGCTTGGCGGATCGATACCGGCACCATCGCCCTGAAGTCGAGCCCGGCCACATCGACCTCGCGGTCCTCGGTGAGAAAGGAGCGCACCGCACCGGCGACCGCGGCGATCACGACATCGTTGACGGTTCCCCCGGTGGCTCTCTTCACCTCCTTGACCTGCTCGAGGTCGGAGGCCAGGAAGTGGATGCGGCGATTCGGACCGATGCGCCGGTTCAGCGGGGTTTCGGATGCCCGGGAAAACCATCCGGATCGCGCCGAATGGGTCATGGCAGCGACTCGATGCTGCAGGTCGGCGCTCAGCTCTTTGGTGCCTTCGACGAACCGCCGCAGGCTGCGAGCGGCCTGGAAGGGCGCCCTGATCCGGCGGGCGGTCTCGTCGGCAAGGAGCTGACCCGCGGACGGAGCCGGCCTGGGGTCGAAGGCGTCGGGCTCGCCGACGTCGTCGGAGGGATAGGGGGTGAGCAGCACATTGAGCAGGTCGACCCCGCCCACGCCGTCCACCATGCAGTGATGCACCTTGGAGACGAGCGCGAACCTGTCGCCCACAATGCCCTCGACCACCCACACCTCCCACAGCGGCTTGGCGCGATCGAGATGCTGGCTGAGTACCTGGCCGGCAAACTCCTCCAATTGGGCTTCCGTCCCCGGGTGGGGCAGCGCGGTGTGCCGGACGTGATAGCTCAGATCGAAGTGGGCATCGTCGACCCACACTGGGTGCCGCTCGATGGGAATCCACTGCAGCCGCTGCCGGTAGCGCGGCACGTGCTGGAGCCGGGCGCCGATGAACCGCCGGATCGTTTCGATGTCGAGCCCCCCGTCACCGGTGCGCAAGGTGCCCTCATCGAACACGAGCGTGCCCCCGACGTGCATCGGGTTGTTCGGTCCCTCCATGGCCAGGAACGTGTTGTCGAGGAAGGACAGGCGCTCGTAGTGGGTCATCGCTGGGGAGAGTATCTGGTTGGGCGAGAGGCGTTACGCGGGGCGTGATTCCCAAAGCGCAATGCGCAATGGCGATTGGCAGGACGGACCTCCGACCTTGGACCTTTGACAGAAAGGCGTCCCCGCTCGCCACGCCCTCGACGGGCGACGGGCGACGGGCGACGGGCGACGGGCGACGATATCTTCCCCCTCGTGCCCTCTCGCACCTTTTCGTCGATCGCTCCGGTGGATCTCGCGGCTTCCATCGGCTCTTTCGGAGTCGGGCCCGGTGACCCTTCGGTCGCCTGGGAAGGCGACGCCGCCTGGTGGGCGACCCACACCCCAGCCGGCCCCGGCACGATTCGTTTCGCCGGAAGCGACCCGATCACGGCCGAGGCGTGGGGAGCGGGCGCCGACTGGCTGGTGGAACACGCCTCGGCGATCTGCGGAGCCGAAGACGACCCTGCCGGATTCGATCCCACCCATCCCCTGGTGCGCCGCCTGGTGCGTCGGTTCCCCGGGATCCGGATCACTCGCACCTGCCTCGTCGTCGAGGCGCTCGTCCGCACGGTGATCGGCCAGAAGGTGGTGGGCGACGATGCCCGAGGCTCCTACCTGCGGATGGCGGCGGCTCTCGGCGAGGCCGCCCCTGGTCCCCGCCCGCTGACACTCCCCCCGGATGCCAAAACGCTGGCGGGTCTCGGGTACACGGCGTTTCACGAGTGGGGAATCGAACGGACCCGCGCCGAGACCCTCATCCGGGTGGCAAGGCACACCGGACGGCTCGAGGAAGCTGCGGCCATGCCGCTTTCCGACGCCTATGACCGGATCACCGCGGTTCCCGGGATCGGTGCGTGGACCGCCGGCAAGATCGGATCGATCGCCCTCGGAGACGCCGATGCGGTGCCGGTCGGCGACTACAACCTTCCCAACGGGGTCGCCTGGGCACTTGCCGGCGAGGCGCGCGCCGACGACGCCCGCATGCTCGAACTGCTCGACGGGTTCCGGCCACATCGCGCCCGGGTGATCAGGTTGCTCCACCATGCGGGAATCAGGCCTCCCCGGTTCGGGCCCCGATCACCGCGCCGCCACATCGCGGGGTCGTGACGCCGGTCAGGCCACGAAGGCGACAAACGAAGCAAAGACGCCGAGCAGCAAGGCCGTGGCGAGTTCTGGGAGCGAGGTGCCCACCGAGACGATCACCAACCCGACGAAGGCCGATGAGATCCCGGCGCTCTCGGCCAGGCGTGACGCTCCCCTCACCAGGAGATCTGCGCCAACGACGGTCATTGCCAGTGTGGCGGCTCCGACGAACGCCTCACGGCGGACCGAACCCCGCCAGGCAACAGCCACCATCTCCGGTGCGCGCCCGGAGGCATCGTCGCGCCGCGCCCACGAGATTCCCAGCAGTGCCGCCACCGCCATCCCGGCGACCAGGCCCAGGGCCTCCAATCGCGACAGCGATAGGTTCCACAGGAGCGCGGCCAGGACGACGAGTGCCACGAACATCATCAACCCTTCACGCCGCACGGTGTTGATGCGGGATGCAATCGGCGTGATGAGAGCCGCCGTGCCGAGGACCAGGGTGACGTTGGCGACGTTCGACCCGACGACGTTGCCCAGGGCGAGATCGAGCTGTCCCCGGGTGGCGGCGAGCGTCGACACCAGCAACTCGGGTGCCGAGGTCCCCAGCCCGACCACCAGGGCCCCGATCAAGATGGGCGACCACCCCGCGTGCCCCGGCGAGGCGAGCGGCGGCGACAACAAAGCGGTCGGCGCCCACGGTGAGCAGGATCAGGCCGGCGCCGAGCAGTGTCAGAGACAGCGGCATGGGCGGGGATCGTAAAGTGCTCGAACGCCGGGCTCGTCACACCGGATAGCCTGCAGCCATGCCCGCGGACTGGATCGAGCACGGGGACGGGGTATTCGCCCGCCGCTACCGCTCGCTCGACCTCAACATCGGCGTCGTCGTTGGTGACGGTGGACTCGCCGTGATCGACTCCCGGGCGAACCACGTCCAGGGCCGGGAGCTGGCCAGGGACCTCGAGGGGTTCGGGCTCCCCGTCAAGTGGCTCATCAACACTCACCATCACTGGGATCACACGTTCGGGAACGCCATGTTTGCCGCCGCCGACATCTGGGGGCACGCCCGGTGCGCCGAGGTACTGCGCACCGGCGGGGAGGCGATGCGCGCCCTGGTCAAGGAGATGGCGCCGGACAACGCCGAGATGTTCGACGAGGTAGTGATCACCCCGCCCCAGTTCACGTTCACCTCCGAGGTGACCGTGAGTTTCGGGGGAAGACAGCTGGAGATGCGACACCTCGGCCGGGGCCACACCGACAACGACATCGTGATCGCGGTGCCGGATGCCGATGTCGTGTTCGCCGGGGACCTCGTCGAGCAAGGGGCCCCGCCGGCGTACAACGACGCCTTCCCGTTGGAGTGGCCCGACACCGACGACGCCCTGCTTGCTCTGGCGGGAGGGGTCGTGATCCCCGGCCACGGAGCCGCGGTCGACGCGGGGTTCGTCGCCACCCAGCACGAGGAGATCGCCGAGGTGGCCCGGCTCGCCCGGGAACGACGCGACCAGGGAATGACCCCCGCCGCCGCCGCACAACAGGGCGGGCCGTATCCCGAAGCAGTGATGGCGATCGCTTTCGGCCGTGCCTGGGAGCAGCTCTCATGACTGCCCCCGGTTGGTTCACCAGAGCGCTGGCCGCCGAACGCCGCAACCGAGAGATCGACGTCGCCGGATGCCCCATCAACATGGTCGAGTGGGGGACCCAGGGCAATCCGGGTCTGGTGTTCGTCCACGGCGGGGCGGCTCACGTCGAATGGTGGGCGCACATCGCTCCGCTCTTCACGCAGTGGTACCACGTCGCCGCCCTCGATCTCAGCGGCCACGGGGACAGTGGCCGGCGGGAGCGTTACTCGCACGTCCTGTGGGCGGAGGAGGTGGTGGCGGTCGCCGCGGCTGCGGGCTTCCCCGGGCCGGCGGTCGTCATCGGCCACTCGCTGGGAGGGCTCGTGGCGATTCAGACCGCGGCGACCCACGGCGACCGGCTGGCCGGGGCGGTGATCGTCGACGCACCGGTGCGGCGCCCGGCGCCGGAGTCGGAGGAGGGAACGCGGGGCCGCGCCTTCCGCAGTCCCGGCGTGTACTCCGATCTGGAGACCGCGCTCACCCACTTCCGGCTCGTTCCCCCGCAGCCCGACCCGGAGCCGTGGATGCTGGACCGGGTCGCCTTGCACTCCCTGCGGCACGCCCCTGCGGGGTGGACGTGGAAGTTCGACCCCCATCTGTTCACCCACACGATGGTCGCCATGAACGATCAGTTGGCTTCGGTGCGTTGCCGGGTGGCGGTACTCCGGGGCGAGCACAGCGTGGTGGTGCCCGAGGACACCGCGGTGTACATGTACGAGCTGATGGGAAGGCTCTCCCCGGTGGTCACCATCCCCGAAGCCCACCACCACCTGCTCCTCGATCAGCCGCTGTCGTTCGTCTCGGCGCTGCGGGCACTGCTCGCCGACTGGGAGCACTC
>MELR01000030.1:0-536 GCA_001767695.1 Actinobacteria bacterium RBG_16_68_21
CGGATCATCTCCTCGGTGGCATCGAGGAACCGGTCGACGTTCTCGGCGGTGTCCACCATCTCGATGACCATCGCGGATCATCTCCTCGGTGGCATCGAGGAACCGGTCGACGTTCTCGGCGGTGTCCACCATCTCGATGACCATCGGCAAATCCTCCGACAGCCGGAGGATTCGAGCGGTGTGCACCACACTCGACGCCCCGAATCCCTCGATGCCGCGCAGCACCGTCGCCCCGGCCATGCCCATCTCCCTCGCCTTGTAGACGAGGGCCTCGTAGAGGGGCCGGCCGTCCCAGCGGTCGGACTCCCCGATCAGTATCCGCAGCAGCTTGCCCTCACCGGCGAGACTCATCACGGCTCCTCTCTGTGCGTCCCAGCCTGCCCAGCCACATCCCGTACACCCCGGCCGCCTGCCCGAACACCAAGGTTGCCATCCAATAGGCGGCGGCGAGGCCGAGACGGCCGGTGTCGATGAGCCGCACCCCTTCCAACGCCATCGTGGAGAACGAGGTGTACGAGCCGAACAGGCCGATCCCG
>MELR01000030.1:602-763 GCA_001767695.1 Actinobacteria bacterium RBG_16_68_21
CCGAGGGCGCCGGTGACGTTGACGATGAGCGTCCCCCAGGGGAAGGCGGGGGGGACCGCAGGGAACGCCGACTCGATGCCCCAACGGGCCAGGGCACCGAGGATGCCGCCGGCGACGACATAGAGAGATCTCATGTGGCTCGCCATCCCCTTTGCGGGTGG
>MELR01000030.1:849-24954 GCA_001767695.1 Actinobacteria bacterium RBG_16_68_21
CGCGGCAGGAGCGGTAGCTCGTCTTCTCGATCGTTCAGCTCGCCCGGAAGAGAAGAGGGCAGGCGGCGTTCGCACTCACCCGGCCGTGTCATACCTGCTCCATACGGTCCGCCCATGTCTCGGAACTCCGGCCGGACGACGGTCGAGTATCTGCTCGAGGTCGGCCGCCTCAAGCAACTCGATCCAAGCGGCGCGGCCGTGACGGCCGAGGCGATCCTGGAACGCGCCTCGGCTCGCCTTTCGACCGCCCGAGCCGCCCTCACGGGCGGTGATGTGAGTGGAGCGTTCGTCAACGCCTACGACGCCTACCGGATGAGCGCCGAGTCGCTGTTGGCACGCCAGGCCCTGCGCTCGACCGGTGGCGAGGGTTCGCATGTCACGGTCGAGGATGCGGTGTCAGCTCAGTTCTCCGACCAGGTCGCGGTATTCGCCAAACCGACGTTCGAGCGCTTTCGCCGCACTCGTCACGCCGCCCAGTACTTCGACCCGGGCGCGCCCGAGATCACTCCTGCCGATGCGAGATGGGCGATCGACACGGCCACCGGTGCGGTCGACGGCTCTCGGCGGATCAACCGCCGTCTCGGTCCGTTTGCATGAGCTCGACCACCGGGCTCGAAGTCACATTGTCGTGGAACGCACCCGTACCGGCTTCCCACCAGTTCGGCTCCCGCACGACCACCTGGATCGGCCGGCCGAGCCGGGCCTCGGCTACCGCCACTGCGGCGTAGAGGTCGTCGCGATCGGGTTCACCGAGAATGAGGAGATCGAGGTCGGCGACGGGCCGCCCGGTCGGATGGCCGGTGGCCTGCGCTGCCCATGATCCGAAGAGGAGCGCCCGTTCGACGCCACCGACGTCTCGCAATGCATCGGCGAGAACGTACGGCGGCCCGAAGGCGCGCACGAACACCCGCCCCAAGTCGGGGAGGTACGGGCTGTCGGGGTCGGGCGAGATCAGCCTGGTTCGCCCGATGCGCCTGCTCACCACGAGACCGGCTTCTTCGGCCCGTTGGACTTCCCGGTGGACCGATGCATAGGGGAACCCGGTGCGTTCGGCGATCTGGGTTGGGCTCAGGTCCTCGCCGGCGAAGATCAGGGCAAGGATCTCCCCCTGCTGCTGAGAACGCAGGACCGGGAGTAGCGACGGAGTCTCTCTACTCATAACTTGGATGATATCACCCAAGTTACGGATACACGAGTGAGATGGCGCCAGCATGTACTGCCTCGACCCGATTCGAGCGCACTCGACCCACTGGGTGCCCTCCACGAGCACCTCCACGAAATGGCCGTAGTCGGATCCGTTACCCAAATCTCGCCGAATCGGTGGGGAGTACGTCTCTCGGCCGGAGTGATTCCGTGCCACCCGCTCGGGTTCTAGACCCCTTCGATGTGGACGTCATGGGCGTGTGCTGCCAAGGCGGCGAGATCGCCCGGATCCGAAGTGAGAACCGATCCCCCGGGCTCTGCGGACGCCACGACCAGGGCGTCGATTGCGGAACCGCGGTGCGCCCCGGTGCGCAGCGAAGCGGCCCGTCGAACAAGCGTCTCCGGGATGTCCTCGACGATCTCACACGTCTTGAGAAAGCGGTTGGCCAGGGCGTCCCGGGCGTCGCCGTGGAGCGCCTCGATCAGCACCGGGCTGGGAACGACCGGGGGCCACAGGCCCTCGGCGCGGAGCGCGCTCAGGAGAGCCGGCGAGGGGCCTCTTGGTACCGGGCGTCACTCCAAGTGCGATGATTCCCGCACTGCGCACTTCCGCGACGCCGAGGAGAACCGCTATGGCTTCCACCGTCCATCAGCTCAAGGTCACCCTCCGCAACGTGAAGCCGCCGATCTGGCGCCGGATCGTCGTGCCCTCATACCTCACCCTCGGCGAGCTCTCCATCGTGCTCCTGGCGGCGATGGGCTGGACCGACAGCCACCTCCACGTGTTCGAAATAGGCGACACCCGTTACGGGATGCCCGACCCGGAGTGGGACGACCTCGGCTTCCTCGACGAGGATCGGATCTCGGTGGGCAAGGCGCTGACGGTCGTCGGTTCGAGGCTGCGGTACGAATACGACTTCGGCGACGGCTGGGAGCACGACCTGCTCATCGAGGGGATCACCTTGCCCGATCGCACCGTGAAGTACCCGCTGTGCCTGGCGGGGAGGCGGGCATGCCCGCCCGAAGACTGCGGCGGGCCGTGGGGCTACGGCGAGATCCTCGAACTCCTGGCCAACCCAACACGCCCCGACCCCGAGGAGATCCGCGCATGGGTCGGCCCGGATTTCGATCCCAAGCATTTCGACGTGGACGAGGCGACCGCGGCGATGCGGGCCTGGCTCGCCTGAGGCCGGTCACCGCCCGATGAGCGGGTTGCGGCGGTAGCTTGCGGAGCTCAGCCGATCCCAGTCACACTCGCCCATCTCGCACCACCGCGGGAAGCCGCCCGGGTCACAGGGGGGATCGGCGTCAGTCGAGGTCGGCGTCGAGCCACCGCACCTCAAACGGGCGTAGGCGCGACGGAGAGGTCTCGGCCCATTCGTCGCCGGCGCGCCTCCCGAGGGTGCCCCGCCAGGGCGTGCCACGAGAGGGGATGACCACACTGGGAGCAGGGCGGCTCGGGTTCGGGGGTCGGCTCGCCATCCGAACCGGCGATGCGCAGATCCTCGGCGGAGGACTCGCCACAGCGCATGCAGTCACGGCAGGCATCGGACATCGTGCGCCATTGTCGCTCAACGGATCGGCGGCGGCCCCGCCCGTCGGTGGCGCCGAGCGCCAGCGAGACGCCGGAGGGGGTCCGTCCGAGAAGACCGGATCGCGTGGCAACACGCGTCTGGTCCTCAAGAGCGAACGCGTTCAGTCGGGGAGACATACCCCCCTCCCCCTCGCTGCGCTCGGGTACTCCCCCCTGAAGGGGGAGAGAAGATCCCGCCCCCTCGCTGCGCTCGGGTACTCCCCTCTGGAGGGGGGAGAGAAGAATCACTCCGGGCGCAGTGCCGGGAACAACAGCACCTCGCGAATCGACGACTGGTCGGTGAGCAGCATCACCAACCGGTCGACCCCCACCCCCAAGCCGCCGGTGGGGGGCAGCCCGTACTCGAGGGCCCTGATGAAGTCCTCGTCCATGGGATGCGCTTCCTCGTCACCGGCCTTGCGCGCCTCCACCTGCGCTTCGAACCGACGCCGCTGCTCCACCGGGTCGTTCAACTCACTGAAGGCGTTGGCCAACTCGGTGCCGGTGCAGATCACCTCGAACCGCTCCACCAGCCCGGGTGTCGTGCGGTGGTCCTTGGCGAGTGGGGAAATCTCCTTGGGGAAGTCCATGACGATCGTCGGATGCCACAGGGTCGGCTCGACCAGGGCCTCGAACATCTCGGCGACGATCTTGCCTACGCCCCACGGAAGTGAGACCTGGACGCCGGCCTTCTTCGCCAGCTTGCGGGCGTCGTCCACCGACATGGTGGGGCTCCACGCCTCGCCGGTGGCGTCGGCGACCGAGTCGAAGTAGCCGATCCGGTCCCACGGCGGGGTGAGGGACAGCGGCTTGCCCTGGTAGGTCAATTCGGTGGCACCCACCACTGCCAGTGCCGCCTGGGACACCAGCGCCTCGGTGAGGGTGGCCATGTCGCCGTAGTCGGCGAGTGCCTGATACACCTCGAGCATGGTGAACTCGGGGTTGTGCCGCACCGACACCCCTTCGTTGCGGAACACCCGCCCGATCTCGAACACTCGCTCGATTCCACCGACCACCAGGCGCTTGAGATGCAGCTCGATGGCGATTCGCAGGTACACGTCGATGCCGAGGGCGTCGTGGTGGGTGACGAACGGCTTTGCCAGTCCGCCCGAAGCGATCTCGTGAAGCAGCGGGGTCTCCACCTCTACGAACCCCCGGTCCGCCAGCGTGGACCGCAGCGACGCCACCGTGGCGATCCGCCGCTCCATGATGGTGCGCGCCTCGGGGTTGACGAGGAGGTCGACATAGCGGAGGCGGTGCCGCTTCTCCACGTCGACCAACCCGTGCCACTTCTCCGGCAGCGGGAGCAACCCCTTGGCCAGCAGCGAAAACTCGGCAACCCGCACACTGAGCTCGCCCCGCTTGGTGGTGACCATCTCGCCGGAGGCGCCCACCCAGTCGCCGGCGTCGAGCTCGCCGAACGCGGCGTAGCGATCACCCAACAAGTCCTCGGAGACGAACAGCTGGATCCGGCCCGACCCGTCCTGGAGCACCGCGAAGGAGAGACCGCCGATCTGGCGCACGTTCATCAGCCGCCCCGCCACGGTCACGGTCTCGCCGCTGTCGGCGCCCGCCTCCAGGTGGTCGAAACGGGCATGGAGATCGGCGGCGAGGGCGGTGCGCTCGAACCGGTACGGGTAGGGCTCGGTGCCGGCGGCCCGCATCGCCTCCACCTTGGCGAGACGACCCTCGCGCATCCGCTCCAGGGCCGACTGGTCTTCGGCGGACCCTTCCGCCATGGTCACTCCTGATTCATGTCGTAGACGAGCCGGAGGCCGTCCAGTGTCAATGTGGCGTCCACCGTGGACACCGTCCGGCAGTGGGGGACGATGGTAGAGGCCAGACCCCCGGTGGCCACGACCGCGGGAGTCCCGGCGACCTCGGCGACGATGCGCTCGACCAGGCCGTCCACGAGACCGGCATGCCCGTAGAGCAGGCCGCTCTGCATCGCCTCCACCGTGTTGCGGCCGATGGCGGCGCGAGGCGGCGTGGCCTCCACCCCGCGCAACGCCGCGGTGGCGAGGATGAGGGCGTTCTGGGACACCTCGAGGCCGGGGGCGATCGCGCCTCCGACGTAGGCACCGCCGGCATCGACCACGTCGATGTTGGTGGAGGTCCCGAAGTCGACGGCAACCACCGGGGTGCCGTACTTGTGGGCCGCGGCGACCGCATTCACCACCCGGTCGGCCCCCACCTCGCGCGGGTTGTCGATGTTGATCGGCATCCCGGTACGTACCCCGGGACCGATCACCACCAGGTCGCCCTCGATCATGTCTTCGGCGACCTGCACCATCGCCGCCCGCGCCGCCGGAACCACGCTGGCGAGCGCCACCCCGTCCACGTCCTCGAGGCGATAACCGTCCTGGCGCAACAGACCGGCGAAGAACAGCCGATATTCATCGGCGGTGCGGTCCCGCACCGTGGACAGTCGCCACGAGTCGACGAGATCGGGGCCGTCGAAGAGACCCATCACTGTCTGGGTGTTGCCTACGTCGATGGCGATGAGCATGTTTGTTTCTCGTTCCTCGTTATTCGTTATTCACAATGCGCAATGCGCCGGCTCGCGATGCCTTCCAAGGTCCAATGTCCAAGGTCCAAGGTCCCGTCGCTCAAGAGTCGACAGTTGAACCGGCTCATCGCTCCCTCCCCTCGTACAGCACCGACTGGTGGTCGAGGCGGGTTCCCAGATCGGCAGACCCATCCGGGTACAGAAAGACGTTGTCGATGAGCCGCACTTCGCCAACCCGAGCGGCAACCGCCAGGAAGGCGGGTCGGTCGAGCGACGGGATCGGCTGCGCGGTGGCGGTGTCGGCGAGAGTGACGTAGGCGAGATCCCCGCCCCGTTCCGCGACTTCGATGGCGACGACCGTCTCCAATGCTGTCGCCGACCGCTCCCCCTCTGCGGCGGCCGCGGCGGCGGCGAACAGCCCGCGGGACAGGCCGAGGGCGGCGGCACGGTCTGCCAGGAACACGTTGCGGCTCGACAAGGCGAGACCGTCCTCCTCGCGGACGGTGGGAACGTCGACGATCTCGACCGGGAACGACAGGTCGGCGGCCATCCGGCGGACAAGGGCGAGCTGCTGAGCATCCTTGCGGCCGAAACAGGCCAGGTGGGGCTGCGTGCCGGCAAACAGCTTGGCGACCACCGTTGCTACCCCATCGAAGTGGCCGGGGCGGTGCGCCCCCTCCATCCCCGCGGATACCACCGTCACTTGCACCCGGGTGAGGGACTCGGTGGAATACACCTCGTCTGCCGAAGGGGCGAAGAACACGTCGGCGCCGGCGTCCGCGGCGATGGCGACGTCCCGGTCCAGATCGCGCGGGTACCGGGCCAGATCGTCGGGTCGGTCGAACTGAAGCGGATTGACGAAGACGCTCATCACGACCATGTCGGCGCGCCTACGAGCCGCGGCGACACATGCGGTATGTCCCTCGTGGAGATAGCCCATCGTCGGCACCAGGGCCACCACACCGCGACGCTCCTCACGGACCCGGGCGAACGTGTCGACGATCCTCATGCGAGGGCCGGCCCGATCTCGTCGAGGGTGCCCGCCACCCGGGCGACCGCCACCACCATGGCGGCGAAATCCTCCTCCAGGTCGGGCACCGCACCCCGCACCGCCGCCAGTTGGGCGGCGACCGTTCCGACGTCGCCGCGGGCCACCGGCCCGGTCAAGGCCGCCTCGGGTCCCAGAGTGAAGGCATTGTCGAGCACGGCCTGCACCAATGGGCCGGCAACCTCGAACGGCACCCCGGCAGCCTCGAACAGGCGGCGCGCCATCGACCAGGCCGCCAGTGGGAAGTTGGCGGCCGCAGCCGCGGCGGCGTGATAGAGCGGCTTGGCCTCATCGGCCACTTCGAACGGGTGGGCTCCGATGGAGGCCGCCAGCGCGAAGAGGCGGTCGGCGAGCAGATCGTCTTCGCTGGTGACCGCGATCCACGCCCCGGCAAGCCGCGCCGCACCGTTCTCCGGATTCGGCAGCGTCTGCAGCGGGTGGAACGACCCGAGCGGCAGGTCTCCGATCGCCGCCAGCGCATCGACCGGAGTGAGCCCGGACAGATGGACCGCTCCCCCGGTCCCCGGGGCGTGACCTCCGAGCCGGGCCGCCACCTCGCCGATGGCGTCGTCGCGCACCGCGATCAGCAGGAGGTCGGCGGCGGGGAGATCTCGGTCCCACTCGAGGACCGGGCAGCCGAATCGGGAGGCTGCCTCGCCCGCCCGAGCAGGATCACGCCCGAGCACGCCGAGAAGGCGGTGACCGGCGTCTTCCACGGCGATGGCGAGCGAGGTGCCGGCCCTGCCGGGGCCGACGAGAACGATGTCCATGCGTGTTCCAGTCCTTGGCGGGTACCAGACGAGGGGGAGTCTACGGCCCCGCGGGGCGGGGCCGCAGACGCATTTGGCAATTGGTAATGGGCAAGACGCGCCGACGCGCCCATCGAAGATCAGATGTAGAGGTCACAGGTCCGTCGCGAAGCGCCGGACCAGGACGCGCCACCCGATCAGGAACAGGGTGAGGAAGGCGGCGGCGACCAGTACGAAGGACACGGCGGTGCCGTCGTCGAACACCAGGCGGCGCAGCAGCATCCCCACCGCAACGGTGGCGGCGAGCACCCCGACCCCGATCGATATCGCCTCCGGCCGCCGCCAAGCCCGCATGATCACCCAGCCGACGGCCAGGCCGATGAGGAATGGGCCAGCCGTCTGGAAGAACCCGCTCGCCGAGGAATCCTCGCCGTGGCTGGAGCGGCCCGCCGCCACGAAGACGATCACGGAGGTCACATCGAGCGACAGGAGCCAGGGGCGCACGGACAGACCTTAGACCTGGGACGGTGGACCCTGGCGCGGTCGGGAGGACGGCTACTGGGGCTGCATGCGCGGCATCAGGTCGCGCTCACCGAGCACCCCGAAGGCGCACAACACCCGGGCGAGTACCACCACACCCAGCGCCACCGGCTCGGCGGCCATGACCGTGAACGGTTGGCGTTCGAAGACGGCAACCTCCGACTCGTATTCATGCAGCGTCCATCGCTGCGCCCGCCGCGAGCCACCCGTTGCCGGGTTCAGCGAGTAGGCGTGCTCCCTGGTGCTGATGCCGTAATTGGCGTCGCCCGGGCCGCACCGGGCGACCGCTCCCCCGCGTTCATCGACGACGACCGGGCACACCCATCGACTGCGGGCGGCTGCACCCACCCTCCACCGGGTGCCGTTCGGGAGAACGACGAGCATCCCCCGGCCCAAGAAGACGTTGAACCACGAGAGCCGGCCCACCTCGGCGAGCGTCCCGCGGACATCGACCAGCCGGGAGTCGGGGAACCCGAACCCGGAGGCGTCCACAACCCGGGCGCTGCCCACCACCTCGTCTGGCCGCATGGGCACAAGCGTAGGAAGGAGGGAAGGCAAGGTCGACGGCGAGCCGCCGGCCCTCACTACCGTGGTCCCATGTCACTCCTCGAACACGACAAGATCGTCATCAACCAAAAGGCCAAGCTCATCGAGCTGACCAACGAATACCAGATCCGCGACGTCGACGGAAACGACATCGGAGTCATCCGCCAAGAGGGCCAGTCGACACTCAAGAAGGTGGCTCGCTTCGTCAGCTCTCTCGACCAGTTCATGACCCACAAGCTGGGCGCATACGATGCCGACGGGTCCAAGGTGCTCGAACTGGTCCGGCCCCGCAAGATCGTCAAGTCGACCGTCGAGGTCTACGACGGCACCGGCGCGTTGGCGGGCACGATCCGCCAGCAAAACGTGTTCGGCAAGATCCGTTTCGGGCTCCACGATGCCGCCGACGCCAAGATCGGGGAGATCAGGGCGGAGAACTGGCGGGCCTGGAACTTCTCGATCGTCGACGTCACCGGGGCAGAGGTGGCACGCATCACCAAGACCTGGGAAGGTCTCGCCAAGACCCTGTTCACCACTGCCGACGACTACCTACTGGACGTGTCCCCGACCCTTCTGGGCACTCTGCGCCTGCTCGTGTTCGCCTCCGCGGTGGGAGTGGACACCGCACTGAAGCAGGACCAGCGGGGACTGGGGTAGGCGCCGGCGGGGCGACAGGCCGACCGGGGCTCAGTGGCACCGCCAAGGACCGCCTCCTGCCCTCAGCGAGGCCAAGGAAGGGAATCCGTCCCCAGACCCGGGCGTCATGACCGGGGAGACATACCCCCCTCCCCCTCGCTTCGCTCGGGGACTCCCCCCCGAGGGGGGAGAGAGCGTGCGGCCCACACTGGACCCTCCACCACCTCCGCCTGCTGATCGGCCACCGAACCGAGCAGGTCACCGACCGGCCCGTGGCCGGGCACCACCACGTCGGGCCACACCTCGGCGAGAGGCGCCAACACGAAGCGGCGTTCGGTCATCCGCGGATGCGGCACCCGCAGGCCGGGAGCATCGATGACCGCGTCCCCGTAGAGGAGCAGGTCGAGGTCGAGCAGGCGCGGCCCCCACTTCTCGCGCCGCACCCTTCCGCCAGCTCGTTCCAGCTCCAAACAGGCGGCGAGCAACGGGCGAGGACCCATCACGGTCTCGAGGAGCGCAGCGGCATTCAGATACGGACCCTGCGGTGGTCCGCCGACCGGGGCAGTCGACCACAGCGAGGACACCGCAGTGATCTTCCCCAGCGAAGCCATCCCCGCCACCGCCGCGCCTAGGTGTGCCTCGCGGTCTCCGAGGTTCGAGCCCAGGCCGATGGCGGCAAGCAGGTCAGGCCCCCGCCGACTCGGGAATGATCGCCCGTGCCTCCGGCCCGAGCGGGCGCTTGAGGATCTCCTGGACGAGGGCGGTGGCCACGATCGGATCGGCCACCCGACGGGAGTGAACCAGATAGCCCGCCAACACGCCGGCCACGGCTTCGTCGATGATGTCGCGATGGACGAGGAGCGTCGTCTTGGGGAGCGCCAGGATCCGCGACATGGTCCGGAACACCCGTGTCACCGTCTGCGGTTCGAGATCCAACAGGGGCTCGCGAAACGCCCGCATCCCACCCGCCTCGTAGGCGGCGACATTCTGATTTCCTTCGAGCAGGGAGAGCACCGCGTTGACACCGGCATGGCGAAGCCAGGTGATCTCCTCCTCCCGGCGCACCCGGCGGTGTTGGAAGCCGTAGCCCCCGATCCGCTCCGAAACCGCGAGTTGACGAGCGATCACCCACGTGAAGCCACGAGGTTGGAGGCCGGTCATTATCTGCTGATGTCCTGACCTCGCACGATAGCGTCGGCCACTCGCGCAGAACGCGTTCCCATGACCACGTTGTGCACTCGGACGATGGCGGCCCCGTTGGCGATGGCGAGGGCATGCGCCGCCACCGTCGGCAGGTCGCGATCCTCGGGTGGCAACGAGCCGAGGATGCGCTCGAGGAAGGACTTGCGGGAGGCACCGATCAGGACCGGGTGGCCGGTCTCCGCCAGCTGCAATACGCCGCGACCGAGCAGAGCGAGGTTGTGGGCCAGGTTCTTGCCGAAGCCGACCCCCGGATCGAGGGCGATCCGATCCCTCTCCACCCCAACGGCACCGGCGGCGGCGACCCGGTCCACGAGAAAGCCGGTCACCTCGGCGACGACATCGTCGTAGTGGGGGTCGGCCTGCATGGTGCGTGGGGTGCCCTGCATATGCATGAGGACGACACCGACACCTGCGGCGGCCGCCAGTGAGGCCATCTCGGGATCGGACAGCGCGGTGACGTCGTTGATCACCACGGCGCCGGCGGCCACCGCCGCCGCCGCCACCTCCGCCTTCGAGGTGTCGATCGAGACCACGACGCCCTCCCGGGAGAGCGCCCGGATCACCGGGACGACGCGATCGACCTCCACCGCCGCCGGCACGGCCTCCGAGCCGGGCCGCGTGGACTCGCCGCCCACGTCGATGAGATCGGCGCCGTCGACGGTCATCTGCACGCCGTGAGCCACCGCAGCATCGAATGCGAGGAACTGTCCCCCGTCCGAGAAGGAGTCCGGGGTGACGTTGAGCACACCCATGACCAGCGTGTGCTCCTCGTTGGTCAGCACCCTGCCGGCACCGACCACCCAACGCACCACCGGCCGGAAGGGGCGCAGGCTCAGGAGACCGCGCCCTCGTCGCTGGCTGCGTTCACCGCGGCCACGCCGGTCCCCCGGGCGAGGCCGACCGGGGGATGGATCCGCATCGAACCGTCGGTGGCGTGCTGCCACTTGGGCACGTCGCTGAGGATCTCGACGATGTCCGACTCGTAGAGGGTCTCCCGCTCGAGCAGGGCGTCGGCAAGGCGATCGAGAGCGTCGCGGTGCGTCGTGAGAATCGATCGCGCCTCGTCGTGGGCCTGGGTGATCAGTTTGCGAACCTCTTCATCGATGAGGGCGGCGACCTCGTCGGAGTAGTCGATGCCTCGGTTGTAGTCGCGCCCCAGGAACACCTCGCCCTGATGGGTGCCATACCGCATCGGCCCGAGGCGGTCACTCATGCCGTACTCCATCACCATCGCCCTGGCGAGTTCGGTCGCCTGCTCGATGTCGCTGTAGGCCCCGGTGGAGGGATCGCTGAACACGAGTTCCTCGGCGGTGCGCCCACCGAGTGCCCTGGCCAGCGAGTCGACCATCTCGGAACGGCGCTGGTAGGTCTTGTCCTCCTTGGGCAACGAGCGGGTGTAGCCGCCCATCCGGCCCCGGGGGATGATCGTCACCTTGTTGACCGGGTCGGCATTGGGCAGCGCGTGCCCCACCAATGCGTGCCCGCCCTCGTGGTAGGCGGTGAGCCGCTTCTCCTCATCGGACATCACCCGGCTGCGGCGCTCCGGACCGGAGAGGACGCGATCGATCGCTTCCTCGACCTCGGATTGGTTGATCACATCGAGGTTGCGACGCGCTGCCAGCAGGGCGGCTTCATTGATGGTGTTGGCCAGATCGGCGCCGGTAAACCCCGGAGTGGATCTGGCGACCACGTCGAGATCGACGTCGGGAGCGAATGGCTTGCCCTTGGCATGCACCTCGAGGATTCCCCGGCGCCCTTTGATGTCGGGTCGATCGACCACGATCTGACGGTCGAAGCGACCGGGGCGAAGCAATGCCGGATCGAGGATGTCGGGACGGTTGGTGGCGGCGATCAGGATGACGCCGGTCTTGACGTCGAACCCGTCCATCTCCACCAGCAGCTGGTTCAGTGTCTGCTCGCGCTCGTCGTGCCCGCCGCCGAGTCCCGCCCCGCGGTGGCGACCGACGGCATCGATCTCGTCGACGAAGATGATCGCCGGCGCCTGCGCCTTGGCCTGCTCGAAGAGGTCGCGCACCCGACTGGCCCCCACGCCGACGAACATCTCCACGAAGTCCGAACCGGAGATCGAGAAGAAGGGCACTCCGGCCTCGCCGGCGACCGCCCGGGCGAGCAGCGTCTTGCCGGTGCCCGGGGGCCCGTAAAGCAGCACTCCCTTGGGGATCTTGGCGCCCATCGCCCGGAACTTCTGCGGTTTGGCGAGGAAGTCCTTGATCTCGCGAAGCTCTTCGACCGCCTCGTCGGCGCCGGCCACATCGGCGAATGTCACCTTGGGCATGTCCCGAGTGACCTGCTTGGCGCGCGCCTTGCCGAAGGACATCACACGATTTCCCCCACCCTGGAGCTGCATGAGGATGAAGATGAACACCCCGAAGATCAGCAGGTAGGGCAGGATCGTTCCCAGGAACCACTGGAGGAGACCGGGGTTCTCCGACTCGGAATCGACGGATATGCCCTTGCTCAACAGCAAGGTGGTGAGATCACCCTCATAGCCGTCGGGGAACGAGGTCTCGAAGGTCCCACCCCCGGTGGCCTCGGTGAACTGGCCGGTGAGGATGTCGGACTTCTGCTTGATGACCACCGAGGCGATGTGGCCGGAGTCGAGCTCGTTCTCGAATTCGTCGAGGGTGAGCACCTGCGGCGCCGACGCCGTACTGACGAAGGCGTTGACGAGCATGATCGCCACCGTCACGATGACGAGGTAGACGAGCACGGTCTTGACTGTCTTGCTCACACGATCATCTCCGGTGCCGCCGGCCAGGGCGCGGCGGGTGGCTCATGGTATCGACGTCGTATCGGTAAGTCGGATCCGTCACTCAACGGGCCTCGGCGATTTCGATGTTCTACGTTCGGGCAGTCGACCTGCGGAGCAATCAGCAATGGGCAAGAGCAACGACCTGTCGCGAACGTATCCGCCGGGCGCCGGGCGACCCTATTCCTCCATCACGGCCACGTAGGGAAGATTGCGCATCTTGCCGACCAGGTCCAGGCCGTACCCGATCACGAAGTCGGGGGGGATGTCGAAGCCGACGTACTTGACATCGATCGGCACCCGCTGCATACCGGTCTTGAGCAGCAGCGTGGCAATCTCCAGCGACCCCGGGCCTCGCACCTCGAGGTTGCGCCGCAGGTACTCGAGCGTCAAGCCCGAGTCGATGATGTCCT
Source organism: Actinobacteria bacterium RBG_16_68_21 (assembly GCA_001767695.1). Taxonomy (GTDB): domain Bacteria; phylum Actinomycetota; class Acidimicrobiia; order Spongiisociales; family UBA11373; genus RBG-16-68-21. Next base: position 13,977 of record MELR01000030.1, read on the forward strand.
CGACGATCAGCACGTGGCGGCCGGCTATCTCCTGATCGAGGTCCTTGAGGATGCGCACCACACCCGAGGTCTGGGTGGCCTCGCCATAGGACGAGACCGCCATGAAGTCGATATCCACTGGGAGACGGATGGCGCGCACCAGGTCGGCCATCACCATGAAGGCCCCCTTGAGCACCGCCACCAGCAGCAGATCCTTGCCGCGGTAGTCGTCGGTGATCCTCGTGCCGAGCTCGGCGAGCCGGGTCGCGATCTGATCCTCGGTGATGAGAACCCGTCCGACCCTCACGATGGTTCCTGCCTCGCCGCCAGGGCGACCCTTCCGGTGCCGATCGGCGGGGCCGCCCGGATGCCGACCACCCAGGCGATCCGTCCGTCATCCTCGACGACCGGCCAGTGGGACCGGAGCCGTCGGGCGACGCCGATCTCACCGAGAGCAACCGACACCTTCTTGAAACCACCCCCGATCTCGATTCGATCGCCGGGAACCGCAGCACGGACCACGAGACGCTTCCCCCCGACCAGTGCCCCCATCCGACCCAACCCGGGACTCTCCCCGCCCGCGGCGATCCGCCACCTTCCAAAGCTCACCGATCCGGGAATCGGGAGCACCACGGGAGCCGGAGCAGCGCCGCTCGTTGCGGGATGAAGTGCCACCCAAGGTCCCTCGCGCTCGGCGAGCATCCCTCCCGTGAGTTGGTGCACCCCGCCCCGCACCGCGTCGACAACGGCGAGAACGTCGGGCGCCTCCCCCGGATAGGGGTCGTGCAACAAGCGGAGTGCCCGGCGCGCCAGGCGGGCGGCCACCGGCGACGGCAGGGTTGCCAGCGCGGCGGCAGGAATCAGCACGGCCTCGTCGACTCTGTCCAGGGGCACGGCGTCGGCACGGGCGGTGAGCAGAGCATCGTCCTCTGCGGCGAAGCGGGCGGTGCGGGCAAGAGCTTGGCGCAGGGTCGGGTTGAACTCCGACTCGAGCGCCGGAATGGTCTCCAGGCGAAGCCGGTTCCTGCGCAGCGAGGTGTCGAGGTTGGTCAGGTCGTCCACGAATGGGAGTCCGGACGCGGCCGCCGCGGCGCGAGTGGTGGCCCGCGTTACGCCGAGAAGGGGCCGCAACCAGCGACCGCGGCGCTCCGGGATGCCGGCGAGACCCGTCGGACCGGCACCCCGCAGCAGATTGCCCAGCACGGTCTCTGCCTGGTCGTCCGAGGTGTGGGCCGTCAGGATGGTCGCATCGGCCGCGGCAGCCTCGAGCGCGGCGAGGCGAGCCACCCGGAGGTCGGCCTCGGTACCCGAACCGGGTTCGACCGCCACGATGCGGTGCTCCATTCCGAGGATTCCGGCGATCTCGGTCGCCGCGGCTACCAGCGCCGACGAAACGGCGAGACCGTGATCGACCGTGACCGCCAGCGCCGTTCTCCCGGAGAAGGCCACCGCCCAGGCCAATGACGCCGAATCGCCGCCGCCGCTCAAAGCGACGACGTGAGGGCCATCACCGAGTCGGGCCGCCACCGCGGCGGCGACCGTCTCCTGTTCGGCGGTCAGCCGACCCGTTCGAGCCATCGTTGCGGATCCTGGATCTCGGAGAGGGTGGGGAGCTCCTCGGGTGAATCCCACACCGCGTTCAATGCGTCGAAGCCCGCGAGACGCTCCACGCCGAGGATGAACCGCTCTCCCATCTCGTATTGCCGCATCTTCATCTCGAGCCCGGTGAGCCGGAAGAACGCCGCGGTGCGTGGGTCCTTGCGGCGCATCTTGAGGACCCGGGCCATGCGATCCTGCGTCACCAGTTCCCGCGCCCCGATGCGATCCATCACAACATGACCATGGCCCTCCAGAAGCGCCATCAGCGCCTGCACCCGCTCCAGCAGGACCTTCTGATCGGGCGTGGCGAAAAGGCCCATCAGCCCCGACTCGTCGATGAGGGGCCGCCCGGCGGCGGCGGCGGCGCGCATCTCGCCGGTGACCCGCCGCATCCTCCCGGGCTCAGGCGCGGACGAATCGACCAGGCCGTCGACGAGCTCGAGGAAGTAGCCGCGCAGCCAGGGAACCCCGGTGAACTGGAGGCGATGGGTGCACTCGTGCAGCGCCACCCAGAACCTGAACTCGTCCGGCCGGAACTCGTGTTGTCGCTCCATGGCGAGAACGTTGGCGCCCACAAACATCACGGTGTCGCCGAGCGTGTCGTCTTCGGAGGGAACGACAAGTTCGTATTGCCCCAGCACCCGCCGCGACAGCATGCCCACCAGGGCCCCGACCTCGGCTCCCACCAGTCGTCCGGCGAGCCGCTTCCCGAGCCCGCTTCCCCCATCCAGCTTGCTCTCGGCGTGGGAGAGCAACCGGCCGAACCCCGCAATGTTGGCGAGCGCCCACTCCCGCCTGGTGACCACGGCGACCTGAGGGACTCCCGTCCACTCGAGACCGGTCTCCGCCGCGGCGAGTGTGGCGGCGCGCTCCACCAGGGTCGGCGCCTGCTGCGCGAACCGGGCGAAGTGGTAGGAATCCTCGAGGGGCTGGGTTCCCGCCACCCGTCGGGCGATTCGCGCCGCCAGGGGCCAGTGGACGGCGCTCACCGCGCCACGCGATAGCGGCCCCGCACGCGAACGCCGTAGGCGGCCAGGGCGCCGACCAGGGCAAGGCCGGAGACAACCAGGACCGTGGGGACCAGGAATCGGAAGGTCCAGGCGTCCTCCACGATCGGGGTGGGAGTGGTGTCGACCACGACCGCGGGAACCGGGCCGGCGACCGTTGTCGCCGCGGAGTCCCCGGGAGTTTGCTCCTGAGCGAACACCGACGGTCCGATCGCAATGACTGCCACCAGAGCGAGTGCAAACGGGATGCGGAGCATGGGGGACCGAGGATACCCCCGGGTGGGTTTCCAGTCACCAGCCGGCGAGCGTCGCATCATCTTCGGGCGCGCCTGTCCCATCGTCGCCTGCCAATTGCTGGTGACAGCGATGCCTAGGACTCGGGAACGACCCGACCCCGCAGGCGGGGGAACCGCGTTGGGGTGTGGGTGTAGCAGTGAGCTCGCTTGTTGTAGCGGGACAGGAGCGTCTCGCAGCCGTCGTGCTCACATACCCGAATGCCGTCGAGCTGCCGCGGAGCGCGCAGCTTCCCCTGGACCTTGTTGCCTTTAAGGATCTCGGACATGTCCACCTCCCCGGGTGGGTGCAACCCTCAGGTTACCCCTGCCCGTCGGTCTGTTCACGGAGCAACGCTCGGAGCCGATGGGAGAGTTCCTCGGGCAGCTCGTCACGACAGCCCTGCCTGACTCGGAGCCGGAGAGCGTACTCGAAGGAGAACCCTTTGCCACATGGGGGGCAGCGATACAGGTGCCAGCGGACTCGGAGCCGGCGCACCACGCCCGACTCGCGGTCGAGGTACCCGTACATCTGTTCGTGCGCTTCGTGGCAGTTCATGCGGGGATGCCTCGTTCCTCTGCAAGACGCCACAACGCCCGCTGGAGCGCCTTTCTTCCCCGATGCAGTCGCGACATCACCGTGCCGATGGGGACATCCATGATCTCGGCGATCTCCTTGTAGGAGAATCCCTCCACATCGGCCAGCAGCACCGGCATTCTGAAGTTCTCGGGAAGGGACTCGAGGGCCCCTTTGATGTCCTCGTCGACGAAGCCCTCGAGGGCCTCCTCCTCGGCACTGCGGGTGGCACCGCCGGTGCTCTCCTCGCCGCCCAATCTCTTGAACAGGTAGAGGTCCTCGAGTTCTCCCAGCTCGACCTCAGAGGGGCGCCGGGATCGCTCCCGATACTTGTTGATGAAGGTGTTGGTGAGGATCCGGTAGAGCCAGGCCTTGAGGTTGGTCCCGGATTCGTAGGTGTGGTACCCGCGGAACGCTTTGAGCAGCGCCTCCTGGAGCACGTCCTCGGCGTCCGTCGGGTTCCGCGTCATCCGCAAGGCCGCCGAATACAGCTGTGGTGCAAACGGCATGACGTCGGATTCAAAGGTGGCCTGATCAGCCAATGGCGAGCTTCCCGTGGTTCTGGCAGCGCAGGTTACCGCCGGTTCACTCGATGGTCGTCCGGGCCGATACCATGGGGACAGCCACGCCGGAGTAGCTCAGGGGTAGAGCAGCTCACTCGTAATGAGCAGGTCCGGGGTTCAAATCCCCGCTCCGGCTCCATGTTCAGCGCCGCGCCGCGGCGCTGAACTGTCTGGGCGTCCTGATCGGCGCCGGTTGGTTGCGAGCCCGCTGATCGACGGCGCCCTGCCCGCGGTGTGCTCAGCCGACGTCGCGGCGCCGGTCGGAGTACACGACTCTCAGCGAAGCGTCATAGACACTCGGCTCTCGGGTGAATCGCAACTCCATGAAGGTCATCCCCGGATAGGCGAGGTCTTCGTAGAGCTCGGCGACGACATCGTCCGGCATGAGCTCGGCGATCCGCAGCATTTCCCGGCGATCCTCGAGACGGGTGCCGACGAATCTGAGCTCGCCCTCCCGGTCGAGGCGGTCCACAAGCATCTCGGCGACCTCGCGTCGCCAGGCCCGGCGGGACCGCCCCTCCTGAAACATCGGCATGGCGTTCTCCATGGGTGATTCGCCGCGCACGAATCACATGCGTGTGATTGTGGTCGGCCTACCAGGAGGCATTGGGGATTTCGCCGTCGACGTTACCGGCTGCCCGCGACCCGCTGCCCGCACGGAATCGCCCGACAACGAGTGGGCGCGCCCAGGGTTGCCCGCCTTCCGCGGGTAGCCGTCAGCCGGCAGCCGGCCGCGTCTTACGAGCGCGGCACCTTGCTCCACGGAAGATCCTTGTCCACCCGCGGCTCACCGGCGAGATCGAGCACCCGCTCCCCGAGGATGTTCTTCATGATCTCCGAGGTCCCGCCTTCGATCGAGTTGGCTCGCGCCCTGAGAAACGCCTTGGTGCGGGGCTGCACGGTGAAGCGGTCCGGGGTCACCATCTCGTACGTGTCGTAGAGCATCCCCTCGGGACCCATCAACTCGATCACCAACTCGTAGACCTTCTTGTTGAGTTCGGCGTACAGCAGTTTCGCCGTCGATCCCTCGGGTCCCGGGGTGCCCCGGGAATTCATCTGCGCGGCGCGGAGGTTGGTGAGCCGGGCGGCCTCGGTGGCCACCCAGAGGCGCATCAGCCGATCACGGTCGGCCGGATCGTCGCGGCGGTACTCCCCCCAGGTGCGCACCGCTTCGCCGATCGGGCCCGAACCCCGCGGGCCCACCCCGCCCCCGATCGCCACCCGCTCGTTCATCAACGTCGTCAGCGCCACCCGCCAGCCGTCGCCGACCTCGCCGATTCGATTGAGGTCGGGGACCCTGGCATCCGTGAAGTAGACCTCATTGAACTCGGCCTCGCCGGTGATCTGCCGCAGCGGCCGCACCTCCACACCGGGCACCGTCATGTCGACGATGAAGTAGCTCATGCCTTGATGCTTGGGCACGTCCGGGTCGGTTCGCGCCACCAGCATCCCCCACTTGGCGACATGGGCGAGGGTCGTCCATACCTTCTGGCCGTTGACCACCCACTCGTCGCCGTCGCGCACCGCCCGGGCGGCGAGGGCGGCGATATCCGAGCCGGCGCCGGGCTCGCTGAACATCTGGCACCAGATCTCCTCGCTGGTGAACATCGGCCGCAACCAGCGATGCTGCTGCTCGGTCGTGCCGTGCGCCATGAGGACGTGCGCCCCCATGCCAACACCGAGGACGTTGAACTGAGCCGGGTTGGGCGCTCCCGCCCCGGCAAGGCGCTCCTCAACGACGGTCTGCAAGCCGCGGGATGCGCCGAGGCCACCGAGACCCTCCGGGAACCACACCCAGGCGAGACCCAGGTCGAACCGAGCTCCGAGGAACTCGACCGGATCGCCCTGGGGATCGTGGGCGGCGAGGAGCTCGTCGAGCCTCCGACTGATCGCGGCTTGGTCGGGTCCGGCCGGCGCGGTCATGGCAACTCCTTCGCGGTCACGAGGGATGGAGTGTGGCACACGGCAGTACCACACGCGGCGAGACCCGGCAGATGGAAGAGACCCGACATCGACGTCCAACCTCCGACCTTCGACAAGCCCCGTCACCGAACCCATAGCGGGAAACTGGCAACCGGCAACCGGCAACGGGCAACGGGCAACGACGCTCGCTCAGCGAGCGAGTGCGGCCTGCAGCGCCGTGGTGAGATCGGTGTCGCGGAACTCGAATCCGTCGGCGGTGAGCCGCTCCGGTAGTGCTCTCTGCCCGTCGAGGACCAGGGCCCTCGCCAGCTCGGAGCCCAACACCAGCCTCACCACGAACCCGGGAATCGGTACGACCGCGGGCCGGTGCAGCGCCCGGCCAAGGGCCTTGACGAACTGACGGTTGGTCGCCGGCGCCGGAGCGGTCAGGTTCACCGGGCCACTCAAGTCGCCACCGAGCACGTGCGCGATCGCCCGCACCTCGTCCTCGAGGGAGATCCACGACCAGTACTGCCTGCCCCCGCCGACCGGTCCCCCGAGCCCCCATCGATATGGGCTCAGCCACGAGGGTCCCACCGGAGCGAGCAGGCGGCCCAACGCCCCCCCGGCGGTGCTGAGCACGATCCCGCTGCGGATGTTGACGACCCTCAGCCCGGCATCTGCCGCGGGGATGGTCGCCTCCTCCCAGGCGCGGCACAGATCGGCGAGGAACCCGGTCCCCGACTCCGCGGCCTCGGTGAGCTCCTGGTCGCCCCGGTCGCCGTAGTACCCGACGGCGGATGCGTTGACCAACACCCGAGGTCGGCTGGGGGCAACCGCGAGGCGCTCGGCGAGGAGCCGGGTCGGAGCCACCCTGCTGTCCCACAGGAGCTGTTTCTCGACTGGGGTCCAACGATGAGCCCCGATGCTCCGCCCGGCGAGGTTCACCACCGCGTCGACGTCCTCGAGGACCGCCGGGTCGAGGGCGCCTTCTGCCGGGTTCCACGGGAGGCCGGAACCGGCAGACTCGGGCCGCACCAACCGGAAGGTTTCGTGGCCCTCGCCCTCGAGATGGGCAATCAGCGCCGAACCGATGAGCCCGCTCGAACCGGCGACCAGGATCTTCATGAGTTCAGCGTAGGAGGCTCCCGGTGTGCAGCCTCAAGCCCGCCCCGTCTGACCGGCGCGCCGCCGTCTCCGCCGCGCCACATCCTCCAGAGCGTCGGCGACCCGGCGCTTCCACTCCGCCGTCATCACCCCCAATGGGTCGGCGGCGTCGCGATGATGATCGGGGAACACCGGCTCGCAACGAACGCCGGTCACCGGTCTCCGCTCGATCCGGGTGCCGCCACGACCCATCACCAGGTCCGTCCCCCAGATCGCCACCGGAACGAGGGGTACACCGGTGCGGAGCGCCAGCCAGGCGGCCCCCCGCTTGGGCTCCACCTCGCCCCAGGTCCACACCCGGACCCCTTCGGGGAACACGCCGACCGTCCCCCCGGCCGACAACTCGGCCAGGGCGGTACGGAGTGCGCCCAGCGGCGCCCTGGTGCGCGACATCGGAATTGCTCCCAGCCAGAGGGTGAGCCGATCGAAGAGGGCCGAGTTGCCGTACAACTCGTCGACGGCCAAGTACCGGATCGGGCGCTGAACGGTCATGCTCACCACCACCGGGTCGATGTTGGAGAAGTGGTTCGACGCCACCACGACGGGCCCGTCGGGAATCTGCGGTCCGAGCCGCTCCCAGTCGATCCACCACTTGCCGAGGGGCTCGGCGGCGCGCAGAGCCAGGCGCCAGGATCGCTCGGCGAGGCGGGGAAACCCCGCGCTATGCCGGGGTTCCAAGATCGGCAAAGAGCGCGCTGAAGGCGAGCTCTGGTCGTTGGTTGACACCTAGGGTGTCGATCGTGTCGAGAACGCGCCGGGCCATGACCACCGCGTCACGCGGGCTCACCCCGGCGAGTTCCGCTCCGCCGATGTCGCGGTTGCGCACCGGAGCACCGAATTGGGCCGCGGCGGCGTCCCGGTACCACGACGCCAGGATCTCCAGGCCCCCGCGGTGGAGAGCACCTGCGGCCCTCTTGCGCTCCCGCTCGTGCCGCTCCCGGATCGACCGGGTCTCCCGCCCCTCCGCCTCGGCCCGGGTCAGCTCGTCGGCCTGCCGTTCGGCGAGCCCTTCGAGCAATGGATCGGCGGCCGACACGAGTTCGTCGGCGAGGCGGAAGGCATCGCCGGGACGGGAGGTCACCCTGCGGGGAACGGAGAGCCAGGCAGTGCGGAACGCCGCCACCTGCGGTCGGGTGGCGAGCATCAGCGCGATCCCGGGTCGTCCCCCCGATGCTGCGGCGGCGCGCTCCGCCTGATCGGGGTCGACGCCCCGTGTCTGCAGCGCGGCTGCGATGTCGTCATCGGCGACCCGCCCGAATACCACCGTCCGAGCCCGGCTCGCAACGGTGGCCGGCAACTCGTCCTCCGACTCGGCGACGAGGATGAACACCGTGGTGGGAGTCGGCTCTTCGAGCGTCTTCAGCAGCGCGTTCGCCGCTTCATCGTTCATCGCTCCTGCCTCCTCGAACACGAACACCTTGCGGTCGGCCTCCACCGGCGTCAGCACGGAGCGAGCGATGGTCTCCCGAGCACGATCGACGGTGAGTACGGTGCGGCCGTCCGGTTCGACGAGTATGAGATCGGGGTGGCCGTCACCGAGCACCCTCCGGATGCAACCGGGATCGCCGTCGCACAGCAGCTCGGCAGCGAACCGCCTGGCGACCGTCGCCTTTCCGACGCTGGAAGGACCGATGAAGAGGTAGGCGTGGGACGGTCGGGCGACATCGGCGGCGAGCATGTCCAGAATCGGGGCATGCCCGATGACGCCTTCGAACAGCTTCACGTCATCGCCCCCACGGCTGCGACGGCCGCGGCCACCACGTCGGGAATCGGGCGGGATGCATCCACGACGACAAACCGGTCGGGCTCGGCGGCGGCCAGAGCGTCGTAGGCGGCAGCCACCCGCTGCTGAAGCTCCAGGCCCTCGCGGGAGATCCTGTCGGCGATCCGCTCGCGGGCGAGCCCCTTCTCCGCAGCCACCCGCAGCAGCAGCACCTTCTCGGGCCACACCCCCTGAAGCCCGGCCTCGTTCACCGCTCGCACCGCCTCCATACCGAGCCCGCGGCCGGCGCCCTGGTAGGCGAGCGAGGAGTACACACATCGATCCGACACGACGGTCTTGCCTGCGCCGAGTGCCGGGGCGACGACAAGGGCGGCGAGCTGGGCTCGGGCGGCAGCGAACAGCAGGGCCTCAGTCCATCCGGCAAGGGGGTCGGCGCGATCCAGGAGGATCTCCCTGATCGCCTCACCGGCGATGGTTCCTCCCGGTTCGCGGACGGTCAGCACTTCGATCCCCCGCTCTTCCAGATACCCGGCGATCGCGCCCACCACCATCGACTTGCCCGCCCCGTCGATCCCCTCCACAGCGATGTACCGAATCACTTGGCGACGCCGTTCTCGGAGCCCAACTCCACCTCGGCGGTCTCCTCGAGGCCGGAGATGGCTTTGCGATGCTTGCGGAATGCCTCGGCGGCGGCGGCGAGCTCCGGCCGCACCCCGCCGTGACCGAGCTCGATCAGACTTCGCCGGGTGCTCCACACCGCCAGCACGCCGCTGACGAGCATCAGCCCCCCGCCGGCCAGAAGCACCACTCGCGCCCCGGTGCCGAGAAGCCCCGGCAGCCATCCGTCGGCCAGGTCCGCCGCCGGGAGCGCCACCATCATCGATGTGAGCAGGCCGATCCGCATCACGGAGAACAGCGCGGCGAACGTTCTGCCTCGCAGCTCGTCCTCGACCTGCTCATGGAGATGGGCGAAGCCCAGCACATAGGCCGATCCGGCGCCGTATCCCATGGCGAACACCCAGCCGACCCCGCCGAAGATCGTCTTGACGAATGCTGCCGATGCCAGGCTGCCCCCGGTCACCAGCAAGGCAAGGGAGAAGAAGATGTCCTTGTGGACGATACGCGGCCCGAAGATCGTGACCACGACGATCCCCAACCCGGCGCCGGTGCCAAAGGCGGTGAGGAGCGCCGGGAACCCGACCGTCCCGGCGTCGAGCACGTCCTTGGCAAAGGGTTTGCCGAGCACGACGATGATGCCACCCCCCGCCAGCGCCACCATCATCGCCAGCACGACTACCCGCACCCGCCGCTGGGTGGCGACGAAGACGATTCCCTCCCAGATGTCGCGCAGCGGTGCCATCGGGTTTCGCTTCCCGGAGCGGGTGCGCCCCATGGTGTGATACACGAGCGGAGGGAGCGTCAGGATGAACGCCGCCGAGGCGAGATAGGTGAGTGCATCGAGCAGGAATGCCACGCCCTCCTGGGTGCCCGGGAGGAGTCCCCAGAGGGTCACGTTGTCGCCCAAGGGGGCGATGGCGAGGAAAATCGCCGCGCCGAGCGGAAACGTGCCATAAGCGGAGCTCAATGAGAGGCTGTTGGCCCTCACCAGCTCGTTGCGCTGGACCAAGGTGGGCACCGAGGCCTCCTTGGCCGGCTGGAACACCAGGGTGAGCGCCTCGAGCAGCAGGTTGACCACGACCAAGGCGGCGATCGTCTGCACGAAGGCGAGGCTCACGACGAGAGCGGCACGGCCCAACTCGCAGATGATCATCACCTGCTTGCGGGGCAGGCGGTCGGCGATCACCCCGCCGATGGCGGCGAAGAACAGGCCCGGTACCAGCCGTGAGGTGAGCGCCAGCACGATGCCGCCGCCACCGGCAAGCGTTTCGGCGAGGGAGAGCGTGGCGAGGATTGCCACCCAATCGCCCGTGCTGCTGACCAGCCCGGCCTTCCACAATCGAGAAAACGGCCCCGACTTCATCAGGGCCCAGGCGGATCTCGCAGGCGCGGCGGTCACCATGGAGAGGCTATCAGAGGTGGCGGACGGGACTCTCTGCGAGGCGGGCACCCGCACCGGCTACCCGCACCGGCTACCCGCACCGGCAAGAGGCTGCCCGCACCGGCTACCCGCACCGGCAAGAACAGAACTGAGACCGAGGGTCTCGACGCGATCTTGCGGACAGCGGAAA
>MELR01000030.1:24965-52381 GCA_001767695.1 Actinobacteria bacterium RBG_16_68_21
CGCACCGGCAAGAACAGAACTGAGACCGAGGGTCTCGACACGATCTTGCGGGCAGCGGACAGCGGACAGCGGGCAGCGGGCAGCGGCGCTACGCCGGTGCCTCCTCCGCCTTCGTGCACGGCTTGATCGTCTTGCCCTCGCCCTCGAGCTTCAACCGCCGCTCGGCGAGCAACTCAGAAGCACGCTCGACGGTGATCGTCTCGACGGCATCCTCGCGGCGCAGCGAGGCATTGACCGACCCGTCCGTCACATAGGGACCGAAGCGCCCGTCCTTGACGGACACGGCGCATCCGGTCGCCGGATCGGTCCCGAGTTCGCGCAGCGACGTCGCCGCCTTTTGCCCGCGACGTCGCTTCGGCTGGCCAAAGAGGGCAACCGCCCCGTCGAGGTCGACCGTGAACAGCTGCTCTTCGGCCTCCAGGCTGCGGGTGTCCTTGCCCCGTTTGAGGAAGGGTCCGTAGCGGCCATTCTGAGCGGTGATGTCTTCGCCGGTATCGGGATCGACTCCGACGACCCGGGGCAGGCTGAAAAGACGGAGCGCCTCTTCCAGGGTGATCGAGTCCGGCGACATCGAACGGAACAGGGAGGCCGTTGCCGGCTTGCCGCCTCCATCCTCGGCGGCGCCCAGCTGCACATAGGCTCCGAACCGTCCGGTGCGGACGAGCACCTCCTGCCCGGTGGCAGGATCGACTCCCACCACCCGGTCCCCCGAAGGCGTATCCAGCAGCTCGAGGGCTTTGCTCAGGGTCAGTTCGTCGGGAGGGAGGTCTTCGGGCACCCCGGCCCGTTCCTCGCCGCGCTGTAGATAGGGCCCGTACCGACCGGTACGGAGGACGACTTCGTCGGTGCCATCCAAAGCAATCGTGTTGATCTCCCGCGCGTCGGCCTGATCGAGCGCCGCCGCCACCAACTCGACGAGACCTTGGTGACCATTCCCGAAGTAGAAGCCCGACAGGTAGGGAACCATCTCCCGGTCGCCACCGGCGATCTCGTCGAGATCCTCCTCCATGCTTGCGGTGAACGTGTAGTCGACCAGATCGGCGAAGTGCCTCTCGAGCAGCCGGACCGTGGCGAAAGCGGTGAACGAGGGAACCAGGGCCGTCCCCCTCTTCCACACGTAGCCCCGGTCCTGGATCGTCGAGATGATCGATGCGTAGGTCGATGGTCTGCCGATCCCCAGCTCCTCGAGCCGCTTGACCAAGGATGCTTCGGTGTAGCGGGCAGGTGGCTTGGTCTCGTGCCCCACTGCGGCGAGTTCGTCGACGACCACACCCTGGCCCTCCTCGAGTTGCGGAAGCCTCCGCTCCTGATCCTCGAGTTCCGCATCGGGATCATCGGAACCCTCCACGTACGCCCGGAGGAACCCGGGAAACGTGATCACCTTCCCCGACGTGGCGAATTCGGCATCGCGTCCCGACCGACCTGCGGCGCCGAGACGCACCTGAACGCTCTCCCCGGAGGCGTCGGCCATCTGCGATGCAACAGTGCGCTTCCAGATGAGCTCGTAGAGGTCGGCCTGTTCCGGAGTCACCTCGCGCCGCACCCGTTCGGGGAGCCGGAACACCTCGCCGGCGGGTCGGATCGCTTCATGCGCCTCCTGGGCGTTCTTGACCTTCGACGTGTACACCCGGGGCTTGTCGGGGATGTACTCGCGGCCGTACAGCTCGGCCGCCTGTGAGCGCGCCGCGGCGATCGCGGTCTCGGACAGTGAGATGCTGTCGGTGCGCATATACGTGATGTAGCCCGCCTCGTAGAGCCGCTGCGCGATCTGCATGGTCCGCTGGGCGCCGAAACGAAGCTTGCGCGATGCCTCCTGCTGGAGGGTCGAGGTGCGGAACGGTGGATACGGCGACCGCTTGTACGGCCTGCGCTCCACCGAGCGGATCAGGAACGCGGCATCGGCGAGATCGGCGACGACATCCTCAGCAGCTGCCCGGTCGAGGACCACGACATCGGCGCGGGACAGGTCCCCGCCGCGGTCGAAGTCCTTGCCGGAGGCGACCCGCACCCCCGCGAGTGACTGGAGCGTGGCGGAGAAGGCGCCGCTCTCGACGGAGAAGCTCCCATCGACGTCCCAGTACTGAGCGGCATGGAACTGCATGCGCTCCCGCTCACGCTCGACCACGATCCGGATCGCCGGGCTCTGCACCCTTCCCGCGGAGAGCTTGGGGCGCACCAGTTTCCACAGCACCGGGGACACCTCGTAGCCCACCAACCTGTCGAGGATGCGCCGCGTCTCCTGGGCGTCGACGAGACGACGGTCCAGCTCCCGGGGCGCCTCGACGGCGTGACGGATGGCGTCGGCGGTGATCTCATGGAACACCATTCGTTTGATCGGCACCTTGGGGTTGAGCAGCTCGGTGAGGTGCCAGGCGATCGACTCACCCTCGCGGTCCTCGTCGGTGGCCAGGAACAGTTCGTCGGCATCCTTGAGGAGCCCGCGGAGTTTCGTGACCTGTTGGCGCTTGTCGCCGGGAACGATGTAGAGCGGCTTGAAGCCGTTCTCGGTGTCGACCCCGAGACGCGCCCAGGGCTCCTGTTTCATCGAGGCGGGGACGTCGGCGGCATTGCGCGGCAAGTCGCGCACATGACCCACCGACGACTCGACGACATAGCCGTCGCCGAGCAATCCGGCGATGGTGCGCGCCTTGGCCGGCGACTCCACGATGACGAGCTTGAAGGACATGTTCTCCAGGAGGAAGGGGTCGGAACGAGGCACGGTTTACGGCGGCGGCACCCACATGTCAAGGACGGTGGGGTTCCCCTTCCCCGGTAATCGCCGCAGACAGTCCTTGCATGAACCGGTCCGCCACCGCGGTCCACGACCAGTCATCGGCCACGCGGCGTCGTCCCTTTCGGCCCATCTCGTCGGCCAATCGGGGATCGTCGAGAAGCAGCCTGATGGCATCTGTGAGGGTGTCGACTCCATCGACCACGAAGCCGGTGACCCCGGGAACGACCGTCTCGGGTGCACCGCCCGAATCGCCCACGATCACCGGCAGTCCCGACGCGGCAGCCTCCAGGAACACCACGCCCAGCCCCTCGGCCTCGAGCCCGAACCAGCGAGAACGGCACGGCATGGCGAAGATGCTCAGCTCGCGGTACAGGTCCCCCAACCGGTGGTAGGGGACCGCGACCTCGAACCGGCACGGGACGTGAAGGCGATCGGCCAGGCGGCGCAACACCGCTTCGTCGCGACCGGATCCCACGAACAACCCCTCGACAGCTCTCCCTTCGTCACGGAGTGCGGCCAGCGCGGCCAGCACACGCCGCTGGCCCTTCCGCGGGACGAATCGGCTGATGCACCCCACCACGGGAACGTCGGGAGGGCGGTCCCCGGGTGAGAAGGAGCCATCGACACCCGCCCCGACCGTGCGCACCGGTCGCCGGGCAAGCCGTTCGGCATGGCCCGCGGTGTAGTGGGACACGGCAAACAGAACGTCGGCGTGCCGCAAGGGATAGCGGATCATGCTGCGCAGCCCGGGAACGGCCGCCGGGAGTATCACCTCGGCGCCGTGGCAGAGCACGCCGTAGGGCACTCCGGTGGCCCGCCGCAGCGACGGACCGAGGTGCGCCAGAGGGTGCGGCGCCCCAAAGAGAACTATGTCCGGGGCAAAGTCCTCGATCTCGGACCGTACCCAACGGCCGATCCGCCCGGTGGGCCACATGAACCGCCGCGGATCCCGCCGCACCGCCCGCTCGCCGGCCGCGCCGTCGTCCCGCGGTGCCAGCACCCTCACCTCAGCGGGAAGAGCCCCGACCAATCCAACGAGGTACTGCTGGATGCCGCCCGGTTTCGGGGGGTAGTCGTTGGTGACGACCAGGATTCTCATGGCTCGTCGCGCCGGTCCGGTGGTCCTCCGTGCCGCGGTGGGGTGTCGATCCCATCCTCGGACCACCTGCCCGTGTTGTAGTCCGCGAGGACCGCAGACCCGTCCACCACGCGCACATGGGTGACGCTGGCATTCCCCGGAATCGCCAGCGATCGCCAGGCGCGCCAGTCGATGCCGAGAATGCGTGCCGACGCCGCCCAGATCAATCCCCCGTGGCTGACGAGCGCGATGCGCTGGCCGGAGTGGTGAGCGGCGATGTCGTCGATCGCCGCCGCCAGGCGCCTGCCGGCGGCGGCGAAGGTCTCCCCGGTGCCGCCCCGGGGCAGGTCGTGGCCTGCTTCGAAGACCGCCGACCACTCCTCGGGATGGCGCGCGGAGATCTCGGCGAACGTCATGTCCTCCCAAGCCCCGAAGTCGATTTCGACCAGGTCGTCGCGAATCGAAACGGACAACCGATGAGGTGCGGCGAACGCCTCTGCTGTTGCTCGCGCCCTTTGCAGCGGCGAGGCGTAGACCATATTCACCCGGGGGTAACGCGCCCCCAGGGCAGCAGCCTGGACCCGCCCCCGGTCGCTCAATGGCCCGTCGGTACGACCGTGCCACCTGCCGGTGACGTTCGCCTCGGATTCACCGTGGCGAATCAGTGCGATCGCCGCTCCGTCGGTGTAGTCGCCATCCAGGTGGGTGACGTCGTTGAACGACCTGAGTTGGAAGACACCGGGACCGAAGGCGACGTCGGTGATCGAAGCGTTGCCCAGCGGGCCCAGCCTGCGGATCGCGTCATCGGTCAGCGCATGGCCGATCAGGGCGAAACCGGCTTCCACCGCAGCGTGGATCACCCCGCCGTGGGTGAGGAGGAGGACCCGGGAGCCATCGGGGACCTCGGACACCAGTTCGGCCAGAGCCCGGCCGATCCGGTCGGTGAGGTCTTGCCACGACTCCCCGCCGCCCAGTTTCACCTCGTCCCCGGCTGCGATCCGGGCGACCTCCTCGGGAAACCGTTCGTGGACCTCGCCCCGGGTGAGCCCCTCCCAGCGCCCGAGGTCGATCTCCCGCCAGCGTGGATCGGGCCGCGGATCGAGACCCCCCAAAGCTGCCGTCTCCATGGTGCGGTAGAGATCCGAAGCCACCACCAAGTCGAACCGGCGCGTGGCGAGCCGGGCGCCCAGTGACGCCGCCTGGGCGCGTCCCAGCTCGCTCAGGAACGCATCGCCGTGGCCTTGCCAGATGCCGGCGGCATTGGAGGTCGTTTCGGCGTGGCGGACGAAGGTGATCTCGATCAGAAGCGGCCTCTGGAGGGTCCCCGTAGGCTAGGAGGGTCGCGGATTGGCTCGTCCCGGGATCGCGAACCTGGGAACGATCACGTAGCCTCCATCCCGATGAGCATCCGCGTGGCCGCCCAGGCGAACCTGCCCGACTCGATCGGCAGCCTGGTCGTCTGGCTGGTGTTCTTCGGCGTCATCGCCGGATTGTGGATGATGCTCCGCCGCACCCGGATGCGGGCGGACGAGGCACTGCGCGAACGGCGCCGTCGCGAACAGGAGTGGCGCAACCGTCCGGAGCCCGACGACCCGTCTGCCTAGGTCCCACACCTCCCGGCCTCCGGGATGCCCGAAGGGCGGACGCCCTAGATGAATGCCGAGGCGAAGATCAGCGAGACGATCGTCATCACCTTGATGACGATGTTCATCGCCGGTCCGGCGGTGTCCTTGAACGGATCACCGATCGTGTCGCCCACCACCGCCGCCTTGTGGGCGTCGGACCCTTTGCCCCCGTAGGCCCCGGCCTCGATGAACTTCTTGGCGTTGTCCCACGCCCCGCCGGCATTGGCCATGAAGATTGCCAGCAGGAATCCGGTGACCAACGCCCCGGCGAGGAACCCGCCGAGAGCCTGCACATCGATGAACCCGATACTCAGCGGCGCCACGATGGCGAGGGACCCGGGCAACACCATCTCCCGTAGCGCGCCCCTGGTGGAGATGTCGACGCAGCGGGCGTAGTCGGCTTTGGCGTCGGGGCGGCCTTCGCGCAGGCCGGGGATCTCCCTGAACTGTCGGCGGACCTCCTCGATCATCTCGTTGGCGGCCCGCCCCACCGCCTTGATGGTCAGCGAAGCGAACAGGAAGGGGAACATCGCCCCGAGGAACAGCCCGACGGTCGTGGCCACGTCGAGGATGTCGATGGCGGGCAGTTGCACCGCCTCACTGAAGGTGAAGAACAAGGCGAGGGCGGTCACCGCCGCCGAACCGATGGCGAATCCCTTGGCGACCGCGGCCGTCGTATTCCCCAGGGAGTCGAGGGCATCGGTGGCCTCGCGAACTTCCTTGGGCAGGTGAGCCATCTCCGCGATGCCCCCGGCGTTGTCGGCGATCGGCCCGTAGGCGTCCACCGACACCGTGATCCCCAGCGTCGACAGCATCCCGATGGCGGCGATAGCGATTCCGTAGATCCCACCCTTCGCCCCCAGCGCCAGGTCGCCTGCCCAGTACGCCGCAGCGATCCCTCCGGCGACGACGATCACCGAGTAGGCAGCCGAGCGCATGCCGTCGGCGATGCCGGCGAGCACGACTGTCGCCGGGCCGGTCTCCGCCTGACGGGCGATGTTCTTCACCGGTCGCCAGTGGTCGCTGGTGAACATCTCCGAGAGTTGGCCGATGGCGAGCCCCACCACCAACCCGACGACGACCGCCAGGAACAGACCGAACTTGTTCTCCACGTCGGCGCTGTCGGCGAACAGCCAGTAGACGAGACCCAGCGACCCCACCACGGTGAGACCGGCGGCGAGATAGGTGCCCCGGTGCAGCGCCGCCGCCAGGTTGTTGCCGGTGGGACGGACGAAGAAGGAGCCGATGATCGACGCCCCCATGCCCACGGCGGCGATCGCCAGCGGGAAGACGATGGCGGGACCGAAGAAGTCCTTGCCTACGAAGGTGAACGCCACGAATGCGATCGGGGCGATGATCGAGCCCACGTAGGACTCGAACAGGTCCGCGCCCATGCCGGCGACGTCGCCGACGTTGTCGCCCACATTGTCGGCGATGGTCGCCGGGTTGCGGGGATCGTCTTCGGGTATGCCGGCTTCCACCTTGCCCACCAAGTCGGCCCCGACGTCGGCGGCCTTGGTGTAGATGCCGCCGCCCACCCTGGCGAAAAGGGCGATCGACGACCCACCGAGCCCCATGGCGGTCAGCACCTGATAGGGCTGGTCGACCTGCAGCCAGTTCACGAACACGAGGTACCCGAGGCCGAGACCTGCCAAGCCCAGGCCGGCGACGCTGAAACCCATGACTGCTCCCCCGCGGAAGGCCAAGGGAAGGGCGGCGCGCACGCCTCCTTGCCGGGCAGCCTCGGCGGTGCGGGCATTGGCCGCGGTGGCGATGTGCATGCCGATCAACCCGGCCAGGCCGGAGAGAGCGGCACCGGACACGTAGGCGATGGCACCCCAGGGCCGGCCGTAGTCGAGGAGGGAGAAGATGAGTGTGGCCATTGCCAGGACGAACACCGCCACCCACGAGTACTCGCGACGGATGAAGGCCATCGCCCCCTCCCGGATGGCTGCTGAGATCTCGATCATCCGATCGTTGCCCTGCGGCGCCGCCAGCACCCGGGACGCGTAGTAAGCCGCCAACAGCAGGCCCATTGCGCCGCTGGACACGGCTACGTACAACCAGACGTCGGGATTCACGAAAGCTCCTCCTAGGACGGCGGGAGTATAGGAAGCGGTCGGGTGGCGTCTTCCGGAGACAACGTCATGCGCGATGCGCAGTGCGCAAAGGGCAATTGGCGACGCCTGACGTCGACCTGGAACCGAGAAAGGTTTACTCGGCGCCCGGCGTGCGGCGACGGCGGAGGAGGGGGAGGAGCAGCCCCACAGCCACCAACGCCACCCCGATCAACAGCACCGTCCAGTTCCCTCCTTCGGAGATCGCCTGCTCTCGCGCCACGATCTCCAGCGACGTCGCCGAGAGGAAGCTCTCGCCGGCCCGAGCCTCGTCGTGGAAGCGCCAGATGCCGGTGACCCTGACCACCGGACCCCGGACCCGATAGCCGCCCGGTTGCCCGAAGCCGGCGGCATCGAACATGCCGGTAGGGAACACCACGGCGACGCCCAGGTTGGTGCCGGAGAGCGAGCCGCCGGCGTGCAGCGGGGCGGTGACGTACGCGTCGTCGTTGAGCTGCGTCCAGACCGCCTCGCCGCGTCTCTGGAAGTCTCCGACCAGCTCCCCCGTCAGCGTGATCTCGGACGCCGCGTAGGCACCGGGGTCCGCGAGCAGGTCGGCCACCGTGACCTCGGCAGCAGCCGCCGGGCGAGGGCTGAGGACCAGCCCGATCAGCACGACGGCGGCCGCGGACCTCATTTGCCGCGCACCGCGGAGACGACGAATCCGATGAGTGCGAAGACGGCGACGAACTCGAGCCGACCCAGCCACATCTCGGCGGCATAGGTCGCCTCCAGCAGGGCGGGCATCGATGGTGAAGTCACGCCGACGGAGAGGCCGACGTTGGCGCCGGCGCTCACCGACTCGAACAGCGATGCCTGCAGGGAAGACCCGTAGGCCATCCCCACCCCGGCGCCGATGAGGTACATCGCCACGAAGAGAAGCGACACGGCCATCACCGCCTGTGCGAGGTCCGGCGTGAGCCGGCGCTTCCCGGATTGGAAGTAGCTCCGCCGAACCAGAGCCCGCTCCGGCAGCAGCACCTGGCGGACTTGATCGCGCAGCACCTTGACCGTGAGCCCGATGCGGAGCGCCTTCACACCGCCGGCCGTCGAGGAGGCCATTCCCCCCAGCGCCATGGCGATGGCGATGCCACCGAAGGCGAGGCCTCCCCAGGCGGCGATCTCGGTGGAGGGGACGGTGGAGAAACCGGTCCCCGAATGCGCCGACAGGACGTGGAAGAGGGATTGGCGACCGAGCCCGAAGACACTGGAATACACACCGAGCGTGGCGAGGCCGACGATCGTCAGCACCAGCGTCATCCCGAAGGTGGCGAGCAGGGTTCGTGTCTCGAGGTTGCGGAACACCCCCGCCCGCTGCCTCCGCCACAACGCGAAGTGCAATCCAAAGCTCATCGCCCCGGCGACCATCAGCACTCCCGTCGCCGCTTCGAACGCCGCCGAGTGGTAGTAGCCAACGCTGGTGCTCTGCGGCGAGAACCCTCCTGTGTCGAAGCCCGCCATGAAGATCATCAGCCCGTGGAACACCGCCCGCAGGGGCGTCAACCCCACCGTGAACACCCCGACTCCGGCGAGGAGGGCGACGCCGAACACGAGGTGCACGATGCTCACCGCCCAGATGAATCGCGCCGTGGACGTGACCGAGGGGAAGATCTTCTCGTCCCTGGCCTCCCCGTAGAACAGGGTCATCCCCGCTCCCCCAGCGAAGAGAGACAGCGCGGCGAGGATGATCCCCTGCCCGCCGAGGAAGTGGAGGAGATGGCGCCAGAAGTTGAGCGACGATGCCAGGTGGTCGAGGTCCTGCAGGACGGACAGCCCGGTCGTCGTGATGCCCGACATCGCATCGAAGAATGCGTCGAGCAGGTCGCCGAAATGGCCGGACAGCAACAGTGGAATCGACCCGACGGCGGGGACGAGCAGCCAGATCAGGGCAACCACCACCATCCCGTGCGACCAGTCGAGCCGCTGGTGCTCGTGACGCACCGACGTCCCCAGCGCCCCGAGGGCGCAGAACACGCCGACCATCAACACGAACGAGGCGAACGGAGACCACTCTCTCGCCACCGCAGCCCAGATCGCGGGGAGGGCGCCCGCGGCGGCGACAATGTAGGAAATGCGCCCCAGGAAGTAGACGATCAGACGGACGTCTTCGGAAGACGGCCGGCGCAGCATCAGCGGAGGGCCAGCACGATCGCGGCGACACCGAGCGCGACGCAGATGGACGCCACCACCACCAAGGCTTCGGACAGGAAGACGAAGAAGCCGCCCAACAGCCGGGTGACGACGCCCAGGCGGGCCCGCATCACCCTTCCACCCCGCGCAGCGCGTCACGCAGCTCGGATTCGCGATCCAGTGTCGTCACCGCCACGACACGGTCGCCCGCCCGGATCACGGTGTCCCCTCCCGGCACCGTGACCTCGCCATCGCTGATCAGGGTCACCAGCAGGGATCCCCCGGGAAGGCGCAGTGAGCGAACGGCGCGGTCGGCCACGCCCGCGGCCACCTCCACCTCGATGAGGCTGATGTTGCCGCCCCCGAGCAAGGTCAGCCGCTCCAGTTGGGCGGCCACGACCTCGCGCTCGATCACCTCGCCGATGAGGTCGGTCACCGCCACCACCTGGATGCCCAGGGCGGAAAAGGTCGATCGGTTGCGGGGATCGTTGAGCCGGGCCAGCGTATGGCGGGCTCCGAGGGTCGACCCGATCTCGCAGGCAACCAGGTTCGTCTCGTCCTGGCCGGTGACCGCGATCAGCCAATCTGCTCGTTGCACGTCGGCGGCGCGGAGGATGTCGATCGAAGTGCCGTCGCCCTCGATCACGAGCGCTTCCGTGCTCTCGGCGAGATCCCGGGCGCGTCTGGAGTCGGACTCGGCCAGGGTCACCGAGTGCCCCAGGGATGTCAATTGCCCGCCCAGGTAGCTCCCCACCTTGCCGCCGCCGACGATGAGAACTCTCACCGTTGATCCTCCTCGGTGGCGAGAAGGTGATGGATATCGGCCTCGGACCCCTGACGCACCGCGGCGACCACGATGTCGCCCGCCTCAACGGTCAAATCGGCTTCGCCGAGCATGACCACCGGCCCGCGACGCACCGCGGCGACCCGGACGCCTCCTTCCCGCTCCAGGGCGCGCACGCTGATTCCGGCACCTCCCGGCCCGACCTTCATCTCGAGGATCTGGATGTCGCCACTCGGGAAGCTGACATGGAACGCGAAGTCGGGCTCACGAATGCGCTCGAACATCACCTGGGCGACGAGATGGGCGCCGGCGACGAAGGAGACGTCGAGTGCCCGGTAGGACTGCTCGCGGGAGGGGTCATCGAGACGGGCGATCGCCCGCGGCACCTGGAACACCTCTTTGGCGACCTGGACGGCCATCAGGTTGGCGTTGTCGCTGTCGGTGACAGCGAGGAAGGCATCGGCGTCTCTGATCCCCGCCTCGATCAGCACATCGACGTCGTAGACGAGCCCGGTGTGAAACGTGCCGTCGAAAGACTTGCCGAGCTCGTGGGCCGCCTCGGGACGATGGTCGACGACCGACACGTCCTCACCCGACTGCGAAAGCAGCAGAGCGACCTGGCGACCCACCCGGCCGCAGCCGGCGACCACGACCCGCATTGGGAGGAGTGTAGGAGGGGGGTGTGGGCGGGGGGTGTGGCGGGGGGTGTGTCGCGACGGGAGACGGGCGACGGGAGACGGGAGACGGGAGACGGGCGACGGGCGGAGCGCAGCGACGCCTAGCGCCTCCACAACCCCCTGGTGAACAGCAGGGCGATCGGAAAGATCTCCAGCCGGCCCACGATCATCAAGCCGGAGAGCACCCAGCGTCCCGCCTCGGGAAGGGCGGTGTACCCGCCCGATCCGCCGACGGCGCCGAGTCCCGGGCCGACGTTGCCCAGGGCCGAGGCGGCAATCGACGCGGAGCTGAGGAGATCGTCACCGGGCGCCGATCCCGACCCGATGATCCCGAGGATGAGCGTCCCGGCGAGGAACGACAGCAGGTAGAAGAGCGTGAAGGTACGCGCCCCGCTGACGACCTCGGGCTCCATAGCGTCGCCGCCGAACCGGGTTCGCAGCACCGCCAGCGGGTGGATCATTCGCCGGAGATCGATGCGTGCCGCATTGGTCACCGCGGCCAACCGGATCGTCTTGATCCCCCCGGCGGCAGACCCGGCCATGCCCCCCACGAACATCAGCGCGACGATCAGCATCTGGAGCCCCGGAGACCAGCCCGCCGGATCGTCGACCGTGAACCCGGTCGTCGTCACGATCGAGACCGCGGTGTAACCCCCGAGTCGGATGGCCCGCCAGATGCCATCCGCCCACAGTCCCACGGCGAGGACCAGGGCGGAAGCCGTCAGCACCATAACGTAGGCCCGGAACTCGATGTTGCGGAGATAGCGGCCGGGGGTGCGCAACGCGCTCGCGTGCAGGGCGAACGACGTGCCGGCAATCACCATGACCACGAACGTCACGCTCTGCGCGTAGGTGTTGAAGGCGCCCATCGAACCCGCCCTGGTGACGAATCCGCCGGTCGACATCGTCGTGAAAGCGTTGGCGACCGCCTCGAACAGGGTCATGTCGCTGAACACCAAAAGGGCGGCCGCCGCTGCGGTCAGGCCGACGTAGAGCAGCAGCAGCCGCTTCGCCACCACCCGTACTCGGGGAGGTCGCCGCTCCCCCGCCGCCGACTCGGTTCCGACGACGCCGAGCCCGGACAGGCCGAGCATCGGCACGATGGCGACCGCGATCACGATGACGCCAAACCCCCCGAGCCATTGACTCAGTGCCCGCCACCACAAGACGGCATGGCTCAGCGCGGCCGGGTCGGCCACGACGGAGGCGCCGGTGGTGCTGAAGCCCGAAGAAGCCTCGAACACCGCGTCCCCGAAGGTGTGCAGCGAGCCGGTGACGAGGTACGGAATCGTGCCGGCGAGGGTCATCGCAATCCACGAGATCCCGATCACCGCGAAGCCCTCTTTGACGGTCAGCAAACCACGGGCTCCCAGGAGGCGCCGCAACCCCTCTCCCACCAGGATCACGGCGGCGGCGGCAACGGCGATCTTCCCGGCATCGGCCCACTCCCGATAGATCACGCCGAGCAGCGACGCGCTGAGCATGGCGACTCCCGTCGCCTCGACGACGAGGCAGACGACGGCGGTGAGGCGACGGAGACTCATTACGTGGTCGAGGCGCGCCGGGGAACGGCCATCACGCGAACAGCCTCTCGAGGGTGGGGATGGCCGCAGGGAGCACGATGGCGATCACGCGGTCGCCGCCGGCGATCACCGTGTCGCCGTGAGGAATCAGACCGCTGCGGCCGCGAACGAGTCCACCGACGATCGCCGATTTGGGGAGACCGATCTCGGTCAACGTCCGGCCGACCGCGGAGCTGTGGGTCGGCACCTGGATCTCGATGGCCTCCGCCGCGGAGTCCTGAAACGTCGCCACCGCATGGATGAGGCCGCGCCGCACCAGGCGGAGGATCTCGTTCGCCGCCGCCATCCGGGTGGAGACGCCCGAGTCGATCCCGTGACCGCTGAGCAGTGACACGTACTCGAATCGCTGGAAGCGCGAGACCGCGGTGGGAACGCCGAGCGCCTTGGCCACGAGACAACCCAGGATGTTGACCTCGTCCCATCCCGAGAGGCCGAGCACCACATCGGCACTGCCGACCCCCTCGGCCCGAAGCACCGCCGGGTCGGTCGGATCGCCTCTGACGACCATCAACCGGTCATGGCGGGCGGCCAGATCGGCACACCTATCGGCATCCGGGTCGACCAGCACGGTCGTGATGCCGCTTTCGATCAGGCGCTCGGCGGTGAGCCTCGCCAGTCGCGTCGACCCGAGGATGAACGCCTTGCGGGCGCGATGCTCCTCGACCCCCATCAGCTTGAGCGCCTCGCTCGACGAGCGACCGCTGGTCACGACGATCACGTGATCCCCCGCCTTGACCATCGAATCTCCCCGGGCGATGGTCGTCTCCCCATCCCGAACCAGGGCGGCGACGATCCAGTCCCATCCGGTCACCCGTTGCCGAAGGGCGCGCAGCGTGATTCCGTCCAGGGGAGCATCCGGCTGCACCCGTCCTCCGAACAGGCTCACCTTCCCGTCGGCGAACTCCACCACCTCGGACACCCCGCCTCTCCTGACGAGGAGCAGCAGCTCATTGGCGAGTGCCTCCACAGGGTCGATGACGAAGTCGACCCCGTGGGCCTGGAGGTCCTCCCGCAGAGTGGGGTCCTGGACCCGCGCCACCGTCCGGGGGCCCCCCAAGCGAGCGGCGGCCTGGGAGGCGAGCACGTTGACGGCGTCCGACGAGGTCACCGCGATCAGGAGGTTGGCTTCGGTGACGCCCGCCGCCTCGAGAACGGCGGAGCTCGCTCCATTGGCCGTAACCACCTTGCAGTCGACGGTGTCACGGAGTTCGTCGGCACGCCGCTCGTCGGCTTCGATGACCACCACGTGCTGGCCCTCTGCGGTGAGCCGCTCGGCGAGGTATGAGCCGACGGCGCCGGCGCCCACGATGACGATCCTCATGATGCCTCGAGCGATGGGAGAAGCCTGCAAGAGGCTAGCCGGGGCGCCGTGGCGCTCGGTCGGATCGACTCCACCGGCTTCCGGTCACTCCCACTCCCCGTCCTGATTACCCTCCGCTGCCGTGGCCGAGCCTCGCACCGATCGCGAACACATCACCTGGATCCACTCCGACCGGCCGATCCCCGCTCGGTTCGTGCGTCCCCTCCTGCGCTTCACCCGGATCGAGTCCGCCGGCGGGATTGCGCTCCTGGCGGCGGCGGCGGCAGCGCTCATCTGGGCGAATCTGCCGTTCGGGGGGTCCTACGAGCGGTTCTGGGAGACCCCCGTCAACCTCACGATCGGCTCGTTTCATCTGGACGAATCGATCCGGATAGTCGTCAACGATGCCTTGATGGTGCTGTTCTTCTTCGTCGTCGGGTTGGAGATCAAGCGGGAGTTGGTGGCCGGCGACTTGCGAGACCCCAAGACCGCTGCCCTGCCGGCGATCGCCGCCCTCGGCGGCATGATCTTCCCTGCACTGATCTACGTCGCCTTCACCGCCTCCGGCGGCGAAGGCGTCCACGGCTGGGGGATCCCCATGGCCACCGACATCGCCTTCGCCGTCGGGGTGGTGTCTCTGCTGGGGACCCGGGTGCCGATCGGAGGCAAGCTCTTTCTCCTCGCGCTGGCCATCGCCGACGACATCGGTGCGATCACCGTGATCGCGGTGTTCTACACCGAAACGCTCGCCCTGGGATACCTGGCCGCCGCTCTCGGAGGGCTCGGGCTGATGTACCTGGCGCAGCGGGTGCATGTCCGATCCCTGGTGTTCTATGTACCGCTGGGGATAGCCGTCTGGTTCCTGCTCTTCGAATCCGGGGTTCACGCCACCCTGGCCGGGGTGGCCATCGCCCTGGTAACGCCGGCGACCGCCATGTACGAGGACAGCCAGTACCACGACCGGGCAACCCGCCTCCTCGCCCGCTATGACTTCGACGCGGTTGCACCGCAGGCGGCCGAGCGGATCGACTTCGACGCCCTGGCGCTGTCCGCGGTCGCCCGGGAGTCGGTCGCCCCCCTCGATCGCGTCGAAGATGCCCTGCACCCCTGGTCCTCGTTCGTGATCGTCCCCATCTTCGCCCTGGCCAACGCCGGGGTGAGATTCGCCGGGGTCGATCTCGTTGCCGCGATCACCCACCCCATCGCCCTCGGCGTGGCGGTCGGTCTGCTGGCAGGGAAGATCGTGGGCATCACCGCGTTCACGTGGCTGGCCGTCCGACTCGGCCTGGGCACCCTGCCCCGCGGCATTTCGTGGAGGCACGTCATCGGCCTGGCCGCGGTCGCCGGAATCGGCTTCACCGTGTCGCTGTTCGTCGCCGGCCTTGCCTTCGACACGATCGAGTTGGCCGACCGGGCCAAGACCGGGATCTTCGCCGGCTCGGCGGTGGCGGGGATCATCGGCTTCATCGTCCTGCGGAGCGTCAAGCCGGATGCGCGGGGGTCG
Organism: Actinobacteria bacterium RBG_16_68_21; assembly: GCA_001767695.1. Classification (GTDB taxonomy): domain Bacteria; phylum Actinomycetota; class Acidimicrobiia; order Spongiisociales; family UBA11373; genus RBG-16-68-21. The sequence goes on from MELR01000030.1 coordinate 40,498, forward strand.
GACGACTCATGAACCGGCCGGGCCGAGTCACCGGATCGGTGGCGGCGATTTGTCTCGTCGCCGCCTGCTCGTCCGGAGACAACTCGGCGAGCACCACGACCGTGCCCCCGACGACGATCGCCGCCACTTCTTCGACCGCAACGACGGAGCCGGTACGGCCCACGGCAACCATCGCCTACACGGTCATCGAGGCTCACGTCGCCGGAGACGACGCGGCTCAGGCAGTGGTCTCCAACTTGTACGGATGGATCGGCGACCGCACCGTGCCGGAACCCGATGTCCCGCAGGGACTGCTCGACCACCTGGCACCGATCGTTCCCACCGAGGCGATGAGCATCGATGCCACCCTGAGCAGTGCCGATGCCTTCGGCGGCCGGGTGGGAGTGGTGACCGCCGACGACGATGTCATCCTGCTGGCCGATGAGGGATCGGGCTGGAAGGTGGTGGGGGCCAAGCTGGCCAGATTCGGTTCCGACGCCTGGTACGGAGACCCCGTCCGGTTCTTGCTGGTCATCGGGACCGACGCTCGCCCCGGTCAGAGCCAGCAGCTGTTTCGGGCCGACAGCATTCACATCGCATCGTCGAACGTCTCGCTCCACGCCGGAGCGGTAGTCGGTTTCCCCCGCGACGCCTACGTCGACTCATCGGTCGGCAGGGACAAGTTCACCAACATCAACGCTCTCTCCGAGCGGCACTCGGAGGAGATGGTCGAAATCGCCGCCGGCCTGAGCGGCCTGCCGCTCGAGGGCTACATCATCACCGGGTTCTTCGACTTCGAGCGACTCGTCAACGACTTCGGCGGCGTGCTGGTGAACGTCCCGTTCGCCATGGCCGACAAGGACGCGCAGGCCTATCTCTCGGCCGGCCTGCAGCGGCTGTGGGGGGCGAATGCCCTCGCCTTCAGCCGCAACCGCCACCTGAACGGAGGCGACTTCACCCGGTCGTTCCATCAAGGCCTGGTGATCCTGGCCGCCCTCCGGGGAGCGACGGAGGAGAGCATCACCGACTTGCCCGGGCTCCTGTCGATCCTCGGCGCCCACACCTGGACCGACCTCGCCCTGGGAGACATGGTGACACTGGCGGCGACGGCCTTTGAGATCGATCCCGATTCGGTGGAGAACGTCGTGCTCAAGGGCACCGTGGCGACCGTGGGCGGGGCGTCGGTGGTGCTGCTCGACGAGGAGGATGCCGCCCGGGTGTTCGACGACCTATCCGATGGCGTACTCACCCCGCCCGGGTGAAAAAGCGGTCTAGCGCCGACCCGACGGCGAAGGAGAGCGCCGACAGCGCCACCACGACTCCCAGGCCGGCAGCAGGCAGTGAGGTCGTCTCGAAGAGGCGGTGCCCGACGGGCAAGTAGACGACCATCGCCTGCAGCGCCGTAGAGGCGAGCAGAGACCAGGCCAGCAGCCGGTTCCCTCTTCCCTCGACCCGGGCCCGCACCTCGTAGGCGTGGCCCAACTGCACGAGCACCAGCGTGGAGAACACCATCGTGCGCACCACCGGCCACTCGAAGCCGAGCCAGTGGTGACCGGCCACGAGGGCGGCGATGGTGGCGGTCCCCAGCACGGACGCCCGTCTCAGCAGGCGTCCCCAGTCGCCGATCACATCTCGAGCGACCTCCGGTGGCCGCGCCATCACATCGGCGGCCGCGGGATCTACCCCGAGAGCCAGGGCGGGAAGGCCGTCGGTGATGAGATTGATCCACAAGAGTTGGGTGGCGAGTAGTGGGTCGCCCAGTCCTCCGAAGACGAGGAACCCGATGAGCATCACCATCACCTCCGAGGCGTTGCACGCCAGCAGATACCAGACGACCCGCTTGAGGTTGGCGAAAATGGTCCGGCCCTCGCGGACCGCAGCCACGATCGTGGCGAAGTTGTCGTCGGCGAGGACGATCGAGGCCGCTTCCTTGGCGACGTCGGTGCCGCTGCCCATGGCGACGCCGATGTCGGCGGCGCGCAGGGCGGGGGCATCGTTGACCCCGTCTCCGGTCATGGCGACGATCGCCCCCCTCCGCCGCCACGCCTCGACGATCTTCACCTTGTCGAGCGGATCGATGCGGCTGAACACCCGGTACCGATCCACCTCTGCGGCGAGAGCATCGACGTCGACGTCCCGCAGCCGGTCGCCCGTCATGACTTCTCCCCCGTCGAGGATGCCGACGGACGCGGCGATCGCCCGGGCGGTGACCGCGTGATCCCCGGTGACCATCACGACGTCGATGCCGGCACGCCGCGCCTGACGCACTGCCGGTTCCGCCTCGGGGCGGACCGTGTCCCTCATGCCCACGACCGCCACCAGGACCAGATCACGTTCGGCCGCCGCCGATCCGGCGGGAGCCTCCGCGGCAATCCGGTAGGCGAGCGCCAGGGTGCGCAGTCCCCGCGCGGCCAGGTCTTCCGCCCGAGCGAGCATGTCCTCGCGCCGTTCGGGGTCGAGGCCCACCGGCCCGTCCACGCCCTCGATGGCCGACGCCGCCGCTACGACGACCTCGGGAGCACCCTTCACCGCGACGACCACGCCGTCCGCCGTCCGATGCACCGTGGACATCCGCTTGCGCCGCGAGTCGAAGGCGAATTCGTCCACGCGAGGAGCCGCCGCCCGGATTGCTGCGGGGTCTTCGCCGACCTCGGTAACCGCCATCAGCAGGGCGACCTCGGTGGAGTCTCCCACCCATCCGCTCGGCGACGGGCGGGCGTCATTGCACCAGGACGCGATCTCGACGAGCCGACGCGCCCGGGGCTGCGACATGTCCACCTCGCCGGGAGACCATCGCTGGCCGGCAACGACCACCTCGACGACCCGGAGCTCGTTGTGGGTGAGCGTGCCCGTCTTGTCGGTGCAGATGACCGTGGCCGCCCCGAGGGCCTCCACCGCGGGGAGGCGGCGCACGATGGCGTTGCGACGAGCCATGCGCTGCACCCCACCGGCGAGAGTGATCGTCACCACCGCGGGCAGACCCTCGGGGATCGCGGCCACCGCCAGCGCAACCGCCGTCAAGAACATCGTCTGGGCGGAGTACCCCCGCCCCCACCCGGCGAGGAACACGATCCCCGCAGTCCCCAACGCCAGGACGGCGAGACGCTTGCCGACTCGATCGAGTTCCGCCTGCAACGGAGTCGGCGGCTCCTCGATGGCGAGTGCGCCGGCGATCCGTCCGAACTCGGTGGCGGAACCGGTCTCGACAACGACCGCGGTGCCGCGCCCGGCGGCAACCGTCGTCCCGGAGAACACCACTGAACGGCGGTCTCCGAGAACACCTTCGGCGGGCACCGGATCGGTCTGCTTGAACGTGGGAAGCGACTCGCCGGTGAGAGCGGACTCCTCGACCTCGAGGTGAACGCAGTCGACCACCCGGGCGTCGGCGGCGATCTTCACGCCGGGCTCGAGGACCAGGAGGTCGCCAGGAACGACATCCACGGCCCGCACCCGTCGGGGATGACCACCACGCAGGACGAGTGCCTCGGGCGCGGTCATCTCCCGCAGCCGGGTGAGCGCTCGTTCGGCTCGCGCCTCCTGGAAGAACCCGAGCAGGGTGTTGAGCACCACGATCGCCCCGATGACTCCGGCGTCGAGCCACTCGTCGAGAAGGAACCCGCTGACCGCGGCGGCCACCAGCAGGAGCCATACCAGGGCGCTGGAGAGCTGCTCGAGGAGGAGGCGGATCGTGCCGGGCCCGGGGGCGGTCTCGATGAGGTTCGGGCCATGATCGGCAAGCCGCCGGGACACCTCCTCATCGCTCAGGCCACTGCGAAAGTCGGTGCCGAGAGCATCCTCAACCTCGTCGAGCGCCATCGCATGCCAGGCGTGCATCCCCGGGAGGTTCCCACATTCCTGCTGCGAGTCGGAAAACCCGGCCCGGCGGGGAGGGGCGGACCCGGCTCAGCGAGCGAAGTGGTCGAACACCTGCTGCTGCAGGGCGGAGAGGGGTTCATCGAACCCGCGGCCCCGAGCGAACTGGGTGAACCCGGCCGCCGGCTTGCCGGTACCGCGGCTCACGATGATCGACGACAAGAGAACCGCCTCGGCCTTGCGATTGACCGCGGCCGCGAGAGTGGCAAACGTACCGGAGTCGACCAGCTTGCCGGTGGCCTGCAGCGCGGCGACCCGGATCTCGCCGTCGGAGATCGTCTCGCCCCGGCGAGCCGCATCCACGGTCACCCGGCGGGCGATGTCGACGGCCTTCTTCCAGTCGATCGGGTTGGTCGTTCGCTTGAGCCTGGGCGTGGAGACCTTCGCCTCGGCCTTGTCCACCAGTTGTTGAGCGCGATCCGGGCTCATGCGGGCCACGGCCCGCTGCAGGTCGGTCCGGACCTTGCGCTGTTCCGCCTCGCGCGCCGGCCGCCGGTCCAGGGCGAACTTGCGGGCGGCGGCTATGCGCGAATCACGGTTCATCGACCACCCATTCTCGCCGTCGGCCATCGCTATGCGGGATGTACCGGCCGGTGGCGCCCTCGGTTTCGCGGTGCATCCGGCGGGAAACCCAACGGAATCAAGGGATCGCCGATCTCTCGGCGGTTTGAGCCCGCCGGAGGTGCCTGGCCGTGTCCCGATACCCTCGACGGCGTGGAGAACCTCATCGCCGCCTGGCGGTCCGACCCGGAGATCGACGAACGGATAGTTCACGTCGAGACGGTCCCCGCCCACGGGGCGATCTTCGAAGACCTCGACCCTCCCCTGCCCGATGAGCTGACCGCGGCGCTGGAAGCCCGCGGGATCGGCCGGTTGTACCGGCATCAGGCGCAGGCCATCCGCCGGGCCCGGGCCGGAACCCACACGGTGGTCGCCGCCGGGACCGCCTCCGGCAAGTCGCTGTGCTACCAGGCCCCCATCGTCGAGGCGGCGCTGACTCACGGCCCCGCCACCGCCTTGTTGCTGTTTCCCACGAAGGCCCTGGCCCGGGACCAATTCCGGGCGCTGCACACCCTGGGGATCGCCGACATCACGCCGGTCGTCTACGACGGCGACACCGACCGGGACTCCAGGGTGTGGGCAAGGCGTCACGCCACCGCAGTTCTCACCAACCCGGACATGCTGCACATCGGCATCCTCCCGACGCACGGCAAGTGGGCGCCGTTCTTCCGGCACCTGCGTTTCGTGGTGGTCGATGAGGTGCACACGCTCCGCGGCATCTTCGGAAGCCACGTGGGCAATGTGCTGCGACGCCTGCGCCGGGTCGCTCGGTTCTACGGTGCGGACCCGACCTTCATCGGATCGTCGGCGACAATCGGCAACCCGGGTGACCTGATGGCGGAGTTGATCGGCCTCCCGGTCGAGGTGGTCGATCAGGACACCTCGCCGTCGGGGACACGGCACTACGTCTTGTGGAATCCCGAGGTGGGCGAGAACGACATCAGGCGCAGCGCCCTCGCCGAAACCGCCGACGTGCTCGTCGACCTCGTGCAGCGCGGCGAGCACACGATCGCGTTCACCCGGAGCCGCAAAGGGGTCGAGCTGGTCTACCGATGGGCCAGGGATCGCCTCGGACCCGATCTCGCCTCACGGATCGCCCCGTACCGCGCCGGCTATCTCCCCGAGGAGCGGCGCAAGGTCGAACAAGCGCTGTTCTCCGGAGAGCTGCTCGGAGTGACCGCCACCAACGCCCTGGAGTTGGGCATCGATGTCGGCGGCCTGGACGCCGCGGTGCTGGCCACCTTCCCCGGCACCGTCGCCTCGTTCCGTCAGCAGACCGGTAGGGCGGGCCGGTCCACCGACGAATCACTCTCCGTGTTGATCGCCGGTCAGGACGCCCTGGATCAGTGGTTCATGCACCATCCGGAGGACCTGTTCGGACGTCCCTCGGAGGCGGCGGTGATCAACCCGACCAACCCGATAGTGCTCGCCGCCCACATCGGCTGTGCCGCCTACGAGATCCCCATGGAGACCAACGAGGCGATGGCGACATTCGGACCTGCCGTCGAGGAGATCGCCGCCGACCTGGTCGGCGACGGCACGCTACGGGTCCGCAACGGGCGGCTGCTCTGGGCGGGGCGGGAGGCACCGGCCCCCGGGATCGACATCCGCACCGCAGGAGGGCCCCCGTACTCGATCGTCGCCATGGACGGCACCGTGATCGGCACCGTCGACGAACCCAGGGTGTTCTCCCAGTGCCACCCCGGCGCGGTGTACCTGCACCAGGGCGACTCGTACGTCGTCGAGGATCTCGATGTCGCGGGGCGCGTGGCGCGGGTCCGCGCCGATGAGGTCGGCTACTACACCCAGCCGCAGGAAGAAACCGACATCGCGGTGGTGGAGACGATCCAAGCCGGCACCGTGGGCCGGTTCGGTCACCGGCTGGGCACGGTCGAGGTGGAGAACCGGGTGGTCGGCTTCAAGCGCAAGCGGGTGTCGGACCGAAGCGTGCTCGCCTACGAGCCGCTCGATCTCCCGGCGCGGCGGTTCACCACCCAGGCGGTGTGGTTCCTGGTCGACGAGGAGACGATCCGTGATGCGCGGGTCGAACCCGCCGATCTGCCCGGAACCCTGCACGCCGCCGAACACACTTCGATCGCCATGCTCCCCCTGTTTGCCATCTGCGATCGGTGGGACATCGGCGGCCTCTCCGCGGCCTGGTATCAGGAGGTGAACTCGCCGGTCTGGTTCATCTACGACGGCTACCCGGGCGGCGCCGGGATCGGCCCCCTCGCCTACCAGGCGGGGACCCGCCACCTCCGAGCCACGTTGGAGGCGCTGCGCACCTGCCCCTGCGAGACCGGCTGCCCGTCGTGTGTGCAGTCGCCCAAGTGCGGCAACTTCAATGAACCGCTCGACAAGGAGGGGGCGATTCGGTTGCTCGAAGTGGGGTTGGGTTAGTCGCTGCCCGCCGCCGGCTGCCGGCTGCCCGCGAAGAGGTTGCCAGTTGCCAGTTTCCAGCAAGAAGCGGCTGGCCGACTCTTCGCTCGTCGCTGTGGGCTAATCCCCGGCCACGAACGACACCCAGGTGCCGTCGGCGAGGATGGAAACCCGATAGCCGATGTAGGCCCCGAATTGGGCGAATCCGGTGAAGTCGGCGTCGTCGTATAGCGGGCGGAGCGCCTCCCGATCGGCCTCCGGGACGTCCTGCCACTCGCCGACGAAGGCCGACGGCCACACGCGGTAGGTCTGATCGCCGGCGACGACCGTGCCCGCCGGCCGGTTGAGCAGCTCGGCGAGGAGGTAGCTCGGATCGTCCCCGGCCGCCTCGAGTTGCTGCCAGTAGGCGATGGCATCACTGCCGCCACCGAACGAGTAGGTGAACCCTGATCCGAGCAGGGATCGCAGACCCTCCCAGTCGCAGGCGACCGCCGCCTCCCAGATCGCCCGCCGCGTGGCGGCAACCGCCGCCGGGAGATCGGGCTGGTCGACGAGCGGGTCGGTGACCAGGGCGCCCGAACAGGGCGGGCCTGACTCCGACCCGGTAGGTGTCAACCACACCCGATGGGTCCGGACGTTCACCGCGCTCCCGTCCATCGCCGACGACTCGAAGGCCACCAGCCGCCCCCACTGGGGGGTGGCGACGTCGTAGGGAATGGTGAGGGACCACTCGCCGCGGCACCCGCTGCCGCAGGTAGCGGTGGTGAACCCGTCGAAGAGCAGCGTGCCGTCGGCGGCGTACAGGCTGACGCTCACCGTCGCCTCGAAAACGTTGGCGGTACCGGTGGCCTCGAGCGGATTCCCGACGGTGGCGCCGTACGCCGGCGACTCGATCATCACCGCGGGGAGCATGGTGTCGTCCTCCGGCCGCGCCACGGGATCGTCGACGATCACGCCCTCTCCGCCGAAGACCGTGGTGAGCGTGCCGTCGACGAGGAAGCGCACCCCATCGACCTCGGGAAGCCGGGTCATGGTGTAGATCACCTGGGCGAGCCGGCCCATCATCGAGAACGATCCTCCACCTGAGGTGAATTCGGTCGACAGGTCCACGGTGGCGATCCTTCCGTCGACGGTCACGCCGTTGAAGATCGTGCCCTGGGGAATCGCCGTGCTGATGCCGAGGTCGGCCCCAGCTTCGGCACCCGTAGGGCCGTCGAGCAACGCCTGCAGCGCGGTCGCGTATGGAGCGTTGGGATCGATGTGACGAGCCACCGGGATCAAATAGGGGCCCGATTGAGCCGTGTCGCGATCGCCTTCACCGAAGAAGTAGACCGCCCCCTCGACAGTGGGCCCGGTCGATGGCGTCAGCCAGATGCGGTGCTCCCGTACGTTGGTCTGGCTGCCGTCCATCGCCGACGCTTCCCAGGCAATGATGCTGCCCCACTGCGCCTCATCGACCGTGTAGGGGATGGTCACCGTCCAGTCGCCGCGGCATCCGGTGCCACACGTCGCCATCGTCGTGCCCTCCCAGCGGATGAGCCCGTCGTCGTCGACAAGTGCCAAGCTGACCACGGCCTCGAACACGTTGGCCGTGCCCGTGACCACCGCCGGGTTGCCGGCAGCGCCGTTCCATGCGGGCGATTCGATCATCACGGCAGGGAGCAGGTCTTCGAAACCGGCACGGGTCGCCGGGTCGTCGATCGTGAACCCCTCTCCGCCAAAGACGGTCGTCGGCTGATCGCCGACGGAGAACCGAACGCCATGCACGCCGTCGATGGCGGTGAGGGTGAAGACGACCTGACCGATCCGACCGGCCATCGACAGCGATCCGCCGCCCGAGACGAAGTCGCTCGACAGGTACACGGTGATGATTCCTGTCTGCTCCTCGATGGCAACACCCTGGAACTGGGTGCCGATCGGAATGGCAGAAGACATCGCCGGAACCGACGTGGCGTCGTCGTCGACGCCCTCCACAAGCCGGGCCATGGCCATTCCCGCCTCGTCGAGCGTCCGCTCTGACGCGCTGCGGCCGGGATCCACCTCGAAGGTGGCGTGCACCGGCACGAGATAGGGCCCCGAGGTCCAACCCTCGCCGATCTGGTCGAGGAAGAAGTAGACCACACCGTCCACGATCACCGGCTCGGTGGAGCCGTTGGTGGTGGTTACCACGACGGTCGTGGTGGTCACCCCGGCCCCCGTCGTGCTGGTGCTCGCCGCCACCTCGCTGCCGCCTCCTCCCAGCAACCAGTACATCCCCCCGCCGACACCGAGCACGACGGCGGCGGTGGCCGCTGCCACGGCCCACCCCGGCCATCCCGCCCGGCGCGCGGTCCGACCGCCGACGATGCGGTTCGCCACCCCCATCGGGGCCGCCGGAGCCTGACCCTCGGGCACCGGGTTGCGGCTCTTCATCTGGTCGAACGGGTCGCGGCTCATCGGCTACCTCCAGTGTCTTCCCAAACTGCGGAGAGACGCGCCCGGGCGCGATGCAACCGGACGGCGGCCGCACCCGGCGAACACCCCAGCGCCCGGCCCATCTCCGCAGGCGTCAGCCCCTCCCAGGCGGCCAGCATCAGCACCTCCCGGTCGTCCCGGCGCAGGCGGGTGAGCGCGCCGTCGAGGTCGGCAGGATCGGAGTCGGACCATGCGACCGGGGGAGCGCCGGCGACCTTGGCGTCGAGACGCTCCCGCCGCCGGTGCGAGCGCAGTTGATTGGCGACGATCTTGCGGGCGACCCCGTATAGCCACGGCAGGGTGTCGGGCTCGCCGGGCACGGTCCGCAGCTTCTTCCAGGCCACCGTGAACACCTCGGCGGCGGCATCGGAGGCGTCGTCCCAACCGACCCGGCGGGCGGCGTAGGCGAACACCGCCCCGTAGTGACGGGCGAACAGGCCCCGGAAGGACTCTTCCGGGGTAGGCGTCCCGACACCGCGGCGGGGGACCGTCATGGTGGTCTCCATTATCCGGGTATGTCCGGCAAGACCCGGGGATTACTGACAATGCGTCAGGTCTCGATCAACGGGGCTCGGCAGTCGGCAATCAGCAATTGGCAATTGGCCGGGACCGCTACCGGCCATGTCTGGCTGCTCGGATCTTCTGGCCTGCGGTGACGGGCGACGACTCGTCGGGAGGCCTACTCCAACAACAGCGCCGGGACGAACTCGGCGCGCCCGACCGCGGTCACCTCGAAGCTGCCCAGCGGCCAGATCGTGATCACCCGGATGGTCTCCACCTCCACGGTGCGCGGCTCCCATGAGGGATCGAGCGGACAGTGACACACCTTCACCCGGGCATGATTCAGCGCAGCGAATCGGGCCGCCTCCTCGGCGGGGGTGCCGCGTGCCCCGAACGGCAGGAAGGTCACCGGCGCCGCGGCGAGGGCAGCGGCATCTGCGGCAATCTCCGCCTCGGCCTGGGCGACGAGATACGAACCCACTGCAGCCAACCCGGCGGCGAGGACAAGAACCACCGCTCCCACGCCGAGCAGCGCGATCGAAGCACTTCCCTTCTCGGTCACCGCTCGACCCGCATGACGGCCCGGCCCACCAGGGTCACGTCGAATCCTCCGAACAGCGGGGCGGCCACCCGATGCCGCAGGCGCACCACGACCTCGGCCGAGCCGCCGACGACGTGATCCCGAACGACGGACACGCTGGCCCGGGCGGCATCACCGCCGCCCAGGGCGCTGCGTACCGCCGCCACCGCACGTTCCGGATCCGGCGTCGTCGCCGCTTGCCGGGCGCCCTCCCGCGCTGCCTGAGTGACCTCGAGTTGCACGCGAGCCGCCACGGCCACCTCGACCGCTGCCAGCAGGAGCGCCATGACCAACGGCACGACGAGCACGAACTCCACAGCGGCGCTTCCCCGGTCGCGACTCATCCGCCGCTGGTGGCGAATCCGCGCACCCGGCTGATGACCGCGTCGAAGAAGGACGGAAGCGCGTCCGAGCCGGCCGCCCAGGAGATGAGGGCAAGGGCGACGATGGCTGCCGCGATGATCACCAGGGCGTACTCGGCGGTCGCCTGGCCTGAGTCGGATCTCATGAAGCACCTCTCGGTTAGGGGATGGGACCAAGCCGCGCCAACGACTGGAGCACCGCCGGGCCTACGGCCAGCACGACGAACCCGGGGAGGATCAGGAGAGCGAGCGGAAGCAATATCCGCACCGGGAGCCGCCTGGCGCGCTCGACCGCGGCGGCGTGCTCGGCATGGCGAAGGGTCGCCGCGTAGGCGCCGACCGCCATCGCCACCGGAGCGCCGCTCAGCGCGGCAGCCGCGGCCACCCGGCCGAATCGGTCGAGGCGTCCCCCTACCGAACCGAGGGCCGGGCCTACTCCGTGACGATCCATCGCTTCGATGAGCCGGCTCACCTCGACGCGCAGGTCCTCGACAACATGACGCGAGGCTTCCTCGACCGACGAACGCAGGCTGAGGCCGGCGCCGAGCCCGAGCAGGACGAGGTCGGCAAACAACGCCACGTCGGAATCGGCGAGCCGCTTCCTTTGCGTCGCCGCCGCCGCTCGCTGCCATCGAGCCGTCGCCACCACCACGGTGCCGCCAGCGAGGCCGAGCAGCGGATCTAGGAGAAGCGCCACCGCCCAGGCGGCGATCAGCCAGGGTTTCGGCCCACCCAGGCGGCGGCTCCCCAGGTAGGCGCCGAAACCGGCGCCGACCGCGATCATCGCGCACCCCGCAGCATCAGGACGACGACAGCGATACCCGCAGCCTGCAGCGCCAGTCCCGCGGCGATGATCCCCACCAGGGCCGGATCGTCGAAGGCCAGTCTTCCGGTGGCGCCCATCACCGCCAGGAGCGCCACCGGGAGCCCGGCAACCACCCATGCCGAAGCGCGCGCCTGGGAGGTGAGAGCGCGTCGCTCCCGACGAAGCTCCCCCTCCTCTGCGGAGCGCAGCGCCAGCGAGTGGAACATCCCGGTGGCCGGTCCCCCGGACCGGGCCGCCAACAGCCAGGCTCCGGCGGCGAGACGACCGTTTAGCGGGAGGGCCCGCTCCAGTGAAGGAGCAACCCGTTCGGCCGGCATTCCCGCCTCGGCGAGGCGCACCGCCTGGGACAGGTCGAGTCGCGCCGCCCGG
>MELR01000030.1:52389-56024 GCA_001767695.1 Actinobacteria bacterium RBG_16_68_21
CAGGGCGGCGCGGGGAGCCGCACCACCGGCCATCTCGGAGGCGACCCCGTGTAGAAAGGCGGCCTCGTCGTCCGGTCCCGGCTTGGCGGCAGCGCTCTGTCGCCTCGTCACGATGGCCCAGGCCCCGGCCGTCACCAGCCCGAGCACCGGAGCGGATGCCAGTAGCCACACCACACCCACGAGCGTCACCGGCACGCCCGCGGCGAGGGCGAGCGCGGCGACCACGGTCTTCAGCACGCCCACACCTCGAGCAACTCGTTCTGAACGAGGCGGGAGATCGAGGCCACGGATCGGATGCTTCCGCTGCGCCGCAGGTGGACGATGGTGTGAACCGCGCCGCGCAGCATCCGTCGGACCGCCTCTTCGGGAACCCGGGCACCGGTGAGGGCCAGGGTCTCCACGCGCCACAGGGCCTCCTCGGGACCGTTGGCGTGCACGGTTCCCATCGAACCGTCGTGCCCGGTGCTCATCGCCTGGATCAGGTCGAACGCTTCGGCACCGCGAACCTCGCCGACGACGATCCGGTCGGGCCGGAGCCGCAGGGCATGGCGGACGAGAGTGCGAACAGTGATCTCGCCGGCGCCTTCGGCATTGGGGGGCCGCGCTTCGAGGCGAATGACGTGGCCGGTGAGGCGCAGTTCGGCGGCATCCTCCACAGTGACCACCCGCTCGTCCGCGGGAATCTCGGCGGAGAGGACGTTGAGCAGCGTCGTCTTCCCCGAGCCCGTGCCACCGGAGACGAGGAGGTTATGGCGCTCGGCGATAGCGGCGCGCAGGTGGGCCGAGCCGTCCTCGTCGAGAGATCCGGCCGCCACCAGATCGTCGAGACGGGCGACCACCGATACGAAGCGGCGGATCGCCACCACCGGGCCGTCCACGGCCGCGGGCGGGATGGCGGCATGCAGCCGCGACCCATCGGCGAGGCGGGCGTCGACCGCCGGAGACGCCCGGTCCAGACGGAGGCCGAGCGGGGCGATGACCCGTTCGACCGCGGCCACCACGGCCTCGGGACTGGAGAAAGCGACCCCCGTCCTCTCGAGGCGGCCGGCACGCTCCACCCACACGTCGTCGGGGGCGTTGACCAGCACGTCGCTGACGGTGGGATCGGCGAGCAGGGGTTCCAGGGGACCGAGGCCGGTCACCTCGGCGGCGGCGCGCTCGGCGGCGCTCGGATCGAGTGGCGCCTCCTCGAGAGCGATCCGCCGGGCCGCTGCCACCACTGCGTTCCGGGTGAGCGGGGTGTCCGAGCCGAGGAGTCGATCGACGATCCGGGTCACCGCGTCCACGGAACCCTCCACGCCTTCCTCCAGGCCCCGATCCACCGATCACCGCCGGGCGGTCTCCGCCCCTCGAGGAGGGCGCCGATCGTCGAAGTTCGCGGGATCGGCAGGCGAATCCCCTCCCCCGGCATGCGAACCCATGCCGGGGTGGCCTGGTAGACCGCTCTGCCGGTCATGGAAGGGAACCACCCCCCGGGCAGCAGCAGATGTACCGGCACCACCGGAACCGGAATCGCTCCCGGGGCGGGACGGGGTGGCAGCCGAAGCACGACCGTCGGGTGGTGCCCGAGCAGGGCGGTCACGGCCTCGCCCGCCTCCGACGGGAGAACCCCCCCGTTGCGCAGCACGGCGACACCGGGGCGGGGCTCCAGATCGGGTCGCCGCACACCGCCGGCCACCAGGTCGGCGAGGGAGCGGTCGCCCGGATAGCGGGGACCACCGACGTCGAGGTCGATCACGAGCGCGGTGCCGGCGGCGATCGCCAGCCCGAGCGGGGCGAGCGCGCCGAGCAGACCGTCCTCCGGCGTCCAAACGGCGAGCGCCGGGATCTCTCACTCCTGGTCGGGGCGGAGGAACCGTACGGTGCGCCGGGACGAGTCTCAAGGGGTGTGCATTGCAGACACCGGACACCAGACACCAGACACCAGACACCAGACAGGATCACACGAGCGAGGGGAGGGATGGCCTTCTTGCTGGAGACTGGAGACGGGAGACGGGAGGCGGGAGCCGGGAGACGGGAGACGGGAGACGGGAGACTGCAAGCCGCGAGAAACGACCCCGAGAATCGTTTCGAGTCTCTCGTACACTTGCTCTCCCATGCAGCAAGCGGCGTTCTTCGACCTCGACAAGACGGTGATTGCCCGATCGTCGGCGCTCGCCTTCACCGGCCACCTCCACAAGGCGGGGATGCTGGGACGGCCGGTGCTCTTCCGGGCGGCGATCAGCCAACTGATGTACGTGTTGTTCGGCGCGGACGAGGACCAGCTCGACCGGACCCGTGACGCGCTGCTTGCCCTGACCAAGGGATGGGATCGCGCCGAGGTCGAGAAGGTCGTTTCGGAGGCGCTCGAAGAAGTCGTCGCCCCATTGGTCTACGCCGAGGCGCTGTTCCTCATCGACGAGCACATGCGCGAGGGTCGGCGAGTGTTCATCGTCTCCGCCAGCCCCGAGGAGGTGGTGCGCCCGCTGGCGCGCTACATCGGGGTCCCCGACGTGATCGCCACCCGGGCCAGGGTCGATGCCGAGGGCCGCTACACCGGGGAGGTGGAGCTGTACGCCTTCGGCGAGCAGAAGGCAGATGCGGTGCGGGCGATCGCCGAAGAGGAAGGGATCTCCCTCGAGGATTCATACGCCTACTCGGACAGCGTGACCGACCTGCCCCTGCTCGAACTGGTGGGTCACCCCCACGCAGTCAACCCGGATCGCGAGCTGAAGGCGATCGCCGAGGAGCGAGGATGGCCGATGCTCGAGTTCCGCCGTCAGGTGAGCCTGGCCAAGCGGCTCGCCCGGCCGGTTCCGATCATCTCCGGAGCGACGGTGGCCACGGTGATCGGGGCGGCCATCGCCTGGGCGATGATCCGCAAGCGGAGGGTGTGACTCCCTCGGCGCATCCGGTCCCAACGCGATTGCCATCGGTCACGGGAACAGCCCCGGGAGCCCAGCCGTTCTGAGGCGTGTACCAGGAGGAACCATGTTCGGAAAGAGCGAGATGATCGACGCCGCCGCCGCCCTGCCGGGCCGGAGCAACGCGATGCCGGTGCCGGAACGGCACGCCGTCCTCGGCACCCCCCTGCAGCCCCCCTGGCCGCAGGACATCGCCACCGCGGTGTTCGCCCTGGGCTGCTTCTGGGGGGCGGAGAAGGAATTCTGGGAGACCCCCGGCGTGTACTCCACCGCGGTGGGGTACTCGGGCGGCTTCACCCCCAACCCGACCTACGAAGAGGTGTGCACCGGGCGCACCGGGCACGCCGAGGCGGTTCTCGTCGCCTACGACCCGGCGCGGGTCTCCTACGAGCAGTTGCTCGCCGTCTTCTGGGAGCGGCACGATCCCACCCAGGGAATGCGCCAGGGCAACGATCGCGGCTCCCAGTACCGCTCGGCGATCTTCACCAACTCCGACGAGCAGCTCGAGGCGGCCAAGCGGTCCCGAGACGTGTTCCAGGAGCAGGTGACCGCGGCAGGCATGGGGACCATCACCACGAAGATCGCTCCCCAGGGCGCCTTCTACTACGCCGAGGACTACCACCAGCAGTACCTGGAGACCAACCCCAACGGGTACTGCCCCGACCACTCCTGCGGGCTGCGCTATCCGGTGGGAGGCTGAGTTTCCAGTCACCAGTCACCAGTCACCAGCAA
>MELR01000030.1:56087-57198 GCA_001767695.1 Actinobacteria bacterium RBG_16_68_21
GCCGGGAGGTTCGGCAATGGCATCCTCATCGCCGGCGGCGTCGAGCTCCTGTTTGATCGCCAGGCCTTCGATTCGCGCCGACTCCAGCTTGGCCGTGGTCAACCGGGGGGCGGCGTAGGCGAACAGCAGGAGATGGGAGATGGCCACGATGTAGAACGGCCAACGGAGGGCATCCGACCGTCCCACCAGTGGGGTGAAGATCGCCACCACCGCCCCCCCGACGATCGATCCGATCGGCATCATCCCCCAGCCGAAGAACCGGTACACGCTGTTGACCCGGCCGAGCAGGGCGTCGGGGATGATCGTCTGGCGGAACGACACGGTGATCACGTTCCACAGCACGGACGTGAACGACCCGACGGCGAACATCAGCCACGCCACCCACCAGTGGGAGGTCATCCCGATCGCCAGGGTGGTCACCGCCCCGAAGAGGATCGTCAGATAGAGCGAGGCCCCGCTGCCGATCCGCTTACTCACCTTGGGGGCGTAGATGCTTCCGAGGACCCCACCGACCGCGCCGGCCACCATCAGCAGGGAGAACACGAAGGTGGCGACGCTGTCGGCTCCGAAGAACTCCGCGACCGGGCGGAGGACGCCGCTGAACAGCCCGGTGCCGAGGTCGAGGTTCTCCTGGGCGAAGAGGATGAACGTGGCGAACATCATCATCCCCAGCGCGTTGAGCAGGCCGAGGATGACCGCCATCGGGCGCAGCACCGGGTGATGCCACAGCCAGGTGAAGCCCTCCTTGATCTCCGCTCGCCAGTTCACCTTGTCGCCGCTCTGTGCCTCGGTCTTGCGCGGCTTGCGGAAGGTGCCGCTGATGAGGAACACCAGACCGGCGGCGGCGGCGAAGGATCCGGCATCTACGAAGAAGGGCACGGCAAACCCGATGGCGAGCAGCAGGCTTCCCAGCGGTGGGCCGACGAAGGAGTTCATCACCATCTCGGCGCCCCACAAGTTGCCGTTGGCCCGCTCCAGGTTCTCCGGCTTCACCAGCGATGGCAGGAATGTCTGCGCCGAGTTGTCCCGGAGAACCTCGGCCATGCCCATGAGCAGCGCGGCGATGAGCAGCACCATGTACACGCCGTAGTGGGTGGCCACGGCCGCCCCG
>MELR01000031.1:0-3419 GCA_001767695.1 Actinobacteria bacterium RBG_16_68_21
GATGTGCTCACCGGCACCGCCGGTCACGAGGTGATCGACGGGCTCGGTGGCAACGACAAGATCAAGGGCCTGGGGGGCATCGACATCCTCTGCGGCCAAGAGGGGAATGACACCCTGATCGGCGGGGACGGCATCGATGTGCTGGTCGGTGCAGTCGGCAAGGACACCCTCAAGGGGGGAACCGGTCCGGACCTGCTGCTCGGCGGTGACGGCAACGACAAGCTCAAGGGGCAGGGCGGCGACGACGTCATGTTCGGCGATGCCGGGAACGACAAGCTGAGGGGTGCCGGCGGCGACGACTACGCCGACGGCGGCGACGGCTCCGATACCTGCACCGCCGAAACCGAGTTGAGCTGCTGAGCTCTGAGTGTGTGCGATCGGGGGAGGGACTTGTTCCCTCCCCCGATCCGACTTCCGGCACGGAGGCGCCGGCAATCATCCCGGCTCGGGCAAGGGCGCCTGAACACAAGTCCGGGTCATACGATTCGGCAGTGGCACCGAACCCTCGATCGGCTCCCCATCCCGGCCGGGTCATCGGGATCACCGTGGTGGCGTTGGCGGCCGTGTCGTGTTCCGGTCCCGGGTTGCCGGGCGTCGACCCGGTCGCGGCGACCACGACCACCGTCACCATCGACATGCCCGCGGCGCCGGTCGATCCGTGGGCACTGCCGTCGACCCACCAGGTCCCGGCCCCGTCGGGCCCGCGCGGCCCGCTGCAATCTCTCACCGAGTCGCCGGGATGCGACGGTCCGCAGGGGATCCGGGGCCCCTACGCCGTCGGGGAGGGCAGGCTATTCGATTCGGAGACGGTCTCGGGCCCCTGGGGCGACTACTTCGGCAGGAACCTCGCCGAGGTACGCGGTCATCTGGTCGCCATGGAGCTCCCCAACGGTGACGCCCGGCCGGTGCGGGTGTTCGTCCACGAACGCGCCGTCCCCGCCCTCGACCAGGTCATCGCCAACCTGTTGCGAGAGGAGGAGGCGGGGAACGTCTATCACATAGACCCGGCAACCACCTCCTCGTTCTTTCCGGCGACGATTCCGCCCAAGCGGTACATGTCGTTTCATGCGATGGGAATCGCCATCGATGTGAACTCGGCGTCCAACCCGTTCCGGGACGACAACACGCTGATCACCGACATGCCCGCCTGGTTCGTGGCCGCCTGGACTGAGGCGGGCTGGTGTTGGGGAGGTGCGTGGCAGGACATCAAGGATCCGATGCACTTCTCGTGGAGAGGCCCCCGGTACACCCCGGGCTATCCCGCGCTGGCGCCGATGCCGGTACGGACCGACCCCGCTCCCTTCGGCCGGGCGGTGACGGTCGCCACTGCCCTCGCCGGGTCCGACCAACCCACCACCACACTCGTCGCCGACGTCGACCGCGACGGGGCACCCGACCTGGTCGCGGTGCAGACTCAGACTGGGACGGGCCGCCTCGAGTTGCTGGCAGCACTGGCCGTCCACCGCTTCGACAGCTGCTGGGCGATGGGTCCCACCCCCTACCCGGCGCCCCCGGGCGCCACCCTGGTTCTCGCCGACGCCGACGGCGACGCCCGTCCCGACCTATGGGTCATCGGTCCCGATGGTGAGACCGTCTCGATCGTGGCATACACCCATGCCACCGGCCATACGGCGCACCTGCCGGTGGTGGAGACCGCCATCCCAACATCCCCGGGGATCGTGTTCCTTGCCGACGATCTGGACCGCGATGGGTTCGTCGACCTGTGG
The DNA here is from genome assembly GCA_001767695.1 of Actinobacteria bacterium RBG_16_68_21. Classification (GTDB taxonomy): domain Bacteria; phylum Actinomycetota; class Acidimicrobiia; order Spongiisociales; family UBA11373; genus RBG-16-68-21. Next base: position 1,728 of record MELR01000031.1, read on the forward strand.
GTGGTCGATCCCGGCGCGGCGCGGGCCGAGGTGTGGGCCGGACCGGAGTTCACCGTGCCGCTGGCAAGCACTTCTCTTCCCACCGGTGTCGACCGGACGTGGAGGTTCGCCCTGGGCGATCGTGGTGGCGACGGCATCCCGGATCTGCTCGCCCTGGGGCCCGACGATTTGACGGTGCTCGATGGCGCCGGGGGACTCGCCTCGACCGAGGAGGAGGTGACCACGCCCGCCTCGGCAAGTCTGGGGACGCTGCACGCCGGCGACTTCGACGGCGACGGGCGGGCCGACCTCTATGTGATCGCCGGCGACGGAACCGTGTCGGTCTATCTCGGCGGTGATCGCACCGATGTGGCGGACGATTCCCTGATGTCGTGGTTCTTGGAGAAGGACGATCAGCCCTGGGAGTACCGCCAGGGCTGCCCCTCCGACCCCAGGGACCCGCGCTGACAATCGGCGCTTCCTTACTGGAAACTGGAAACCGGAAACCGGTAACCCTTTTGGGGTTCTCGCCGCAAACCTCGTCTCGTAGTACCTTCGCGACGACTACAGGAGGGCCCGTGACGACGATCAGATCGATCCGGGCCCGCGAGGTCCTCGACTCCCGGGGGAACCCGACCGTCGAGGCCGAGGTGATGCTCGCTGGCGATCACTTCGGCCGTGCGGCGGTTCCGTCCGGGGCGTCGACGGGGGCGCTCGAGGCGATCGAGCTTCGGGATGGCGGAAGCCGCTTCGGCGGCAAGGGCGTGACGCGGGCCATCCATAACATCGAACAGTCCATTGCACCCATGCTCCTCGGGCGTAACGCGCTAGATCAGGAGACCATCGATCTAGCGATGCTCGACCTCGACGGCACTCCCAACAAGGCGAACCTCGGAGCGAATGCCATCCTCGCGGTGTCCCTGGGCGTGGCGCGGGCGGCGGCAAGCGCATCGGGTATGCCCCTGTATCGCTACCTGGGCGGTCCCTCCGCCCGGATGCTCCCGGTGCCGTTCCTCAACGTCCTCAACGGCGGTGTGCACGCCGCCAACTCGGTGGACGTGCAGGAGTTCATGCTCGTCCCTGCCGGCTTCGGGACCTTCCGGGATGCCCTGCGTGCCGGCGTCGAGATCTACCACGCCCTTCGCAAGGTCCTCGCCGGTCGGGGACTGGCGACCAACGTCGGTGACGAGGGTGGCTTCGCTCCCAATCTCGCCGAGAACCGCCAGGCGCTCGACCTGCTGGTGGCCGCCACCGAAGCCGCCGGCTACGAACCCGGATCGCAGGTGAGGTTCGCCCTCGACGTCGCCGCCACCGAGTTGTATCGCGAGGGCCGCTACCAGCTGGAGGGCAGGGGACTGAAGCCTGCCGACATGGTCGACTACCTCGAGGGCCTGGTTGCCGACTTCCCGATAGTCTCCATCGAAGACGGGCTTGCCGAGGACGACTGGGAGGGGTGGGCGCTGCTCACCGCTCGTCTCGGCGATCGCATTCAGTTGGTCGGCGACGACATCTTCGTGACCAACGAAGAACTGCTGCAGCGGGGCATCGATGCCGGGGTGGCCAACGCCATCTTGATCAAGGTGAACCAGATCGGCAGCCTCTCCGAGACGCTGCACACCATGGAGCTCGCCGAGCGGGCTTCCTACGGCCGGGTCATCAGCCACCGTTCCGGGGAGACCGAGGACACCTTCATCTCTCACCTGGCCGTCGCCA
>MELR01000031.1:3462-13877 GCA_001767695.1 Actinobacteria bacterium RBG_16_68_21
GCGAACCGCCAAGTACAACCAGCTGCTGCGGATCGAGGAGTCGCTCGGCGACGGCGCCCGCTTCGGCGGCTGGGAAGCTCTCGGGTCGCGGTCACGATGACCGAGCGCCGCCGCTTCGGGTTCTGGCGACTCCTGGCACTGGGAGTCGTCGTACTGGTCGTCGTCGCTGCGTCGGGGATCTTCCCCTTCCGCCAGATCATCGCCCAGAGCCGGTCGGTCGATCTCGCCGGACAGAAGCTCGACGCCCTGGTCGCCGAGAACCTGCAACTCGAGCAGCAGGTGGCCGCCCTCCGGTCCCCGGAGGAGGTGGAACGACTCGCCCGGGAGCAGTTCGGTCTGGTGATGCCGGGCGAGATCGCCTACGTGGCGGTGGCGCCGGATGGGGACGAGCCGTCGGTGGCCGCCCCGTACCTGCCGCCCACGTTCGAGGAGGAGACTCCCTGGTGGAGGGCGTTCTGGCACTTCATCACCGGGAGTGACCTCGTCACCGATGGGTGATCGCGAGGTCGTCGCGGTCCAGATCGGACGTCCCCTCCGCGCCGAGGCCGACGTCGTCGTGCGGTGCCGCCTCGGGGTGCCGGTGGTCACCCGGGTTCCCCCGACACTCGAGGACGGGACGCCGTTTCCCACCCTCTTCTGGCTGTCGTGCCCACTGGCGGTGAGGCGCATCGGGCGGATCGAGGCGGCGGGTGGGGTCGCCTCGATGGATCGCCGGGCGATGCGGGATCCGGTGTTCGGGGCCGACCTGGAGACCGCTCACGCCGACTACGCCGCGGCCCGCGACGAACTAGTCGGGGACGCACCCCATCTGCCCACCGGCGGAGTCGGCGGTGCCCGGGTCGGGGTGAAGTGCCTCCACGCCCATTACGCCCATCACGCCGCCGGCGGCTCGAATCCGGTGGGGGCGGCGACGTCGTGGTGGGTCGACCCGCTCGACTGCGAGGCTCCCTGTGTCATCGACCAAGGGGAAACCGCTCACGCCAACCGGGAGTGGCGCGAGCCGGTATGAGGGCTGCCGCCGTCGATATCGGGACCAACACCGCCCGGTTGTTGGTGGCCGATGTCGGCGAGGGTCGGGTGGTGGATCTGGAGCGTCGCGCCGAGGTGGTGGCGCTCGGGGAGGGTGTCGACCGGTCCGGACGGCTCTCCGAGGCTGCGGTCGGACGCGCGGTCGTGCTGCTGGCCGAGTACGCCGCGGTCGTATCCCGATACCAGGTCGGGGCGATCCGGGTGGTGGCGACCTCAGCCACCAGGGATGCCGCCAATGCCACGTCGTTCCTCGATGCGGCCGAGCAGGTGCTCGGACGGCGACCGGAAGTGATCGACGGGGGAGAGGAGGCGGCGCTGTCCTTCCGGGGAGCCCTCTCCGCGTTTCCCGGCCCCGGGCCGACTCTGGTGATCGACCCGGGAGGGGGCAGCACCGAATTCGTGATCGGTGGGCACGAGCCGGTAGCGGTCAACAGCATCGATATCGGTTCGGTGCGGCTCACCGAGCGCCTGCTCCCCGAGCGGCCGGCGACTGCAGAGCGGGTCGGGGTGGCGACCGCCGCGGTGGCGTCCATGTTCGCCGAGGTGACGATCCCGATACCGCCGGCTAGGGCTATCGGCGTGGCGGGAACCTTCACCAGCCTGGCGGCGGTCAGTCTCGGGTTGGCCGTATACGACCGCACTCTGGTTCACGGCGCGATCCTCACGCTCGAGGACCTCGATCGGCTGGTATCGCTGTTGTCCGGTCTGACCGTCGAGGAGACCGCGGCCCTTCCCTCATTGCAGCCGGGAAGGGCACCGGTCCTGCTCGGCGGGGCGGTGGTGGCTCGGGAGGCGGTGCGCCGGTCCGGTTTGGGATGGGTCACGGTGTCGGAGTCCGATCTGCTGGATGGGGTGGTGCTCGGCCTGGCGGATTGAATGACCTACACCTCGTGGTGTATCTGGGTGTATGATCACCCCATGTCCCGTACCAATATCGACATCGACGACGAACTCATCGACCGGGTGATGCGCCGCTACCGGGTGAAGACCAAGCGGGAGGCGGTCGACCTGGCGCTGCGCCGCGCCGCCGGCGAACCAATGACCCGGGAGGAGTTCCTGGAGCTCCGCGGAATCGGATGGGATGGAGACCTCGACGAGATCCGTCGCGACCGGACGAAAGACTGGTCGTGGTCCTCGTAGACAGCTCGGCGTGGGTCGAATACCTGCGGGCCACCAGGTCACCGGTTGACGTGCGAGTCACCGAGATGGTCGGGGTCGAGGCGTACGCCATCACCGACGTGGTCCTCGCCGAGCTGATGATGGGAGCGCTCACCGGTCAGGACCTGTACCGGATCCGTCGTCTCGCCGACTCGGGGCGGTTCTTCGCGGTCCGCCCGCTGTTCGACTACGAAACGGCGGCGGATATCTACCGAACCTGCCGCAGGGGTGGGGTCACTCCGCGCAGCCTCGCCGACTGCCTGGTGGCGGCGGTGGCGATCAACAACGACCTCGAGGTGCTGTCGGCCGATCGCGACTTCGCGGTGATCGCCGAGCACACCCCGCTGCGACTCGCCACCGTGTGAGTCATTCCCCGAGGAGGATGCTTTCCGCGCCGGTGCCGATGCGCACCCGACGGATCCCCGGAGGTCCCGTCTCGAGAACGACGGGGAGATCCTGATCGCCGATCCGAGCGGACAGCGCCGCCGGGTCTCCCGACACCACCACCCGCTCGATCCCGCCCACCGATCGGTGATGGTCGACCGGGGCGCGGCCGGGGTGCATCGCCATGTCGTCCCAGTGGATGAAGAAGAGGGGAGCGCGGCCCGCGAACATGTCGTCGGCCCCAACGTTGCGCCACGACAGCACGACGCCGTCGGGCCGGACCCGACTCATCGCCGCGGCGGTGACTCCGAGGCGAGCCGCCTCGGCCGAGGCGTCGTCGGTGCGCAGGCATAGACCGGCGGGGATGAGACCCTGTTGACGATGAGCGAGTGCCCACCGACCCATCGGGCTGGTTTCGGCCTCCACCGCGTCGACCACCCCCATGAGTTCCAGGTACGAGTCGCCGAGAGGAGTGATCCGGTTGGCGGTTCCGTGACCGGTGTGACGTCCCCCGGGTAGGGACGACAACCCGTGATCCCGCTCGAGGACCTCCGCGGCTGCGTCGAGGTCGGCGACGACGAGGATCACGTGGTCGATGGCGACGGTGGTCAGACGGCTCCTCCTGGACTCGGCCCGCATGATGACACGCCACCCCCCAGTTCGTGATCGTGTCGCGAGTCAGTCCCGGGGCTCGGGGGAGAACTCACCTCGAGCCACGGCCCGGAGCACCTCTCGTAGCGGGGAACCCTCGAAGTCGTCGTCGAGGTCCACCTCGATGCGGAGCACCCCGTGGTCGGGCTTGCGGCGCGCCCCGATCCGTTCCAGGGGGCGGAGGATCTCTACGTTGTCGCCGAGCACCCACCCGCAGAAGGTGCGGATGCCGTTGGCGATGGCGCTCGCCACCAGGAACTGCAGCAGCGTGGTTCCCAGGCCGACGCCCTGGTGATCGTCGACCACCGCCACCGCGGCTTCCGCCATCTCAGGGTCCTTGGGATCGCGCACGTACCGGGCGACGCCCAGGCCGGGCTGCTCGGTCCGGTCGGGATCCACCGCAACCCAGGCAAAGTGATTGGTGTAGTCCACCTCGGTGAGGTACTCGAGCTCCCGTTGGCTGAGCGAGGTGACCGGGCGGAGGAAGCGGCGGTAGCGCGATTCCGAGGAGAGGCGCTCCAGGCCCTCCGCCAGCGCCGCCTTGTCGTCGGGGCGAATCGGGCGGATCAGGGCGGGGGAGCCGTCGCGCAGCGTGACGAGATGTTCCGTGGGGAGTTCGGGCACGTCCCCAGGCTATATGCTCACGGCACTTGCCCGGGTGGCGAAAGTGGCAGCCGCGGCGGACTTAAAATCCGCTGTCCCCTCGTGGGGCGTGGGGGTTCGAATCCCTCCCCGGGCACCGGGAGGCGTTGGCGTGCCTAGGTGATGCGAGGTATGCCCTTGGATCGAAGCTGGCGTCGAAGCGGCGATCTGATCACAAACTGTTCACAAGAACGGGGAAGTGCATCTTCCCGGGACCCGGTTGGCAGGCGCCACCCCGGAGAGCCGCGAACGTTCGCCGATGGGATTGAGGCGGTGCGATGCCGCCCTGGGGCGATGGGGGAGCTGGAGGAACACCTGGCGGAACGCCTCACCGATTGGCTGAAGTAGGTGGCGGCAGGGGGGATGTGAACAGAACGGCGGCAAAGCCGCGTAGCCAAGTGCATAGCTCACGCAACGGTCAGGATTCTCGCGAGAGGCCGAAGTGACAATTTGGGCTAGGGGTCAGGGTGCGAAGGGGTCTGTCTCGTCCCGTGGATCGCGTGCTTCGATGATCGCCTCTCTCAGAGCGATCAGCTCTGCACCAAGGGTGTAGTACGTTCCGCGCTTTGTGCCGTTCTTCACGAGCAAGTTTGCTTCGACAAGCTGCCGCAAATCCCGGGATGCCGTCCCTTCCGTAATCGGGTTCTCCGTGTCTTCAAACGCAGCGCGATAGGTCGCGTTGCGGATCCTGAATCCCGACGTAGCGTCAAACAGCGCCACCAGCGAACGATCTGGCAACCCTTTCGCAGCCACTAGGACCTCAAGCTCGCTCCACAGCCGTTCAGACTCCTTGATGCGGCGAAACCAGGTCCTCGCTTGTCGCAGATGGGCGGTCAGCGCGAAACGCAACCACGGCATGGCGTCCCGATGAGGCTGCCAGCGGCCGTCCGCCACTTCGGCCAGCACGTTGTAGTAGTCCTGGGTGTTTCTACCGAGGTATTCCTCGATGTTGACGAAGACCGGCGAGAGGATGCCTTCGCGGGCAAGCACCAGGCTCTGGAGGCAGCGAGCCATCCGACCATTGCCGTCGGCAAAGGGGTGGATGAGCACGAGATTGAGGTGTGCCATCGCAGCGCGCACCATGGGGGGAAGGTCGTCGTCCCCGTTGAGCTCGGCGACAAGCTCGGAGACAAGTGAGGAGACGTGCTCAATCGGAGCCCCCTCGTAGACGATCTTGCCGGACTCCGAGTTGTGGACGTATATGGCCCCTTGGCGCCAACGCCCAGGCCGCTTAGCGAGGCTGTAACCCATCATCATGTAGTGCAGGCTCTTTAGGAGTTGTGCGCCGTAGGTGAAGTCGTCCTCATCGGCCAACTGGAGGACGTACGTCATCGCATCGCTGTAGCCCTTGTAGGCCAGACGGGTTTCCTCATCGGTGTCCAGAGGGTCCTCCCCCAGAGCGACAGCTGCCGCGTCGTCGAGCTGGAGGGTGTAGCCCTCGATCGTGTTCGACCCGTGGATCGCTCGCGCGAAGGCTTGTCGACGGAGAGGGCCATGCCAGCGTCTGGGCTCGTGGAGGTAGATGCGCATGTCTTCTCTGAGTTGGGCGAGGTCGTTGAGCACCGCGAGTTCGGGTTCTCCTAGCTCCGGGGTTTGAAACAACGTGCGAGTAATTCGTTGACTATCCATCATGATACATGATAGTAACATGCATCATGATGGTAATCAACCGTCTATCCATCACATGGTCAGGCATGACACTGTCCCGACGGGACGAGCAGTCGGAGTCGCAGCGCCCGGGTTCTCAGCGGTACGGCGGGTCTGGGCACTCGCGATCCAGTGGCCCCGAGAAGGGTCATCAACGGCCAAGAGGTAGGCGGATCCTGATCACGTCCTGATCACAGACGCCCAGGTATCACTCTGGGAGAGCGTGTGCTACGAGGGGACGACGCACTCGTCGTGGCCTTCAGAATCCCTTGCCTGGCAACGCCTCAAGAGAGCTTCGGGGACCAAGGGGGACGTGCCGAGGCCGGCACTGGTCGGACTCAAGATCCGCTGACCCCTGGTGGGGCGTGGGGGTTCGAATCCTCCCCGGGCACCGGGGGGCGTCTTCGGGCTCTGGGGGGCCTTGGTTCAGCCCCTATGTTGCTCACGACCCCCTGTTCACCGGGCATCGCAGCCGATACGTTCGGCGCATGTTGCGAACCACCCTGTTTCCCTCGCTCGTCCTCTCCTGCCTCCTCGCTCTCCTTGCCGTCCCCGCGGCGCTCGCCGTCGACGATGCCGCCAGCTGCCGGGGTCTCCCCGCCACGATTGTCGGTACCGACGCTGCCGACACCCTCACCGGCACTCCCGGCGACGACGTGATCGTCGCCCTGGGCGGTGACGACATCGTGTTGGCCGGGGACGGCGACGACGTCGTCTGCGGCGGACCCGGGCACGACGAGATCGACGGTGGCGCCGGCGCCGACTCGCTGTTCGGCGGCGGTGGCGGAGATGTCTTGCGCGGCGGGAGTGAAGACGATCGGCTCGGCGGAGGCAGGGGCAACGACCGGCTGATCGGCGGAAGCGGCGACGATGTCCTACGGGGCAGCCGGGGCAACGACCGCTTGTCGGGGAGCTTCGGCTTCGACATCGCCGATGGGGGCCGGGGCGGAGACGGCTGCCACCGCGCCGAGTGGGTGATCGCCTGCGACCGGCCGGTCCCCGCCGATCCCGGTGACGCGGTCAACTGCACCGACTTCGCCACCTGGCGGGACGCTCAGATTTGGTTCGACCGGCATGTGGTCGCCTACGGCGACGTCGCCCACCTGGACAACAACGGCGACGGAGTCGCCTGTGAGACGCTCCCGGGAGCGCCCGGCTGATTGGTTAGGCAGTTCCGGGCCCCGCTCAGGCGGCCGCCCATTCCTTGACCATCCGCTCGAGCGTACCCAACGGCACCAGGCCAGAGCCGAGCACCGTGTCGTGGAACCCCTTGATGGTGAAGCGGTCGCCCATGGCCTGTTCCGCCTCGCGGCGCATCCGCTGGATCTCCAGCCGTCCGATCATGTAAGAGCATGCTTGCCCGCCACCCCCGATGTAGCGGTCGATCTCGCCCTCGATGGTCCCCTGGGACATCGGCGAGTTGTCCCGGAAGTAATCGATCGCCTGCCGGCGTGACCAGCCCTTGGCGTGCAGGCCGGTGTCGACGACGAGACGTCCGGCTCGCATCGAGTCTGCCGAGAGCATGCCGATGCGCTCCAGGGGCCCGCTGTACAGGCCCATCTCGTCGGCGAGGCGCTCGGTATAGAGGCCCCATCCTTCGCCATAGGCGCTGATGAATGCGTGCTTGCGGAACTCGGGGATTCCATCCAGCTCCTGGGCGATCGCCAGCTGGAGGTGATGCCCGGGGATCCCCTCGTGGTAGGCCATCGCCTCGATCTCGAAGCGTCCCCACCGGGTGGGCTCGGCGGTGTTGACGAAGAAAGTCCCCGGCCGGGAGCCGTCGATGGCCGGGCGGAAGTAGAACGCCGTCGGTCCGGTCGGCGTCTCGGCGACCACGCAATCCGCCTTGGGGAGACAGCCGAACCAATCGCCCATCGCCGCCTTCGCCTTGGCCATTGCCCGCTCGGATGCGGCGACGACGTCCTTGCCGGCGGTGAAGTGGAGATCCTTGTCCTCGCGCAGGCGCCGGTAGATCTCGGGGAGGTCGGTGGTGCCGAGGACCTCCTCGCCGAGGATCCGGTACTCATCGCCGAGCCGGGCGATCTGTTGCAGCCCGACATCGTGAATCTGGTCGGGAGTCATCCGAGTGGTCGTGTAGCGATAGAGCGCCACCCGGTAGGCCTCCTCGCCGCCGGGGGTCCAGCACAGTCCCGGCTTGTCCTCGGGACGGGCGGCGGGAAGCACCTCCTCGACGATCGTGTCGCGCCATCGGCCCAGCGCCGGGCGCACCTCGTCGGCGACCACCCGGGCCATCTCCTCGCGCCACGCCGCCTCGCCATCCCATCCCTCGGGGGAGCGCAGCCGGAGAAGAGGATCACTCGCCGGATCACCGGCGAGCCAGGCGTCGACCTGGGCGGCGGTCTTCTCCGCGGTCGAAGCCATCGGGGTGCGGCCCCCGGCCACGCCTGAGCGCAGCCGGTCGGCGGCGTCGTCCATCGCCCGGGCCATGCCCCGGAAGTGGGACGGCATCGCCAGGGCGTGCTCGGGGGCGGTGAGCGGGTACTGCGGCACCGCCACCGGCAGCATCGCTTGCATGCCGATGGCGTGGTTCACGTCCATCTCGGCGAGGCGCTGCTCGTCGTAGTCGGCATTGGCGGTCGCCAGATGGATGAGGACCTCCCGGGTGATCCGCTCGTCGGCGGTGAGTGCCGCCGGATCGATCGCCTCTGCCTTGGCGGCGAATCCGCGCCGGCGGGCGATTTTGCGGTCCTCGGCGGCGAGCGACACGTCGTCGAACCGGTCGTCGAAGCGGTGGTCGCCTCGCATCAGGGCCTCCACCGGCGAAGACTCGGCCACGAACTCCCAGTAATCCTCGGCGAGCTGATTCAGCGCTTCGTTCACGACAGATCCTTTCCCGACGGCCAGGCGATCCTAGGACGTCGCGTCCACCCGTACTCCGCCCGGCGTCCTAGACGCGACCGACGTACTCGTCGAGCGCCTCGGGGTTGGCGAGAGCATCACGGTTGGTCACCGGTTCACCGGCGAGGATCGACCGCACCGCTTTCTCAACCTTCTTCCCGGAGATCGTGTACGGCACCGCGCCGACGCCGAGCACGTGACGCGGCACGTGCCGTGGCGAGGTCTCCGCACGGATGCACGCCTTGATCCGGGCGACGAGGTCGTCGTCGATGGTCACCCCCGGGGCGGGCACCACGAACAGCACCACCTCGACGTCGCCCCCGACCTGGTGGCCGACGGCGATCGAGTCGACGATCTCCGCCATTCCCTCGACCGCCCGGTAGATCTCGGCGGTGCCGATGCGCACCCCGCCCGGATTGAGCGTGGTGTCGCTTCGGCCGTAGATGATCACCCCGCCCTCGGGGCGGATCTCGACGAAGTCGCCGTGGGTCCACACTCCGGGATTGACGGCGAAGTACGCCTCGCGGTACTTCGAGCCGTCGGGGTCGTCCCAGAAGCTGACCGGCATCGACGGGAACGGGGCGGTGCACACCAACTCACCCTTGACCCCGACCCGGGGGTGGCCGCCCTCGTCCCAGGACTCGACCGCCATTCCCAAGCCCCGGGCCTGCAACTCCCCACGGCGCACCGGGAGGATGGGCACACCCAGGGCAAAGCAGCCGACGATGTCGGTTCCCCCGCTGATCGAGGCAAGCTGCAGGTCGTCGGCGACGTTGGCGTACACCCAGTCGAACTGCTCTGGGTTGAGCGGGGCGCCGGTCGATCCCAACCAGCGGACCGTGGAGAGATCGGCGACCTCCCTGGGCACGACGCCGGCGTTGGCGTTGGCGGCGAGGTACTTCGGAGACACTCCGAAGTGGGTGATGCCCACCTCGGCGGCGAGCCACCACAACCGATCGAGGGAGGGATGGGACGGGCTGCCGTCGTAGAGGACGATGGCGGCCCCGGCGTTCAGCCCGCTCACCAGCCAGTTCCACATCATCCATCCGCAGGTGGTGAACCAGAACGGCCGGTCGCCGGGACCGATGTCGCTGTGCAACACCAACTCGCTGATGTGCTTGAGCAGCGTGCCGCCGCCGCCGTGGACGATGCTCTTCGGCCGGCCGGTGGTGCCCGAGGAGAACGTGATCACCAGGGGGTGATCGAAGGGGAGTTGGGCAAAGTCCGGCTCATCCCTCCCGGCCCGGTCCAGGTCGGCCCAGTCGAGGGTTCCCTTCGGTCGGGCGGCGCCGATCTTGTCGACCACGATCACCTGCTCGATGGCCGGTATCGCCTCCATCGCCCTGCTCACCGTCTCCCCGACGGGCCGGGCGGCGCCGTTGTAGTGGTACCCGTCGACGGTGATCAGCACCTTGGGGGCGATCTGTCCGAAGCGATCGATGACCCCGAGCGGCCCGAAGTCGGGCGAACACGACGACCACGTCGCCCCGATCGCAGCTGTGGCCAGCATGGCGATCACCGCCTCGGGGCCGTTGGTGAGGAGGCCGGCTACGCGGTCGCCGCGGGCCACGCCGAGATCGACCAGTGCCCGCTGCACCGAGCCGACGCGGGCCCGCAGCTCGTCGCGGGAGATCGATCCCCCCTCGTCGGACTCGTCGGCGTACAGGATGGCAGGGGCGTCGCCCCGATGGCGGAGCAGGTTCTCGGCGAAGTTGAGGCGCGCCCCGGGGAACCACTCGGTACCCGGCATCGCCTCCCGTCCCATCGGGCCGGTGGGCGGTGTCGAGAAGACCACCTCGCCGAAGTCCCACACCGCCTGCCAGAAGGCGCCCCGGTTCTCCACCGACCACTGCCACAGCTCGGCATAAGACTGCGGGGCGGCGGCGAGGCCGGTCATGAACCGGTGCAGGTGGGTGCGGGCGATCCAATCCGGCGACGGTTCCCAGATGATCTCGCCCATGCCGCCGAGGTTAGACCGGGACCACCGCACCACGCCCGACGCCGTCCTCCCGACCGGCGACCCTCTTCGGAGACGGGAGACGGGT
>MELR01000031.1:13961-29786 GCA_001767695.1 Actinobacteria bacterium RBG_16_68_21
ACGGTCGACGGTCGACGGGTAACGGGTAACGGGTAACGTCCCCGCACCATGAAGTACGGCGTGGTGTACGCCAACACGGTGGCTCCGACTCCCGAAGCCGCCGCCGAGCTCGCCCGGGTGGCCGAGGAGGAGGGCTTCGAATCGCTGTGGACCACGGAGCACGTGGTGGTCCCCGCCGGCTACCGGTCTACCTACCCGTACAGCAAGAGCGGGAAGATGGCGGGCGGCGCCGAGGACTTCGACAGTCCCGACCCGATCGTGTGGCTCAGCTATCTGGCGGCGGTGACCTCCACCCTCCGGCTGGCGACCGGCGTCCTCATCCTCCCGCTGCGCAACCCGGTCGCACTCGCCAAAGAGGTGGCCACCCTCGATGTGCTCAGCGGCGGGCGGGTCACCCTGGGGGTGGGAGCAGGCTGGCTAGAGGAGGAATTCGCCGCGCTCGGCGTGCCCTTTGCAGACCGGGGGCGGCGGACCGACGAATACATCGCCGCGCTGCGCTCCCTGTGGACCGAGGAGCTGGCCTCGTTCTCCGGTGAGTTCGTGTCGTTCGCCGACGTGTACTGCCGTCCCCTGCCGGTGCAGCGACCGATTCCGATCGTGATCGGCGGCCACAGCATGCGCGCCGCACGTCGCGCCGGGGAGCTGGGTGACGGCTTCTTCCCGGCGTCGGCTTCGTGGGAGGAGCTCCCCGGCCTGGTGGTGGCGGTACGGGAGAGCGCCGAACGGATGGGGCGCGACCCCGAGGCCATCGAGGTGACCATGGGCACCAGGCCCGAGCAGGAGTGGATGGATCGGTTGGCAGCGATCGGGGTGGACCGCATCGTGATTCCCGCCGGGTATGGGCTCGACGCGTTGCGCGCCTTCGCCGCCCGATTCATCCGCTGATCCGATCGCCCGCCGACGCGCCCGCTGATACCATCCCCGCCGGGAAGACCGACCCGTGTCCGGCACCGCGGCTCAAGCGCCACCTGCCCTCGGTTCGGGAGTGGTACTTGATGAGGCGGCGTCCCCAGATTGGAGCGGTGATGCGCAGGGCACGGATGGTCGGTGTGGTCGTGGTTCTGCTCGCCCTCTCCATGCCGGTGGTGGCCGGTGCGGCGGCACCCCGCATCGTCGGAGGAGTGGAAGCGACGCCGCGCATCGTCGGAGGTGTGGAGGCCGGTCCCGACGAGTTCCCCTTTCTGGTGGGATTGGTCTACTCGTACGAGCCATCGGTGTTCCAGGGGCAGTTCTGCGGAGGCACGCTGATCGACCCCGAGTGGGTGCTCACCGCCGGCCACTGCGTCGACGGTGAGATCGCCGAGGGCATCGACGTCTACGCCGGCAGCTACGACCTCGACGGCGGGGGCAAGCGAATTGCGGTCGATGAGATCTACCAGCACCCGGGGTATGACCCCAACAGCCAGGAGAACGATGTGGCGCTGCTCCACCTCGCCAAGCCCGTGAAGGGGGCCGATGCCGTCAACGGCACCGCCCGCCTGGCGATCGGGTCCGACCGGGATCTGTTCCCACCGGGGACCAACGTGATCACCGCCGGGTGGGGGAACACCGAGAGCGACCCTGCCGGCACGCCGGAATGGCCGGAGCGGGTTCGCAAAGTGGAGCTCCCCATCGTCTCCGATGCCTCCTGCAACGACGTCTATGCCGGGTTCATGGCTCCGGGCATGATCTGCGCCGGCTTCGAGATCGGCGGTGCGGACTCGTGCCAGGGCGACAGCGGCGGACCGCTGATGATCGCCTACGGCGACGGCACCTACCTCCAACTGGGCGTGGTTTCCTGGGGGGAGGGATGCGCCGATCCGGGCTATCCGGGCGTCTACGCACTGGTCATTCCCTACACGTGTTGGATCGCCGAGACGATGGGCAACGGGACCCTGGGGTACGGCCGCGCCTATTCGGCGGGTACCGAGGGTGACGACCACTTCATGGGGACCAGCGGCACCGACATCTTCCTCGGGCAGGGCGGGGATGACACCATCGAAGGCGGCAACGGTTCCGACGTGCTCTGCGGCGGTCCCGGCGCCGACACGATCATCGGAGGCTCCGGGTCGGATACGATCGACGGCGGGGACGGCGCCGACGAGATCAAGGGCGGGGCTGGTGACGACTACCTGCTGGGCGGCCGCGGCGACGACTACCTCGCCGGGAACAAGGATGTCGACGGCATGCTCGGTGGTCCCGGTGCCGACGTGCTCAAGGGCGGCAGCGGCGACGATGCCCTGTCCGGTGAGGCCGATGCCGACACGCTGATCGGGCGATCGGGGGCGGACGCCCTCAGCGGCGGCACCGGGGCCGATCTCCTCAAGGGGAATGGCGGCGGAGACCGGCTGGGCGGTGGTCCCCAGGACGACGTGCTCGGTGGTGGTCGCGGGGACGACGAGCTGCGCGGTGGTTCGGGGGACGACGACCTGAACGGCGGCGCCGGATACGACGTCTGCGACGGCGAGACCACTCGCGCCTGCGAGGCGTGAGCCTGCCATCCCGGTAGCCTGACTCACCGTGATCATCGCTCGCGGCCTCACGGTGGAGGCCGGCATCCGCACGCTCGTCGCCGACGCCTCGTTCGCCCTTCATCCGGGGGACAAGGTCGGTCTGGTGGGCCGCAACGGCGCCGGCAAGACCACGCTATTGCGCACCCTCGCCGGTCGCCTCGAGCCGCTTTCGGGCACCATCGCCCGTTCCGGCGTCGTCGGGTATCTCTCCCAAGAGGCCTCGCTGCCCGAGCTGGATCACCCCGACTCCACCGGTCTCGAGCGCATCCTCGGCGCCCGCAACATCGGAGCGGTGCAGCGGAAGCTGGAGGACACCCGACGGCGGATCGAGGCGGCGGAGGGCGACGAGCGCGATCGGTTGATCCGACGCTTCGCCCGGCTCGAGGAGGAGTTCGAGGTCGCCGGCGGATACCGGGCGGAGGCCGAGGCCCGCCGGTTCGGTGCCTCCATCGGTGTCACCAATGAGGAGATGGCGCAGCCGGTGCGCACCATGTCCGGCGGGCAGCGCCGCCGCGTCGAGTTGGCCCGGATCCTCTTCGCCGAGACGGATGTGCTCCTGCTCGACGAGCCGACCAACCATCTGGATCTCGATGCCAAGGCTTGGTTGATCGAGTTCCTGTCCACCTACTCGGGATGCCTGCTTGTGGTCAGCCACGACCTGCCGCTGCTCGACGCCTCGATCACGTCGGTGTTGTCCCTGGAGGACGGGACGCTCGAGCCGTATCGGGGGAACTACTCCTACTTCGTGGCGGAGCGGGAGCGCCGCCGCGAGCAGCGCCTCAGGGAGCGCAAGCAGCAGGACAGGCGGATCGCCGACCTGGAGGCGACGGTCCGACGCTTCATGGGCACGACGGAGAAGATGTCGAAACGGGCCAGGTCGATGCAGACCAGGGCAGATCGCATGAAGGAGTCCCTGGTCGAGGTAACCCGGCGGGGAAGGTCGGTGGCGGTGAACTTCCCCAAGGCGGAGCCGTCGGGTCGGATCCCCCTGGAGGGAAAGGGCCTCGCCAAGGCATTCGGCGACAACGTCGTCTTCGTGGACGTGGACGTCCACGTCGAGCGGGGCGAGTGCGTCATGATCATCGGGCTCAACGGGGCGGGGAAGACGACTCTGCTCCGCATCCTCGCCGGCGTGGACACCGCCGACATCGGCGAGGTGACCGTCGGGTATCACGCCTCCCTCGGGTATTACGCCCAGGAGCACGAGCAGATCGTCCCTGATCTCACGGTGATGGATCACATGCGGGCGGTCGCCGAGGGTGAGCCCGATGTCATGCTGCGCTCGGCGCTCGGCCACTTCCTGCTCGCCGACAAGATCGATCAGGCAGCGGGGACCCTCTCTGGAGGCGAGAAGACCAAGCTCGCCCTGGCCCAACTCGTCGTCGGCCGCCACAACGTGTTGCTGCTCGACGAGCCCACCAACAACCTGGATCCTCAGGCCAAGGAAGCCCTCCTCGGGGCACTCGATGCCTACGCCGGGACCCTGGTGCTGGTGAGCCATGACACGGACTTCGTCGCCGAACTCTCCCCGGACCGCGCCGTGCTCATGCCCGACGGCAATTCGGTGTACTTCGACGAGTCGCTGCTGGGGTTGGTGGCGCTCGCCTAGGTGACCGGCGAGACGACGCACGAAACAGCGCAGGAGGCAGCCTGTTGCTGCTGGGCGGTCAGGGGGCGGCCAATTGGGCCGCTCCCTGACTCATCGGCCCGATCGCGACCGGGAGCGAAGAGCGGCACTCCGCAGGTGCGACAATGGAGGCCTCATGGCCAACTATCCCGCCGACTACGAGTTCCATGTCGTGCTCCGCGACGGTGGCCTGGCATACATCAGGCCGATCGTGCCCAAGGATCGCGATGCCCTCCATGCCATGTTCCATCGGATGGGCCGCGACAGCGTCTACTACCGGTTCTTCCGGCACAAGAACGATCTGACCGAAGAGGAGCTCGACTACTTCACGACGGTCGACTACGAGACCCGGATGGCCTTCGTGGTGGAAATCGGGGGCCAATTGGTGGCGGTGGGCCGCTACGACCGGATGAAGGAGGATCCAACGGTCGCCGAGGTGGCGTTCGGGGTCGAGGACGCCCACCAGGGCCGCGGCATCGGCACCCAGTTGCTCACCCATCTGACCAACCACGCCCGCAACGGTGGCGTCACGGCATTCCGGGCCTACGTGCTCCCGGACAACTACTCGATGATGCGCGTGTTCCGCACCTCGGGTTACACCATGCGCCGCGACATAGAGGAGGGCGTCTACACCGTCGAGTTTCCGGTGACGATGACCGAGGAGGTCATTCGCCAGGAAGGGTTCCGCGAGCAGCAAGCGGTGGCAGCATCACTGCTGCCCATCTTCTATCCCCGGACGGTGGCGGTCGTCGGAGCGAGCCGGGAGGAGCAGTCGATCGGCGGCCGGCTGCTCTACAACCTGCTCCGGGGACGGTTCTCGGGAACGGTGTACCCGGTCAATCCCAATGCCGGCTCGGTGGGGTCGGTAAAGGCCTACGGGAGCGTGCTGGAGATCCCCGATCCGGTCGACGTGGCGGTGATCGTGGTGCCGGCCCGATTCGTGCTGGAGGTCGTGCGGCAGTGCGCCGAGAAGGGGGTCCGTGGCCTGGTGATCATCACCGCCGGTTTCTCCGAGATCGGCCCGGCCGGAGCTTCCATCGAGCGCGAGCTCCTCACGATGGTTCGTGACGCCGGAATGCGAATGATCGGACCGAACTGCATGGGGCTGCTCAACACCGATCCTGCAGTCAATCTCGACCTCACATTTGCTCCCTCGTTTCCCCCCGCGGGCAACGTTGCGATGTCGAGCCAGTCCGGGGCCCTGGGAATCGCGATCCTCGACAACGCCCGCAAGCTCGACATCGGCATCTCGACCTTCGTGTCGGTCGGCAACAAGGCCGACGTCAGTGCCAACGATCTGTTGCTGTACTGGGAAGGCGACCCGGCCACCGACGTGATCCTGCTCTACGTCGAGTCGTTCGGCCATCCTCGCCGCTTCGCTCGCATCGCTCGCCGCATCGGCCGGAGCAAGCCGATCGTCGTTGTCAAGTCCGGCCGGACCGAGGCGGGGGCCCGTGCGGCCAGCAGTCACACCGGCGCACTCGCCAGTGTCGAGGGTGCAGTCTCTGCGTTGTTCCGGCAAGCGGGGGTGATCAGGACCGACACCCTCGAGCAGCTCTTCGAGGTGACATCGCTGCTCGCCAACCAGCCGCTCCCCAAGGGCCGGCGCGTCGCCCTGCTCACCAATGCCGGCGGTCCGGCGATCCTGGCGGTCGACGCCCTGCAATCGGAAGGGTTGGAGATTCCGGAACTGTCGAGCGCGCTTCAGGCGCGGCTGCACGAGCACCTCGCTGCGGAGGCCGCGGTTCGCAATCCGGTCGACATGATCGCCTCCGCCGGACCCGACCAGTACCGGAATTGCCTGCGCACCCTCCTCGACAGTGACGAGGTAGATGCGGTCATCGTGATCTTCATCCCCACGACGCCGGGAGCGCTCGCCGCCGTGCAGGGCGCGGTCGGGGAGGTCGCCGCCAACGGGAGCAACGACAAGACGCTGCTGGCGGTGTTAATGGAGGCCGACGTCGAGAGCCGCCCGAAGCCGGTGGAGGGCGGGGCGAGGATACCGGTCTACTCCTTCCCGGAGCCGGCGGCGCGGGCACTTGCCCGGGCGGTTCGCTACGCGGAATGGCGCGGCCGCCCGGAGGGGAAGGTCATCGAGTTTCCCGAGGTCGATACCCCACTGGCCCGGGCAATGGTCACCCGGGCCCTCGATCGCCTCGGGCCGGACGGCGGGTGGCTCGAACCGGGAGAGGCCGAGGCGGTGCTCGCCGCCTACGGAATCGCCCCTGCTGCGTCGTTGGTCGCCACCTCCCGGAAGGAGGCGATTGCCGCCGCGGTGGCAATCGGCGGGGAAGTCGTGGTAAAGGTGATCGCCCCCAGCGCGCTGCACAAGAGCGACGTGGGCGGCATCGTCCTCGGCGTCAGTGGAGATGCCGAGGTCGGCGCGGCCTTTGATCGGGTGACTTCGGTCGTCGACGATGCCACCGGCGCCCTCATCCAGGAGTACGTGCCCGACGGGCACGAGGTGATCATCGGAATGACCGAGGACCCGTCGTTCGGCCCATTGATCGCTTTCGGTCTCGGCGGCGTGTTCGTCGAGCTGATTGGCGATGTCGCCTTCCGCATCCATCCCCTCACCGATCGAGATGCCACCGAGATGGTGAGCGAGATCCGCGCCGCCCGGATCCTGGAGGGATACCGGGGAGAGGCTCCGGGCGACATCCCGGCGATTCGCGAGGCGTTGCTGCGGGTCTCGGCTCTGGTGGACGACTTCCCCGAGATCGCCGAGATGGACCTGAATCCCGTCAAGGTGCTCCCGCCGGGTCGCGGGCTGCGGGTGGTCGACCTTCGAATGCGGGTTCGCCCCGTTCCCCAGCGGTGGTTGCCGTCACGCAAGGACATCCCGGCAGCCGAGCGGGCGCGGTAGGAGCGTTACCTGTTACCGGTTACCCGTTGCCCGGCTTCCGGCTGCCCGCTACCGGCTGCCCGCAAGACTCTTGCTGGTGACTGGTGACTGGTGACAACCGAGCGCAGCGAGGCCTACACGCTGGCGTTCTCGGCGCCGCTGCCTAGTGCCGCCTGCGCCGCGGCGAGGCGGGCGATCGGCACCCGGGGCGGACTGCACGACACGTAGTCGAGGCCGATCCGGTGGCAGAAGGCGATGGTCCTCGGGTCGCCGCCGTGCTCGCCGCAGATGCCGACCTCGATGCCGGGGCGGGCGGCGCGTCCGGCGCGGGTCGCCATCTCCACCAACTTGCCGACGCCTTCGATGTCGATCGTCACGAAGGGGTCGGTGGGAAACAGTCCCTCTTCCAGGTACCGGACGAGGAATGCATCCTGGGCATCGTCACGACTGATACCAAACGTCATCTGAGTCAGGTCGTTGGTGCCGAACGAGAAGAACCGGGCATGCTTGGCCAGTCCGGCGGCGAGAAGAGCCGCCCTGGGGATCTCGATCATGGTGCCCACCGGCACATCCACGGGGGTCGATGCGGCAGCCATCTCACGATGGATCATCGCCTCCATCCTCTCCAATTCGGTTCCGGTGGACACGAGCGGAATCATGATCTCCAGATGGGGATCGCCCCCTGCGTCGAGACGCCGGGCGACGGCGGCCAGTGCCGCTCTCACCTGAGCCCGGTACAACTCGGGCCGGACCACCCCCAGGCGGACTCCCCGCAGACCCATCATCGGGTTGTCTTCTTCCAGGCGACGAACGGCCTCGATCATCTCGTCGATCTTGGCGGTGCTCTCGCCGGCGATCACCAACTCCGCCCTCTCCGCCACCAGATCGATACGGGCGGGCAGGAATTCGTGCAGCGGCGGATCGAGGAGACGGACGATCACCGGCTTGCCGTCCATCGCCCCAAGCAGCGCCTCGAAGTCGTCGGTCTGCACCTTCTCGAGGGCATCCAACGCCGCGGCGGCGTCGTGTCCCAGGATCACCTGCTGAACGATGGGAAGACGCTCTCCCATGAACATGTGCTCGGTCCTGGCGAGCCCGATGCCGTCGGCTCCCCAGCGGACTGCTTCCGCGGCGGTGTTCGCATCATCGGCGTTCGCCCGCACCCCGAGGGTGCGCACCTCGTCCGCCCACTGCAGCAGCACCTCGAGCTCCGGCGACGGCTCGGGGCGGCTCAACGGCAGGTCGCCCAGGTAGACCAAGCCGGTGCCGCCGTCGATCGTGATGCGATCGCCCTCGTTGACCACGACGTCCCCCGTCTGGAAGCGCCGCTGCGCCTCGTCGACGTCGATGCCGCCCGCCCCGGTGACGGCAGGTATGCCCATGCCCCGGGCCACCACCGCCGCGTGGCTGGTGCGTCCCCCGTGACTGGTGAGGATTCCCTGCGAAGCCGCCATCCCGTGGATGTCGTCGGGGGTCGTCTCCCAGCGAACCAGGATCACCGGCTCGCCTGCCTTGGCGCGCGCGACGGCGCGGTCGGCGTCGAAGACGGCGCTCCCCGCAGCCGCTCCTGGTGAGGCGTTGAGGCCCTTGACGATCGGTTCGATCTCGATCGGTCTCTGCAGCCGCGGGTGAAGGAGCTGATCGAGCGTGATCGGGTCCACCCGCAGCAGCGCGGTGTTGCGGTCGATCACACCTTCGCCGACCATCTCGACGGCTATCCGGATCGCCGCCTGTGCCGTCCGCTTGCCCACCCGGGTCTGCAGGATCCAGAGCCGATCGCGCTCCACGGTGAACTCGATGTCGCACATGTCCTGGTAGTGGGCCTCGAGGGTCCGCATCACCCCGGTGAGGGCGGCGTGATGTCCCGGGTGGCGCTTGGCCAGGTCGTCGAGGTTGAGGGTGTTGCGGATCCCGGCCACCACGTCTTCGCCCTGGGCGTTGGGGAGGTAATCCCCGTAGGGACGCGCCTCCCCGGTGGCGGGGTCGCGGGTGAAGCAGACACCCGTGCCGGAGTCGTCGCCGAGGTCGCCGAACACCATCATCTGGATGTTGCAGGCGGTGCCCAGGTCGTCGGGGATGTCGTGGATCCGGCGGTACTCGCGGGCGCGACGGTTGTTCCACGACTCGAATACCGCGGCCACCGCCAGGCGCAACTGCTCAACAGGATCGTCCGGCGCTGTCGCACCGGTCTCGGCGACTATCTCCCGGAAGCGGACGGTGGCTTCGCGCAAGTCCTCCGCGGAGAGCTTCGAGTCGTCGTCGACCCCCCGGGCGGCGCGCAGCTCGCTGAGCACCCCCTGAAACTTCGCCTCGTCGGCGCCGAGCACGACCTTGCCGAAGGTCTGGACGAACCGGCGCGCCGCGTCCCAGGCAAAATGCTCGCTGCCCGACCAGGCGGTGAGTGCAGGGACCACCGCCTCGGTGGCGCCCAGGTCCAAGACGGTGTCCATCATGCCGGGCATCGAGAACTTGGCACCCGATCTGACCGAAAGCAGTAGCGGGGTGCCGGTGGTGGCACCCAGCTTCCGTCCCGTGGTTGCCTCGAGACGGCGCAACGCCATTAGGGTCTCACCCCAGACGTCGTCGGGGAGCTCCTCCTCGACCGTGAAGCGACGACAGGCCTCGGTGGTGAGCGTGAACCCCGGAGGCACCGGTAATCCGAGCGCGGTCATCGCGGCGAGTCCGGCACCTTTGCCGCCGAGCAGGGACTTGTCGGTGCCGTCGCCTGCAGAGAAGTCGAACGCGTACATCACAACCCCCGTCGTGGTCTCGTAGCGCCATTCTGACCGGCGGCCGGTCTCAGGGGGAGGGTAGAAGGGACATCACCGCAGGGGTAGCTCGGCTCTGACGATCGTGCCCTTGTCGGGGATGCTGTCGATCGTGCACGAGCCGCCCGCGGTCGCAGCGCGCCGCGCCATGTTTCCCAGGCCGAAACCGGCGTAATCGGCTTCGGCATCGAATCCGCGGCCGTCGTCGGAGACGTGGACGATCACCCGACCGCCGTCGCACGCCACGCGCACATCGATGTTCTCGGCGCCTGAGTGGCGCAGCGCATTGCTCACGGCTTCCTTGACCACCGCGACCAGATGGTCGGCGACCGGTGGCTCCGGCACGTCCGGTGGGCACTCCACGTGCACTCCGACTGTCGTGTCATAGGGAGCGGACAGCTCGGCCACCAGGGTGCGCAGCTCGGTCGACAGCTGGGGCCGGGCCCACACCGGGGGACGGAGATCGAAGATGTAACGCCGCAGCCGGGAGATCGTGGTGTCGACGCGATCGACGAAGTCATCGAGTCGCACTCTGATCGCCTCGGGGTCTCCGTCGACAGAGCCCATCAGCGACTGCATCCCCAGTCCCACCGCGAAGAGGTCCTGGATGATCGAATCATGAAGATCGCGGGCGATCCGTTCCCGATCCTCGTGAAGGGCGGCCCGGCGCAGCCGCTCCTGGAGGCGGAGGGTGGCCACGGCCGAGCCTGCCGTCACTGCAAGCAGCTCCACGAGGATCTGATCCTGCTCGGTGAACCCTCCGGGCTTCTCGGTCAGGTACAGGTTGCCGAATACCCGTTCCCCGATGCGCACCGGGGTGCCCAGGAAGCTCTGCATCGGTGGGTGGTGATCAGGGAATCCGACCGAGTCGGGGTGGGTGGCGATGTCGTCGAGGCGAACGGTCTGTGACCGCTTGGAGATCGTCCCCAGCACGCCCTCACCGCGGGGAACGTGGCCGATCGCCTTGGCCTGCTCATCAGAGATGCCGGCATGCACGAAGTCGAGCAGTGCGCCGTGCTCGCCGAGCACGCCGAGTGCACCGTAGCGGGCGCCGGTGAGGTCCATGGCGGTCTCGACGGTCGAGCGCAGGATGGCCGACAGCTCCACCTGCCCGGCGACTCCGGCGGCGGCTTCGATCAGGCCTCTGATTCGATCCGGGTGCAGCCCGTTCACGAGGATCGATTCTACGGCCATCTCGTCGCGACCCGGCACCTGCGGGTTTCCCGTCGGCCGTCCCGGGTACGGCGCGTGGCGTCGGGGGCACCGGTATCGTTGGCTCGTGAGCGGAACACTACGCATCGAACTCGTCGACGATCACGAGGTGGTCCGTCAGGGCCTCAAGTCGCTTCTCGACGCCGAGAGCGACCTCAAGGTGGTAGGAGAGGCCGGGAGCGTCGAGGAGGCCATTCGCCGGGTCGGATTCGACGAGCCCCACGTCGTGATCCTCGACGTTCGCCTTCCCGATGGCAGCGGCGTCGAGGCGTGCCGGGAGATCCGCTCCCGCTGGCCGGACGTCCGAGTGCTGATGCTGACATCGTTCGCCGACGACGAGGCGCTGTTCGCCTCGATCCTGGCCGGGGCGTCGGGCTACGTGCTCAAGCAGATCAAGGGAAGCGATCTCATCGAGAGCGTTCGCAAGGTAGGGCGGGGCGAATCCCTGCTCGACCCCGAGATGACCGATCGGGTGTTCCGGCGAATCCGCGGTGAGGACACCGATGATCCGCTGCTGGCGCGGCTCTCCAAGCAAGAGCGGAAGATCCTCGACTACATCGCCGAGGGGATGACCAACCGCCAGATCAGCGAATCGATGTTCCTCGCCGAGAAGACCGTCAAGAACTACGTTTCGAACGTGCTCGCCAAGCTCGAGATGAGCCGGCGCAGCGAGGCCGCCGCCTACGCGGCGCGGCTGCAAGCCGAGAAGGAACACCGCTACCCGCCGGAGCAGTGGCCGTCATGAAGATCATCGTCGGAGTCGACGACTCGGCCGCCGGGGAGCGGGCGGCGCGGCGTGCCGTGGACTATGCCCGGAGGCTGGGTGCCGACCTGGACGTCGTGTTCGTCAGCCATGTGCCGGCGACCGTGCTGGCCGCCATGGGTGGCGTACCCACCATCGGTGAGGATTTCGCCGGCGCCCAGCGGACGGCGGTCTGGGACCGGATCGGACCGATCATCGAAGGCACGGGGGCGAGACGGCTCGACCTCGAGGGATACCCTCCCGACGCACTGGTCGATCTGGCGACTTCGGAGAAGGCGGACCTCGTGGTCGTGGGCAGCCGCGGCCGGGGTGACCTGGCCTCTCTGTTCCTGGGAAGCACGAGCCATCGAGTAGTGAATCACGCTCCGTGCGACGTGCTCGTCGTGCGGGGAGAGGAGGCCTGAGATGAAGGTGCGGGACCTGATGACAACCGACCCGGTCACCACGACTCCCGATGCCCACCTCAAGGAGGCCGCCCGCCAGATGGTGGAGCACGGCGTGAGTGGCCTGCCGGTGCTCCAGGACGGCAAGCTGGTGGGCATGGTCACCGAGGGTGACTTCCTTCGCCAGGAAGCCAACCGGGATCAGCCTTATCGGCTCAGCCTGCTCGAGGCCCTCTTTGGGGATGGGACCGGCGCGCCCCCCGCGGTCGAGACCGTCGGGGAGGGGATGAGCGAGCCGGTGATCACGATCACCGCGGATGCCACGATCAGTGAGGCAGCCCGAGTGATGACCCACCGCCGGGTGAAGCGGCTTCCCGTCGTCGATGATGCCGGAATGCTCATCGGCGTGATCAGCCGGGCCGACGTCGTCAACGCGTTCACCAAACCAGACGAAGTCATCGAGGACGAGGTTCGCGAGGACATCATCCGCCGGCTGCTCTTCCTCGATCCGTCCGCCGTGACGGTTTCGGTGGCGGATGGGGTGGTGACCCTCAGCGGTGAGTTGGAGAACCGCACGGAGGCCCATCTGCTCGAAGAGCTGACCCGGCGAATCGCCGGAGTGGTTCGGGTGGTCAGCCATCTCACCTTCCAGGTGGACGACGAGCGGGTGGGGAGGATCTACCCCCTCTCGTGACACCGCGGATCGGCCCCGCCGGAGGCGATGGGGATCGGCAGTCGCGATGAGCGATGAATGGTCGCCGGATCGCGCTCTTCGCCTCTCGCCTCCTGACCGACCGCTCGGCTCTACTGTCAAGGCGTGCCGCACGTCACCTCCCATGACGGCCTCGAGCTGGCCTACGAACGGACCGGGTCCGGAGCTCCGCTGTTTCTCATCCATGCCAACGGGTTCTGCAAGGAGTTGTGGCGGCCGGTGGTCCGGTTGCTGCCCGGTTTCGACGCCGTCGCCCTCGATCAGCGCGGGCACGGGTCGTCCTCGGTGGGGACCGCGCCGTTCGACTGGTGGGATCTGGGACGAGACGTGCTCTCCCTGGTCGCGGCCCTCGGACCGGCGGCGCCTCGGGTGGGCGTCGGGCACTCGTCGGGTGGGGCCGCGATGGCGATGTCTGAGATCCTGCATCCGGGCACCTGGGATCGCCTCGTGCTCATCGAGCCGATCACCTTCCCGGAGTCCCTAGGTCGGGATGGGGCCCGCCACATGGTGGAAGCGGCATTGCGCCGCCGTGAGGCATTCGCCACCCGGGAAGAGGCTCGGGCGGCCTTCTACGGACGCGGGCCCTTTGCGCACTGGACCGACGAGATGCTCGAGCTCTACGTCGAGCACGGATTTCGGGACGGTACCGACGGCCGGCGTCATCTGGCATGTGCCCCGGAGACCGAAGCCGAGTATTACCGGGTATCGGATGCGCACGGGACGTGGGAGCGTCTCGGCGAGATCCGCTGCCCGGTGACGATCGTCGTCGGCAATGGTTCCGATACCCATCCGGACGACTTCGCCATCAGCCTCACCGCGCAATTCGGGACCGGTGAATTGGTGAGCGTCTCCCGGTCCACCCACTTCGTGCCGATGGAGCAGCCGGAGGAGATCGCTCGCGTGATCGGAACCACCCGGCACTGAGGGGCGCAGCGCGCACCGCTGCGGGAGCAGGCTGCCTCGACCGTCACCCCCGGTAGCATCCCGACGGCATGCTCGTCTCTCAGCGGATCGTCGATGAACTTGCTGCGCGGATCGCCGGGCAGCCTCCCGGTCTGCGTGCCGCGTCTATCGACGTGGGTGATCTTGATCCTCTCGACCTGGTACGTGCCGGGGGGCCGGCCTTCGGCTTCGCCGCCTTCTTCTCGTCGGCGGAGGGACGCTCGGTGGGCGGGTTGGGGGCTGCAGTACGGGTCGCCTCGTCGGGCGGGGAGCGCTTTCGGACGCTCGACACCGGTTTGGAGCGGTTGGTGCCTCCGGACACGACGGCCCTGTTGGGGTTCTCTTTCGCCGAGGATGGTCCGTCCAGCCCGGCGTGGGAGGGCTTCCCGGCGGGAGTAGTCGTTCTTCCCGAGATCACCGTCACCAGGACCGAGGGTCGTTCGCGGTTGACCGTCGCCCTACCCGCGGGGAGCGACGGGCATCTATTGCTGGCGATGCTGTCGACGTTGCGGCCGCCCGGTCCGCAGATGTCCGGCCGGGAGGTCGACCACACCGTGGAGTCACGCCCCTCGCCCCAGGATTGGGTTGGCCTCGTCGCCGAGGCGGTGGCCGGCATCAGGCAGGGACCGCTGGAGAAGGTGGTGCTGGCGAGATCCGTCTCGGTCAAGTCGGGAGGGAGTTTCGAGCCATTCGATCTGGTCGCCACCTTGCGCGATCGGTATCCGGAGAGCCGGGTGTTCGGATGGCAGGAGGGGGTGTCCACCTTCATCGGGGCGAGTCCCGAGCTGCTGATCGCCCGCCGGGGCCCGCGCTTCACCCTGGCTCCACTCGCCGGATCTGCCCCGCGGGGCACCGACCCCGAGGAGGACCGTCGTCTCGGTGACGGCCTGCTGGCAAGCCCCAAGGATCGCCGGGAGCACGAGATCGTCGTCGAAGACGCCCTGCGCCGGTTGGCGGGTCATGCCGCCACGGTCGAGCGGTCGGCCATCCCCCAACTCCACCGATTCGCCACCGTGCAGCATCTGGCAACCCCGATCAGCGGGACGACACAGTCGCGAATCCTCGATCTGGCCGAGGCGCTGCACCCCACGCCGGCGGTCGGCGGTGCTCCCCGATCCGAAGCTCTGGCCTTCATCGAGAAGGTGGAGGGAATCGACCGCGGCTGGTATGCCGGCGGCATCGGGTGGGTCAGCCCCGGCGGCGATGGCGAGATCGCCCTGGCATTGCGCTCGGCGCTGGTTCGAGGCGATCAGGCCACCGTGTACGCCGGCAACGGCATCGTGGCCGACAGCGAACCGGCGGCGGAACTCGAGGAGACCAGGCTCAAACTGCGTCCGATGCTCGAACTGCTGACTTAGGTCGCCGGCGTCGGCGAGTGATGCCTAGGTGATGGCCTTCGCCACCGCGGCGCGAACCCGACGGTGTAGCGCGGCATTCTCGGTGCGGTCGGTGATCAACTCGATCAGGGCGGGGCGCGTCGGCGGGATTGCTACGAGCATTGCCAGCCGATCGGCGTCGCTCACCCGCTCTGCATCGATACCGAACCCGGCGGCAACCGCGGTGAGGTCGAGTCCATGCGGTGTTCCCCAGTGACGCTCGAACTGGGGGAGTCCCTCCTGGGGGAGCAGGTGGAAGATCCCGCCTCCGTTGTTGTTGACGGCGACGATCCGCAGTCCGATCTCGAGGCGGAGGGCGGTGGCGAGCGACCCCACGTCATGGAGCACGGACAGGTCGCCGGCGATCGCCACCGTGGGCAGTCCGGACACCGCCGCCGAACCGAGAGCCGACGACACGAATCCGTCGATCCCGTTGGCGCCCCGGTTGGCAAGGACCCGGATGTCGCGATCGGTGGACGTCATCATCGCATCGAGGTCGCGCACCGGCATCGAAGAAGCCACCCAGAGCACGGCCCCGGACGGCATCGACTCGACCACGGTTCTGGCGATCCCGAGCTCGTTGGGAAAGGGAGCGTCATCGAGCACCGCCGACATGGCGGCAATTGCCGCCCGGTCGGCGTCGCGCCAGCGCTCCAGCCAAGAGGCGGGCGCCGGCCGGTCGACCGCGGCGGAAAGGCGCCGCAG
>MELR01000031.1:29804-36964 GCA_001767695.1 Actinobacteria bacterium RBG_16_68_21
GCGCAGCACCACCGACGCCGACTTGGTGGGGTCGCGACGCCCCGCCGCCTCGATGAAGATCTGGGGAACATCGCGATTGACCCCGAGCCACTCCCACATCGGCTTCGACGTGGGGATGGCGCCGAAGCGGACCACGGCCTCGGGCCGCGCCGCATCGAGGAATCCGCCCCAGGCGAGTCCGTCCGATGCAGAGATCACGCGGGATCGCTCGTGAGAACCTGCCCGGACCCCGCTGAGCGGGTCGGCGAGGATCGGCCACCCCAGCGAGGCTGCCAGCTGGGCGGTCGCCCCGGGCACGCCGCGCTCGTCGGTCGGCCCGGCCATGATCACGCCCCGTCGGTTGGAGAGCTGGGCCGCCGCCGCCGACACTTCGGTCTCATCGGGGTCGTGTCCGGCGATGACGACTTCAGGTGTCGCAGTCGCCGCCGACATCACCTGCTCCCGGGACACCAGCGGCTCGGCGAACCCCAGGTTGAGGTGGACCGGTCCCGCCGGCGTCGCCATCGCCTCCTGCCAGAGGCGGGCGGCCAGCGCAACGGCGGTGTCCGGCTCGTCGGGCACCTCGATGTCCTCAGACCACTTGACCGAAGGGCCGAACAGGTCGTGCTGGTCGATCGTCTGCGGCGCACCGACCCCGCGCAGCTCCCGGGGACGGTCGGCGGTTATCGCGATCAGCGGCACTCGGGCATGGCGCGCTTCCGCCAGGGCGGGGTGGAGTTCGGCGGCGGCCGTGCCGGACGTGGTGACGATCAACACCGCCGCACCGGTGGTCTTGGCGATCCCCAACGCAAAGAACGCCGACGAGCGTTCGTCGTGGTGGGACCAATCGGTTATCTCAGAAGTGGTCAGCGCCAGCGAAAGCGGTGTGCTGCGCGAACCGGGCGTGACGCAAGCGTGGCGGACACCCAGCCGGGCGAGGACGTCGATCAGCGTGACGGCGAACCGGGCGTTGCGGTCTGGCATCGACGGAGACGGTACCCGAACCGCCCGGGCGACCCGCCGTGGTGTTGGGGGGCGGTCGCCGAAGCAGATCCCTCGGGACTCAGCCGGCCCGGCCGGTCACTCTGAGGGTCCAGGGCGGTGCGTGACGTCTCGTCGCCCGACTCCTAGCCAAAGGTCGTGCCAAGCGCCAGCAGGACACCGACTGCCAGGTGGACCCGCGCCGTCGCCTTGAGTGCCCGGATCAGCAGCGGGCCTGCCTCCTCGGTCACCACCGCTCGCAAGGGTCCGATCGCCATGGGCATGGCGCCGAGGGCGATCAGGGTCAGCGGGGGAGTGGCGCCGGCTGCGGCGTAGGCGGCGATCAAGGCGAACGCGCCGGCCAGCAGCATTCCGAAGAGAAGGCGGGTGCCGGGGCGGCCGATGATCACCGCGAGTGTGCGCTTGCCCGCTGCCCGGTCGGTGTCGATGTCGCGAATGTTGTTGGCCACGAGGATCGCGGTCACCAGGAAGCCGACCGGTATGGCGAGGAGCCAGGCATCGGCCGGAGCGGTCGAGTCGTGCACGAACCGGCTCCCGACGACACCGGCCACTCCGAAGAACCCGAATACGAATACCTCACCGAGGCCGTGGTATCCGTACGGCCAAGGGCCGCCGGAGTAGGCCACCATGGCAACGAGAGCGGTCACGCCGATGAGGAGTATCGGCCACCCGGCGATCCACGCCAGGTAGGCCCCACCCGCGCAGGCGAGCGACACCGCCACCGCCGTTCCCATCCAGACCTGCCGACTGGACAGCAGGCCGCCGGACACCGCCCGGAGCGGGCCGATCCGGTCGGTGGTATCGGCACCACGGGCATGATCCGAGGCATCGTTGGCGAAGTTCGCCGCGGCGTTGATCAGCACCGCCGTGACCAGGGTCACGGCGAAGGCATCCGACCGGAAGACCCCGTCGTGGGCGGCGAGACCGCTGCCGACGAGGACGGGAGCGACCGCGGCGAGGAGCGTCGCCGGCCGGGCCGCCACCAGCCAGGCCCTCACGGCAGGCGTGGGAACTTCCCGAAGTCCGGCGGGCGCTTCTCGTTGAAGGCGTCGCGCCCCTCCTGAGCCTCGGCGGACATGTAGAACAGCAGGGTCGCATCGCCGGCCAGTTGCTGCTGGCCGGAGAGACCGTCACCGGCGGCGTTGATGGCCGCCTTCATCATGCGGACGGCTAGCGGTGACTTGTCGAGGATCTCCCGAGCCCACTGCACGGTCGTCGTTTCGAGTTCGGCCAGCGGCACGACCGCGTTGACCATGCCCATCTCGTACGCCTCGGCTGCCGAGTACTGGCGGCACAGATACCAGATCTCGCGTGCCCGCTTGTCTCCCACCATCCTGGCGAGTAGCCCGGCGCCGTATCCGCCGTCGAATGAGCCCACCTTGGGGCCGGTCTGGCCGAACACCGCGTTGTCGGCGGCGATCGTGAGATCGCACACCAGGTGGAGGATGTGCCCGCCCCCGATGGCGTACCCGGCCACCATGGCGATGATCGGCTTGGGCAGGCGACGCATCTGAACCTGGAGATCCAGCACGTTGAGGCGGGGGGTTCCCTGCGGGTCGAGGTAGCCGGCGTCACCCCGGATCTTCTGATCGCCGCCCGAGCAGAACGCCTGATCGCCTGCCCCGGTGAGGATGATCACCCCGATTCCCGCGTCGTTACGGGCCCTCTCGAAGGCGTCGCTCAGCTCGAACAGCGTCGTCGGCCGGAAGGCATTGCGCACCTCGGGGCGATCGATGGTGACCTTGGCGATGCCACCCATCGTCTCGTACCGGATGTCCGTATAGGCGCCGTCGGCGGCCCAGTCGAAAGCCATGTGTCCTCCGGGGGAGTTCGCCCCGGAGACTGTAGTGAGGGCGGCATTCACCGAGACCGGGCTCAGCGGCAGGGGGCGTAGTCCGACCGCGGGGCTATCCAGACGTCACCGCAGAGGTTCCCATCGAAGGTGTTGCCGGTGCCGAGGAGCACGATCGACGAGTCGGGCCACGCGGTCGTTCTGAAGTTCCACACGAAGATCCCCCAGTAGTTCCCGGTCGAGACGTTGTTCTCGAGGACGTAGCCGGTGGGAGACTGCCTTTCCTCGTCGCTCAGCTCGATCCCCACGCCCTGGTTGTCTCGGACCACGTTGGCGCGGATCACGACGGCGGCGCCACCGTCGATCCAGATGCCGCCATCCCACCACCCCTCGATGCTGGCATCGAGGTCGTTCTCGAAGACCTCGTTTGCCTCGACCAGCACGCCCACCGAGTCCTCGACCAGGATTCCGGCTCCATGATTGTGATGGGCGCGGTTGCGACGGATGATCACGTCTCGGTTGCCAAACGTATTGATTGCCGTCCCGAGCAACAGGCCCGGTCTGGGCGGCGTGGGCCCGTTGTCACTGAGTTGGCTGTCCTCGATGACCACACCTATCGACTCATCGACGTGGATGCCGTAGCCCTCGAGTTCCCACCCGGTGAGCTGAACTCGGTGGCCGTTGCCGACGACCCGCAGGTGGCGGAGTCCCACGCCGGTGCTCAGGGTCGCTCCTACGCCGATGTCGGTGAACCCGACCACCCGCAGCCACTCGACGATCAGCCCACGGCAACCATGGCAGAAGATCCCGAGCGTCCTCGTCTCCTCGCCGTCGAGGATCGGTCGACCACCCACGCCGGCGATCCGAATGGGTGTGTCGGGAAGCTCCCCATCGAGCGAGAGCCCCTCGCGGTATCGACCGGGGAGCACGAACACCGTCCCGCCTCCTCCGATGAGATGTACCGCGCGCTGCAGTGTCCTCACCGCGGTTTGTGGAGTGTTCCCATCACCGTGGTCGTCTCCTCCGGTGGAAACGAACACCGCCGGTCGTGGGAGTCCTGAGGCACATGACGACGTCGACTCGCCGTCGCACAAGTCACTTCCCCCCGCGCCGTCCACCAGGTCGAATCCCGGTCCTCCGAGCACCTCGTCGTCTCCGGGACCTCCGCTGAGGTAGTCGCCACCATCGCCACCCAGAAGGCGGTCGTCCCCTGATCCCCCGTCGAGTCGATCCGCTTCAGCGCCGCCGATGAGCACATCGCCGTACTCCGATCCGACAACCCGCTCGACGGCTATCACCCGATCCACGCCATTGCCGATCGCGTTGCCCCTGTGGAGGTCGACGAGTACCGGAAACCGGGAGTCGTGATACGAAAGGACATCGGTGCCTACCCCGCCGTCGACGATGTCACGGCCACGTCCCGGGATTATCCGATCGTCGCCACCGTCACCACAGAAAACGTCGTGGCCGCCGAGCCCACGTATCAGGTCGTCGCCTTCCAAGCCTGCGATGACGTCGTCACCTGGGGTGCCGCGCAGGTCGTCGGGGCCGGCCGTGCCGCTGATGGTCACCGGGAAGCCACGGCACGTTGAGCCTTCTGCACGACCAACCGGAGGCAGGAAGACAAGGCCCACGAATAGGATCGCGGCGACCGCCGTCCGCGATGGCATGCCCAACCGTAGCTCCGACGCGGCGACTGCGGGGCCGCGTCTCGACCGTTGGAGTCGGCGCCACGACACCTGATACCTTGGCGCCATGGACTGGTTGGCGCGTGCCGCAGAGGAACGCCCCGCGGCGCCGGCGGTGATATTCGGCGATCGGTTCTTCTCGTTCGCCGAGCTGGATCGGGCGGCCGACGCGGTTGCCGGGATCGTCGCCGGGAGCGGCCTCACCGGGAGCTCGGTGGCGTTCTGGGGTGTGCGCGACCCGTCGACGGTGGCGGCGATCTGGGGAATCCCCCGCGGTGGGGCGACGGCGGTGCCGATCGATCCCCGCCTGCCGCCGGCAGAAGCGATGCGGCTCACCCGCCACGCCGGCGTCGTCGGTTTGTGGGCCCTGCCCGACGGCGGCATGGATCGGCTGCTCTCCAGAACGGGCCGGTCTCCGCGGGTCGGTTGGGGGCCTCCGCACCCCGAGGCGCGCTACGTGGTGTTCACCTCGGGAAGCGAAGGCGAGCACAAGGGGGTGGTGATCACCGGCGCGAACATCGCGGCTTCGGTCGCCGGCTCCAGGGCTCGCCTGGGCAACGGCGGCGACGATGCCTGGTTGTGCGTGCTCCCGCTGTTCCACGTCGGTGGCCTCTCCACACCGTGGCGTCAGGCGGAGGCCTGCGGCCCCCTGGTGTTGGAGGAGCGGTTCGACCCGGAACGCACGGCAGACCTCCTAGGAGAGGTCGCCTACGCCTCACTGGTGCCCACCATGCTCCGCCGGGTCCTGGACGTGGCGCGACCGGCCGGGGGCACCGTGCTGGTCGGCGGTGGGCCGGTGGATCCTTCGTTGCTTCGGCGCGCCCTCGACGCCGGCATCACACCGCTACAGACCTACGGCATGACCGAGACCACCTCACAGATCTGCACGGTCGCGCCGCACGAGGTGGTGGCGGCATTCGGCACCGCCGGGACCCCGATCACCGGAGCGGAGGTCCGGATCACCAGCGAGGGCGCCACAGTCGCGCCGGGGGTCGAAGGCCGCATCGAGGTGCGGGGGCCGATGGTGTCGCCGGGATACCTGGGCGACCCCCCCAGACCGGGCGGTTCCTGGATGATGACCGGGGACCTCGGCGCGCTCGACTCCGCCGGACGGTTGACGGTGAGTGGCCGGGCAGACGCTCTCATCATCACCGGCGGGGAGAGCGTCCATCCCGGAGTGGTGGAGCGACTGCTGCGGAGCCATCCGGGTGTCGTCGACGCCAAGGTCTTCGGGGTCCCCGACCCCGAGTGGGGGAGGAAGGTGGTCGCAGAAATCGTGATCGCGAACGTCACCGTCGCCGAGGTGGAGGAGTGGGCGCGAGGGCGGCTCGCGCCGGCGGCGGTTCCCCGGGAGTGGCGGGTGGTTCCGGGACTGCCCGCCAAGCTGGACTCCTGAGAGGCCGTCCCGTCGCCGCTCCAACACCTAGCCGTTGATCGTGTCGACCGTGATCTCGAACGTCAGCGCCTTGCCTGCCAGCGGGTGGTTGGCGTCGACCGTGATCGCGTCGGCGGTGATCGCCAGCACCGTGACCGTGGCGCCGTTGGAGAGCTGAACCTGATCGCCCACCTGGAGGTCGGGGGGAGCGCCCTCGGCGGGGAGGTCGATGACGTTTTCCTCCGTATGCTCGCCGTAGGCATCGGCCGGCTCGATCCGCACCGTGAAGGTGTCACCCACCGCGCGGCCTCTGACGGCGTCTTCGAATCCGGAGATCACCTGTCCCGACCCGATCGTGAACACGAGGGGCGTGCCACCGACGTTCGAGTCGAACTGGCTGCCGTCGTCGAGCGTGCCGGTGTAGTAGACCCCGATCACGTCACCGTCCTGAGCTCCGTTGCTCGCCACCACCGGTTGCGACGTCGATGTGGCGACGGAGTCACCTCCGCCGCCACATGACGAGACAATGATGACCAGGGCGGCCAACACGCCGCCCGGAGACCTCATCGACGGGGCTTCGCCTCGTTGATGTTCAGCTTCCGGCCTGAATACTCGGTGCCGTTGAGCGCGTCCATCGCGTTCTTGGCGTCATCATCCGGCATCTCGACAAAGCCGAAGCCTCGGGAGCGCCCGGTATCGCGGTCCATGATCACTGCTGCCGAATCGACCTGGCCGTGCTGCGCGAACAACGCCTCCAGTTCGTCGGATGTGGTGGTGTAGGGGAGATTCCCTACATAGATGTTCATGGGGGTCCTTTCTCGAGTCCCCTGCCCGTCACCGTTGACGGGCATTCGCCGGTGGGTTCCCGAGATCGTCTCCGCTCGTATCACCGCACACAGGCAAGCTCCACAATAGCGATCGCCAGAACACGGGCGGCGAGAACCCGGGGCGCGGTAGGGTCTGCCGGTCGGCGAGCCCGAGGAGGCGGCGAATGTGCTTCGACGTGGATTCCAGTCCCCCCGTGCCCCGGATCAGTGGGGCATCCATCGACCAGCGGCGCCTCGTGCTTCGCGCCTCCGACGGCAACGAGTTTGCTGCCTTCGAGGCACGGGGGACCGGCGCCGGTGGGGCCTCGGTGGTGGTGCTTCCCGACGTGCGCGGCCTGTACGGCTTCTACGAGGAGCTGGCAACGCGCTTCGCCGAGCGCGGCCATGACGCGGTGGCGATCGACTATTTCGGCAGAACCGCCGGTGTGGGCGCTCGGGACGACGAATTCGACTTCATGCCCCACGTCCAGCAGACGACATTCGAGGGAGTACGGGGG
>MELR01000031.1:36979-47701 GCA_001767695.1 Actinobacteria bacterium RBG_16_68_21
ATCGCCCACCTGCGCTCGATCCGGCCCGATCAGCCGGTCTTCACCGTCGGCTTCTGCTTTGGGGGGGCCAACTCGTGGCATCAGGCGTGCAACGGGCTCGGGATCGCCGGGGCCGTCGGGTTCTACGGCCATCCCAACCGGGTCTCTCCCGCCGGGGCGACCCCGCTCGTCGCCCGGGCTGCCGCCGGGGAATTCGCCGCGCCAATCCTCGGGCTGATGGGGGGAGCGGACTCGGGAATCCCCGCCGAGGAGGTCGAGGGCTTCCGGACGGCGCTGCGTTCCGCCGGCGTCGACCACGAGCTGGTCGTCTATCCGGGGGCGCCGCATTCGTTCTTCGATCGCAAGTTCGCCGAGTTCGCCGACGAGTCGGCCGACGCCTGGACACGGGTGCTGGCGTTCATCGAAGCCCGCAAGGACTGAGGCCGCAGGCGGGGCGATGGCTCACCTCATGACCGAATCTCCCCTCCCGAGCCGGCCACGTTCCCGGGGCCGGCTGATCCTCCAGGGAGCGGTTTCCTTCGCCATCGTCGGGGGGATATTCGTTGGGGTGATGCCCTCGATCGCCTCGTACTCCGACGTGTGGGCGACCATCGCCGCCATGACCTGGCTCGAGGTCATCGCGCTCGTGATCGCCGGCTTGATCAACCTTGCCTTGTACTGGTGGGTGATGACCGCAGTGCTCCCCGGCCTCACCACCGCGCAGGCGGCGGTGGCGAATCAGGCCTCGACCGCGGTTGCCAATGCACTCCCCGCGGGCGGGGCTCTGGGCGTCGGAGTGTCGGTGGCGATGTATCGATCGTGGGGCTTTTCCGGAGCTTCGATCGTGCTCGCCACCCTGGTGTCCGGGCTGTGGAACACCCTGGTGAAACTCGGGTTGCCGGTCGTGGCACTCGTCCTGCTGGCGGCGACCGGGCACGTCGGCGGTGGCCTGATCGTTGCGGCCGCGGTGGGAGTGGCGATGCTGGTGGCGGCGATCCTGGTATTCGGACTGATGCTGCGCAGCCCGGCAGTGGCGCGCCGCCTCGGATCCCGTGCCGAGCGAATGGTCAATCGGGGCCTCGGCTGGCTGGGTCGCCACCCGGCACGGGGATGGGGCATGGCGTGGGAGCGATTCTCGGTGAGCACCGCGATCCTGATCAGGGATCGGTGGGTGCGGATCTCGCTGGCGGCCATGGTGAGCCACCTCTCCCTGTTCGTCGTGCTGCTGCTCGCCCTCCGCTACGTGGGGGTTTCTGAGGGCGATCTTCCCTGGATCGAGGTGCTCGCCGGCTTCGCCTTCGTAAGGTTGCTGTCGGCGCTGCCGATCACCCCCGGAGGAGTCGGGGTGGTGGAACTGGGTTATGCAGCCGCACTCGGGATCGGCCTCGATTCCCTCGGCAAGGCGGAGGTGGTCGCCGCGGTGCTCGTCTTCCGCTTCATCACCTACGTGCTGCCGATTCCGCTCGGGGCGGCGTCTTACGTCTACTGGCGTCGGGAGCGGCGGTGGCGCATCGGAGACAGCGATCAAGCGATCGCCTCCAGTGACGTTCCGTAACCCACTCCGCCGCCCTATCGTCCGACTCGTGATCCGTAAGGCGCTCTGGTGGCTGGGAGGGCTGTTCGTCCTGTGTGGTGTCGCCACCGCCGGGGTGTATCTGTTGTTCGTTCGCACCGGTCTCGGTCAGCGCCTCGACATGGCGGCCCTTGCCGGAACCGATGCCCTCCCCGGCACGGTGGTGGTCGATGCCTGGACCCTGCTGGATGCGGTCGGGATCACCACGCTGGCCATCATCGCCTTCACGATCGGCGCCCTGGCCGTGGTGCGGGGACGTTACGGACTCGCCCTGGTGGCGGCGGTGGTGGTCGTCGGCTCCAACCTCACCACCCAGGTGCTGAAACACGTCGTCCTGGATCGGCCCTTTCTGGTGCCGGGAAGCCCGATCCATCCGAACAGCTATCCGAGCGGCCATGCCACGGTCGCCGCCTCGCTGGCCGTTGCCGCCTTCCTGGTTGTGCCCCATCGTCTTCGGGCGCCGACCGCGCTGGCTGCCACCGCCTTTGGCGCCGGGGTGGGGCTCGCCACAGTGGTGGCGGGATGGCATCGCCCGAGCGATGTGATCGGAGCGTGGTTGGTCGTGGGCGCTTGGGCAGGGTTGGCGTCGGGGTTGCTCCTCGCCGTCAGGGGGAGCGCGGTGGCACCCGAGCACGATCGATGGCGCTCCCGGGGCGAGCAGCTGCTGGCCGTCGCCGCCGGAGTCGCCGTCGGGGCGTCCGTTGCGGCCACCGGCGTCTGGGTATGGATACGCCTCACCGATCCCGGTGACCTCGGGTGGATCTCGGCGGGCGGTTCGTTCGTGGTGGCCGCGGTCGGGATCTTGGGCACCAGCCTGGCGGTGGCCGCAGCGCTGGTCTTCGCCCTGCGCAGGTTGACGCTCGAACCTGCCGACTGAGTCGTTTCTGAGAAGGCAACGGCCGATTGTCCCTTGAGGAAGACGTCGGGGTCTGATACCCCTGGATGGTGGCAGGCGAGCACCAACCGCCTCGGCCGTACCGCCCGCGCGACGGTGTGACCCTCGTTGGGCCCTTCTGGACCCGGCGGCAGGTGGCCGCCCACCTCGGGATCACGATCGGCGAGGTGCGCCGGCAGCCCGTGCTGTTGTGCGTCGTCGGAGCGCTATCGGTCGAGGAGGTGTATCCGTGCCTGCAGTTCGACGAGGGTGGGGTGCGCCGCGAAGTCGCCTTCCTCGCCAGGCTGCTCAAACGCCGGGTGACCGACGTCGAGGCATGCGACTGGCTGATCCGTCCCCGGCGTCGCCTCGACAACCGAACCCCGATCGCTTGGTTGGCTGCCGACGGAGACGTCGACCGGGTGGTGCGATCCCTCCCCGCGCCCAGCAGGCCGGTCCCCGGCGAGGCATCTTTGCCGGGTGACGTCGACGAATGGAAGACCGCGGCGTCGCCAACCCGCTCCCCGACCGCCCCGTGGTCATCGCAGCCGGGCGCTCACTAGCCGGGTGCCATGGCGTACAGTCCTGTTCGTCTCTCGATGGAGGCCCCAAACATGGCAAACAAGGACAAGGGCGGGAAGTCGACCAAGAAGCAGGCCGCGCACTCCCTGAAGGAGAAACGGCAGGCCAAGAAGGAGAAGAAGTCCAAGTAG
Source organism: Actinobacteria bacterium RBG_16_68_21 (assembly GCA_001767695.1). Classification (GTDB taxonomy): domain Bacteria; phylum Actinomycetota; class Acidimicrobiia; order Spongiisociales; family UBA11373; genus RBG-16-68-21. The sequence continues at coordinate 40,119 of MELR01000031.1, forward strand.
TCGCCTTCGCGACCGCGCCCCCGGGTGATCATCCCGGGGGCGCGGTCGCGTCTGGTCGTCTAGTCGAGTGACCCGATCACGTAGAACGTACGGAGGACTTCGTCCAGGGCGGCGAGGTCGCGGTCGGTGACCACGACGACCTGTACGAGGATGAGGAAGCTGCCGTCGCCCGGCTCAGCTGCCAGCACGACGAAGGTGCTTCCCTCCGGCCCGCAGTTCTCCCATAGGTCGTAGACCCCCGTGTAGGCCGGGTCGGAGTAGTCGAAGCGGCCCGAGTAATCGCAGGATCCGGAGAATTGGTAGTCGTTGTCGAGCAGCTCCGCCGGCGCCTGGCCGAACGTGGCGGAGGCGCCGACGAACACCCCGGGGGTTCCCCACTCGGCACGCCAGGCGGCGAGGTCGGAGGCGGCGCCAACCTGCGGTCCGATTTCGACGCCGCCACGAGTCCAGGCGGTGCCGTCGATGTCGAACCATTCGGTGGGGACGTTGACTTGGATCACTCCGCTGTCGTCGCTGATCAGCATGTAGTCGGAATAGTTGGCCACGCCCACATCGTCCGGGACGTCGCCGCCGAGGTCGACGGCGAAGGAGGTGACCACTTCGAGGAGACGGCCGTTGAGCTGGCCCTCGAGAACCTCCTGGGTGGCCTGGCGGTAGACCTCGATCTCCAGGACGTCGTCGGCGGTGTGACTGCGCAAGATGTCGCAGTAGTCGGCCATGGTGCCGTCGAGGCCGACGGGGAAGTTCTCCAGGGAGGTGATCAGGTCGCCGCCCTTGACCCCGGCGTTGTCGGCGGGGGATCCCGAAGCCACCGAATACACCCAGATCCCATCGAAACCATCGACGAACAGCGCCTCACCGTTGACCCCGATCGTCTCCAGGTCGACACCGGTGACCAACTGGTCTACGAAGGGGCGGGCGACGTCGATGCCGATGGCGAAGGACTGGCCCACATCGTTGCCGGCATAGTTGATCCCCACCACCTTGCCGTCGGCGGTGACCAGCGGCCCGCCGGAGTTACCCGGAAGGGTGTCGGCGGAGTGCTCGATCACCGAATCCACCGACGACCAGTAGGTCTCGCCATCCACCGACTCCTTGGAGACGATGCCGTCGAGCAGCGTGTACTCGGCATCCCCCAGCGGATAGCCGGCGACAAAGATCGACAGCCCGGTGGTAACCGCCCCGTCATACCACTCGAGGAACGGGAACCCGTCCCCGTTGATGTCGATCACCGCCAGATCGGAGCACTCCGACACCGCCACCACATGAGCGTTCTGCGGGCCCTCCATACCGTCGACATACACCTTGAGCAACGCCGCCCCGGTCACCACATGGTTGTTGGTCACCGCCAGCCCGCTCGGGTCGATGATGAACCCCGACCCCGCTCCGGCCACCGTCGCCTGCGTACCCGTCCCCGGATCGATAAAACTCCCCTCTCCGACGATCTGCACCACCGCCCCCCGCACCCCCTCCAGGGAATCCACCGCCCCCGAAACAGCCGCAGACGTCGTCGTGTCCCGCCCAGTCGTCGAACTCCCCCCAACCGTCGTCACCGATCCGGCTGTGGTGGGGATGATCCCGCCGTTGTCGTCGCCGCAGGAGGCCAACAGCAACAGGACTACAAGAACGGGGAGAACTCGCAAGCGGGTCATGGCCATTCCTTTCGGGGCTACGAGATCGGTTCCGCAGCGGTCGGCCGCCGGCGCTTCGTAATGCTACTGCCCGACACGGGCAGTGACCGACTCCGCCCGCAATGGTCAAGTGAGCCGGCGAATGCGCCGAAGACACTGGAAACCGCAGCGGGGAGCCGGTCATGCGAGTGTTCACCACATCGTTCTCCAAGGCCGCCGGGTGGTCGGAAGCGCCGCCCACGGTCGACCCCGCCCGATCGCTGACCCTCTGTTTCGGCGCCTCGGCGTTCTACGAGGACCCCGAACCAATTCGTGACCTGACGGTCGCCGTCGGTGGCGCCGTCGTGGGCTGCTCGACGGCGGGGGAGATCCGCGGCAACGAGATCTTCGACGACACCTTGAGCGTGGCGGTCATCGAGTTTGCCACCACCCGCGTCGTCACCGAATCGACTCCGATCAGCGCCGAGGGTTCGCAGGACAGCGGCGCCCGGCTCGGAGCGCTACTCGCCGCCGACGATCTCAAGGCGATCTTCGTTCTCTCCAACGGTCTCGACGTCAACGGAAGCGACCTGGTTCAGGGTTTCGCGGACACGGTTCCGCCGGCGGTGGTCGTCACCGGCGGCCTGGCGGGGGACGGCGCTCGCTTCGAGCGGACCTGGGTGCTCGTCGACGGCAAGCCGGTGTCGGGCTTCGCCACCGCCGTCGGCCTGTACGGCGGCGCGGTGCGGGTCGGCCATGGATCGAAGGGTGGGTGGGACAAGTTCGGCCCGGAGCGCACCGTCACCCGCTCGCGTCGCAACGTCCTGTTCGAACTCGACGGCAGACCGGTATTGGGCCTGTACAAGGAATACCTCGGAGACCTCGCTGCCGAGCTGCCCGCATCTGGTCTCCTCTTCCCGCTGGCGCTGCGGGCTCCGGGCGACGACAGCACCGTGGTGCGCACCATCCTCGGGGTCGATGAGAAGGCGCAGAGCCTGATCTTCGCCGGCGATGTCCCTCAAGGGCACCGGGCCCAGCTCATGCAGGCGAACTTCGACCGGCTCGTGAATGGCGCCGAGGACGCGGCCACCTCGGCCCTGGCCGGCCAGGATGGGGATGCTTCGTTGAGCATCGCCATCTCCTGTGTGGGACGACGGCTGGTGCTCGGCGAGCGGGCCGAGGACGAGCTGGAGGCGACCCTGCACGTGCTGCGGCCGGGCACCCCGCAGGTCGGCTTCTACTCCTACGGGGAGATCTCTCCCTATGCCGGCGGCAGCTGTGCGCTCCACAACCAGACGATGACGCTGACGACCATCGGCGAGACGCAATGAACCGAGTGCTGGCGAGGCAGCTGCGCCGGCTGGGGCTCGACGCCGAGAGTCCCCCTGCCGATCCGGAGACCTGGGGACGCTTCCTCGCCAGGGTCGCCGCCTTCTATGAGGAGGCCGACCGGGGCCGGTACCTGCTCGAACGTGCCATGGATCTCTCGTCGCGGGAGATGCTGCAACTCAATCGCGCCGTGGAGACGCTGTCCTCCAAGCGGGTGAAGCGGAGCGAAACCCACTACCGCACCCTGTTCCATCAACTGCCGGTGGGCGCCCTCGAGGAGGACTACACCCGGGCGGTTGACCGGATCGAGCGCCTGCGAACCGAGGGCGTCGTGGATCTCCTCGACTACTTCACGGAGCACCCGGAGGTGCTCGCCGAGTGCATCTCGATGGTCGAGATCACCGACTGCAACAGGGCGATCACCGATCTCCTCCGGGTACCCGATCGAGCGGCACTGCTCGGACCACTCGATCCAACGGATCTCTCGGAATCCGACCTGGCGTCGTGGGCAAGGCAATTCGACGCCATCTGGAGAGGCGAACGAATCATCGCCGTGGACTTCACCGGACGACGTTTCGACGGTTCCGAGTTCGCCGCCAATCTCCACTGGACCGCTCCTGAGTTCGATGGAGCGATCGACTACAGCCAGGCGGTGGTGGTGCTCATCGACATCACGGATCGCAAGGCGGCCGAGCAGCGGATGAAGGATCTGGTGAGGTCCAAGGACGAGTTTCTCGCTTCGGTGAGCCACGAACTGCGCACGCCGCTGACCGCGGTCGTCGGCTACGCCGACATGCTGCGCGGGGACTTCGTCGATGCGCCTGAGCGTGCCACGATGCTGGCGACCATCGCCGACCAGGCTGCCGATCTGTCCAACATCGTCGAAGACCTGCTGGTCGGGGCGCGCGCCGAACTGGGCCAGCTCGGAGTGAGCATGGGTGAGGTCGATGTCGCCGCCGAGATCGACCGGTTGCGCAGCACCTTTTCATCGGTTCTTCCGGAGATCGAGGCTGTGGAAGCGCCGCTTGGGCCGATTCCGGCGCGTGGCGACCCGGTCCGGGTTCGGCAGATCCTTCGCAACCTCTTGTCCAACGCCGCCCGGTACGGCGGTCCTCGCGTCGTGGTGCGGGTGACCACAAACGCCCGCGAGGTGCGAGTCTCCGTCTGCGACGACGGCGGGGCCATCCCTTCCGAGACCGTCGGCCGGATCTTCGACCGTTACTTCAAGACCCACGGCGTCGGGGACACGCCCGGCTCGGTCGGCATCGGCCTCACCATCTCCCGGGACCTCGCCCGCCTGATGGGCGGTGACCTCACGTTCCGGCGCGACGCAGCGTGGAACGTGTTCGAACTCGCTCTCTCCGCCGCGACCGAAGCGGATGCCGCCTAGGGCGTCTGTCACCGGGCGCGATCCACGGCCCCGGTCCACTCAGCCGACGTGCTCGGAGACGAACCGGCCAAGCACGTCGGTGAGGTCCGGCTTGCCGATCTCCTGGAGGTCGTAATAGACCCTGGTGTGCGGCTTGTCGATGTCGAGCAACCGCCCCAGATCGATCGGCGTACCGATGATCACGGCGTCGCAGTCGGTGGCGTTGATGGTGGCCTCGAGGTCGGCGATCTGGGCCGGACCGTATCCCATGGCGGGGAGGAGGGCACCGATCTCCGGATAGGTGGCGAAGGTATCCCGCAGGCTGCCGACCAGATAGGGGCGTGGATCGACGATCTCGGATGCCCCGAACTTACGGGCTGCGACCACACCGGCGCCGATCTTCATCCCGCCGTGCGTCAGTGTCGGACCATCCTCGACCACGAGCACCCGCCGCCCCGTCACCAGGGAGGAGTCGTCGATCCCGATGGGGGAGGCGCCTTCGATCACCACCGCCCCCGGGTTGACGCGGGCGACGTTGGCGCGCACGGTTTCGATGTCGGCGAGATCGGCGGTGTCGACCTTGTTGATGACGACGACGCCGGCTCGTCGCAGGTTGACCTCACCTGGGTAGTAGCTCAGCTCGTGCCCCGGGCGGTGCGGATCGACCACCGTGATGAGCAGATCGCTCCGATAGAAGGACACGTCGTTGTTCCCGCCGTCCCACACGATGACATCGCACCCGGACGGATCCTTCTCGGCGGCGCGAATGATGGCCTCGTAGTCGGCCCCTGCATAGATCACATTCCCCCTCACGATGTGGGGCTCGTACTCCTCCATCTCCTCGATCGTGCAGTCGTGGCGGGCGAGGTCGGCGATCTGGGCAAACCGTTGCACCCTCTGCGCAGTCAGATTGCCGTAGGGCATGGGATGGCGGATGGCTACCACCTTCAGACCCAGGCCGAGCAGCACTTGGATGACCCGCCGCGACGTCTGGCTCTTTCCCGATCCGGTTCTGACCGCACAGACCGACACCACCGGCTTGGTGCTGGCGATCTGGGTGTCATCGGGTCCGAGCAGCGTGAAGGAGGCTCCGGCGGCCATAACGAGAGCGCTCACCGACATCACGTGCTGGTAGGAGACGTCGCTGTAGGAGAAGGCGCATTCGTCCACTTTGAGGTCACGGATCAAAGTTGCCAACTCCGCTTCGGCGTGAACGGGTATGCCCTCGGGGTAGCGCGGTCCGGCCAACTCGGCCGGGTAGCGACGCCCCCCGATGCCGGGGATCTGTGCCGCGGTGAAGGCCACGACCTCGACCGAGTCGTCATCCCTGTACCGGGTGTTGAAGTTGTGAAAGTCCCGCCCGGCGGCACCGATGATGATCACCCTTCGCGGCATGTCGTCTCCTCTGCGTGCCGCGCTGCGGCACTATGTCTCGTGCTCACTTGTGCGATCCGGACGATCCTTGTGGCATGCCGGGGCGCTAGTCGGAGAATCGTATCGTGGTTACCCGACGACCCGGCGAGGGGGTTCGGCGCAGTCCGGTGATCCGGGAACACCGGACGCCCGATCGCTGTTGACGATCGCATGACAGCTACCAATCTGAGTGAGATCGAAGCCGCCGCCGTCGACAGCCCCAGTCCCTGGGCCCGCGGTCACATCGCCCAGTACTTGGCCAGCGATGGTGCCGAGGTCGATCATCCCTCGGCGGACCGACTTATCCTGCTCTACACCAAGGGGCGCAAGTCGGGGTCGCTCCGCAGGCTCCCCGTGGTCTTCTTCCCCGCAGGCGAGGACATGTTGGTCGTCGCCTCCAAGGGTGGAGCACCGAAGCATCCCGAGTGGTACAAGAATCTGGTCGCCGACTCCCGTGTCTGGGTGCGTTTCAAGAAGGACTTCTTCCCGGCAATGGCCACGACCCTCACTCCCGATGAGCGGGCCGTGGAATGGCCGAAGATCACCGAGATGTCCCCGGCCTTCGCCGACTACCAGGCCAAGGTCGACCGGGTGATCCCGGTTGTGAAACTCACGCGGCTGTGAGCGCGGCGTCCTCGGCGACCCGCAGCGCCCGCATGGCGTTGCCCCCCAGCACCGACCTGACGTCTTCTTCGGACCAACCGCGTTCCAGCAACTCGCCAGTGATCGCCGGGTAGCAGGAGGTGTCCTCGAGTCCGACCGGGGTGGCCTCCATGCCGTCGAAGTCCGACCCGATGCCCACACTGGCTACGCCCCCGACCGCGGCGACATGGCAGATGTGGTCGGCTACGTCGGTGACGGTTCCCCGGTCGATCTCGATCGCGCCGAAGCGTTCCCGGGCGGCTGCGGCGAACCCCGCCTCGTCGTCGGGGGCGAACTGGGCTCGCAGGCGCCGCTGCTCTTCGAACATCCCCTGCGCCTGCCCTGCCGTTGCCGCCACCAGGAAGGCGGGGACGAACGTCACCATCACCACGCCGCCTCCCGCGGCGATCAGCTCGATGACGTCATCGGGGACGTTGCGCGGATGGGGGGCGATGGCAAAGGCCGATGAGTGTGAGGCGATGACCGGGGCTCGGCTGGTCGATACGGCCTGACGCATGGTGTCCGTCGAGACGTGGGACACGTCGACCAGCATCCCCACCCGGTTCATCTCCCCGATCACGCTCCTCCCGAAATCGGTGAGACCCCGGTGCCGGGGGACGTCGGTGGCGGAGTCGGCCCAGTCGATGGTGTCGGCGTGGGTGAGCGTCATGTACCTCACCCCCCGCCGGTGGAACTCGGCGATGGCGCCCAGGGAGTTCTCGATCGAGTGACCGCCCTCGATGCCGAGCAGGCCGGCGATGCGCCCCTCCCGCCTTATCTCATCCGCTCGGTCGGCGGTGGCGGCGAGCTCCGTCATCTCCGGAGCGAGAGCGCTCATCTCGGTGACGAGATCGATCTGGCGGTGAGTTGTCGCCTGGGGGTCGCGGCTCCACGAGGGCACATAGACCGACCAGAACTGAACGCCGACCCCTCCCTGCAGCAGGCGGGGGAGGTCGGTGTGATACCCCTCGAGGTGGTCGCGCGGGTCGGCGTCGGTCAGGGACCCGGCGGCGCGGGTGCGGATCGCCCAGGGGAGGTCGTTGTGACCGTCGACCACCGGCAGGGTGTCATGGATGCGCCGCGCCTGCGCGGCCGCATTGGGGGTCGTGTCCACGGCAGATCACCGTAGCCGGGGCAGCGCATCTCCCGGGAAGCCCCCTGGCCGCTCGCGTACCATGCCCCGATGAAGCAGGGGTTGAGCCGGGGGAAAATGTTATGCC
>MELR01000031.1:47717-81161 GCA_001767695.1 Actinobacteria bacterium RBG_16_68_21
CGTCGCCACCGCGCTGCCGGCCGGGGCGACGGTCGTGTCCCGATCCACCGGTACGGCTCTCGGTCCGGGGGACTCCGGAGCGGATGTGGTGGCGCTGCAGAGAGCCTTGCGCGCCAAGGGGTTCTACCGGGGTGCGGCGGATGGTGAGTACGGACCGACGACGGCGTCGGCGGTGGTCGCCTTCCATAAGGTGATCGACCGGGACCGGTCCGAATCGTGGCGAGCGTCGGACTGGCGCCGGCTTGACCGGTTCACGCCCACTTCGCCCACGAGGCGGCGCGGCGAGCCCGCCCGGATCGAGATCGACATCGGCCATCAGGTGCTGTATCTCATCGAAGACAACCGGGTGAAGGCGATTGTCCCAGTATCGACCGGCGGCGGGTACACGTACATCAGCGACCGAACGGGCGGTCCGGTGGTGGCCCGAACTCCCCGGGGCGATTTCGAGCTGCGCTGGTTCGGCCGCGGGTGGAACTGTGATCCGGTGACCGGATGGTGCGTGTACAACTACTGGTCGTTCTCGACGTACTACGGCATCCACGGCTATCGAACCGTTCCCCCCTACCCGGCTTCGCACGGGTGTGTTCGGTTGAACACCTGGGACGCCGACCGGCTGTCGCGGCACTTCTTTGTGGGGATGCCGGTGCACATCTGGGACACGGCCCCCTAGCGGCGTCGGCCCGCTTCTGTCCGGCTCCTGATCAGATACCCAGGGCGAGGGCTGCGGCAACCACCACCAGGGCGGCGACCGCGCCGGTGGTGGCCACCTGCCATCGCCGCCGGCGGACGGCGCCCGCTACCACGGCAGCCACCGACGTCCCGGCGCCGAGCGCAACGAGCCGGTGGGAGGCGTCACCGTCGATCCAGGCCGCCAGGCCAATAAGGGCACCGGTCGCGGCGGCACACCAACCGATGAGGGTCACCGCGCGACGGCTCCCCATCCTCGCCGCCAGCACCCGTTTGCCGGCAGCGGCATCGCTGCCCAGGTCGGGGAGCTCGAAGCAGATCATCATCGCCAGGTGGAGGGGTACCAATGCCGCCACCGCCCACCACAGGTCTTCGGTCAACCCGACACCCTGCGACCAGGCACCGACGAAGGGGACGAGCCCGGCCACCACGAGCGAGGTCGCCGGCTCGCCCCATCCGGTGGCGAGGAGGCGGACCGGGCGCGTCGAGTAACCCCAGGCGAGCCCGAGGGCGACGACGCCGGCGAGGGCGGCCGGCCGGCTGACCAGGGCCATGCCGCCGATGGCCGCCACGGCGAGCACCGTCGCCAGACGCGCCCCGATGAGCGCCGCCCGGGGCTGGATCCTCCCGGACTGGATCATGCCGCTTCCTCCCGAGAAGAGGGTGCGGTTGACGACCCCGACGTCCATCTCCGCGTCGGCGAACTCGTTGGCCAGTTGGGCGGTCAGTTGGATCGCGGTGACCATCATCTGGCCGAGCAGGTAGCGGCCGGCATCGATCGCCGGGGAAGCGCGCGATCCGAGGGCGAACAGCAGGACGCCCCCGAGGAGGAAGTGGGGTCGAGCGAGCCGCAGGTAGCGCCACACCCTCTCATGATGGCGCGAGTGTGGCCCGGACCTGATGGCCCGGGCCACCCGCGGTGTCGCTCAGCCGGTGACGGTCACGGTGCCTCGCATCCACGGATGCGGTATGCAGTAGTACGGGTACGTGCCCGGTTCGGTGAACGTGAACGTGAACGTCTCACCCTGGTCGAGGAATCCCGAGTCGAACCGTCCGTCGGCGGTGCCCGCCGACCCGTCCGACACACCTGAAGTGACCGTGTGGGCGATGGCGTCCATGTTGGTCCAGCGCACCGTCGTCCCGGCAGGGACGGTCAGGTCGAGTGGCTCGTAGGCGTGGTCGGCGTTCGCCGGGTCGAAGGCGCCGTCCGGGATTGCGACCTCGGCGCCGACCTCGCCGGCGATCGTCGTTGTCGTGGGGGTCCCGCCGCCCGATGCCGTGGCCGGCTGGACCACCCCGTAGAGCTCGGGTTGCGGATCGCCCTCGACCACGATCGTCCCCAGGGCGCCCTTGTAGAAGGTCCGCACCAGCGCATGGTCGACGAGGATGATCGTCGAGGGCACCAGACCGTCGAGTTCCACCACCGTTCCGCCGCCGGCGACCACCAGCGTCGACTGCGACCCGCGGATCGCTCTGTTGGCCGCGTGGGTGGCCGCTTCCGGGTACACCAGGTCCCAGTGCGACCCGATGGGGTGGAAGTTGGAATCGAGGTTGAGTCCCTGATTGACCATGTAGATCCGGGCGCGCTCTCCCACCGCCATGGTCAGGGTGTTGTCTCCCTTGAGGGCATCCGTCCTCCCGTTGAAGGTCACGTAGCGGGGCTCCTCCAGGCGGAGGGCCTCGGCATCGAAGGGAGCGATCCCCGAGGCATCGGGCTCCCCGACATACCACTCCGATTGCATGACCGCCCACTCGTGATCGACGACAGGGAGCGGTTCCTCGGGGTCGACGATGAACATCCCATACATCCCGCGGGCGATGTGGACCGGCACGTCGCCGTAGGCGCAGTGATACATGAACGCCCCCGGGTAGAGCAGCCGGATCTCGATCGTGGCCGTCTCGCCGGGGTTGACGGTGAGATCCTTGGCCCCGCCGCCCTGGCCGGTCACGGCGTGGAAATCGATGTTGTGCGGATGCGTATTCCCCGGGAGGTTGGTGAGGGTGATGAAGACCATGTCGCCGACCCGGCCGCGGAGCACCGGACCCGGGGACCCGCAGGTCACCGCCTCGTCACCGGCGATTCGGTATCCCCACATGTCCGTCGAGACCCCTGATGCCGGGTCGAGGGGGCAGACTCCTTCGACGATCTCCAGGCTCACCTGATACGACCGTTGCTCGCTCCTGGTGATCGGCGGCGGCACCGCCGGGGCGTAGGACACGTGGACCTCGTCTGCGGGGGCGGCCGTCAGGCTTGCCTTCGGAGTCAGCTCGGGTCGTACGCTCTCATCGACCGGGAAGGCCGACGCCTCGTCCCCGGCCACGATCACGAACGAGGCGGCGATCATCGCCGCCCCCACCGCCAGCGCGGCCCACGGCAGAACAGCTTTCCAGGTTCTCATCGATTCCTCTCCTTGACCGAACTTGCTGTCATCTTCCTGCTTCTCTTCTTGGGAACTGGCGACACCGGCTCGTCGGCGAGGCGCCGGAGCAGGGCGTCCCTGCCCGCCGACCAGGCGTCGTGCAGCGAGCACCGTGCATCGGAAGCGCACGGCCCGGCCCGGAGCACGCACACGCCGTTGTCCGTCGGTCCCTCGATCAGCTCGACGAGTTCGAGGATCGACCGGCGGGACGGCTCGATCGTCAGTCGGTAGCCGCCCCGGGGCCCCGGCTCACTGGCGATCCATCCGGCTTTCACCAGCGGCGTGAGGACCTGTGGAATGAACTGGGCGGTCGACTCGAGCCGGGCGGCGATTTCCGCCGCCCGGAGCGTCGCGGCTTCCCGATGGAGCAGCCGTACCGCCCGCAGGGCGATGTCGCTGCGGCGCATGATCTCCAATCGCATAGTCCATGAGTCTAGAACTCATGGACTGGTCCGCACCAATCACCTCAGAGGGTTCAGGCCGAGCAATCCCCGGAGCCGATCGAGAATCGGTCGATCACCCCGGACCCGACCGTGACGAATTCCCCGACCACGGCCCGATCGCAGGCCGTCAGGCGCAGCGCCCCGGTGTCGCGGTCGCCGAAGAAGAAGACACTGTGCGGATCGGGGAGATTGCCGGAGAGCGGCACGTTGGTTCTCCCGATTCCTACGGTCGCGTAGGTGATCCCATCCACCGCGAAACGCTCGTAGTTGTGGTTGTGTCCGTTCAGCACTAGGTCGGCCCCCCACTCGGCGAAGGGCCAGCGCAGCGCTGCCTCGCCGCGGTGATGGGCAGATCCGTACGGGGCGTGGTGGAACACCACCACCTGCCACGGCTCCGGGGAAGCCGCCAGGCCGGCCTGCAGCCATGACGCCTGAACCGAGGCCACTCCGATGCCGTCCGGTTCGAGTCCGTCGCTGTCGACGATGAACCAGTGAACCGGGCCGAGGACCACGTCGTAGTAGCGCTCATTCCCCGAGGACGACACATACCCGTCGCCGGGAAGGCTGAAGAATGCCTCGTAGTCGGCGAGGCCGGCGTCGGTGTAATCGTGATTGCCCAGCGCCGGGAAGAACCGATTCACGTCGGCACCCGGGCCGTAGTCCCCCTCATAGGAGCCGATGAAGTCGGCGAAGAACCTTCCCACCGCCGCGTCGTATCCGATCGACCCGTAGGCGTTGTCACCGACGGTCACCACGTAGTCGGGTGCCCAATCCTGGATCATCCCCGCGGTCGCTGCTTCCTCCGGGCCACCGTCGCCGTAGTCGCCGATCACCGCGAAGATCGTCGGCGCTTTAGCCGCGGTGGTCATCGGGGATGCTGTCGTGGAGGTCGCGGTGGGGACCGACGTCGCAGTCGTCGTCGTGGCGCCGGTGGTCGATGCCACCGTGGGGGGCGATACCGCGGTGCCCGCGGAGCACGCCGACGCGGCGATCACCCAGAGGGTGACCAGCCACGGTCGTCGGTCGGTTACAGCCATCGAACCATTATCCAACGGATCGGCATCTACGGCCCCTGCAGAGGACGGTCGCGCCCGATACTCTGCGGCAATCCGATCCGGGAGCCCACTTGGCATACGAAACACCCGCCGGGGATGCCGCCGATCTGTCTCCGGGAATGGTGACGGGGGCGGGCCGCTGGGCCGTCGGCGATGCCGACGGCAGCCGGTTCGCCGTCACGCGACGTTGTCGCCACCTCCTGGCCGATCTCGCCCACGGCTCGATCGACTCGGCGAACTGCCTGGTGTGCCCGTGGCACGGGGCTCGCTATGAGACCGACACGGGTCGCATGGCGTCGGGACCGCAGGGTTTCTACGGTCGAATCCCCGGTCTTGCCGATGCCCTCAAGGCCCTCACCAGGGTGCTACCCCTGGGCCGCGGGGAGGTGGTCGAGCGGGCGGGGAGGCTCTTCGTCCGGCGCGCCGGCACCGAGTGAGCGACCGAGCCGGCGAGGGCGGCCGCCTGCCTAACGTGCGGCGGTGCGCCGCGTCTGGATCGCCCTGGTCATCGCCTCGCTCGGCTGGGGCACCGCCGGCGTAGCCACCCGGGGGGCACTCGACGCCGGGCTCCAGCCGTTCGCCATCGCCACCCTGCGGGCTGCCATCGCCGCCGTCGCAGTGATCGGCTTCCTCGTGGTGCGCCGAACGGCGTTCCCCAGGGGGGTGGCGCTGCGCGTCGGGCTGGTCATGGGAGTGACCAACTTGGCCGTTCCCTATCTCACCGCCAACGTGGCCTTGCAGCATGCCTCTGCGGGCTTCGTCGGCCTGACCACCGCGCTGATCCCCCTCATCACCGCGGTGATCGCCCACTTCGTGCTCGTCGGTGAGCGATTGTCCGTATTCCGGTTGGTGGGCCTGGTGATCGGCTTCCTCGGGGTCGCCCTCCTCTTGTCCTCGGGGGACTCCGGTCTCGCCGAGGGTGGCCAGCCGGTGCTCGCCGGGGTGCTTTCGTTGGTGGGCGTGGTGTCGATCGCAGTCGGTGGCATCTATGCCAAGCGCCATGCTGGTGGGTACGACCCGTTCGAGGTGACCGGCGTCCATTTCGTCTCCGGCACCATCATCATGGCGGTCGCCGCGTTCTTCGCCGAAGGTCTGCCGGCCGGTATCGGGGGTGGGTCATGGGCGCTGCTGATCTACATGGGTCTGATCAGCACGTTCCTCCCGTTCACGTTGTATTACTGGATGCTGCGCCGGGTGTCCGCGACGTTCACCTCGATGGCCGGGTACCTCGTGCCTCCGATCGCAGTGTGCGCCGGAGTCGTGTTCCTCTCGGAGCGTCTCGAATCGGGAATCGTGTTGGCCGGGCTGCTGATCCTCGCCGGCGTCATCATCGGCGACCGATCCGAGCGCCGCGCCGTGTCCCCGGTTCCACTCGCCTAGGTGTGACAACCAAGGCGATGCCCTACTGGTAGGAGACGTAGACGACGGTCGGTATCAGGTCGAGCACCTCGCGGGGCGTGATCGGCCCCGGGAAGTCCTCGTCGTAGAAGTTCTTCCAGCCGAAGCGCCACCCTGCCGTCTGCCAGCCTTCGGTGATCACGGCCCAAGTCTTGTACTTGTCCGAGATCGCCCCCTGCCCGTCCATTTGAATGACCACGGCCAGCTCGGTGGGTGTTGCGATCTGGTCGCGGTCCTCCAGCATCGAGCTCCGGAACTGGTGGAGGAGGAGCATCTTCTGCGGGAGGTGGTTGTCCCGGACCAGCGTGGCGAGCCAGTCCACCACCGAGTTGACCTCTTCGGCGGAGACGTGGCCGATCTGGCGGAGGTGAACCTGGTCGGGCTCGAGGCGCCACTCCGGATCGAGGGCGAGGCCGACATTGGGCAAGAGGAGGAGCTCCTCGTAGAGCTTCGCTTGAGTTAGGAAGTCGCTCCGTCCCGGCTGCAGGTCGAGCAGGACATAGATCCCTTCCCGGGCGGCACGATCGACCCATGGGCGGAGGAAGTCGACTGTCATCTCATTGGAGTAGTTGTCGTCGAGGCCGGCATCGGCGGCGGCAACCGTGGCGATGATCTCGAACGTCGGCAGCACCGTGAGCCCGTCGGCGTTGTAGCCGGCGGACAGCTGACGGACCCGGTCGACTGAGCCATCGATGTCCTGCTCGCCGAGCACGCCCAGATCGACCGTCTGCGGATTGCCGTACAACGCCACCAGCCGCCGTCCGGGGAACATCAGGTAGCCGCCTCCCGGGATCTCGTCGTCCTGGAGGATCACCGGCAGCTGCCAGGTCGCATCGGGGGTCACGCCGATCAGCTGCACCTGCTTGGCCCCTCCCGGCACCAGTTGCAGGGTGTGGGCGACCTCGACGTTGGCCCGCAGATCCGAGCCGTCGACCACCGCCATGAGACCGCCGGTGGTGACGGCACTAACCGCGGCGGCGATGGCCAGCGAGGTCTGACCGGCATCGACCAGCCACACCGCACCGGTGGAACCCACCCCGGCGTAGAGCTCGGGGATGGCGACCGGGTCGGCAGGAATCGTCGTGCTGGTGGTGGCGGGGGTGTCGCTTCCCGGCGAGGTCGTCGTGGTCGTCGTGGCGGGCACGATCCCCGAACCCGCGGCGAGGCCGGCGATGGCGGCGACGACCGTGGCAATGCCGGGTGCCGGGGGAAGCACGATCTCGGTGGTGGCACCGACGCGGTCGTTGACCTCGGCGGCGATTTCTGGCGGAGTGCCCGTGAGCGTCTCGATGTCGGAGAAGTCGGGGACCTGCACCGTGTCGGTCCCGTGGCCCACCAGCCAAACCGTTTTCGGGGAGAGCCGGTCGATTTCGTATGCGAGCAGGCTCGAACCGGTTGCCGCGGCGAACAAGAGGGGCCCGTCGAGGTGAGCGGCGAGTCTGCCGGCGATGGCGACCAGATCCAGATCGGAGGCGGAGACGACGATCACGTCGTGGGCGCACACGAACGCGTTCTGCGAGATGCTCACCGATGCCGCCTCGATGTTGGCGCCGGTGACCCGCTCCGTGTCGGGGCTCCCGGCCCGTGCCGTGGGGACGACGGGGATCGAGGTCCGGCACGGTCGGAGGTCCTCGGTGGAGGGCGGCGTCGAGGACCCGTCTGCGTTCGTTGCGGTCGGGCCGGATGTCGTCCCCCCGCTCCCCCCGAAGCAGGCCGCGGCGACGAGGGAGAACGCGGCAATGGTCGCGGTGATCGGGAAGCGGCGCAGCTGACCCTCCGAGGTTCGTCGAGAGGCTAACCGGAGCCGGAACTCAGTCGGTCAGGTGAGCCGGTTGGTGAGGCGGAGCGATCGTCGGCGGCTCGTCCCAGACGTGGACCGGCATTCCGACGAAGAGCTCCGAGTCGAGCCAGTCGGAGTCCCACAGGTTCACCCGCGTGCAACCGTGTGATGCCGGATAGCTGGGGACCTCGCGATAGCCGTGGATGCCGTAGAACGGGGTAAACGCCCAGTAGTTGTAGACGCACCAAGTCGTCACCGGATCGCAGTTCCACCCCCACTGTCGCCACATCAGGTGGAAGTCGCCGTGGGGGGTGCGGGCGGAGACCGTCTGGCCGGACCGCACGCTGTGGTACGTGTAGTCGCCGGCGGTCGACACGGGAAGGATGCCGGTCACCTCGCCCTCACGGACGACGAACATCAGCTGTCTGGTTACGTCGATCTCGACGCGATCCGGCTCGTACCAGCGGTCGGGGATGCCCGGGTCGCTCGGAAGCGAGTCGAGCCGAATCCAATCGAGAGCGTTGAAAGTCGTGGTTCGGGGGAGTCCCAGGTACTTGTGGAAGGCCAGCACCGCGGTTTCCGTCGGTACGTCGAAGGCTCCCGTCGCCTCCGATCGGTAGAAGCCGGCCGAGGTGAGGGCCTCCTGGAGCCGGGTGACGTCCGGGCCGGCGACGCCCGGTGCCAGCCTCACCAGGCGGTCGAGCGAGCCGACGCCGAGCAATTGGTACGGCTCCTCGGCCCCGGCGCCGGGCACGACCAAAGCCGTGATACCGAGCATCACGGCGAATGCGGCGAGGCGGCGACGATGTAGCAAGGGCATGAGCATAGATCGGACGCCCGCAGAGTCGGGTTTCGCGTTTTCTAGTGGCGCGGCTGAGGAGCGGGGGTTGGCTCCGGCGGGACGTCCCACACGTGCATCGGCATGCCCACGAAGAGCAGGGGTTCGACCCAGCGCGAGTCCCGGGTCGTGATCCGCACACACCCGTGGGAGACCGGACGGTTGGGCACGTCGGGGTACCCGTGGATCCCGTAGTACGGGGTGAACGCCCAGTACTTGTACACGCACGTGGGCAGGCAGCTCCAGCCGAGTTGGTGCCAGTCGAGGGTGAAGTCGCCGCGGGGGGTCCATGCCAGCTTGTCCCGACGGAATAGCGGGCTGGGGTAGACGTACCCACCGCCGCTGGAGATGGGGAGGATGCCCGCCACCTCGAAGTTGCGAACCACGAACAGCAGCTGCCTGCCGATGTCGACCTCGACGCGGTCGGGTTCATCCCTCCACATGGGGATCCCGGGGTCGCTGGGCATGAAGTCGAGCCGAATCCAATCCAGGGCGCCGAACTCGTAGGTGGGTTCCAGCCCGAGATACGCGTGGAATGTCCTCACCGCGAACTCGGTCTGCTCGTCGTATCGGCCGGAGATCGGGCCGTGGTACATGCCCAGTCCGGCGAGGGTGTACTGCAGCCGGATGACCGCCGGGCCGGTGTCGTCGCGAGACAACGCCACCAGGGTGCCGTAGCCCTCGACCGGTGCCAATTCGGAGGCGTGCGCCGCCGGGGCGACGCCGGTGAGCCCGGCGACCACAAGGAAGGCGATCGTGAATCGGAGGAGTGGGCGTGTCATCGGGTGGCCGGGGTCATCGGCCTCCGACGATAGCGATCCCGCGATGGGTGGTGCCAGCAGTGCTTGCGCTCGGCCACCTGGTACCGTGAACCTCACCGCGGGTCGATGCAACCTCACCTCCCGCGGGATCCCTGCCGACACGGGCGGAGTCGTGCCGCGTCGCAGGCCGGGCTACGAAGAGAGAGGCATGGCTGCCATTACACCGCAGGTCGCGGGCTTCAAGGACCTAGGCGTGTCGGACGAGATCATCGGCGTCCTTGCTCCGCTCGGCATCACCGAGCCCTTCCCGATTCAGACGATGACCATTCCCGACGGGCTCGCCGGCCGCGATGTATGCGGCAAGGCGCAGACCGGGTCGGGCAAGACCCTGGCGTTCGGGATCCCGCTGGTGGAACGCACCTCGCCGGGCACCCGGGGCCGTCCCCGGGCGCTGATCCTGGTACCGACCCGGGAGTTGTGCCATCAGGTCGCCGAGGAGCTCGCCCCGCTCGCCGCGGTCATGGGCTTGGGTCTCGCCGCCGTCTACGGCGGTGCCTCGATGAAGGAGCAGACGGCCGCGGTGCAGGGCGGGGCGGCGATCCTGGTGGCGACACCGGGACGGCTCATCGATCTCGAGGAGCGCAAGATCGTGAATCTGTCCGACGTCGCCAGGGTCGTGATCGACGAGGCGGATCAGATGGCCGACATGGGTTTCCTGCCCCAGGTCCACAAGATCATGCGTGCCATCGGGGGCGGACATCAGACGATGCTCTTCTCGGCGACGCTCGACGGTCAGGTGGCGTCGTTGATCTCTCGTTACCTCACGGATCCCATCCGCCACGAGGTGGAGACCGAGTCGGACGTCGTCGACACCCAGGATCACCGGTTCCTTCTCATTCACCACCTCGACAAGCCCAAGGTGGTGGCGGCGATCACCAAGAGCACCGACCGGGCCCTCGTGTTCGTGTCCACCAAGCGCGGCGCCGACCGCGTGGCCGAGCAGCTCCAGAAGGAGGGGGTGCGGGCCGCCCCGATCCACGGTGATCTTCATCAGTCATTGCGTGAGAAGACCCTTGCCGACCTCATCTCCGGCGACACCCCGGTCCTTGTTGCCACCAACCTGGCCTCTCGGGGCCTGCACATCGACGACATCGACGTCGTCATCCATTACGACCCTCCCGCCGATTACAAGTCGTTCATCCATCGTTCGGGACGCACCGCCCGCGCCGGGGAGAGCGGCCTGGTGGTGACCCTGGTCGAGTGGGATCAGGTGAGCGAGATCGAACGGCTCCAACGAGCCAGCGGTCTCCACCAGGAGATAGTGAAGATGTTCTCCAACGATCCCCGGCTCGGCGACCTCGCCGGGTTCACGCCCGATCGGGTGGTGTTCAAGATGGGCAGCGATGCCGAGCTCTCCCGACGGGTACGGACCCGGCGGCGGCGGCGCTGAGCGCCCCGTCCGAGCAGGTCAGCCGGGGATGTCGTCCATCCCGCTGAGCGCGGTGATGTCGAGCGAGTACGTCGTTGCCGCGTCGTAGCGTTCCCACCCCAGGCTCCACGTGACCGTGGCCGACTCGACCTCACCGGCGTCCAGCGTCACTCCCCGCGCCCGCTCGAGTTGCGTGGTCCCCACTGCCAGCGGTCCCACGGGCGGCACCTCCCGTTGTAGGAATTGCGCAGACCGCCCCGTCGCCGAGAAGAGCTGACCCCGAAGGACGCCGTCGGATCCGAGAAGATCGACCGTCACCTCGACGAATGCCCGCACCGTGGGATCACCTTCGAGGTGCCACTCGATGAACCCCGCCTCCTTGCGAGCGGTGATCCGGTCGACGACCAGCACCGAAGTAGCCGAGCGAGTGACGGTGTCGCCCGACTGGGTGACGAGCTCGGTGACCAGGACGGTTTCCGGCAGGTCGACGATGTCCACCGGCAACGCGGCGATATCGAGGTGCGAGGTCGCCACCCTGGCCCCCGATTGGGCGGCGGGCGTCAACTCGACTGCGACCACGTCGGCGACGTCGATCGGGCCGCTGTCGAACTGGAGCGTCACCATTCCGGGTGCGGCATCATCGAACAACTCCGCGGCGTCGGTCAAACGCCTTCCATCGGCGAGGACCATGGTCCACAGTCCGAGGCTTCGTCTGCTCCCTCCGAGCCTTGTGGATCCGAGGGCTTCCCCCGTGGGTGCGGAGTCGTTGCGGTAGGCCGAGGAGACGCCTACGAACGTCTCCTCACCGCGCCGGTATATCCAGTCCGCGCGGAGGCCGAATTCTCGACCCACGTCGGTGTATCCGGGAGGGAATCGGGAGACGACCGCCACTCCCGTCGTCGTCGTGGTCGACGGCGGGGTTGGCTTCCCGGAAGCGGGAACCACCAAACCTGCCAGCGCTCCGGCGGCGAGTGCCACGGCGACGGTGCCGATCAGGGGACGAGAGTTGCGCCCGCCTCGTGCGGGGTGATCGTCCAGTGGCGAGCGGAGGATCTCGCGGAGCGCGTCAGACATGAGGCACTCCTTCCAGGGGGGTGATGGCGCCGCTGGTCAGCGGCAACCAGAACACCCCGGTGATCTGCAGCGTGATGGGGTCGGGAATGGCATCCCCGTAGTAGTTGAGGGTCCATCGCGAGCGGTTGCCGAAGTTGCTGCTGGTGTTGCCCCACCCGGGGCCGACACCCGTGATGGCGAGATCGGCCCCGAGACCATTGGTGGACGCCGTGGCCACCGAGCCGATCGTCCGGGTGGCGGTTTCGGCGACGACGAGCGCTCCGGTGCCCTGGGCTTGCACCGTGACCAGCGCCACCGTCACCCCGGGGGCGATTTCGTGGGGGGCGGTGTCGTCGGGGCTGAGGGTGATCTGTGTCTGCAGCGCCGATGCGATCCAGTAGGTGTCCAGGCGTAGACCGGTGATGTCCGCCGCGCTGGTGCCGACCGGCAGCACGAAGCGGACGCTGCCCAGATTCGAGGCGCCTTCCGAGCCGACCTCGCCTCGAGTTGTCAGCAGGGTCCAGCTCGCCGGAACCACTCCCACTGGGGGGTCGGGCTCGGTCGGGCCGATCGGGTGGGTGGTGAACTGCACCGCGACGTCTCTCCCGGTGACAGCGACCTGCTCGGGGATGACCGCGACGGGTCCGACGACGATCTCGGTACCGCGCACCCACACCGGCAATGTGGTGGTGGTCGTTGACGCGGTGTCCTCGGTCCCCGCGGTAGCCGCTCGGCCGATCCAGGCGCCTCCGAGCCCGACCGCGAACGAGGCCACGGCAGCTACGACGACTACGAAGACGCGGCGCCGATCCACACCGCGACGATACCGATCCGGCGGGGTACCCCGGCCGCCACGGCATAGGCCCGATCACTAGCCTGCGTGGCGATGCTCGATCGGTGGCACCGAAGCATCCTGCCGCTGGTGGGATCGCTCGTGTTCGCCGCCTGCAGTGGAGGCTCGGGAGACACGACCACCACGGCGGCGACCACCACCACCGCGCCACCGACCACCGAGGCTACCACCACGACGACCGAGCCTCCCGCTCCCAACGGGCCACCGATCACCTCCCTCGGTGACAACAACGCCACCGCTTTCGCTCTCCAATTCCTCATGAACTGTGCCGGGTATGGCCCGCTCGAGGTGGACGGCGTGTTCGGGCCCGCCACCGAGGCAGCGGTGCGGGCGATGCAGGCCGATATCGACCGCGAGGAGAGTGGGGCGCCCGACGACCAGACATTTGCGCTGCTGTCGCGGTCGTGCACGGAGTCGCGGCGGCTGTCGCTCGACGCCGGTGGCACCGAGGCCGTCGGCAACGTGTCGGCGTCGGATCCCGATACCTACTTCGTGCGGGCCGAGGCCGGCCAGCGGTTGGCGGTCCTGATCAGATCTGACGGGGGCGGCGCTCGCGCCGCGGTGAAGGGGGCCGATGGTGCGGTGCTGGCGACCCCAGCGACTGCGAGGGCGGCAGACATCCCCTCGACCCAGGACTACGTGGTCACCGTGGACACCGACGGAGATGCCACCACCTACTCGCTCCTCGTCGCCGTGGTGACACCCGGCACCGGCGGCGTCGCCGCGGCGGAGGCGGGGACGATCGTGGTCGGCGGCGACGAAGAGGCGGTGAGCGGCGTGTGCCTGGACACCACCGGCGACACCTCCTACGCCGCCGAAACCGGCAGCGGATTCCTGGTGGTCGCGGTTGGACACCCGGGTGGCTTCGCCATCACCAGGGGCGGCGTCGGAGGCTGGATCGAGTTCGTCTACCGGGACGGCTCTCCCGGATACGTCGGATTCCCCTCGGATCTGGATCTGTCCGTCGGCGGCCGGGTGGTGGGCACGGCCCGGGTGTACCGCAGCGATGGGGGGGCCTTCACCGAACCGGTGGATGTCGCCTTCGACTTCGCCAGGTCGGTCGTCCCTTGTGAGGGCGGTGCCGCCACGGCGATCGTCCTCACTCGCACCGGGCTCGGGGTCATCGACTTCGGTACGGAGCCCGACGAGACGATCGAAGCGGTGCGCGCCGCGATGCCGGGAGCATCCCCGACGGAGGACAGCGGGTGGATGGCCGTCGCCGACTACCAGTCGCCCTACGGCCTGTGTGGGAGCGACACCGGCAACGTGCGGATCGTGACCGTCGACAACCTGACCCTCTATTTCACCGATGCCGCCACGACCTGGGCGCCTCGGGGTACCAGGCACTTCGCCGGCTATCAGGCGAGCGATGGGGTCTTCCCCTTCACGACCCGCGGCGGTGTCGGGCCCGGCTCCACGATCGGCGACGTGCTCCTCGCACACTCCGACGGCGGGGTGGGCGAGGGAATCGATGGGGGATTCGACGTATTCGTGACCTCGCCGCTTGGCTCCGACGGTTGGCTGCGCGCCATCGCCTCGGAAGCCTCCGCCGCCGATGACCTGGCGGCGACGATCACCGCGGTGCGCGGCGGACGTTTCTGCGACCTCCCCCCAGCCGGCTGAGATCCGCCCGCCGTCCGTCGATTGGGCGGGCTTCTGCCCCGGGGAGCGTCGTCGGGCGTGCTCTACCCTTCCGTCATGGATCTCAAGACCCCGATGATCGACATTGGCCGGGTGGGGGTGTTCGGTTGGCCGTTCGTCTCCGCTCCCGCCGCCGAGGTACGGGCGGCGGCGCGCGCTCTGGAGGAGATGGGATACGGCGCCCTGTGGTTCCCGGAGAGCCGGGGTCGCGAGGCGTTCACCACCGCGTCGCTGCTGCTGGAAGCCACCGACCGGATCGTGGTGGCCACCGGGATCGCCAACCTGTGGGCACGCGATCCCATGGCGATGGCGACCGGCGCCATGGGCCTGGCCGAGTCCTCGGGCGGCCGTTTCGTGCTCGGTGTCGGAGTCAGCCACGCCCCCTCCGTGGCCGCTCGCGGCCACCGCTATCAGCGCCCGCTGGAACGGATGACCTCCTATCTCGACGCCATGGAGGCCGTGCCCGGTCCGATTCCCGGAGCCAGCGCCTCACCCCCGGTCGTCCTCGCCGCCCTTGGTCCCCGGATGCTCGGATTGGCGGGTGACCGCACCGCTGGGGCGCATCCCTACTTCGTGCCCGTCGAGCACACCTCCCGCGCCCGGGAGACGCTCGGCGACGGCGTCTACCTGGCACCCGAACAGGCCGTGCTGATCGAAACCGACCCCGCCGCGGCGCGCACCACTGCCCGCGCCCACATGGAGCGGTATCTGGCTGCCGACAACTACCGGCGCAACCTGCTGCGACTCGGCTGGACCGACGTCGATGTCTCCGGGGGAGGGAGTGACCCTCTCGTCGACGCCATCGTCGGCTGGGGTGATCGGGAGGCCGCAGCTCGGCGGATTCGGGAGCATCTCGATCGGGGCGCCGATCATGTGTCGGTCCAGATGCTGGGGGACGACTGGCTGGTCGAACTGGAGCGACTCGCCGGGATCCTGCTGTAGGCGTGGTCGGTAGACGGCCTAGGAGGTCAGGTATCGCAAGGCGATCGCCTCGGCGAGGATCGAGTTCTCCAGATCGGAGAGGTCAACGCTCTCGTTGGGCCCGTGCGACTGGCTCGTCGGGTCGGCGGAGCCGGTGAGCAGGATGGCCGCCGTCGGATACGCCTCGGCAAAGGCGGCCACGAACGGGATCGAGCCCCCGACCCCCATGTGCACCGTGTTGGTCCCGTAGGCGTCGGTGAAGGCCCTCTCGAACGCGTCGATCCTCGGGTCGTCTCCTCCGGCCAGGGAGAACGGACGGCCGCTCTCATGAGGCGTCGCCGACACCCGGGCGCCCCAGGCGGGACGTGACTCGATGAACTCGACGAGCGCCTTCATGGCGCGACCCGGATCGTCTCCGGGCGCGAGCCGCACGCTCACCTTGGCCCGTGCCCGGGGGATCAGCTGGTTGATGGCCCGGGAGAGTGGGGTGGCGTCGATGGCGAGGACCGCGGCGGCGGGATGGCTCCACATCCGCGAGGTCAGCGATCCCTCGCCGATCAAGCCGACCTCGGGGAGCACGCCCGCCTGGGCGCGCAACTCCTCCTCCGTCAAATCGAGCGGTTCGGATTCGTACGACACCAGGCCGGGGACGGCGACGTTTCCCTTGTCGTCGTGGAGTTGCGCCAGGATTCGGGCGAGCACGGTCAGGGCATCGGGGACGGCGCCGCCGAATTCGCCGGAGTGGACACCCGCCTTGAGCACGGCCACCTCGACGATGACGGAGATCAGGCCGCGCAACGACGTGGTGAGGGCCGGGGTGCCGGCCCGCCAATTGCCCGAATCGGCGATGACGATCACGTCCGCGGCCAGCAGCTCGCCGTACTGCGCGATCAGATCGGGGAGATGGTCCGAACCGATCTCCTCCTCGCCTTCGACGATCACCTTGATCCCCACCGGCGGTCTTCCCCCGAAGGCCCGGATTGCGCCGGTGTGGGTGACGATCCCCGCCTTGTCGTCGGCGGCGCCCCTCCCGTAGAGGCGCCCGTCCCTCTCCATGGGCTCGAACGGCTCACTGTCCCATCCGTCGTCTTCGCCCGGGGGCTGGACGTCGTGGTGGGCATAGAACAAGACCGACGGCGCGCCCGCTGGTCCGGCGATCGAACCGAACACCGCCGGGTGGGCGCCGTCGAGTTCGAGGAAGCGGACGTCGTCCATGCCGGCTTCGCGGAGGAGGTCGGCGGTGGCTTCGGCGGAGCGTCTCACCTGCGCCGGATCGAACCCGTCGGCGCTCACCGAGGGGATGCGGATCAGGCTCTCGAGGTCGGCCTTGATGCTGGGAAAGAGATCACTGACGGCTTGGCGCAGGTCTTCGTTCATGATGGCGACGATAGCCAGCCGGGGTCCGCCGGCGACCCGCCGCTAGACCGCCGGCGGAGTGGGGAGGGGCGAGTCGCTTCCAGCCCGACGGCGGGAGTCCTCGATCAGGTCGCCGGCGTCGGCAAGGGGGAAGTGGCACGCGACCGTGTGCCCCGGTCCCACCTCGCGGAGTAGAGGTTCCTCAGTGGCGCAGATCGGGAATTGCGCTCTGGGACACCGCGGGTTGAACCGGCATCCCGAGGGAGGGTTGATGGGGGAGGGCACGTCGCCCTGGAGGATGATGCGCCGCCTCGCCTTGGCGAGCTCCGGGTCGGGGATGGGTACGGCGGAGAGGAGGGTGGCGGTGTACGGGTGCTTGGGATCGCGATACACATCGGCCTGCGGGGCGATCTCGGCGATCTTGCCCAGGTACATGACCACGATGCGGTCCGACACGTGCCGCACGACCGACAGGTCGTGGGCGATGAACAGGTAGGTCAGATTGAATTCGGTCTGCAGATCCTCGATGAGGTTGAGGATCTGTGCCTGAATCGACACGTCGAGCGCCGACACGGGCTCGTCGCACACGATCAACCTCGGCGTGAGCGCCAGCGCCCTGGCGACGCCGACCCGCTGGCGCTGACCGCCGGAGAACTCGTGGGGATAGCGGTTGTAGTGTTCGGGACTCAGGCCCACTCGCTCCATTAGCTCTTGGACCGACCCCTTGATTCGGTCCTTGGCCACTATGCGGTGGATCCGGAACGGATCCCCGATGATCGAACCGACGGTCTTGCGTGGGTTGAGCGAGGCGTAGGGATCCTGGAAGATGATCTGCATCTGGCGACGGAGCGGTCGCATCTGCTTGCGGGAGTAGTGCGTGTAATCCTCGCCGTCGAATTCCAGCGTTCCGGCCGTTGCCTCGTGAAGCTTGGTGATGACCCTGGCCAGGGTCGACTTCCCGCAGCCGGTCTCACCTACGAGGCCCACGGTCTCTCCTGGATAGACCTCGAGGTCGACGTCGTCGACGGCCTGCACATCGCCTACCCGCTTCTGGAAGACGATTCCCCTGGTGACGGGGAAGTACTTTCGTACCGCGGAGACCTTGAGCAGCGGCCTCACCCCCACATGCTGTGTCGACGGTTGTGAAGTGGTCGTCATGTCTGCTGCAGCACCTTCTCGGTGAAGATCCGCTGCTGCTCTTCACTGGACAGGTGGCACGCCGCGGCGTGTTCGCCTTCTTCCAACCGCATTGTCGGAATCTCGGTGCGGCACACGTCCATCACGTAGGGGCAGCGTGGGTGAAAGGCGCATCCGGGCGGCACGAATATGAGGGACGGGGGCAGTCCCTTGATGGGGAGCAGCCGCTGAGTTTGCCCGGCGTCGAGGCGAGGAATCGACTGCAGCAGACCCCAGGTGTAGGGGTGGTGGCCGCGGTAGAAGAGGTCGTCACCCGTCCCGGTTTCGGTCACTCTGCCGGCGTACATCACCTGGATTCTCTCGCAGTGCTCCGCGACCACCCCGAGGTCGTGGGTGATGATCGCCACCGCGGCGTTGAACTCGGTCTTGAGCCGGTCGATGAGGTCGAGGATCTGGGCTTGAACGGTGACGTCGAGCGCGGTCGTGGGCTCGTCGGCGATCAACAGATCGGGGTTGAGTACCAGTGACATGGCGATCATCGCCCTTTGGCGCATCCCCCCGGAGAACTCATGCGGGTAGCGTCTCGCCGCCTCAGCCGGTTTGGGGATTCCCACCCGCCCCAGCAGGTCGACAGCCAGCCCCCATGCCGCCTTCTTGCTGGTCGCCTCGTGAGCGAGGACGGCTTCGGCGATCTGGTACCCGACGCGGTACATCGGATGGAGGGAGGTCATGGGATCCTGGAACACCATCCCCATCTCCTTGCCCCGGATGTGCCTCATCTCCACCTCGGGCAGCTTCAGGAGGTCGCGGCCCTTGAACATGACCTCTCCCTCGAGGTGGGCATCTCTCGAGGAGATCAAGCCCATCACCGTGAGGAAGGTCACGCTCTTGCCCGAGCCGGACTCCCCGACGACCCCCAGGGTCTCTCCGCGATGGATCTTGAAGCTGACGCCGTCCACGGCCTTGACCAAGCCGTCGGGCGTGGGGAATTGCACCTTCAGGTCGCGGACCTCGAGGAGGGGCTTGCCGTTGTTGGAGTCGTCTCTCGAGAAGCGGTGGGTCACGAGTACCTCACCCGCGGATCCAGGTAGGCATACAGGATGTCCGCCACCAGGCTCATCACGGCGACGGCAAGGCTGGCGAACACGACGACGTCCATGATGACCGGCAGGTCTCCGTTCTGCACCGATCGCACGACGTACGTCCCCAGCCCGGGGAGGTTGAATACCGTTTCGGTGATGATCGCGCCGCCGAGCAGCGTTCCCAGGTCGGCGCCGAACAACGACACCACCGGGGTGAGGCTGGCGCGCAGCGCGTGCTTGTAGACCACCTTGCGTTCTGACAGGCCCTTGGCGCGCGCGGTACGGATCCAGTCCTGACCGAAGGCCTCGAGCAGGCTGCCCCGGACCATCCGGGCGTAGAAGGCGGCAAAGAGTAAGGCGAGCACCACCCAGGGTAAGAGGAAGTGGAGGAACCACTGACCCACCCCCTCGGAGAAGGACGAATAGCCCGTCCCCGGCAGCCAGTGGAGCTTCTCCCAGAAGATGTAGAGCGCCATCAGGCCGAGCCAGAACACCGGGGCGGACACGCCGAAGAGGGCGAATCCCATCGACGCCCTGTCTTGCCACCTGCCCCGCTTCAGGGCGGAGGTGAGGCCGATCAACACCCCGAGTATCAGCCACACCACCGCTGCCCCGATGGCCAGCTGCATGGTGACAAATGCCCGCTCGAGGAAGTTCTCGCGGATCGGCGACCGGGTGACGAACGACAGCCCGAACCCGGGCCATCCGTACTCGTCCCCAAGGAAGATGCGCTTCACGAAGAGCCCGTACTGCACCCAGAACGAGTGGTCCAGGCCGAGGGACTGGCGCACCTCTTCGATGAGGCGTTCGCTCGGCGCGCGTCCGGCGAACAAGATCGCCGGATCGACGGGCGGGATGACGAAGAAGATCAGGAACGTGAGGAACGTCACCAGGATGACGACGAGCAGCACCCACATCAGGCGGCGGGCGATGTACCGGGCCATCTAGGGCATTCCTCGATCTCCGCTCATGGCTTTGTCGTCCAAGCAGTGATGGGGACCGCTCCGCACCTGCGGAGCGGTCCCCATTCACCGTTTCGGAACTAGCGCTGCAGTGAGGGGTCGACGGCGAGCTTGGAGAACGCCGTCGTGCCGGCGAACTGGTCGAAGTCCCAGCTCGTCACGGCCGGACCGATGGTGGTGAGAATGTTCGGCCACAGATAGGGAATCCACGGCACGATCTCTTCCATCATCTTCATGTCGAGAGCGTTCCAGCAGTCGAGTCCACCCTGCTCACTTTCCAGAGCGGCCAACTTGCAGGCATCGATGTCGGCATCGACGCTCACCGTAGGTCCGAAGACGACACCCAGCTCGGCGGCCTGCTCAGCGCTGAGCCCGACCATCGAGTAGTTGTAGTTGCCTTCGGCCTTGATGCCACGACCGTCGAACAGGAATCCGACGAATGAACTCGAGTCCGGGTAGTCCTTGCCCCACCCGGGGTTCATTCCGATCGGAATGTTGTTGGCGACGGTCTGAATGATGGTGTAGTGGTTTTCTGCTTCCTGGACCGCCACCTGGATGCCGATCTGAGCCAGCGAATTCACCACGACCGGCTCAGAGGCCGTCCAGTTCGAGCTGGTCCGATTGATCATCACAACGCCCGAGCACTCCGGAGCGTCACAGAGTCCGTCACCGTTGGTGTCGTACTTGGACAGCTTCATCTCTTCCATGGCCGCGGCCAGATCACCGCGGTGGCCCTCAGTGGCATACGGGTCGTAGTCGGCACCCAAACCAGACAAGCCCGGAGGCTGAATGTGGGTCGCCACAACCCCGCTGATGTCGCCGCCCCACGCCTGCAGGATTCCCGCCTTGTCCATGATCAGGTTGGCGGCCCTGCGGACATGCACGTCGTCGAACGGCGGCACCGTCAGGTTCATCGTGATGTACCAGGTCCGGTCATCTCCGCCCTCTTTGAGGAGCGGCGCCAGCGCCGGGTCGGTGGCATAGGCCTGGAGCACGTCCGCCGGGGGGTTCCCCGAGGAGACGGCGCCTTCCAGCTCGCCGGCACGGATCTTGGCGTAGATGTCCTGGACGTTGGTGTTCAGATCGATGGTGATCCGATCCACGTAGTTGGCCCGAACCGCCGGATCATCCGTGGCCGGGTCGTAGTCGGGGTTGCGCACGAAGTACGAGTGGTTCTCAGGATCGAATCCCGAGATGGGACCGGAGGCCACCAGAGCCTCACAGCTCGAGGCGTCCAGCTGGTCACTGCCCTCGTACATGTACGGTCCGCTCGACACCACGTATCGACCGTACTCACCGGCCTGCAGGAAGCATCCTGCGACCTCTTCGGGCATCGGTGACGTCGCCGGCATGGCGACGAGGAACACGAAGTCCGGGGAGACCTTGGTCAGATGGAAGACGATCGTCTTGTCATCGGGTGTCTCGATACCCGCGATCGAGTCCGGCAGGTCCGCGGACAGCGCCATACCGTCGATCAGGCCGTCGTAGTAGAACTCGTACTGGGCCACGACCGACTCGGTCGCCATCCGCCGGAAGGCGAACTCGACGTCCTTCGAGGTGATCGGCCGCGACAGCGGCGGGCCGAACATGATCCCGTCCTTCAGGGTGAACGTGTACGTCAACCCATCGTCCGAGATCTCCGGGAAGTCCACGGCGAGGTCTGGAGCGAGCGAGTTACCGTTCGCGCCACCCGTGTGGTAGTAGGTGAGCAGTGTCCGGGCGAGCAGGTTCGTGAAGATCCCGAACGAGATGCCCAGATACTCACCGCTCGGATCCCCGCCACTCGTGTAGGCGATGCCATCCGTCTCGATGCGGTAGGTGCCGCCCGGCTGAGGACCGGTTGTACCGGCGCTCGTCGTCGTTTCACCGGCCGCCGTGGTGGTGGTGGCACCACTCGTAGTCGACGTCGCCGCGGCCGTCGTGGTCGTTTCCGCCGAGTCGTCGCCACAGGCGGCGACGATCATTGCGAACGCCAAGAGCAGCGCGAGCGCGCCAAGAGTTCTGCGTCTCAAAGTATTCCTCCCATTTCGTTTCAATCAGGGTGCGATGGGTCTTTCACCGACCGCGATGGTCAGTTGTATCCCCTCGTCCGTTAACACGAGTTAAGCATGGCTGGCGTCCTGTCGGGCCTCCTTAGCGGCCGGTACGGGGATCGAGCGCATCACGCAAACCGTCCCCGACCAGATTGAAGGTGAGCGTGGTGGCGAGCAGAAAGAGCCCCGGGAAGAGCATCATCCACCAGGCCACCCGGAACACCTCCGCCGCCTCGGCGAGCTGGCGACCCCAGGAGGGGACGGTCTGGGGGACCCCGAGGCCGAGGAACGACAGCGCCGCCTCGAAGATGATGTTGGACGGGACCAGCAGCGTCGAATACACGATGATCGGCGCCACCAGGTTGGGCAGCAGCTCCCGGAAGATGATGGTCAGGTTGCTGGCTCCCACGGCGCGATTGGCGTCGACGAACTCCTGTTCTCGCAACGAGAGCGTGTTTCCGCGGACCACACGCGCGATGTTCGGCCAGCTGAAAAGGGCGATGACGAACACGACGAGTTGCAGGCCAGGCTTTATCAGCCCCCCGAAACAGCCCTCTGTGGATGCAGAGCACGCCCCGACGATGCCGATGGCAAAGAGCAGCAGAGGAAACGACAACACGATGTCGGTGGTTCGGGAGATCAGCGTGTCTCTCCAGCCTCCGTAGTAGCCGGCGATCAACCCCAGCGTCACGCCAACGAAGACCGCGAACCCGGTGGCCACCACACCCACGAGCAGGGAGGTTCGGGCGCCGTATAGGACCCGCACGAACAGGTCGCGGCCCGACCGGTCTGCCCCGAACCAGAACTGCTTGTTGGGCCCGAGGGGAAGCCCGAATTCGTTGACCATCTTGACCGGATCGTGGATGAAGAGGTCGTTGGGGCCGTGGTGGGCGACACGATCGGCGATCACCGGAGCGAACAGGGCGGCCAGCACCAACAAGACCAGGAACCCGAGGGCGAAAATGGCGACGTGATCCTTGCGGAAGCGAATCAGGAACAGCTGCCAGGGTGATCGCCCGACTATCGCGGCCGCGCCCACTTCCGGTTCGCGGGGTGCCTCCCCTTGTCCGAATGCGCTCTCGCGGGTCTCCACGCTCGCCGACCTTTCATGTCGGGGGTGATCGGTCCGGGAATGCTAGGCGTGCGAATCCCGGCCTGCGGCCGTCGGGTGGTCGGCGACCCGATCGAGACCGGCAACCTCACCGTGTCCAGCCGTCCGGCGAGACTACTCGGAGCCGCCGATGCCGGGGGACTCGCAACGTGGCCGCCAGCTGCCCGCCGCCAGCTGTCCGCCGCCATCCGCCCCGCCCCCAGGTCTCCGTGGGGTGTGCGCTGGCATGCCCGGCCTGTCGCGCGGTTAGAGAGGCTCACCAATTGCCGGGGCGATCACCTCGATGCCGGAACCCTCCAGGGCGGTGCTCAACTGCTGCGGCGTGCCGGCCAGGATCGGGAAGGTCCCCCAGTGGATCGGCACCACTGCCCGCACCCCGAGGAGGCGGGCAGCGCGAGCCGCTGCAGCCGGACCCATCGTGTAATGGCCCCCGATGGGGAGGAAGGCGAGGTCGGGGCGATGGATCTCGCCGATCAAGGCGAGGTCGCCGAACAGATCGGTGTCCCCGGCGTGGTACAGCTTCGGTCCGCCGGGAAGAGCCAGCACCCAGCCTCCCGCCTCGCCCCCGGGGACGATGTGGTCGTCCTCGGAGATCCCCGCCGAGTGCACCGCGGTCACCAGGGTGCCTTCGATCCCTCCTGGTCCTGAGACCGTGCCGCCCTTGTTGAGCCCGACGGCGTGCTCGACCCCACCGGCGGCCAGGTAGACCGCCACCTCGTGGATGGCGAACACCTGTGGGTTGTGCACGCCGACCAGTTCCAGGGTGTCGCCGAAGTGATCGAAGTGCCCATGGGTGAGGTAGATCGAGTCGACGCGCTCCTGGGTGTGCTCCGTGGTCGGGCAGGCGGGATTGCCGGAGAGCCACGGATCGATGAGTGCGACGGTGCCGTCGGCAAGGCGGATGCGGATCGCCGAGTGGCCCAGCCAGGTGATGACGGTGCCCTTGAGGTCCATTGCGCTCCCTTTCGCCTCTGGCTGGAGTCTACGGATGGGCACCGCGGGGCGGCCCTCCGTACACTGCCTGACCTACCGGAGGTGGAGATGAGTCGTGAGACCGCCGACGTCGTCATCGTCGGAGCGGGGATCATCGGGCTGTCGATCGCCCATCAGATCAGCCGACGGGATCGTCGCCGCGTCGTCGTGTTGGAGAAGGCGCCCAACGTCGCCGAGGGCTCCACCGGCGCCTCGTGCGCCATCCTCCGCCAGCGCTACACCCACGTCGAGGCGATCACCGTCGCTCGCGACGGTCTGCGAGCCCACCGCGATTGGGCGCGGTACACCGGGCTGGACGAGCCGCGGGCGCGCTTTCATCACACCGGGGTGTTGTGGATGATGAACGAGACCCCGCAAGCGGTCGAAGCGGGGCGGTCCCGAATGGCGGGGCTCGGTATCGGCGTCGAGGTGCTCGATGCCGCCGGGGTGGGCGAGCGGTTCCCGGCGCTGTCTGCCTGCAATGAGCCGTTCGATCTTTCCGGGGAGACCGAGCACACCTGTGTGGACCACGACACGTTCCTGTTCGAGACCGAGAGCGGGTTCTTCGATCCGGTGAGTGCGGCGCAGGATCTGCTCGAGGCGGTCCGCGGTGTCGGCGTGGATGTGCGATTCAAGGCCGCGGTCACCGGAGTGCGGACTTCGGGCGGCCGCGTCGACGGTGTCGATCTCACCGACGGGACCGCGATCGACGCTCCGGTTGTCGTCAACGCCGCCGGGCCGTGGGCGCCCCGCCTGGCGGCCATGGCCGGCTTCTCGTACTCGCCGTGGACGATTCATCCGATTCGGGCGCAGGTGATCTACCGGGAGTGGCCCCGAGACGTCGTGCCCGGCCCGATCCCGGTGGTGGCCGACTCGTCGGGCGGCATCTACTTCCGGCCCGAGGCCGGAGGGCAGCAGATCCTGGTCGGCTCGATCCTCGAGGAGGACGAACAGGAGGTGGTATCGGATCCCGATGTGTTCAACGGAAACATCGATGCCGCCTTCCGCGACGTGAAGATCCACGCGCTCCATCACCGGATTCCGTCGCTGCCCTATCGGGGACAGATCACCGGGGTGGCCGGCATGTACACGATGAACGTCGAGGATGTTCATCCGGTGGTGGGGCCGACGTCACTCGAGGGCTTCATCGTCGCCAACGGGTTCTCCGGCCACGGGTTCAAGGAGTCGCCTTCGATCGGCTCGATGGTCGCCCGCTTCATCACCGGCGCCGAGTCGGACGAGTGGGACACATCGGCGCCGATGGAGTTCTTCTCGATCGACCGCGCCCCGATCGTGCTCGACCAGAAGGCGGTGTTGGCCTAGGTGCCCGCCAGCCAGGCGCGCGACGCCTCCATCATCCTCGCAAAGCTGTCACGGTCGCCGGTGGCAACCCAGGAGGCCAGCTCGTCGAACTCCCGACGCACCGCCTCGTAGAGCTCCGGGGTGTTCTGGTTGATCCGCTGGATGGCGAAGTACAGGTCGGGATCCTCGCCGAGCACGGTGCGGGCGGTTTCGATCTGGGCGTGGAAGGTGGTGCTTCCTACGCGGTTCACATCGCCGAATCGTTCGGTCCCGGCGGCGAGCACCTTGGCGAACAGCAGATTCATCAGGTGGGAGAGGCCGAGAACGTAGGAGACGACCCGATCGTGACCCGCGAAGTCGAGGGTGACGAGCGTCGCCGCGGTGTCGGCGAACAAGCCCACCACCGCGGCGGTGGCATCGGGCCGGCCGCAGTCGCAGATGCAGACCACCTTGTCGGAAAGGGTGCGGGCGGAGGGGCCGAACATCGGGTGGATGCTGGTCACCGCCAGACCTGAGCCGACCGCTCTCCCGACGGAGTCGGTGAGGTGTCCCTTGAGGCTGGCGATGTCGCACACCACGCCGGGGAACCGCGCTGCGGCGAATCCGTGGATCAGGTCCGGCATGACCTCGGGTGGAGTCGCCAGGAAGGCGATCGAAGCGTCCACCTCCCAGGGTGCGCCGTCACCGCGGTCGACGACCGTGACCCGGTGTCCCTGGTTCTCCAGGAAGTCCACCAGCCACCGTCCCATCCGGCCCCGCCCCCCCACCACGGAGATGTGGCCGGCCTCACCGGCGTAGGTCGAATACGAGACTCGTTCCTGCTCGGCTCGGGAGGCGGTGATCAGGCCCTGCATCAGCGCCCGCACGGTGTCGGCGGGGAGGTCGAGGCGAGTTGCGGTCGCTGCCGCCCGATCGAGCACTGTGCGCTCCACGTCGTAGTCCCGCAGCGGCTCGCCGGCGGTGCGCTTCGCCTTCCCGATGGTGCGCGCTGCCTCGAGGCGCTCCGCCACCAGGCGGAGAATGCCCTCGTCGATCTCCCTGATCCGATCGCGCAGGCGTTCGAGGCCCTCCATGGGTGCCATGATGGCGCGGGCTTGGGGCGGATGCTGTGGCGGACTCGGTGGGTTACGTCGCGCAGCGACTCTTACGGGCGACCGGCGACGACGGGCGACTCGGGACGGGCGACTCTTGCTGGCGACTGGAGACTGGAAACTTCTTCGGGTATGCCTCACCTTGGCCAAAGCGGAGACGTCGCCTAGATTCGGTCCGTCCTGACCCGGGAGTGTGATCGTGTCGAAGAGGGTGGTTGGTGTTGTCGTCGCCGGCGCCGGGGTGGTGCTGGTCTTCATCGCGACGATGGCGGACATCATCGGGATCTCGTCCGGCGGCTCGGCCGAAATGTTCGGCAAGCGCCAGATCATCGGCACCGTCGTCGGCGCGGTGGTCATCGTCGCCGGGTTGGTGGCGGCATTCGCCTTCGGTCCGCCCCGCGCTCCGCAGCCGGCGCGCAAGCGCAGGTCTCGCCGCCCACCGCCCAGGACCTCGAGGCCGACCTAGGAGGACCTGCGATCCGCTCGCCCGCGAAGCGGCGGCTAGGCCCCGACCCCGGCGGCGCGCAACGCCCGCCACACCTTCTCGGATGTGAAGGGGGGGTGGGTGAGGCGGATGCCCACCGCGTGGTACACCGCGTTGGCGATGGCGGGGAGCGGGCCGTTGATCCCGATCTCGGCCACCGACTTGGCTCCCATGGGCCCGGTCGGTTCGTACGACTCGACGAGAAACACCCGGATCGGGGGCAGGTCCATCGTTCCGGGAATCTTGTAGCGGGCGAGGTCGGGGTTCTTCACCCGACCGAGACGGGTGAACTCCATCTGCTCGGTCAGGGCGTAGCCGATGCCGTTGGCGATCGCCCCCTCGACCTGCCCTTCGGCGAGGCGGGGATTGACCGCGGTGCCGCAGTCGACGGCCGCCACGAAGTCGAGCACCTCGATCCGGCCGGTCTCGACGTCGACGGCGACCTCGGTAAAGGCGGCCATGAAGGGCGGAGCCGACGACTCGGGGACGAACGACGCCGTTGCTGCGATCTGCGCGGGATCCGGCCCGTAGTAGGACCGATGGCCGATCGCCGCCAGGTCGACGCTGCGGCCGTCGGATGTGGACACCCGGGAGTCGGCGAGGACCAGTTGCTCGGGCTCGGTCTCCAGCATGGTGGCGGCGACGGCGACGATGCGGTCCCGGACTTCTTCTGCGGCCCGCTGCACCGCCCATCCGGACACGTAGGTGGTCGACGAGGCATAAGCGCCGGTGTCGAACGGCGTGAGGTCGGTATCTGAGGAGACCACCACGATCCTCGTGAGAGGCACGCCGAGGACCTCGGCGGCGATCTGGGCGAGGATCGTGTCCGAGCCGGTGCCGAGGTCGGTGGCTCCCACCAGCAGGTTGAACGATCCGTCGTCGTTCATCGCCACGGTCGCCGCCGCCATGTCCACGAGCGGAATGCCGGAACCCTGCATGTGCACCGACATGCCCACGCCGTGGCGGATCGACCCATCGCCGCGCGGCTCGGCACGCTTGCGCACCCAGTCGAAGCGCTCGGCCCCCACCTGGAGGCAGGCGTCGAGCTCACACGAGGTGATGATCTGCGGGGTGCCCTTGCGGCCCTCGCCGAGCTCTTCGAAGATCGGTGAGGTCTGCCCGGCCCGGATGTGGTTGCGGGAGCGCAACTCGACGGGGTCGATGTGGAGCCGTTCGGCGATCTCGTCCATCGCCATCTCGAGCGGATAGCAACCCTGGGTGCCGCCGTACCCCCGATAGGCCCCGGCCACCGGCATCGTGGTGTACACCGCTTTGCCGTCGAAGCGGACATGGGGGGCCTTGTTGTACAGGGGGAGCGTCTTCGACCCGGTGTTGGACATCACGGTGAGGGCGTGCGCGCCGTACGCCCCGGTATTGGAGATCGCTTCCATGTCGATCGCGTGGACGATTCCGTCCGACCGCGCTCCGAGCTTCACCCGCACCCGCATCGGATGGCGGGTCCGCGACGAGATGAACTCCTGGGAGCGGGTGAATTCGAAGCGGACGGGACGTCCGGTGCGGAGAGTCATCAGGGCGGCCACGTCTTCGATCAAGACCTCCTGCTTGACCCCGAAGCCTCCACCGAGGCGCGGCTTGATCACCCGGATGCGATGGATCGGCACGTCGAGAAGGCGGGCGACGATCCTCCGTACGTGGAAGGGCACCTGGGTGCTGGAGACCAGGGTGATCCTGCCTTCGGGGTTGATCGAGGACACGACCACATGAGGTTCGAGGGGGGCGTGTTGGGCGTATTGGGTCTCGGTGGTCGTCTCGACAACGACATCGGACTCGTCGAAACCGGCGGTCACGTCGCCGGCGATCGCCGACACCACCGATGCGATGTTGTGCTCGGCATCCCAGATGTCCAGGGCGTCCGGCTCGTCGTGGATCACCGGCGCCCCGGGGGCGAGGGCGGCGTCGATCGACAGGACCGGACCGAGGTCCTCGTACTCGGCGTCGATCAAGCCGAGTGCCCTCAGGGCGATCGCCGGGCTGTCGGCGGCCACCGCCGCCACCCGGTCGCCGATGAAGCGCACCTTGGTGTCGAACATGCGGGTGTCGTACGGGCTCGGTTCCGGGTGACCCTGGCCGGCCGTGGTGTAGCGCATCTCCGGGGTGTTGCGGTGGGTGAGGACGCAAGCCACACCGTCGAGCGCCTCGGCGGCCGAGGTGTCGAGGCGGGTGATGCGGGCGTGGGCCACCGGGCTGGTGAGCAAAGCCACGTGGAGCATCCCGGGGAGGTCGAGGTCGCCGGCGAACACCGGGCTTCCCGTGACCAGAGTCCTGCCGTCGATCTTGCGTTCGTTGATGCCGACGACCTTGAACTTGTCCTTCATGAGCGCCGCTCCAGGAGAGTGCCGGCGGCGGCGAGGATCGCCTCGATCGGCTTGACGTATCCGGTGCAGCGGCAGAACGACCCGGACAGGGCGCTGCGTACCTCGGCCTCGTCGGGTTCCGGATTCCGGGAGAGCAGGTCCACCGCGAGCATCAGCATCCCCGGCGTGCAGAAGCCGCACTGCACCGCGCCACCCTCGACGGCGGCGCTCTGCAGGGGATGCAGCTCGCCGTCGTGAGCCAGTCCCTCCGCCGTCCCGACAGCGGTGCCGTCGACCTGTCCGGCGAACACCAGGCAGGCGTTGACCGCCCGACCGTCGACGAGCACTGCGCACGAGCCGCAATCCCCGCGGTCGCATCCGTTCTTGACGCTCGTCTTGCCGATCCGCCGCAGCACGTCCATGAGGCTCTCTCCGGCGGCGATCACGACCGTGGTCGGAACGCCGTCGACGGTGAAGCGCAGGTTCACGGCAGCCTCCCGGCGATCTCGGCGAGGCAGCGGCGCACCAGCACGGCGGCAATGGCGCGGCGGTACTCGGCGGTCGCTCGATCATCGTCCCGGGCGGGGATCTCGGCGGCGGCGATGGTGGCCGCCGATGAGATCGCTGCGGGGTCGAGCGGACGGCCGTGGAGCAGTACCTCGGCATCGGTGACCGAAGCCGCCAGGGCGGGAGTCTCTCCGACCACGACCCGGGCCGCGGCCACCGACCCGTCGTCGGCGATGTCGATGCGGCACGCGCAGTTGAGGATTGCCAGATCGAAGTGGGTTCGGGAGAACTTGCGGAAGGCCGCCGCCGCCGGCCGGTGCATCGGGGGAATGGTGATCCCGGTGACGATGAGCGGGGTGCGGTGGGTTTGCGAGGCGTAGAAGTCGGCGAGCGGGCCGGCGCGCGGACTGCCGTCGTACCAGTTGATGGTGGCGTCGAGGGAGAGCAAGACGGGGATGACGTCCGAGAGGCGTCCCCGGGCGAGGTGCCCGCCGATCGTGGCGCGGTTGCGCAGCAGGGGTGATCCGACGAGCCGCAGCATGTCGGCGATCACCCCGTCGGCATGAGCTGCCAGCCGGGGATGCTCCAGCATCTCCGACAGCGTCGTGGTCGCGCCGATCGAGAAACCGTCGCCCGACTCGGAGATGCCCGACAGGGGGAGGACGGTGAGGTCGACCAGCGAAACCGGGGCCGGCGGCTCGTGAAGGATGACGTCGGTGCCGCCGGAGACGGGGATGGATCCCTGTTGGACGGCGACAAAGGCGGTCGCGATGTCGATGGGACGGATGAATCCGGATACATTGACGACCGACACACCACGACTCTATGTGGGCGAGGCGCCTGCCGTCGGGGTATTTCGGCCCCGGCTTGGCGACATCCGGCGGTAGTGGTGTGCCGGCGCCCGCGGGAGAGTGTTCGGACCGTCGACGGAGGTGGAAGAAATGAGAAGTTTCGCCGGTCGCGACATCCTGTCCTTGAAGGACTTCGAGCGCGGCGAGTTCATGCAGGTGTTCGAGGTGGCCGAGGACTTGGAGCCGATCGCCCGATCGCGGCGCAACGGCGATCTCCTCTCCGACAAGACGCTGGTGACCGCCTTCTACCAGCCGTCCACGCGCACCCGGCTGGCGCACGAGGCGGCGATGCACCGCCTCGGTGGGCATGTGCTCGGTTTCTCCGACCCGCGCATGACCCGGGCCGGCGACTTCTATCAGGAGTCGATCAAGGACACGGTCCACATGCTGGAGTACTACGGGGACGCCATCGTGATGCGTCACTTCCAGCAGGGCGCCCCGGCCGAGGCGGCACGGTGGGCGAGCGTTCCGGTGATCAACGCCGGCGACGGTTGGGGAGAGCATCCCACCCAGGTGTTGACCGATCTGTACACGGTGATGAAGGAGCAGGGAACCATCGATGGCCTGACCTTCCTGTGCATCGGAGACATGCGGATGAGGACGATGCATTC
The DNA here is from genome assembly GCA_001767695.1 of Actinobacteria bacterium RBG_16_68_21. Taxonomy (GTDB): domain Bacteria; phylum Actinomycetota; class Acidimicrobiia; order Spongiisociales; family UBA11373; genus RBG-16-68-21. Next base: position 78,811 of record MELR01000031.1, read on the forward strand.
GCTCGGCTATGCCCTCACCCAGTTCGATGCAGAGGCGGTGTTCGTGTCGCCTCCCGAGATGTCCCTCACCGACGATTTCAAGGCCGAGTTGACCGATCGGGGCCTGGTGTTCCGCGAGGTGGAGCACGTGAGAGAGGCGATCGCCGAAGCGGATGTGATCTACATGGAGCCGGTGGTCCAGGCCGACTACACCAAGAGCCGCGACGAGGCCGGGGGCGACAAGGGCCTGACGCCGGAAAACTACCGGGTCACCCGCGAGCTGCTGAGGGAGGCAAAGGGCGACGCGATCATCCTGCACTCGCTGCCCCGGATGGACGAGCTTCCCCCCGATGTCGACGCCACCCGCCACGCCCGTTACTGGGAGGAGGCGTTCAACGGCGTCGTCATGAGGATGGCCCTGCTTGCGCTCGTCATGGGCGCCACCGAGTGAAGGGAGATTGATGCGCACCGGACTACGCGGTCGTGACATGATCACGACCCAGGAGTGGACCAAAGGCGAGATCGATTCGGTGCTGGAGGTCGCCCTCGATCTGAAGCGGCGGCGCGCCCTCGGCCAGCCGCACGCCCTGCTCGACGACAAGGTGCTGGCGATGCTCTTCTTCTTCTCCAGCACCCGTACCCGTGCCTCGTTCGAGGCGGGGATGGCGCAGCTCGGGGGCCACGCCCAATTCATCGAAGCCAAGACGACCCAGATCGCCCACGGCGACACCGCCAAGGAGATCGGGGAGATCCTCGGGCGCTACAACGACGGCATTGCCATCCGTCAGGTCGATTGGGGTGTCGGCAACCAGTACATGCGGGACGTCGCCGAGGCATCGCGGGTGCCGGTCCTCAACATGCAGTGCGACCGGTTCCATCCCTTCCAGGCGCTCGCCGACCTGCTGACCATCGTCGAGGAGAAGGGCGATCCGCGCGGCTTGACCATCGACGTCAGCTACGCCTACGCCGCCAGCTATCAGAAGCCGATGAGCGTGCCGATCAGCCTGATCCTCCTGCTGACCCGCTACGGCGCCAACGTGCGGCTCACCCGGCCTCCCGAGTTCCGCCTCCTCCCCGAGTACGTGGAGCAGGCCGCCGCCAACGCCGCCGCCGCCGGCGGTTCCTTCGAGGTGCTCGAGGACTTCGACGCCGGCTTCCGCGGCGCCGACGTCGTGTATCCGAAGAGCTGGGGATGCATGTTGGAGACGGAGGATCTCGCTGCCTCCGCGGAGATCTCCAAGAGGTACACCGACTGGATCGCCGACGAACGGCGGATGGCGATGGCTGCCGACGGTGCCATCTACATGCACTGCCTGCCGGCCGACCGGGGAATCGAGGTCGCCGATGCGGTCATCGACGGACCGCAGAGCGTCGTCTACGACGAGGCGGAGAATCGCCTGCACGTGCAGAAGGCCGTGATGGCGCTGACCATGTAAGGGGGCTGGGTGGAGGCCGTTGCTCGTCTCCGATGTCTCATCTGTGGACGGGCCTACCGGCCCGATGAGATCGCCTATGTGTGTCCCGATCACGGCCGGGAGGGAGTGGTCGACGTCGAGTACGACTACGCGGCGATCGGCGCGGCGTGGTCACCGGACACGCTGCCCGCGGTCGCCGGGATGTGGCGGTATCGCCCGCTCCTCCCCGTCGGCGAGAGATCGAGCGAACCGCCGATCCTCGTCGGGGGGACCCCGCTGATCGATGCTCCCCGGCTCGCCGCCGCCGCCGGCCTCGCCCGGGTATGGGTGAAGGACGAGGGCCGCCAGCCGACGGCCTCGCTCAAGGATCGCGCCTCGGCGATGGCGGTGGTCAAGGCCGCCGAACGGGGGATCGGCACGATCACCACCGCCTCCACCGGCAACGCCGCCGCCGCCCTCGCCGGGATGTGCGCCGCCGCCGGGGTACGGGCGGTGATCTTCGTGCCGGAGAGCGCCCCCCAGGCGAAGATCACCCAGCTGCTCGTCTTCGGCGCCTCGGTGGTGCTCGTTGCCGGCAGCTACGACCAGGCGGTGCAACTGTCGATGGAGGCCGCCGACCGGCGCGGCTGGTACAACCGCAACACCGGTTTCAACCCCTACATGACCGAGGGGAAGAAGACCGTCGTATACGAGATCTGCGAGCAACTGGGCTGGCACGTCCCCGACGCCATCGCCGTCGGGGTGGGCGACGGCTGCATCATCGGGGGCGTCCACAAGGGTTTGCGGGACCTGCTGGCTCTGGGCTGGATCGATCGGATGCCGCGCCTCATCGGTGTTCAGGCAGAGGGAGCGCAGTTTCTCGCCGAGGCCTGGCGTAACGGCGAGGATCCGTTCACCAAGCCGCCCGCCCCGGCCGACACGGTGGCGGACAGCATTTCGGCGGGCATGCCCCGGGAC
>MELR01000031.1:81225-83702 GCA_001767695.1 Actinobacteria bacterium RBG_16_68_21
TCGCCGCCATTCCCGAGGTGGCGCGTCTCTCGGGCGTGTTCGGCGAGCCCGCGGCGGCGGCGGCGTGGGCGGGGACGCGGGCGGCGGTACGCAACGGCTTCATCGGCGCCGGCGACGAGGTGGTGGTGATCAACACCGGCAGCGGTCTCAAGGACGTGGCGGCGGCGACCCGCGGCGCCGAGAGCGCCGGGGTAACCGTGGTGCGCGCCTCGGCAGACGTGGCCGGATTGGACGAGGCTCTGGATCGGCTGACGACAATTGGAGGGACATGATCGACCTTCGAATCCGGGCGGACGTCAGGGACCGGGCGGTGCGCCGCGCCGCCGAGCGCGGGGTGGTGGTCCCCACCTTCGCCGAGCTGCGCGATCCCTCGCTGATCGCTGCCGCCCACAAGGATCGGTTGACCGAGGTGGGCCTGTGGGACACCGATCCGGCCAACTTGTTCCGGATCGGCTGGCACAACGAACCCGTGCCGTCGGGTGGCGGGTTCGGGGCGGTCAACCACATCGTGGTGCCGCCGGAACTGACCGGGGTGGACGCCACCGTGATCGCTCTGGTCGGCAAATGGTTTCCCACCGGGTGCCACAAGGTCGGTGCCGCCTTCGGCTGCCTGGTGCCCCGTCTGGTCACCGGCGGATTCGACCCGGCGATCCAGAAGGCGGTGTGGCCCTCGACGGGCAACTACTGCCGGGGCGGAGCATTCGACTCGGTGCTGCTCGGGTGCCGGGCGCTGGCAATCCTCCCCGAGGGGATGAGCCGGGAGCGGTTCGAGTGGTTGGAAGGCATCGGCGCCGAGGTGCTCAAGACCCCGGGCTCGGAGAGCAACGTCAAGGAGATCTTCGACGCGTGCAACGACCTGCGCCGATCGGGCGAGGACGTGGCGATCTTCAACCAATTCGACGAGCTGGGCAATTACTTGTGGCACTACACCGTTACCGGCCCGGCGATGGTGGAGGCCGTCGCCGCCTCCGCTCCCCGCGGCCGGGTGGCCGGGGTCGTGCTCACCACCGGTTCGGCGGGGACGATCGCATCGGGCGACTACGTCAAGCAGCACCATCCCGGGGCATTGATCGCCGCCGGCGAAGCGCTGCAGTGCCCCACGATGCTGCGCAACGGCTACGGCGCCCATCGCATCGAGGGGATCGGCGACAAGCACATCCCCTGGATCCACAACGTGCGCAACACCGATGTGGTGATCGCCGTCGACGACGTAGACGCCATGGCGGTGATGCGGCTGTTCAACGAAGAAGTGGGACGAGAGAGGCTCGCCGCCGAGGGCGTACCTGCGGAGATGATTGATCGCCTCGGCTTGTTCGGCATCAGCGGGATCGCCAACCTGCTCGCCGCCACCTCGTTCGCCCGGCAGTTCGAACTGGGGGCCGACGACGTGGTGCTCACCGTGCTCACCGACTCGATCGAGCTGTACCGCAGCCGGGTGGCGGAGCTTCACGATGCAGAGGGGGCGTACGACGCGGCGGCGGCGGCATTCGGATTCGGACGGCTCACCGGGCAGACCACCGACAACATGGAGGTGCTCGACGACGCCGGTCGGCGCCGGATCCACAACCTCAAGTACTTCACCTGGGTGGAGCAGCAGGGCAAGACGGTGGAGGAGCTCGACGCTCAGTGGGCACCGGGGTACTGGGAGGACACCCAGTCGCAGGTCGGTGACATCGATCGGCTGATCGAGGACTTCAACCTCCGGGTCGGTGCTGTGTGAGCGTTTCCCCGGCGCCCGGGAACACCACGCCGGGACTGGTGTGCGCCCACCATCACCTCTACTCGACCCTCGCCCGGGGGATGCCGGCCCCTCCCCGCGTCCCCACGTCGTTCCCCGAGATCCTCGAGTTGATCTGGTGGCGGCTCGACGCCGCATTGGACCTCGCGATGATCCGGTGGTCGGCGATGCTGGGCGCCCTCGAGGCGCTCGAGTCGGGCACCACCGGGGTCGTCGATCACCACGAGTCGCCCAATGCCATCGAAGGCTCCCTGGACGTGATCGCCGCGGCATGCGCCGAGGTGGGGGTGCGAGTGGTGTGTGCCTATGGGGTCACCGACCGACACGGCCCCGAGGGGGCGCGCCGGGGTATCGAGGAGAACCGGCGGTTCCTCGCCGCCGGGGGGCGGGGGATGGTGGGGATCCACGCCGCCTTCACCTGCACCGACGCCAGTCTCGAGGAGGCGGCCGCCCTCGCCGCCGACCACGGTGTCGGGGTTCATGTCCACGTCGCCGAGGGCCTCGTCGATGCCGGCGCCGCCGACCGACTGCAGGCCCTCTCCACTGACCGCTGGCTGCTCGCCCACGGGGTGCACCTCGACGAGAAGGCCGGCGTGCGGGGCATCGTGGCGCACAACCCGCGCTCCAACCTCAACAACGCCGTCGGGTACGCCCGTCCCGGCAGATTCGGGCGGGTCGCCCTCGGCACCGACGGCATCGGAGCCGACATGCTCGAGGAGTTTCGGCTGGCCTTCGTCCT
>MELR01000032.1:0-228 GCA_001767695.1 Actinobacteria bacterium RBG_16_68_21
CAGATCTCCCTTGGTCTCCCCGCCGGGGAAGAACGGCTTGTCGGGATTGGTGATGCGCAGTTGACGGTCAAACCCCACCGGTGCCCAGCCATCACCGTCGGCCACGATGCGCACCTCCCCGGAGATCGCCACCGACCCGGAGGCGAGGGGGCGTCCCTCCTCGATGCCCGGCGCCGGCCCGGCGGCGGCGAGCGCGGCAAACAGGTCGCGTTCGATCGCCTCGTGGCT
>MELR01000032.1:252-2627 GCA_001767695.1 Actinobacteria bacterium RBG_16_68_21
GACGGTGAGCCGCATCCCCGCCTCCACGGCGGCGGCGACCAGCGGCTCCACCCGGAGTGACCCCTCCCCGTAGGGGACGTGGCGGATCTCGCCCCCTGGCCCGAACTCGTTATCGGAGAACTGGCAGTGCAGCGGGTCGAGCGTCCAACCGGGGAAGTTCTCACGGAGGAAAGCGAACACCCCGAGGAACGCCTCCTTGGAGGTGAGCGCTCCTCCCGACATGGCGTGGACGTGCGCCCAATCGACAACAGGGTGGACGAAGGGGAACCGCCCGGCGATCAACGCGATGTCACCCAGCGTCCCGAACGCTCGCGAGGTGCCGCCCACCTCCAGGCCGAGTGCCACCCCGAGGTGCCGCACCTTGGGCTCAATGACCTGCAGGCTCTCGGCGACGAGGGCATAGAGCTCCTGAGGCGTGTGGTCCTTGACGTGCCCGGTATGCGCCACGACGACCCGCGAACCGAACGCCGCCCCGAGCTTCATCGTGTGTTCCAGAGCCGATCGGGTGAACTTCGCCTTCTCGGGATCATCGGACGTGAGGATGGCGAAGTAGGGGGCGTGGATCGACACCGCGATCCCCCGCTCGGCGGCGAGCGCCCCAAACATGGCGCAGCGCTTCTCCTTCCAAGGAAAGCCCCCCACGAAGGACATCTCGTAGGCCGTGTGCCCCCGGACGGCGAGGCCATCGAGAAAGGCCGCGTCGTCGCCGTCGACGGGAGGCAGGCCGGAGATGCCGAAACGAATCACGCGCGAAGACGCTACCCGCTGCCTGCTGCCGGCTTCCCGCTGTCCGCCGTCCGCTCTCCGCTCCCCGCTCTCCGCTCGATGAGAATCCGGGGCCTCGCGTATCCTGGCTCGATGGCGAAGCCGTCCACGGACGTCGTCGTGTGCGGAGCCGGCATCGCCGGCGTGGCGACCGCGTATTCGCTCGCAGTTCGGTCCGGGGTGGAACGAGTGACCTTGTGCGATCCCCTCCCGCCGCTCACCCTCACCTCCGACAAGTCGACCGAGTGCTACCGGAACCTGTGGCCCAACCGGCCGATGGTCGCCTTGATGAACCGGTCGATCGACCTCATCGAAGAGCTGGCACGCTCCAGCGGCAACGCCTTCAACCTCAACCGGCGCGGCTACGTCTATGCCACCGCCGATCCCGACCGCCTCGTCGGGATGCGCCGCTCCGCCGAAGCGGCAGCCGGTTTCGGCTCAGGACCGCTGCGAGAGCATCGCGGCAGCGGGAGCGATCCCGTGTACCAGCCGGCTCCCGCCGACGGATGGGAAGGACTCCCCACCGGGACCGACCTGATCACCGACATCGCCCTGCTCCACCGGATATGGCCGGGGATGAGCGAGCGCACCATCGGCGCCCTCCACGTCCGTCGCGCCGGATGGCTCTCGGCGCAGCAGCTGGGCGCCTGGATGCTCGACCGGGCCAAGGATGCCGGCCTGACCGTGCTCCTCCGCCGGGTGATCGCGGTGGAGGTGATCGATGGGCGGGTGGCCGGAGTCGTCCTCGATGACGGCACCCGGTTGGCCTGCGGGTCTGTGGTCAACGCCGCCGGGCCGATGCTCGACGCAGTGGCCGGGCTCCTCGGCGAGTCTCTTCCCGTCGCCTCGGAGGTGCATCTCAAGGTCGCCTTCAGGGACCACCTGGAGGTCATGCCTCGCGAAGCCGGGCTGATGATCTGGAACGATCCTCAGCACGTCGGCTGGTCGAGCGAAGAACGCGACCACCTCGCCGCCGCCGGCCGCGGCGATCTGATCGAGGAGATGCCGATCTCCTGCCACGGCCGTCCCGAGGGCGGCACGGGCTCCTCCTGGGTGCTGGCTCTGTGGGAGTACCACCGGGTGGTTCGGGAGCCGGTGTGGCCCCTCCCGGAGGACCCGCTCTACGGCGAGGTGGTGATCCGGGGGCTGGCGGCGATGTTCCCCGGGATGGCCGCCTACGCCGATCGGATGCCGCAACGGATCGTCGACGGCGGCTACTACACGAAGACCGTGGAGAACCGCCCGCTCGCCGGCCCGATGCGTACGCCGGGAGCGTTCGTGGCCGGGGCGCTCTCCGGTTTCGGGATCATGGCGGCCTGTGGGATCGCCGACCTGGTCGCCGCCCACGTCACCGGCTCGGACCTCCCCGAGCACGCACCGGCGTTCACCCTGGAGCGCTACGAGGACCCGGCCTACCAGCGAGAGCTCGAGGAGCTGACCGAGACGGGGCAGATCTAGAAGAGGCTGCCCGCTGCCCGCCACCCGCTGCCAGGAAGAATCGCTGCCCGCTGCCCGCCACCCGCTGCCGGCCAAGACAGCCTCGAGAGACCAGAGAGCGGCGGTTCTGCCGGGAGACGGGAGACGGGAGACGGGAGACGACTCCGTGGGTC
>MELR01000032.1:2655-31795 GCA_001767695.1 Actinobacteria bacterium RBG_16_68_21
CGTCGCCCGTCGCCAGCCAAGACAGCCTCGAGAGGCCAGAGAGCGGCGGCGCTGCCGGGAGACGGGAGACGACTCCGTGGGTCGGGTGGGGGTCGAACCCACAACCTTCGGGTTAAAAGCCCGCTGCTCTGCCGGTTGAGCTACCGACCCGGTACGCGAAGGTAGCGCCGGTGGGGCGTTTCATCATCTCCGGCGGGCTCAACCCGCCTTCGGATGTCCGCTCACCCGGCGCACCCACGGCCGGTAGAGGAGCCGCCACTTGGCGACGTAGGCCAGGTAGTGGGGGCTGGCGTACATCCGGAAGCGAGTCATCCCGGCATTGGCACCCTTGAAGTCGGCGACGTCGTCGCTCAGTCCCGGTCCGTATTCGGCAACCTGTTTGGGGTACACCTCGGTGGTGAAGTGCTCCCATACGTCGAGGTCGTGGCGGTTGACCGCGGCGATCATCTCCACGGCGTTCGGATCGGCGAGGAGCCGCTTCTTGATGTCGTCGCTCGGGGCCACCCACTTGGAGGCGTAGTGGATGTCGGGCAGACCCACGGCGCGCTGCATCATGACCAAAGACTCGTCGAATCGATCGGCCCGCCCCACGAACGAAAACCGCGGCATGAGGGCGATCGCATGATCGGCGGTGCCGGTGGGCCCGGCGATGATCCGCGTCTGGCGGTCCCGCACCGCATCGTGGGTGATCCACTCCTCGAAGGGGAGGTCGATGCCGCCGCGCTGCACGTCGTACTGGTAGTGGGAGGCGGTCCGAACGATCGGTTCGCGCAGGAAGGTCACGTAGTGGAGGTCCGGTTCCTCCTGCTCGAGACCGGAGTACGCCCGGACGGCATGGCCGAGGATGCTGCGAAGCCGCGGGTACCAGCGCCGCAACTCCCGGAGACCTTCGGGAGTGAGGACCTCGACACCGGGCTCGGTGGGAATCACGTCACAGTGCCGGCCGCCGAAAGACCGTTTGAAGACCCCGGCGAGAGTCGTGCCTGCGGTCTTGTGGATGTGGACGACGCCGATCACCGATTAGCCATCGGCCGGTTCCCTACGGACGTTGAGGACCATCGAGTCGATAGCCCGCCCCCGCCGGTACCCTCGTCGGAACCGTGCGGCACATCAAGAGTTCGATCATCCTCGCCCTGGTCTTCTCCGTCGTGGTCCCCCTGGGGCAGGCCATGGCGGCGACTCCCACCTGCCGGGGAATGGCCGCCACCATGGTCGGCACCGACGGCAACGACCGACTCACGGGTACCTCCAGGGACGACGTCATCGTCGCCAAGGGAGGCAACGACGTCGTCGACGGCGCCGGCGGTGACGACACCATCTGCGGTGGCGCCGGCGATGACGTGATCAGCGGAGGAAACGGCTCCGATTGGTTGAGCGGTGGTGACGGCGACGACGACCTCGACGGCGGTCCGCAGCACGACACGCTGAAGGGCGATGCCGGATTGGACCGGTTGCGGGGGGGAACCGGAGGCGATTTGATCCGGGGCGGCGATGGTCCCGACGACATCGTCGAGAGCAACCGCAGCGACCGCCTTCCCGAAGCCGATCCGGAGGATCGCTTCGTCTACCAGCGCCTCACCCTCGAGCCGAAGTCGGGCCGCATCGGTTTCGATCTGTACGAGTACTCCGGACCGATCGAGGTTCGCTCCGCATCCGATGGCCTGATCGTCGTCGAGCACGTCGCCCCCGAGACCTACCTGCTCGGCATCGACGAGATGCCGTTCTCCTGGGACGCCGCGGCCCTCCAGGCGCAGGCGATCGCGGCGCGTACCTACCTGGCCAACCTGGTCGCCTTCCCCCGCTGGGGTCTGATGGCCACCTACGGCTTCGACATCTGCGACACCACCTCGTGTCAGGTGTATGAGGGGGCCGGAGTGATCGACCGCACCGCCGGTGACGCCTGGAGATCGGCCGTCAGGGCGACCGCCGGCCAGATCCTGCTCTTCGAGGGAAGGCCGGCGGCGGCCCTCTATCACGCGGCTGCGGGTTCCGCGACCCGCAGCATCCAGGATGTGTGGCCGGGCTCGTCGGCGGTGCCGTATCTGCAGGCGGTGCCCATCGACAACGAGGGCTCGGTGTACTCCCACTGGAGGTATGTCATTCCACGCGACGCATTCCTCGACATCCTCGCCGCCTCGGGCATCACATTCGAGGGCGCGGTATCCAGGGTCCGCACCGAGGTGACGCCTACCGGGGGCGGCCCCTACAGGATCAAGGTGACCACCGATGCGGGCGTCACGGCGCTCGACATCGAGGAGGTGAGGGCTGCCCTCAACGAACAGGGTCCCTTGCTGTACCCGGCCTTGTTTCCCGCCGAGTACGCCCCCGGTAAGCGCTACCCGGCGGTCGCCATGTCTCCCACGTTCACGGTGCGCACCCGGTCGTCCGGCAGGGTGGTGATCGAGGGTGAGGGATACGGTCACCAGCTGGGCATGAGCCAGTACGGCGCATGGTCCATGGCCAAAGCCGGGTCGAGCACCGCCGAGATCCTCTCCCACTTCTACCGCGGCCTCACCTCTACCGCCGATCCCGGGTTCCTCCCCGACGAGTTGGAGGTGGGGATCGGGTGGCAGTGGCGCAGCGTCACGCTGGTGCCCGACGGCCGGTACAAGCTGCGCGGCGCCGACGGCCTGGCCGCCAAGGGCAGCGGAGGCTCCTTCTACATGCTCCCCGGTGGGTCCGAGGTGATCCTGGTCCCGTGAAGGGGTGGCGGTACCCTCGCACTCGCCACCGACCGGGACACGGTCATGAACCGCATCGTTGCCGTCAACCGCTCCCTCCTAGCCGCCCCCGGCGCCTGCCGATGAGCCCGCGGGCGATCGCCGTCGGGGAAGCACTGATCGACGAGTTTCCCGATCGCCGCGTCGTCGCGGGCGCACCGCTGCATGTGCTCGCCCATCTCGCCGCCCTCGGTTGGGAGACCGCGATGATCACCCGGCTCGGCCGCGATGCCGACGCCGACTCGATCGTCGACGCCATGGCAGCGGCGGGAGTACCCACCGCACTGGTCGAGACCGACGAGACGCTCCCCACCGGTACGACGACGATCACTCTGCTACCCGAAGGAGGTCACACCTTCGCGGTGAACGCCCCGGCTGCGTGGGACGCCATCGTCGGTCCCGATCCGGTCCCGGACCATGAGGTCGTGGTATTCGGCACGCTGGCGTTGCGCGATCCGCGCACCCGTCACGCCGTCGACCGGATCGCCGCCGCTCCCGGATTCGTCGTGGTGGATCTCAACCTGCGGCCACCCCATTACGACGCCACCACGGTGGCCGCGGCACTCGACAGGGCCGACCTCGTCAAGGCGACCGCCGAGGAGGAGCACGAAGTGACATCTCTGCTCGGCGTTCCCTCCCTCTTCACGTCCGCGGCCACCTGGGTGTGCATCACCCGTGGAGCGGATGGCGCTTCGCTCCACCACCGCAGCGGGGAAAAATGGGATGTTCCTGCGAAGCCCACCAGCGTTGTTGACGCCGTGGGAGCCGGCGACGCCTTCCTCGCCGGGCTGATCGACGGCTTGGTGGTGCACCGTGATCCGCTGGGGGCTCTGCGCGGCGCCTCACACCTGGCCGCCGATACCCTGAGCCGTCGCGGCGGGATGCCCGCCCCGAGGAAGCGAACATGAAGGGAGGACGATGATCCGACGGATTGCAGTCGCCATCACTCTCGTGGGAGTGGTCATCGCCTCTTGCGGGAACGACGCCCCGGTGGTGACCACTCTGCCGGAAGGGGCCGAGCCGGTCATGCTCGACCTGGTGCAGTTGGCCCAATTCGGAGCGAACCCGCCGGCGATCCAGATCACGATCCAGGGAACCCAGCCTTCGCCGTGTCACACGGTCGAGTCGCAGATCGCCAGGTCGGGTCACACGATCACGGTGCAGCTCTGGGCGGAGCACGCCGCCGGGGTGACCTGCGATCTGGCTCCCACAGGATTCCAGGCGACCGTCGATCTGGGAACGGTCGATTCGGGGCATTGGAACGTCGACCTCAACGGCCGGCGCTACGAACTCGACGTCTGATCAACCCGACACCGAGGCGACCGACCCGATAGTGTGTCGCCCCACTACTCCGGGAAGGGGAGACAATGGATTCCAAGCAGGCCTCGGGTCTGACGATGCTCGGCGGCCTTCTGCTCGTCGTAGGTTCGTTCCTAAGTTGGGCGACGGTGTCGGGAAGCATCGGGTCGGCGCTGGAAGAGGCCGGCGAGAAGGCGAGCCAGACGGGCACCGGCGGCGGTGACGGATGGATCACGCTCGTGATCGGCCTGGTGCTTCTGGTCGTCGGCTATCTGGCGTTCAGCGGCAAGGGCGGTGTGCCCACCTGGCTCGGCTGGACGGCAGCCGTGCTCGGCCTGGCAATGGCCGTGTTCGAGTACTTCAGCCTGAGCAGCGACGCCAGCGACATCAACGACCTGATCGCCCAGACGGGTCTCGACGGGAAGGCGAGCATCGGTATCGGATTCTGGCTGGTGGCCCTCGGCGCCGTCGTGGCAATCGTCGGGGTGGCGATGAGTCGGACCAAGAAGACCGCCTGACCGATCGTCCGTGTCGACTGGAGAGAGCGGCCCTCGACGGGGCCGCTCTCTCTGCGTGTCGGAGTCCCGGATCGGTGGGAAGGCCCCCGGTATATACTCGCGCCGCCTCCGAGGCGGGGACGCGGGGCACCGGGTGTAATGTCGCCCGGGCGCTGCCCTCATCGTCCAGCGGCCTAGGACGCCGGCCTTTCAAGCCGGTAACACGGGTTCGAATCCCGTTGGGGGCACGTTGGGGGTGTGGTGAAGCCTGGAGTTCACGCCGGCCTGTCAAGCCGGAGGTCGCGGGTTCAAATCCCGTCATCCCCGCCAAGCGGTTCGCGTCAGAGCCCTCGGTCAGGTAGCTCAGTCGGTAGAGCGCTGGTCTGAAAAACCAGAGGTCGCCAGTTCGATCCTGGCCCTGACCACCCATTTCCCCTTGACCCGCAAGGGATCCCGGCACCCACGAAAACCGGCTCCCGATTCGCCGCCAGCAGCCTCTCAGGGTTGCCACACGGAGGGGATCCGGCTGAGCATCTCGACCAGCATCGGCTCGTATTCGGCCAGTACTGACCATTCGGATGCGACCTCGACTGTCCGCCAGGAGGATGCCAGTCCCACGGAGTTGTTGCAGGTTGCGTCGGCCACCGCGGCGGCTCGGCTGACATCGACGGGCTCGCCGTGGGTCGCTCCCGAGTGGCCGGCCGCGGCCATGCAGTCCGACCATGCCGCCAGCACTGCCTCCACCCGGGGGTCATGTTCGGTGGGAAACCGGGCTTCCGCTTCCAGGCGCTGGAGCGCATCGATCGTGTCTATCCAGGCTCCGTAGTCGCCGACCACGATGTTGTGCCCCTCTTCGAGACAGCCACCCACCGTGACAGAACCCACCGAGGCGCCCTTCCACTCTCTCGTGAATCTCGGTACCGAACAGTGCATCCTCCCAGCCCCACTCCGCTGGGGGTAGTCGGCCTTCCCAGTCGGTCGGGTCGGGATCGGTGTCTCCGTGGGGAGGTCCGTCGTATCCGTACTGTGCCGCCTCGACTACGTCGGTGATCCCGTAACGGCCCCCCTCCCGGGAGAATGGTCCGAAATACGGCACCGGGTCGTAGGTGAACCCACCCCGGTGCATGCAAACCGCGATCGCCGCCTCGACCGCGGCATTCTCGGATTCATCGAGGTTCACCTGGTCGAGCAATGCCAGGATCGGCAGCGACCCCCCCGAGGTGATCGCCTCCACCTCGGCCAGGAAGCCCGATCCTGCCTCCGTCGTCGGTTCGCCATCCGGAGCACAGGCCGAGACAAGCAGCAGCGTCAGAGCGCCAATCCGAAGCGTCACAAGGAGGTTCCTCCGTGCGAATCGCCCAAAGCATGACATGTCGCTGCAAAAGGGCAAACAGAGGAGTGATGTGCGGAAGCGTCGACCAAGGCCAGGCCGGCTCGGCGGGCCGGCGCCGAGACCGCTCCGACCACACGACGCGTCGTGTTAGTACTCAAGTCAACAAGCGCGACCCGCGCTCTGGGGTAGGGGCCGGACGTATGCTCTCGTTGTGCGCCGTCTGGCCTTGGTTGTCGCCGTTGCGGTAGTTGCCGCCTGCTCCGGCGGAATCACCGGCCCGACGAGTACGTCCACGACGTCGTCCACGACCACGGGCGTTTCCTCGCCCTCAACGGCCGGGTCGGTACCGAGCACCACGCTCCCGACCCCCAACGAGGTTGTGGTCGGGTTCGATCAAGAGCCCACGACGCTCAACCCATACGCTCCAGGGGGTCGCGACTTCATCGTCACCGAAATCGGTCGGGCGCTCAATAGCGGACTGACCGAGATCGACGGTGCCACGCTCGAGACCGTGCCCGACCTCGCCGCCGAAGTGCCTTCAGTCGCCAACGGTGGAGTAAGCGTCGCCGACGACGGCACCACGACCGTCACCTTCCGGATCAGGGACGAGGCGGTCTGGGAGGACGGGGCTCCGGTCACCGGCGACGACGTCGTGTTCACCTACGAGACCATCATCGCTATCGCCGACCAGCCTTACCTCACCGACCCCTACCAGAAGATCGCCGCCATCGAGGCCGACGGCAAGACGGTGACGCTCACATTCGATGAGCCCACCCTGTCATTCGAGACCATGTTCCCCACGGTGATCCCTGCACACCAGGTTCGCGGCACAGACCCGGTCGCCGGCTGGAACGATCCGCCCTGGCTTGCCTCCGGTCCCTTCAGGTTCGAGTCGTGGACATCACACGACGCCATCACCCTGGTGCGTAACGACGCCTACTGGAAGACCGGACCTCAAGGACAGCAACTCCCCTACCTCGACCGCGTCGTGATCCGCTTCATCCCCGAGACCGAGGCTCTGATCCGAGCGTTCGTCGATCGAGACATCGACATCTTCCAGCCTCCCCCCGACCACGCCACCGTCACGCGCCTCCGTTCGCTCGAAGGCGCCGAGGTGACGGTATTGGCGGGGCCGATCTGGGAGCACTTGACGTTCCAGTTCGGAGAGAACAACCGGAACTCCGACTCGCTCAACCAGTACCTTGAGTTCCGGAGGGCCGTCGCCCTCGCCATCGACCGCCAGGCGCTACTCGATCTCGGTATTTGGGAGGCCACCAGACCGCTCGACGCCCTGCTCGACCTCTACGGCCTCCCCACCGACCGGCCGTGGTCGCAATACGCACACGACCCCCAACGCGCCGCGGACCTGATCGCCGGGCTGTGCGGCGACCTGGGCCGCGACTGCGAAGCGGACCCACCCGTTGTGGTGTTCTCGACGACCAGCAACGCCGACGAGCGGCCCCGGATCGCCGCCCTCCTCGTCGACCTGCTCGGCGAAGCCGGCATCGAGGTCCGACTGGAGTTGGAGGATTCGTCGATCTTCTTCGGACCGACACTCACCAACGGCACCTGGGATCTCGGCGAATGGGCCTGGGTCGCCACCCCGGGACCTTCGGGTGTCCTCGCCTCCCTCTCGGTCTACGACCCCGACAGCCCGCTGACTGGGGACCCGAACCTCGGATGGCAGGGCTTGTCGGGAACCAACGACGCCCGATGGGGCACCCCGGCGGTCTCCGGCTGGCCGACCGCCGAGTCGCCCTACGCCATCGACCTCAACCAGGGGCCATCGAGAGTCCGCGACGATCACACAGCCCGCTACGCCGAAGTCCTCGACGAGATGGCAGCCACCGCCGATCATGCCCGGTTCGCCACCCTGGCCCGGGAGGCCGAGCACATCCTCGCCGACCAGGTGGTGATCATCCCGCTGATCGCCCGCAACGACGTCGGAGCCGTCTGGGCCGACGAGATCGGCGGCTACGCCCACACCCCTCGTTACGACACGTGGAACATCGAGACCTGGCATCGACTCGACGGATAGGCAAGAGTCACCGCACCTCTTCCAACCACTGCAGACCCGGCGCCCCTCAGGTGTCAGTAGCACACACTTGGGGGGTTGACTCCAGAGTTGATCCCATTTCAGGATCGAGACCGGCAGGTGACCATCGGCCGCCACCAGACGAGACGCCAACTGCCCGAGAATCTTGCGAGATGACACCCTTCGGTACTTGCCGACACGGCCAGACATGGCTTGCGCGATGCTGAAGAACCAGAGGTCGCCAGTTCGATCCTGGCCCTGACCACTCGCTAGCACCTCACAGCGGGCGGAGCCGGAGCTTCGCCTGAGGGTGCACCCAGTCGGTCATCGGTTCGGCGCTGAAACCGTGCCGGGCTGCCAGATCGAGAAGCATCGGTTTCGGGTAGAAGTAGTCCTCCCGAATCACGCCGAAGTAGGACCCGTCGCCGCTCTCGTTGTATGTGAGGTCGAAGAATCCGTCCGCCTTGACCACCCGGCGCACTCCGGCCAAAGCGGCTTCGACCACCTCGACCGGTGAGTGCGAAAAGACGCTGTGGGCGTGCACCACGTCGAAGTGCGCGTCTGGCAGCGCCGCGAACGACATGTCGTCGACGAGCAGAAGGTAGGGCCGCTTGGCTTGCACCCCGCGCTCGGCGAGAGTCTCCTGCGCGGCAATAAGGATCTCTGGGGAGATGTCGACGCCCGTGTACGCCGCCACCCCGAGGTACTCGATGAATCGCCAGCCCGCCCTCAGGTTGCCACACCCGATCTCGAGCATGCGGTGATCGGGCTCGAGTCCGTGCTCCACAAGGTACCGGAACTGACGCTCGCCCAACTCCAGCCACGCCTCAGGATCCGGGGTGCCGACCGCACCCCGAGCGGTCTTGTGGGCAACGTCATCTGCCATGACCCGTCGGTAGAAGGCGATGTGGTCGGTGCGAGCCGCGTTCGTCCCGAGACGTCGATTGCGCAGGGTGCGGCGCAGGTAGCCCCAGCCCAACGACGGATGGCGGATCGCCTTGGCGAGGCGTCGCAAGAAGGGGGCTCGCTGCTTGTGCGGCATCGCATGAGCGTACGCCTCCTCCCGGGAACCGAAGCGCTCGCGTGAACATCCGATTGATACGACCCAATGGAAGGACCCCCGATGAGAATCCGGATCCGCCTACTCGCCCTCGTGGCCGTGCTCGCAACCGCCGGCTCAGCATGCTCAAGGGCGGACAATGCCGACTCGCCCTATCTGGGTGCCTTCGACCAATCCGAGGAAGCCATCTCCACGACCGCAGCACCGGCAACGACGATTCCCGTCAGTGCGACGGAGGACCGTGACCGCGCCGGGAGTTCGATTGACGCCCCGACGGCCCCACCGATCCCCTCCGACCTGGGGCGGTCGATCATCTACACGGCGACGATCGAGGTCGAGGTCGACGACGTGATCGCCGCCGGCACCGCCGCCCAGCAGGCCATAGCACCCCTCGGCGGCCTGCTGTTCGGACAGGAGACCTCCACAGGGCCCGATTCCCGCTCGGTGCTCACCATCAAGGTCCGCCCCGAGGATTTCCAGGAGGCTCTGGACCGCCTGTCCGGAATCGGCACCCTGGTGAGTCAGACCATCAGCGCCGACGATGTCACCGAACGAGTCGTCGACCTGCAGAGCCGGATCACCACCGCCGAGGCGAGCGTCGAACGGCTGCGCACGTTCCTATCGCAGGCGACCGATCTGCGCGACGTGGCCTCCCTCGAGGAGGAGCTGCTCCGCCGGGAGACCGACCTGGAGCTGCTCCGCGGTCAGCTGCGCACCGTCGAGACCCAGGTGGATCTGGCCACGATCACCCTGATCCTCACCGAGCCGACGCCGGAACCGGCGCTGGAATTGATCCAGACCGCCTACCTGGGCCACGACGGTGGCCAGGGTTGCCCGGGCGGCCGCGACCTGACACTCGACGAGGGTGATGCAGTGACCTTCTGCTACCAGATCACCAATGTCGGTGACACCGACCTGGCCGACGTCGCCGTGCGCGACGCCGGGGTCGATGCCCGTTTCGAGGACATGATCCTCATCTATGGCGATCCGGCGGCGACTCTCGCCCCTGGCGAGCGGCTCCTGTTCGCATTCGAGACCACCGCCGACCCCAGGGTCTTCTCGAATCCGGCAGCAACCGCCACCGCCATCGACCGCGACGAGAGCCCGCTGCGGGAATCCGTCACGACCTCGACCGAGACCGCATCGGTCAGCGTTGCCGAAGACACCTCGCTGCCCGGATTCTCCGATGCCCTGCGGTCGTCATGGCATGGTGTGCAGCGGGTGGTCGGCGTGGTCGTGGTGACCGCCGGGGCGATCGTGCCCTTCCTGTGGCTGCCGGTGCTGGCACTGGCGGTGTTGTGGGTGGTCCGTCGTAAGGGCCGGTCGAGGGGGATCACTGCCTCCGATGAGCAGTAGGCCGAATCGCAACGGGTAACGGCTCGACCACGGCACTCGCTCCTCGAGCAGAAGGCTTCGAATCGTCGCCGACACTCGGGGTCAAAGCTCGATCGGGACGATCCGCTCCGTCTCCGGAAGCCGTTCGTTCGCCGCGGCAATCATGCCGTTGATCTCCGCCGCGCGTCGCTCGGCCATGTCGTGGTCACGCTCGATCTTGAGAAGTGGAAGTTCGCGATGAATGGTTCGACGCACCTCGAGTACCGCATCGTCGAGCCGGGACCGATCCATCCACTGCTTCGACCACCACGCCGGGTCATATACGGCATCGAGGTTCTCGATGGGGCGGCCGTATCCCGGAAGCTGATCGAACTCCCCACGCGACATCGCCTCGCGAATCTGGCGCTCGACGGGGTCGAAGGCGGCACGCTCGGCCGAGGGATCGCCCCGATCAGCTGGCATAGGTCAGTGACTGGGCATGGGCCCAGCGCGCCGCGGCGACGCCGTAGTGCTCGCCGGCCTCCTCGTAGTCGCCCTCCTCGAGGGCATCGAGGCTGGAGGCGATGTCGGCGGCGGACTCGTCGATGGCGAGTTCCGCCCGGGTGAAGAGCGCGGCGACGCCCCCGTAGTCGAGCTCCACGACAGCGTCGATCGGGAATGGCTCCAACCACTCCTGGAGATCGACCACCTGCTCGACGACGGATTCGTCGAATCCCGCTTCTTCGAGAACGCTCACCGAGCGGCGAACCCGGCGCAGTGCATCCCGCATCGGTGTCCGGTACCTGATCGTCAGGGACTCCTTCTCGTCCACCAGCATGCGCTCGCTCGGGTCGAACAACGAGAACCACCGGAGGGGAACGAAGAACGGCGAGGTGAGAATATGACTGCGCGCCCCGGGGAACCGATGCTGAATCCGGTCCAACTCCCGGGCGGCCCGATCGGCGGTCGCCTGCGGTATCAGCAGCGACGCGGTAGGACCCTGGTAGGCGTTGCGAAAAGCCATCAGTCCCTCCAGCATTCGCAACCGGGGAAATCTGGGGCACACATAGCGGCGCCCGGCGTGTTCGAGGACGAAAGCGTCGTCGCGCGGTGACTCGACGCTCAACCCGAACTCTCCCCGACGCATGATCCTCCCGTGGGTCGACTCGGCGTCGACCAAATGGACCAGCGTCTCGGGGATTCTCGACTCGGGCAGATACACCCGGAGATAGGCGACCCGTGCCATGGGCCGATAGTAACGAGCGGCGGGGACATCGTTCCCCGGACCCGCCAACGGTCCCGGGACTACAATTCGGTCAATCCTCGAAAGGAGCCTCTGTTGGGGGTATTCGACGCCCTTGGTGATCGCGGTCACGAAGAAGTCGTCTTCGGATCCGATCCCGTTTCGGGTCTCAAGTCGATCATCGCAATCCACTCCACGGCCCTCGGTCCCGCCCTCGGCGGGACTCGCTTTTTTCCGTACAGTTCTGAGGCAGAGGCACTCGACGATGTCCTCCGCCTGTCACAGACCATGTCCCTCAAAGCCGCTGCCGCCGGCCTCGATCTCGGCGGCGGCAAGGCCGTCATCATCGGCGACTCGCGCAAACTCAAGTCGGAGCGGTTGTGGCGCGCCTACGGCCGGGTCGTCGACTCGCTCCAGGGCCGCTACATCACCGCAGAGGACGTCGGCACCGACGCCAACGACATGGACATGATCCGGCGGGAGACCCGCTGGGTCGTGGGAGTGCCGGTGGAAGAGGGCGGCTCGGGCGACCCATCGCCGGCCACCGCCCGAGGGCTGATGGCGGCGACCCGCGCCGTCCTCAAGTTCCTCGACGGTTCCGAGGATGTCTCCGGCCGCAAGGTGGCCCTGCTCGGTGTCGGCAAGGTCGGCTCGGATCTGGTTCGCCGCTATATCGAGGCCGGTGCCAAGGTCACCGTCGCAGATGTCTATCCCCCGGCGATCGAGAAGATCACGAAGTCCTTTGCCGTCGACGTCGTGTCGCCCGAGGAGATCGTCGCGGTGGAGTGCGACATCTTTGCTCCATGCTCCATGGGTTCGGTGCTCGACCAGACGACGATCCCCCGTCTCCGGTGCAAGGCGATCGTGGGAGCAGCCAACAACCAGCTCGCCACCGCCGAGGACGCCGAGAGGATCGCCGATCGGGATATCCTCTACGGCCCCGACTTCGTGGTGAATGCCGGCGGGCTCATCAACGTGTCCGAAGAGGTGAAGGGCTACACCGTCGAGAAGGCAGCCGTCCACATCGACAGGATCTACGAGAACACCCTCCGGGTTCTCGAGGCGTCGCGCGAGCGGGGAGTGACCCCCAACGTGGCGGCCGTGGACCTCGCCGAGGAACGAATCACGGAGATCGGGAACCTCAGGCTGTTCCGTCGCAGCGGCGACGACAGGAACTGAGCCCACAGAACTGAGAGGGGAAGCTCCCGTGGCGATCGGTATCGACCCGATCCAGAATCATCTCGACCTCGGGATCAGTGACGACGTCCTGCTCGACATGTATCGCACGATGGTGCTGGCGCGCCGAGTGGACGACCGCATGTGGGCGCTGAACCGCCAGGGACGAGCTCCGTTCGTCGTGTCCTCATCGGGTCACGAGGCCAGCCAGGTGGGAACGGCCGCCGCCCTCGACAAGCGACACGATTGGGCCCTCCCCTACTACCGCGACGTCGGGGTAGCGCTCACTCTTGGCCTGACGCTGGAGGAGCTGTTCCTCGGGGTCTTCTCCAAGGAGGCGGATCCCAACAGCGGCGGCCGACAGATGCCCAACCACTGGTCACATCCCGGTCTTCGCATGTTCAGCCACTCCTCGCCGATCGGTACCCAGTTCCCTCACGCCGTCGGGATCGCCTACGAGCTGAGCCGACGCGGCGACCCGGGAGTCACCATGGTGTGGGGAGGCGAAGGCTCCACCTCCGAAGGCGACTTCCACGAGGCGCTGAATCTCGCCGGCACGCGCCGTCTCCCGGTGGTCTTCGTCATCGAGAACAACCAATACGCGATCTCGGTGCCGCTGGTCCACGAAGTCGCCGGCGATCTCACCGAGCGGGCCCGCGGCTACGGAATGCACTCGGAGGCGGTGGACGGCAACGATGTCCTCGAGGTGTATCGAGTGGCGTCTGAGGCGGTGTCTCGGGCGCGCGCCGGCGGAGGCCCGTCATTCATCGAGTGCAAGACCTATCGCCACTACGCCCACACCTCCGAGGACGACGACAAGTACCGCCCGGTCGAGGAGATCGAGCTGTGGCGCAAGCGCGATCCGATCGGAAACCTCCGCCAGTACCTCATCGAGAGCCGCCTGCTCGATCAGGATTCCGAGGTCGCCGTCGACACCGAAGCGGTCGAGACGGTGAGCGCCGCCGTCAAGGCGGCCGAAGCCTCGCCGGACCCCACCGATCCGCTGGCGTTCGTCTACGCCAAGCCGATCGAGAACCAAGACCCGGTTGGAGCGGTGGCGGTCGAGCCACCGGGCGACGAGATGAACATGGTCACCGCCATCAACCGGGCGCTACACGAGATCATGGCGGCCATCCCGGAGACTCTCTTCTTCGGCGAGGATGTCGCCGACCCCAAAGGAGGCGTGTTCAAGCATGCCGTCGGGCTCAGCAACGCCTTCGGTGCCGACCGGTGCTTCAACACCCCGCTGGCGGAGTCCTCGATTGTGGGAGCGGCCATCGGCATGGGGGCCGCCGGGGCGCGCCCCATCGCCGAGATCCAGTTCGCCGACTACATCCATCCGGCGTTCGACCAGATCGTCTCGGAAGCCGCCCGCCTCCACTACCGCTCCGGCGGAGGATGGAACTGTCCCATCGTGATCCGGACCCCCTACGGAGGCGGGGTGCACGGTGCGCTCTATCACAGTCAGTCGGTGGAGGCCTTCTACGCACACGTGCCGGGTCTCAAGGTGGTCATCCCATCGACGCCGGCCGACGCCAAGGGCCTGCTCTGGTCGGCGGTCGAGGATCCCGATCCGGTCCTCGTCCTCGAACCGAAGAAGCTGTATCGCCTCGGCAAGGGGCCGGTACCGGCGGGTCCCCACCGTGTGCCGATCGGCGTTGCCGCCTTGCGTCGCACCGGCCGCGACCTGACGATCATCGCCTACGGGGCAATGGCATATCTCGCCGTCGAGGCATCCGATCGCCTCGCCGAGGAGGGGATCGGCGCGGAGGTGTTGGACCTGCGCACCCTGCGCCCGCTCGACTGGGTCTCGGTGGAGGCCGCGGTCAAACGCACCTCCAAAGTCCTCATCGTCCACGAGGACAACGAGTTCGGCGGATTCGGCGCCGAAGTCTCGGCACAGATCGCCGAAAAGACCTTTGAGTGGCTCGACGCGCCGGTGCGCCGCTACGCCAGCCCCGAGGTCCCGGCCTTCCCCTACTCCTCATCACTCGAAGACCAGGTGTACCCCTCGGTCGAGGGCATCATGAACCGCGCCCGGTTGCTGGCGGAGTACTAGGCGGCTGCCGGCTGCCCGCTGCCCGCTCAAGAGGCATACCCTGGCCGCCATGGCACTCATCGTCCGTGTCGGCCGCCCCGACGACCTCGCCGTCATCGCCGAGTGGACGCTGGAGACATTCTCCTGGGGCGACTACGTGGCCCGGGTGTTCGGTCGGTGGCTCGATGATCCGGCGGGAACCGTGATGGTCGCCGAACTCGACGGTGCACCGGTGGGCATGGGCCGGGTCACGATGGTCGGTGCGGCAGAGGCATGGGCGCAAGGGATGCGGGTGCACCCCGATCACCGGCGAGAAGGCATCGGGACCGCGGTGAGCGAATCCATGTGGGCCTGGGCGGTCGATCACGGAGCCAAGATCGTGCGGCTCGCCATCGAGGAGTGGAACTCCCCGGCTCAGGGACAGGTGGCCGCCATGGGATTCCGCAGGGTGTCCGACTGGCGTCGCGGGGAACGGGCCATCGGGGAGAATGCCCCGGTTCTGAAGGGCAACGGCGGCGGGCGGGTGCCCATGTTGGAGCGTCTCGAGGACGCTCCCTCGGCGGAGGCCGAGCCGGCGTTCCTGTCATGGTCGACCGGCGAGCTCGCCCGGGCGGCGCGCGGTCTCTTTCCGATCTCCTGGGTATGGCGCACCATGGCGGTGGATCATCTCGCGTTGGCCGCTCGCAACCACAACCTCCTCGCCGGCCGTCCCGGATGGGCAATAGCCGAGCTGGAGGACGACGTGCTCCAGGTCCATTGGATGGAGACCTCCGCCGACGATGCACCCGCCATGGTTCTCGCTCTCATCGATCGTGCCATCGACGCCGAGGTCTCCGAGATGCGGATCTGGGCGCCCGACGTCGGGTGGCTGGTCTCGGCCTATGACCGATTCGGATTCGAGTTCGTAACTGTGGGCGTCTGGACGCTGGCCCTGTAGGCACCAGGCGAGGATGTGCGATAATCGACTCCGAACCCGAATGGGCTCTTTCATGGAACAGGACCGCTCTGCGGAGCAGGTGAGACTGCCGGGGGATCCAGAGGTGCTCGCCCTCGTCGGGGCCAAGGCCGATCTCTGGTTGCTCCTCACCAGCTACCTGGCCGAGGAGTACGACCACGTGCCGGTGTTCCAGGTCGAGGGCAAGAAGCGAGCCTGGTGCTTCCGCTATCGCCGGGGTGGAAAGACGCTGGTCACCCTCTACCCGGAGCGGGAGCTCTTCACGGTGCTCGTCGTCCTGGGACGAGACGCGGTCGCCGCCACCGAAGGCATCAGCGCAGGGCTGAGCGCCCGGGTACGCGCCGCCTTCGCCGACGCCCGGCAGTTCCCCGATGGGCGCTGGCTGTGGATCAAGCCGTCCTTCCGCAAGGACATCGAATCGATCGAATCGCTCCTCGCTCTCAAGCGGCGCCCCAAGGGCGGCACCTGAGATGACTGACCCGGGGCGGGCTTGCTCTTGCCGGTAGCCCGCAGCCGGTAGCCGGCAGCCTTCTATCGGATCACGTACGACGCCAGCGTCTCCATGTAGTTGGCACGCTCGAAGGACTCGGGATCGGGCACCCCGGCCTGGCTCATGGAGCCCTTCATTTGCTCGACCGACTCGTACTCGTGGAGGTCGAGCCACTCGGTCAGCCCATCGCGGATCTCCCGCAGGCGTCCGGAGCCGTGGCGGAGGAGAACCGAGGCCATCATCGTGACGTCGGCCCCGGCGAGCAGCAGCTTGACGACGTCGAAGTGGTCGTGCACCCCGGTGGTGGCCGCCAGCGACGCCTCTACCCGCCCTTTGAGGATGGCGATCCACCGCAGGGGAAGGCGCAACTCCGTCGAGGTGGAGAGCACCACGTTGGGTACCACCTCGAGCCGTTCCAGGTCGATGTCGGGCTGGTAGAACCGATTGAACAGGACCAGCCCGTCGGCCCCGGCTTCGACCAAACGGCGTGCCATGTTCGCCAGCGACGAAAAGTACGGCCCGACCTTCACCGCCAGGGGAATGGTCACCGCGGAGCTGACCGCGCTCACGATGTCGAGGTAACGTCGTTCCACCGCCTCCGATGTCTCATCGATGTCGGTGGCCAGGAAGTAGACGTTCAGCTCGAGAGCATGCGCCCCGGCGTCCTGCAGTTGGGCGGCGTACGAGGTCCATCCCCCGGGTGACGATCCGTTGAGGGATGCGATCACCGGGATGGACAGCGCCTGACGCGCTCGGCCGATCAGTTCCAGATACCGCTCCGGGCCGGTGTTGTAGGCGACCATCTCGGGCAGGTAGGAGAGAGCCTCGGGATACGACTCGGCACCGAGCTCTAGCACCGCATTCACCTGTAGCGAGTCGTGCTCGATCTGCTCTTCGAACAGCGAGGGGAGCACGCAGGCGCCGGCGCCGGCCTCTTCCATCCGGACCAGACGATCGACATCCTTGCCGATCGGCGAGGCCGACACCACCAGTGGGTTGCGCAGCGCCATGCCCAGGTAGGTGGTCTCGAGACGTGGGGTCATGCCGTCACCTCCTCCCCGGGCAGGCCCCGTTCCAGTCCGGCGAGCTGCTCGTAGTAGCGCCGTCGTTCGTCGATGTCCTCCTGGGCGGCTTTCATGAGCTCATCGGCGTGGTCCGGGTTGGCTCCGGCGAGCATCGCAAAACGCGCCTCCTTGCGCGCGAATTCGGCGAAGGACAACGAGGACGGCCGCGAGTCGAGCTTGAACGGGTGCTCCTCGGCCTGGGCCATCCGGGGATCGAATCGATACAGCTCCCAGTACCCGCTGGCCGTGGCGTCCTTCTGGTGGGACATCTGTTCGGATAGATCGAAACCATGGGCGATGCAGGGGCTGTAGGCGATGATCAACGACGGCCCGGGAAAGGCCTCGGCCTCGGCGAAGGCCTTCACCGTCTGGGTCATATTGGCTCCCATGGCGATCTGGGCGACGTACACGTTGCCGTACGCCATGGCGATCATCCCCAGGTCCTTCTTGCCCGTGGACTTGCCCCCGGAGGCAAACTTGGCCACCGCGGCACGCGGGGTCGCCTTTGAGGCCTGGCCGCCGGTGTTGGAGTACACCTCGGTGTCGAGAACCAGCATGTTGACGTCGCGACCTGCGGCGAGCACATGGTCGAGGCCACCGAACCCGATGTCGTAGGCCCAGCCGTCCCCGCCGACGATCCAGATGCTCTTGCGGATCAGCGAGTCGAGCATCGGGAGGGTGGCGAGCGCTTCGGGTGACCCGTCGGCCTCGAGGCGCTCTCGCGCCGCCGCCACCCGGGCGCGCTGATCGGTTAGCCCGGCTTCGGTCGTCTGGTCGGCGCCGGTGAGTCCGCTCACCAGTTCGTCGCCGAGGATGCCTCCCAAGCTGCGGAGGGCGGCCCCGGCCGCTTCGCGCCGTACGTCGATGGCGAGACGCATGCCCAGCCCAAACTCGGCGTTGTCCTCGAAGAGAGAGTTGGACCACGTGGGACCGCGGCCATTGCTGTCCACCGCCCAGGGCGTGGTCGGAAGGTTGCCCCCGTAGATCGACGAGCACCCGGTGGCGTTGGCGACCATCAACCGGTCGCCGAACAGCTGGCTGAGCAGCTTGAGGTACGGGGTCTCGCCGCAGCCCGAGCAGGCCAGGGAGAACTCGAACAACGGCTGCAGTGCCTGCGATCCCTTGAGAGTCGCCATGTCGACGTCCCGGCGGTCGATCTCGGGGAGGCCGAGGAAGTAGTCGAACCGCTGCCGCTCGGCCGCGAGGTGTTCCTCCTTGGGCTCCATGTTGATCGACTTGTGCTTGACCTCCTCTTTGCTCCGCGCCGGGCAGATGTCGACGCACACCGAGCACCCCGTGCAGTCGTCGGGGGCAACCTGGACGATCAGTCGCTTGTCGGGAAAGTCCTTGCCCTTGGTGTTCGCGGTGAGCACCCAGTCGGGTGCGCCTTCCACGACGGCAGGGTCCACGTACTTGATCCGGATGGCGGCATGGGGGCACACGAGCGCACACCGCCCGCAGTCGATGCAGATCGAGGGATCCCAGATGGGGATCTCCAGGGCGATCGACCGCTTCTCCCACTGCGAGGTCGCCGTGGGAAAGGTCCCGTCGGCGGGCAGGGCGCTCACCGGGAGGAGATCGCCCCGCCCGGCGATGATCTCGGCGGTCACCGACTGCACGAAGGCGGGAGCGGCCGCCGGCACCGGCGGCCGCATCCGGGCGGTCCCGGACACCGCAGCGGGCACGGTCACCTCGTGGAGGGCGGCGAGCGCGGTATCGACCGCCCGGTAGTTGCGTTCGAGGACCACTTCTCCACGCTTCCCGTAGGTCTTGGCGATCGACGCCTTGATCTCCTCGATCGCCCGGTCGATCGGGAGGACGTCGCTCAGGGCGAAGAAGCAGGTCTGCAGCACCGTGTTGACCCGGCGGCCGAGGCCGGCCTCGATGGCCACCTGGGTGGCATCGACCACGAAGAGCCGGAGACGCTTGTCGATGATCTGTTGCTGGACCTCGACGGGGATGTGCTCCCACACCTCGTCGGTCGAATGCGGGCTGTTGAGCAGCAACGTGGCGCCATCGGCCGCTCGGTCGAGCACCTCCATCCTTTCGAGGAGGTCGAACTGGTGACAGCCGACGAACGTGGCATCGGAGACCAGGTAGCTGCTCTGGATCGAGTTGGGCGAGAACCGCAGGTGGGACACCGTCGACCCACCCGACTTCTTCGAGTCGTAGACGAAGTAGCCCTGGGCGTGCAGCGGCGTGTTCTCCCCGATGATCTTCACGGTGTTCTTGTTGGCGCCCACGGTTCCGTCACTGCCGAGGCCGTAGAACAGCGCGCCGGTCACGCCCGGCATGCGCGGATGGAAGGACTCATCGACCGGAAGCGACAGGCCGGTGACGTCGTCGTTGATGCCCACCGTGAACCGCGGTCGGGGCGTCGCCGATGCGGCCTCGTCGAGAACCGCCTTCGCCATCGCCGGCGTGAACTCCTTGGAGGACAGGCCGTATCGTCCGCCGATGATCCGCGGCATGCCCCGACCCGCCGCGGCAGCGTCGGCGAGAGCGACCACGATGTCTTGGAAGAGAGGTTCCCCGGTCGCTCCCGGTTCCTTGGTGCGGTCGAGGACCGCCACCGTGCGCACCGACTCGGGGAGAGCAGTCAGGAACGAGGGTGTGTGGAACGGCCGGTAGAGGCGGACCGTGATCAGGCCCACCTTCTCGCCGTCGGCCACGAGAGCCTCGACCGCCTCGACGGCGGCCCCTGCGCCGGAGCCCATGAGCACCAGAACCCGCTCGGCCTCGGGGTGTCCGGTGTAGTCGAACAACCGGTACCGCCTGCCCACCAACGCTTCGAGAGCCTCCATGGCGGCGAGAACATGGCCGGGGGTGGCGTCGTAGTAGCTGTTGGCTCCCTCACGGGCTTGGAAGAAGACGTCGGGATTCTGGGCGGTGCCACGCAGCACGGGATGCTCCGGGTCCATGGCGCGCAGCCGGTGAGCGCCGATCGCCTCCGCATCGACGAGAGCGATCAGGTCGTCATCGGTGAGCAGTTCGATCTTGGCGACCTCGTGGGATGTGCGGAAGCCATCGAAGAAATGAACGAAGGGGATGCGCGCCCGCAGCGTGGCGGCATGGGCGACCGCGGCGAGATCATGAGCCTCCTGCGGTGAGCACGAAGCCAGCAGCGCGAACCCGGTGGTGCGGGCCGCCATGACGTCGCCGTGGTCGCCGAAGATGGAGAGGGCATGGGTGGCGACGGTGCGAGCGGCAACGTGGATGACTGCCGCGGTGAGTTCGCCGGCGATCTTGAACATGTTGGGGAGCATGAGGAGCAGACCCTGAGAGGCGGTAAAGGTGGTGGTCAGTGCGCCAGCCTGGAGAGCGCCGTGGACCGCCCCGGCGGCCCCCGCCTCGCTCTGCATCTCGATGACGGTGGGGACCGTGCCCCACACATTGGGTTGTCCGATGTTCGACCACGCATCGGCCAGCTCGCCCATGGGCGAAGCCGGAGTGATCGGGTAGATCGATATGACCTCACTCAGCCGGTGCGCCACATTCGCAGCGGCCTCATTGCCGTCGATGGTGACCACGGGACGTGTCACAGAGCGTCCCCTCCTTCACTCGCGTCCGTCAACCATCGCCCGCGAAGGGGTGATCGGGGTAGGGCGAAACGACCTTAGCGGGCACGCAAACAGCCCCGCCGGGGATGACGGCGCCCATTTTCGGGGCGGTTCCTACTGCGGCAGGCGTTCGGGCAAGGTCGGGGGCACGTCGTCCACGTCGGCGACCGGCTCGACCGGCTGTTCGGCAGACAGCACCAACAGGCCCACCGCAACGAGTAGGACACCGCTGATCGTGGTGACGCGCAACGGCTCCCCGAGGATGGTCATGCCCAGGACGGCGGCGGCAACCGGTTCGGCGAGGGTCGCGGTGGCCGCGGTGGCGATCGGTGAGGTGCGCAGGCCGGTGGCGAAGAACACATATGACAGGGCGGTGGCGACCATGGTGAGCCAGACGACCACAGCCGCCCCGCGAATCGACAGGATCCATCCCGGGTGCGATAGGAAGAACCAGGGGGCGAGCAGAAGGCCCGCGCCGCTGAACACCACCGCGACCACGAAGACAGGGGGATGGTGGTCGAGCAGTTCCTTGGCGGACACGAGGTACACCGCCCAGGTGACTCCGGCTCCCAGGGCGAAGAGCACTCCGGTGATGTCGATTCCAGCTTCCGCCCCGCCGGAGACCAGCAGGATTGCGCCACACACCGAGAGCACCGTGGCGATCACCCAGCGGCGCCCCACCCGTTCTCCCCGGATCGCCCAACCGAGCAGACCGGCGAGGATCGGCCCCGTTCCGATGGTGACGATGGTGCCCACGGCCACGCCGGTGCGGGCGACCCCGGTGAAGAACAGCGGTTGCGAGGCCGCCATGGCCACGACCGCGGCCAGCAGGGCCGGTCCGAACAGCGAGCGCACCGGGACGGTCTCGCCGCGCACCATCGCGTAGATCGCCAGGGTGGCACCACCCGCCATGCGTACCGCGCCCACGGTTTCGGGTGTGATGCCGGCGGGTCCCAGGGCCTGGGCGGTTCCCGTGGTCCCCCACAGGACTGCTGCCGCCACGACGAGGATCGGTCCGGTGGCGACTCGGTGCATCGCCGGAGGCTAACGGGATCGGTCGACACGGTTTGTGCGGAGTCGTTGCCCTTCTCCCGACCCCGCTCCAATCGGAATGAGAGGGGGAGAGGAGACGGGCGACGGGCGACGGCGAAGGGGTATCGTGCCCTCATGCGACGGCTTCTCAAATTCGTGTTCTCGTTCTTCCTCGTGGGCACCGCGATGTGGGCGGTGGGCCAACTGCTTTCCCGGAATTTCGAGGGCGACTCGGATCCCGACGCCGACGAGTTCCGGGTGGGTGCCATCGTCGGCGGACGCCAGATCACCAGTCGGGCGAAGGCGCTGCGTCTGGTATCCGCCCGGGTTGTGATGGGCGGAGTGGATCTCGACCTGCGCGAGGCCACCCTCGACCCGAACGGCGGCCATGTTGCCTTGAACGTCGCCGCCGGCGGGGTCCGCATCGCGGTCCCGCCAACCTGGATGGTGGTGGTCGCCGACGATGTCGTCGGCGGCACGGTCGACGTCGATACGACTCCGCCCGAGGACCTGCCTCCCGACGCCCCGGTGCTCACCGTCGAGGCAACCGTCCGCTCCGGCGGCGTGATGATCGAGGCGGGCGAACTGCAGCAGGCCTGAGGCGAAGACCGCTACCCGCTACCCGCAAGATCGTGGTCCCGAGCAGAATGTAGCGCTTCGGCGTAGATCTCGATGGGGTGGGCGACCCTGACCCCGGAGCCGAGATGGGCACGAAGTTGGATCTCGCAGCCGGGGTTCGCCGACGCCACCAGGTCGACCGCAGCGGCCCGCACCTGGGCGGCCTTGCGCTCGCCCAACTCGAACGAGGTGTCGGGGCGAACGACCGAGTAGGTACCCGCGGCCCCACAGCACAACCCGTCGGGATCGATCTCGACGACCTCGAACCCCGCCGCCCGCAGGATCGACCGCGGTTCGTCGACTACCCGTTGCGCGTGGCGCAGGTGACAGGGATCCTGGATGGCGGCCCGGCGGCCGTTCGAGGGGAGCTGGGGAAGCCGCCCCGCGCCGATCGCCCTCGCCACCAACACGGTCGCGTCGATCGCTCGCGACGCCAGCTCGGTGCCCGCTTCCACGACGTGGCCGTACCCGGCGAGGTGGGCTGAGCAACCTGCGGCATTTGCCACCACCAGATCGACCCCGGCGAATGCCTGCACGTTTGTGGCGGCCAGCCGGGCGGCATCGTCGGCGGCGCCGTCGTGAGCCGCCAGCGCGCCGCAGCACGTCTGGTCGTCGGGAACGACCACGCGATAGCCGGCGGAGACGAGAACACCGATGGTCTCCTCATGAACGGCGGCGAACCAGGGATCCATCACGCATCCGGCGAGAAGGCCGACGGTGGCGACGGGATCCGACCCAGCGCCGACGTCACGGCCGCGAATGCTGCGGCGCCGGAGGGGGAGCCGTCGCAGTCCCGTCAACCCCACCCGCAACCGCCTGGGGAACCAATGCCGTCCACCGATCCTCTGAGCGAGGGCGGCGCCGAACGTGGCCACCCCGACGGCGCGAGGAGACTCGAGCCAGTGCCCCGCCACCCGCCTTCCCAGTCTGCCTTCCCGGGGAAACGCCGCAGCGACCTCGGCGCGGGCACCTTCCATCACTCGGCCGAAACGGACCAGCGAGGGACAAGCGGCTTCACACGCCCGGCACTGCAGGCAGAACTCCATGACCTCGGCGAATGCGGAGTCGAGAGGCAACGTCCCGGCGGCCACTGCAGACATCGCGTTGAGCCGACCCCGCGGTGATGCGGTCTCATCGCCGGTGAGGCGGAACGTCGGGCAGTGCGGCAGGCACAGCCCACATTCGACACAAGCCGCCAGTTCCCGCGGTGTCGGTGCCCACTTGGTCTGCCAGACGGTCATCGGTCCCCCGGCATCCGCCCGGGCACCATCACCCCCACCGGATCGAAGGCCGCCCGAATCCGGCGTTGCAGGTCCAAAGACGCCGGGGGTGTTCCCCATGGGTCGAAGCCGTGCCCCACGGGGGCGGCGAGTACCACTACCGCGCCCCCGAGGTCCTCGGCCCAGGAGCGCAACGCAAGCGGGGTTTCGCCGTCGTCGGGGGACAGCGACACGATCACCTCCCCCACTCCGTGGGCGGCAACGAACTGGGCATCTCGCGGAAGCCGTCCCACCGCGGCGGCCGTCGATGCCGGCGGCACCCGAATCGCCACGACGAACGGCCCCGTTGGCCGACCTGGCCAAGCGTGGCCCTCCTCGGCGTTCCCACCGAGCTCGGCGACCTGAGCGGTCACCTCGGCGGGGGTTCCGCTCAGGTAGATCGCGCACCCCTGACGGGTCTCGAGGGCGGCCAGGGGCCGATAGGCCCGGATCAGAGCCGCGCCGATGTCGTCGACCCGCACGGTCGCCGCCGCCTCCGGCATGGGCCACAGCTTGAGTGAGACAGACACGATCACACCCAGCGAACCGAAGGAGCCAGTCGCCAGCCGGGGGATGTCGTATCCGGTGACGTTCTTGACAATGCGGGCACCGCCTCTCACCAGCCGTCCGTCGCCGGTGGCTAGCACCACCTCGATCACCCGGTCCCGGGTCGGCCCGTAGCGGAGGCGGCGCCATCCCGAAGATCCGGAGGCGACCATGCCGCCCACGGTCGAGACCCCCGAGTCCTCGGGGAACAGCGCAGTCTGCCGCCGCTCCAACAACCGCTCCTCCATCGCGGCGGCGCCGATCCCGGCCCCAGCCGTGATCGTCAGGTCGGCGGTGTCCTCACTCATCCCTCCGAGCCGGGTGGTGATCAGCACGACGTTCGGCTCCACCCGGCCGCCCATGCCTTGATGGGTTCCTCCGCCCCACGGCAGTACGCGCAGTCGATGCTCGGACGCCATGTCGAGGATCGCGGCGCACTCATCGGCTGTCGTGGGGGCGAGGGTGAAATCTGCGGGAGGAGAGCCCGGCGCCTCGGCGACCATCTTGCCGAACAGACGGGCCACGGTGGAACGCAGAGCGGTCACACCCAGGCACCTTCCGCCACCGAACGGCCGAAGTCGAAGCACCGCGAGCCGGCGGGGAGCACCGTCCCCGGGTTGAACCTGTGGTCCTGATCGAAGGCCTCCCGCAGTCGCGCCTGGGCATCGAGATCCACAGCCGAGAAGACCAACGACATGAGATCCCTCTTCTCCAGGCCGATGCCGTGTTCCCCGGACAGCGTTCCGCCGAGCCTGATCGACATCTCGACGATCTCGACGGCGGCGGACTTGACGATCTCCAGCTGACCCGGCACCGAGCCGTCGAAGACGAGTTGGGGGTGGAGGTTCCCGTCGCCCGCGTGGATGACATTCATGACCAGCAGGTCCTTGCGACGGGCGATCGCGTAGATCTCCTCCAGCGCCTCGACGAGCCTGTTGCGAGGGATGACCGTGTCGTGGAGGTAGTAGTCGGGCGCTATCTGGGCAATTGCGCCAAAGGCGGACTTGCGCGCCTTCCACATCAGAAGTCGCTCGCGCTCGTCGGCGGCGAGGCGGACCTCGGTCGCCCCGTGGCGCCGGCCCACCGAGATGATCACGTCCGCCTCGGCATCGACCGCGGCGACGTGACCGTTCACCTCCGCGAGCAGTACTGCGGCGGCGGCCACCGGAAGGTCGGCGTGGACGAAGTTCTCCACGGCCCGCACCATGGGCTGATCCATCATCTCCAACGCGGCGGGGACGATCCCGGAGGCGATCACCTCGGAGACGGTCGCCGCCGCGTCCGACACCTTCGAGAAGGCCAACAGCATGGTCTTGACCGCCGGGGGGTTGGGGGTGAGCTTGACCAGGATCCGGGTGACGACGCCAAGAGTCCCTTCGGAACCGACCACCACGGAGCGAACGTCGAGGCCGGCCGGATCCGGAGCCGTCCCTCCCACGGTCAGAATCTGGCCACGGGCATCGACGAACTCGACGGCGAGCACGTGGTTGACGGTGGATCCCTCGGCGAGACAGTGCGGTCCTCCGCTGTTGCAGGCGACGTTGCCGCCGAGCGTGCACGCCGCTTGCGACGACGGGTCCGGAGCGAAATGCAGCCCGAGCGAGGCCGTGCGGCGCGAGAGGTCGAGGTTGATGACGCCCGGGCCCACCCACGCCGTCCGGTTGGCTTCATCCACCACGACGTCATCCATGCGGGTGGTGACGATGAGGACCGCAGGTTGCGAGGGGACCGCGCCTCCGGCGAGTCCGGTGCCCGCTCCCCGGGCGACGATGGGGTACCCGTGTCTGGCGGCTATCAGGACGACCTGAGATACCTGAACCGCATTCCGCGGGAAGGTGACGGCGACGACCTCGCCCCGGGTCACCCCGGCATCTTTGGAGAACAACCTCTGGTCGAGCGGTTCCGCCCTGACACCCTCCGCGCCCAGGGCTCGCCTGAGGTCTTCGACCAGGTTGGCTGCGGCCGGCATGCATTCGAGCCTACCGGTACCTCGGTGTCCGTCCAGGAGACGACCTACCTGCCCTTCTGCGAACCTCTGGGACTAGCGTGACCGACCATGGGAACGCTGGAGATTCGCCTGCTCGGTGGCTTCGAGTTGGGGCGTGATGGGCGGGTCCTCGACCAGCTCCCGCTGCGCGCCGCGCGCTCTCTCTTCGCGTACCTGGTGCTGAATCGCGAGCGGGCCCACACCCGGGACCTCCTTGCCGGCATCTTCTGGCCGGACTTTGAGGAGTCTCGGGCACGACGCCGGCTCAGCCAGGCACTGTGGCAGGTGCAGACGACTATCGGCGAGAGCGACGTCGAGCGGTTTCTGATCGGAACACCGGACACCGTCCGGTTCAACCCGGAGGCCTCGTTCTGGCTCGACGTCGACGAGTTCGAGAGCACAATCGATCGCGCCGGAACCGATCGATCCGACGAGGCCACACACCTCGCCCGGGCGGTCGAGTTGTATCGCGGAGATCTGCTCGCCGGCTTCTACGACGACTGGCTGTTTCCGGACCAGGATCGGCTGCGCAGCCGATTCCTCGGAGCGCTGGAGCACCTTGTCGACATCGCAATGGCGAAGGGGGACTACGAGGCGGCCCACGTCACGGCGCGCCGTCTCGCCCAGGAGGACGAGTTCGACGAGGAGGCTCACCGCCGGGTGATGCGCATCGCGGTGCTGCTGGGACGCCACAACGACGCCATCCGCCAGTACGAGGAATGCCGGCGCATCCTCGCCGAAGAGCTGGGAAGCACGCCGTCGCCCGAGACGATCGATCTCTACGAAGCCACCCTCGCCGATCGGGCCGTGGGCGGGCGGGCCGCTCCGAACCCGGAGGAATCCCCCCTCTTCGGCCTGGCCGAACCCGCACCGTTCGTCGGACGCGACACCGAACGATCCCGCCTCGCCCAACGACTCGACGAGGTGCTCGACGGCAAGGGCGGCGTGGTGCTCGTCGAGGGCGAGTCTGGGGTCGGCAAGACCCGGCTCCTCGCCGAGATGGTGCAGGACGCCCGCTGGCGAGGCATGGACGTCCTGTGGGGACGCTCGATGCCGAGCGGGGGTCATCCCTATGGACCATTGGCGGCCGCCCTCGGAGATGTCGTCGGGCTGCGCGCCCGGCAGCTGGTCAACCGCCTCGAGCCGATGTGGGCCGAGGTGCTCTCCCCGCTCACTCCGGCCCTCGGAAGGGGCGATGCTCCCGAGCCAACCGAGACGCCGGTTCGGCGCGCCGACGAACAGGCGCGGATGCGCGAGGCGATCGCGGTCGCCTTCCGACAGCTGGCGGAGATCGGCCCGACCCTGGTGGTTCTCGAAGACGTCCACTGGGCGGATGACGACACGATCCAGGCACTGACCCAGATCGCCGGCCGGATCGCCGACCGGCGCATCCTCTTCGCCGTCTCCTATCGGCACGGCGAAGCGCGGGAACGGGCCGAGGTGTGGCAGCTGCTGCGCGAACTCGACCGGATGCCTCACTGCGAGCGCCTCTCCCTGTCGGCGTACTCCCCGGCGCAGACCGAGGAGCTGATCCGCCGCAGCCTGGATCGCGCCGAGGTCAGTCGCGAGTTCTCCGAACGCCTCCACCGCGACACCGGAGGCATCCCGCTGTTCATCGTCGAGACGCTCCGTGCCCTCTACGAGAAGGACGGGCTGGACGAGGCGGAGGCCCCACTCGAGGAATCGCCTTCCCCCCGCGATCGCCTCCCGGTCACCCCGACGGTCCACGCCCTCATCAGGCATCGCCTCGAGTCCCTCGACGCGGGCTCCCGCAAGACCCTCGAGATGGTGGCGATTCACGATGGGGAGCTGTTGCTCGAGGAAGTCGTCTCGGGATCGGAGCTGGAGGATCAGGCAGCGCTCGCCGCGCTCGACGATCTGGTGCGCCGCCGGCTGGTCACCGCCGGGGAGGGCGCCTATACGGTCGGCCACGAACTGATGCGCCGGGTGGTGTACGACGACCTTCCCCTGTCCCGCCGGCTCGACCTCCATCGGCGGGTCGCCCTGGCCATCGAAGCCCGCCGGCCCTCAGAGGTGGAGCTCCTCGCCCACCACTTCGTCACCGCCCGCATCCCCGACCGCGCCGCCGAGTATCTGGAGCGTGCCGCCCAGCACGCCATGACGGTCCACGCCTACGACACGGCGGCCCTTCACCTCGAACGGGCGTCGGGGACCCTCGACGAGATCAGTGCACCGGGACCCCGGCGGTTCTCGGTTGCGGCCCTCCATGAGGAGGTGCTCGACGTCCTCGGAAGGCGCGACGAGCAGGACCACGTTCTCAAACGGTTGGAGCGATTCGCCGACGCGGCAACGCGGGGAGATGTGCACCGGCGCCGGGCATGGTGGCTCGCCCACCAGGATCGCTTCCCCGAGGCAGAGGCCGAGGCGGCCGAGGCACTCGCCCGAGCCAAGGCGTCGGGCGAACCAGGTGCCACGGTGTCCGCCCTCACCGCACTGGGCATGATCGCCTGTTTCGGAGGACGCGCCGCCGAGGGGGTTCGGTTCCTTGAAGAAGCCGCCGGGTTCCGCGGCACCGACCGCCGCCAGGAGGCCGACGCCCGCAATGCCCTTGGCCAGAACCTCATCGACCTGCAGAGATTCGGGGAGGCCGAATCGCAGCTGCTGGCCGCGCTGGCGCTCTACGGCGATCTCGGCGACGCCCGCGGGCAGGCCGAGGTTCTCGGCATGCTGGGGACCCTCCGGATGGAACGCGGTGAGCCGGAGAGTGCCGAGAAGGACTTCATCCGAGCGATCGACATCTCCCGGGCGATCGGCTACCGACACGGGGAGGCCGTCTACCAGATGAACCTGGGAATCCTCCAGGTGATCACCAATCGACTCGGGTCGGCCCTGGAGGCGTTCGACTCCGCCGCCGAGACCTATGAATCGATGGGCAACCAACGCGGGCTCGCCT
>MELR01000033.1 GCA_001767695.1 Actinobacteria bacterium RBG_16_68_21
ACCCATGGGTAAGGAGAAGTTTGAGCGGTCGAAGCCGCATGTGAATGTGGGGACGATGGGTCATATTGATCATGGGAAGACGACGTTGACGGCTGCGATTACGAAGGCGTTGGTGGAGTCGGGGGTTGGTGGGACGAATCGGTTTACGGCGTTTGATGATATTGATAAGGCGCCGGAGGAGCGTGAGCGGGGTATCACGATTGCGATTGCGCATGTGGAGTATGAGACGGTGAATCGTCATTACGCGCATGTGGATATGCCGGGTCATGCTGATTATGTGAAGAACATGATTACGGGTGCGGCGCAGGTGGATGGGGCGATTTTGGTGGTGTCGGCGGCGGATG
The DNA here is from genome assembly GCA_001767695.1 of Actinobacteria bacterium RBG_16_68_21. Taxonomy (GTDB): domain Bacteria; phylum Actinomycetota; class Acidimicrobiia; order Spongiisociales; family UBA11373; genus RBG-16-68-21. Next base: position 345 of record MELR01000033.1, read on the forward strand.
GTCCGATGCCGCAGACTCGGGAGCATGTGTTGTTGGCGCGTCAGGTGGGTGTGCCGTACATCGTGGTGTTTTTGAACAAGGTTGACATGGTGGATGATCCTGAGTTGTTGGATTTGGTGGAGTTGGAGGTTCGGGATCTGTTGACGGAGTATGAGTTTCCGGGTGATGAGGTGCCGGTGGTGCGGGGGTCGGCGTTGAAGGCGTTGGAGGGGGATGCTTCTGAGGCTGCTCATGTGTTGGAGTTGATGGCTGCGGTGGATTCGTATGTTCCGGAGCCGTCTCGTGATGTGGATAAGCCGTTCCAGATGCCTATTGAGGATGTGTTTTCGATTACTGGTCGGGGGACGGTGGTGACTGGTCGGGTGGAGCAGGGTTTGTTGCGGGTGGGTTCTGAGGTGGAGATTGTGGGGATTCGTCCTACGCAGCGTTCGACGGTGACTGGTGTGGAGATGTTCCGGAAGTTGTTGGATGAGGCGCGGGCTGGGGACAATGTGGGGTTGTTGTTGCGGGGTACGGGTAAGGATGATGTTGAGCGGGGTCAGGTGGTGTGTGTTCCCGGGTCGATTACTCCGCATACCCTCTTTGATGCTCAGGTGTATGTGTTGACCAAGGAGGAGGGGGGGCGGCATAACCCGTTCTTTTCGGGGTATCGGCCGCAGTTCTATTTCCGGACGACGGATATCACGGGTTCGATCACGTTGCCGGAGGGGACGCAGATGGTGATGCCTGGGGACAATACGGAGATGCTGGTGGAGTTGATCCACCCGATTGCGATGGATGAGGGTTTGCGGTTCGCGATTCGTGAGGGTGGCCGGACGGTGGGTGCCGGCCGTGTCGTCAAGATCCACAAATAGAACCGTCGCCCGCTACCCGCAAGACAAGAACACAAGAGAAGAAGAAGAAGAAGAACGGCATGGCCAGCGAGCATCGGATCCGGATTCGCCTGAAGGCGTACGACCACGAAGTGGTCGACGAGTCGGCGCGCAAGATCGCTGAGACGGTGATTCGCACCCAGGCCAAGATCAAGGGTCCGATTCCGCTGCCCACCGAGATTCACCGCTACACGGTCATTCGCGGCCCCCATGTCCACAAGGACTCGCGGGAGACCTACGAGATGCGAGTGCACAAGCGTCTGCTCGACATCCTCGAGCCGACCGCCAAGACAGTGGACTCCCTCATGCGCCTCGACCTGCCGGCCGGGGTCGAAGTGGAGATAAAGACGTGAAGGCCATCCTCGGCGAGAAACTGGGCATGACCCAGGTCTTCGATGACGAGTCCCGCGCCGTGCCGGTGACCGTGATCAAGGCCGGTCCCTGTCGCGTCGTGCAGATCAAGAGGCCCGACACCGACGGGTACGGGGCGATTCAGATCGCTTACCGCGAGCTTCCGGTCCACAAGGTCAACAAGCCGACCGCAGGACATTTTGCTCGGGCCGGTCTCACGCCGCACCGTCATCTCGTCGAGATACGCGTTGATGATCCCGACACCTACAAGGTGGGGCAGGAGATCTCGCTTGCCGACGTGCTCACCAAAGGCGGGCTCGCCGACGTAGCCGGCGTGAGTCGCGGCAAGGGCTTCGAGGGCGTCATGAAGCGGCACAACTTCGTCGGCCAGGGTGCGAGCCACGGCGCGCACCGGGTGCACCGGGCTCCGGGTTCCATCGGTGCGTGCGCGACGCCATCCCGGGTGTTCAAGGGCATGCGCATGGCCGGAAGAATGGGCGGCGAGAAGACAACCGTTCTGAATCTCGAGGTCGTCGCGGTCGACGCCGATCGGGGAATCCTCATGCTGCGCGGAGCCGTTCCCGGTGCCGCCGGATCAGTGGTTCTGGTGCGAGAGGCGGTGAAGGCCGGTGGCTGACACACCCATGGCTCGCGTATACGACTCCGCCGGTAACCAGACAGGCGAGATGGCCCTCGACGCCACCATCTTTGGCCGGGAGCCGAACATCCCCGTGATGCACCAGGTGGTGACCGCCCAACTCGCCGCCGCCCGCAGCGGCACCTCGAAGGTGAAGACCCGAGGCGAAGTCAGGGGCGGAGGCCGCAAGCCGTGGGCGCAGAAGGGTCTCGGCCGCGCCCGCCAGGGATCGACGCGGGCACCCCAGTGGCGAACCGGCGGAGTGGTCCATGGACCGAGCCCTCGCGACTACACGCAGCGCACTCCCAAGAAGATGCGCAGGCTGGCGCTCCACAGCGCGCTATCGGCCCGAGCGGCAGACGGCGAGATCCGAGTGGTGTCGTCCTTCGATTGGGACACCCCCAGGACCAGGCGGGCCGTGGCGATGCTGGCCGCGATGGGTGTTGGCGGCAAGGCCCTCTTCGTGATCGGTCGGGCCGATCGTCTCGTCGAGCGCTCGGTGCGCAACCTCCCCACGGTCAACGTCATCACCACCACCCAGCTGAACACCTACGACGTGCTCTGGGCGGACACGGTGATCTTCACCGGCGATGCCATCGAGTTGGTCGGTGCCAAGGCTTACGAGGTCGCCACCGACGACTTCGTCCGCGACGACGAGGTAGCGTCATGAAGAATCCGCGCGACCTCATCATCGAGCCGGTCGTGTCCGAGAAGTCCTACGACCTGATCGAGGCTTCCAACACTTACACCTTCCGCGTCGATCGCCGGACGACCAAGACGGAGATCCGCCAGGCGGTCGAATCGATCTTCGGCGTGAAGGTCGTCCGCGTGAACACCGTAAATCGCAAGGGAAAGCGGAAGCGGACCGGGTACGTCTTCGGGACGAGGCCGAGCGTCAAACGCGCCCTGGTGACGTTGGCCGCCGGCGACGAGATAGACATCTTTGGAGTGTGAGGGACGTGATGCACAGATTCACCGGTGACGCAGGCAGCGGGGCTACCAGCTACCAGCTTCCGGCTACCGGCAAGACCGTGTCTTTGCGGGCAGCGGGCAGCGGGTCGCGGACAGCATGGATGGCTACCGGCTTCCGGCTTCCGGCTACTCGCCGGATCGCCTCGCAGCGGGCAGCGGGTAGCGGGCAGCGGGGAGCGTCGTTTGGCGCGCTCCGGGATGATCGCGAGGTGGCCTCATGGCAGTGAAGAAGTACAAGCCCACCTCGCCCGGCCGGCGGTTCCGCACGGTGTCCGACTTCGCCGAGATCACCACCAGCGAGCCGGAGAAGAGCCTGCTCGCCAAGAAGTCGTCGACCGGTGGTCGCAACGTCCACGGCCGCATGACCTCCCGTCATCGCGGGGCAGGTCACAAGCAGCGGTATCGGATCATCGACTTCCGCCGGAACAAGGACGGCATCCCGGCCACGGTCGCCGCGATCGAATACGACCCGAACCGCAACGCCCGCATCGCACTGCTCCACTACCACGACGGCGAGAAGCGGTACATCCTTGCCCCGCTGCGGCTGGCGGTGGGCGACATCGTCGAGTCCGGAGCCCGGGCCGAGATCAGATCCGGCAATGCCCTGCCGCTGCGCAACATCCCCGCAGGCACGAATGTCCACGCCGTCGAGATGCGCCCCGGTGGCGGTGCCAAGCTGGGGAGGGCTGCCGGGACCGGCATCCAACTGGTGGCCAAGGAGGGCAACCTCGCGCTGCTCCGCCTCCCCTCGGGGGAGATGCGCAACGTTCCCCTGGACTGCCGGGCAACTGTCGGCCAGGTGGGCAATCCGGAGTCCGAGCTCACCAAGGGCGGCAAGGCCGGCCACAGCAGGTGGAAAGGTGTCAGGCCGCAGAGCCGCGGGGTCGCCATGAATCCGGTGGATCACCCGCTGGGTGGCGGCGAGGGGAAGGCCAGCGGCGGGCGCCATCCGGTGAGCCCCTGGGGCAAGCCGGAAGGACGGACGAGGAAGAAGAAGAAGGCGAGCGACCGCCTGATCGTGCGGCGCCGCACCAAGAAGGGGAAGCGGAGTTGATGATGGACTCGACGATCTTGTTCGCCACCGGCCCGCGCGACGGGGGTCCTGGCAGAGCGCGTCGTTCATCGGCGCCGGCGAACCCCTCCGCCAGCCGCCGGAAGGAGGGCGCATGGCCCGCTCACTGAAGAAGGGTCCATTCGTCGACGAGCATCTCCTCGCCAAGGTGGAGCGCGCCGCGAAGACCGGGGACAAGAGAGTCATCCGCACCTGGAGCCGTCGTTCGACGATCCTGCCCGAGATGGTCGGCCAGACCATTGCCGTACACGACGGACGCAAGCATGTCCCGGTCTACGTAACCGAGTCGATGGTCGGCCACAAGCTCGGTGAGTTCGCCCCGACCCGCACTTTCCGGGGTCACTCCGGGGACCGCGCCGCGAGGAAGATGTCATGAAGGTTCAAGCGCGCGCCACCCACATCCGTCAGGCACCGAGCAAGGTCCGCCTGGTTCTCGACCTCGTGCGCGGCCTGCCCGTCGCGGAGGCCCGTCACGTGCTGTCGTTCACGAACCGGGGTGCATCGCCAACGGTGGCAAAGGTGCTCGAGTCGGCCGTGGCCAACGCCTCGCACAATCACTCCCTCGACGCCGAGGAGCTTCGGGTGGTTGCGGCCTACGCAGACGAGGGCCCGACCCTCAAGAGGTTCAAGGCGCGTGCCCGCGGCCGGGCGGCGCAGATTCTGAAGCGCACCAGCCACATCACGATCGTGGTGGGTGACGGACGCGAAGAGGAGAGTGAGTAATGGGTCAGAAGATCCACCCCTACGGCCTCCGCCTCGGCATCGTCACCGACTGGAAGTCCCGTTGGTACAGCGAGAAGGATTACGCCTCACAGGTGCTCGAGGATGCCCGGATTCGCAAGATGCTCACCGACGAACTCACCCGCGGCGCCTTGTCGCGTATCGAGATCGAGCGCATCGGCGACAAGAAGGTTCAGGTCGACATCCACACGGCTCGACCCGGCGTGGTGATCGGCCGGGGCGGTTCCGAGGTTGACCGGCTGCGCAACATGCTGGAGAAGCTCACCGATCGCGAGATCAAGATCAACGTGATCGAGGTGCAGGACCCGGAGACCGACGCCCAACTGCTTGCCCGCGGGATCGCCGACCAACTCCAGGGCAGGGTTTCGTTCCGCCGTGCCATGAAACGCGCTGTGCAGACCGCGATGAAGGCCGGTGCCCAGGGCGTTCGGGTGCAGTGCTCGGGCCGGCTCGGAGGCGCCGACATGGGACGGCGGGAGTGGTATCGCGAGGGCCGCGTGCCGCTGCACACCCTCCGCGCCGACGTCGACTTCGGCATCGCCACTGCTCGAACGACGGTTGGCGCCATCGGCGTCAAGGTCTGGGTCTACAAGGGCGACGTCGTGCCTTCGCTCTCGGCAACCCGTGAGAAGATCGCAGCCGAGGCCGCACTGGCTACCGGCGGTCCTTCGTCGCGGCGCGCCCCCGCCAAGGCGCGGGCCGAGCAGGCCGCCGGCGAGAAGCCGCGGGGGCTCATCGAGGCGGGGGGCGGCAAGCGCCTGGTCGAGGCAGGGGGCGGCAAGCGCCTGGTCGAGGCGGGGGGCGGCCGGAAGGTCGACGCCGAAGCGGCCCTTTCCGAATTCGAGGAGGAGCGGGTGATGGCTTCGGAGACGCTGGACGTCGCCGAAGAGGACCAGGCCTCGCTTCCGGTCGCGGAAGAGGATCCGACCGTGGCTCCCGCGGTCGAGACTGCTCCCGAGGAAGAGGCGTGATGTCATGCTGATGCCCAAGCGCGTCAAGTGGCGCAAGCAACAGCGGGGCCACCTCCGCGGCAACGCCAAGGGTGGCACCTCAGTGGTCTTTGGCGACTTCGGCCTGCAGACCGTCGAGCCCGGTTGGATCACCGCTCGGCAGATCGAGGCCGCCCGTGTTGCGATGACCCGCAAGATCAAGCGTGGCGGCAAGGTCTGGATCAACATCTTCCCGGACAAGCCGGTGACCCAGAAGCCTGCCGAGACCCGCATGGGCTCCGGCAAGGGCAACCCGGAGTTCTGGGTTGCCGTCGTCAAGCCGGGTCGCGTGATGTTCGAGCTCTCCGGGGTGACCGAAGATCTCGCCCGTGAGGCGATGCGTCTCGCCGGCCACAAGCTGCCGGTCAAGACCAAATTCGTGAAGAGGGAAGAGCTGTGAAACCCGCAGACCTGCGCGACATGAACTACGACGAACTCCAAGAGAAGCTGGCGTCGGCCAAGGAGGAGCTCTTCAACCTGCGATTCCAGGTCGCCACCAACCAGCTGGACAACACCGCGCGGCTGCGCACGGTTCGTCACGAGGTGGCCCGAATCGCCACGATCATGCGCGAGCAGGAGATCGAAGCTTTCTACGCGATGGAGGATGAGGGAAATGACTGAGCGCGACCGCCGCAAGGTGCGCACCGGTGTCGTGGTGTCGGATGCTCGTGACAAGACGGTCACCGTCCAGATCAGCGGCGCGATCCGTCACCCCATCTACCGCAAGACCGTGCGTTCGGCGACCAGGCTCCATGCCCACGACGAGCACAACGACGCCCGCAAGGGTGACACGGTGAAGGTCATGGAGACCCGCCCGCTGTCGAAGACGAAGCGGTGGCGGGTCGTCGAGATCGTGGAGCGTGCCAGATGATCTCCCAGGAGAGCCGCCTCAAGGTGGCCGACAACACCGGGGCGAAGGAGGTCCTGTGCATCCGCGTGCTCGGCGGCTCCGGCCGCCGCTATGCCGGGATCGGCGACATCATCGTTGCCACGGTCAAGGACGCCATCCCCGGCGGGTCCGTCAAGCGCGGTGAGGTCGTGAAGGCGGTCGTGGTGCGCACGCACAAGGAGAAGCGGCGCACCGACGGGACCTACATCCGCTTCGACGACAATGCCTGCGTGATCATCAACGACCAGCAGCAGCCCCGGGGGACCCGCATCTTCGGTCCGGTCGGCCGCGAGCTGCGCGACAAGAAGTTCATGCGGATCGTCTCGCTCGCTCCGGAGGTGCTCTGATGGAGCTGCGCAATGGGGATCGAGTGATGGTCGTGTCGGGCAAGGACAAGGGCAAGGAGTCCCGGATCGCCCACGTGTTTCCCCGTAAGAACAAGATCATCGTGGAGGGGGTGGCGACCGCGAAGCGTCACACCAAGCCGCGAGGCCAGACCATGCAGGGGGGAATCGTCGACAAGGACATGCCGATCAACGCTTCGAACGTGATGATCGTGTGTTCGACGTGCGGTCCCACTCGCATCGGCCACAAGTCCGACGCCGACGGTCACAAGCGTCGGGTGTGCGTGAAGTGCGGAGGTGACCTGTGATTCCCCGTCTCAAGCAGATGTACCGCGACCGGGTCTTCGCCGAGATACGCGACCAACTTGGTGTGGACAACCCCATGGACGTGCCGACGCTGTCGAAGATCGTCATCAACATGGGTCTCGGGGACGCCATCAACGACAAGAACGTCATCGAGGCCGCCATCGCCGACCTGTCGATCATCGCCGGTCAGAAGCCGCGAGTGAACCGGGCCCGCAAGTCTGTGGCCAACTTCAAGCTGCGCGAGGGTATGCCGATCGGCGTGTCGGTGACGCTGCGCGGCGACCGCATGTGGGAGTTCTTCGACCGGCTGATCGCGGTGGCGATTCCGCGAGTCCGTGACTTCCGGGGACTCAACCCCCGGTCGTTCGACGGTCGCGGCAACTACACGTTCGGTGTGACCGAGCAACTGATCTTCCCGGAAATCGATTTCGACAAGGTGACCAAGGTGCGCGGGATGGACATCACCATCTGCACGACGGCGAAGGACGACGAAGGTGGGCGTGCCCTCCTCGACGCGTTCGGGTTCCCGTTCCGCCGTGCCCAGACCCAGGCAGGTGTGTGATGGCGAAGAAGTCCCTGATTGCCAAGGCCAATCGGACGCCCAAGTTCAAAGTGCGCGGATACAGCCGGTGCGGGCGCTGCGGGCGGTCACGCGCCTTCATCCGCAAGTTCGGCATGTGCCGCATCTGTGTGCGCCAGTTGGCCCATCGTGGCGAGCTCCCCGGTGTGAGAAAGGCTTCGTGGTAGCGATGTTGACCGATCCCGTAGCAGACATGCTCACCCGGATTCGCAACGCCAACATGGCGCTGCACGAGCAGGTCTCTATGCCGTCATCGAAGCTCAAGGAGGAGATCGCCCGGATCCTCGCTTCTGAGGGCTACATCGATGGCTTCGAGGTGAAGACGTCGGGGACCCGCAAGACGCTCGAGGTCAAGCTCCGCTATGCGGCGAATCGCAGCCGGGTGCTCGAGGGGCTGCGACGGGTGTCCAAGCCCGGCAAGCGCGTGTACGCCGGGGCGTCCGACCTTCCCCGGGTGAACGGAGGGCTCGGCGTCGTCGTCGTGTCCACCTCTCAGGGACTGCTCCCCGACCGGGAGGCGCGCCGCCGGAGCCTTGGCGGCGAGATCCTCTGTGAGGTGTGGTGATGAGCCGCATCGGTCTCGCCCCCATCAAGCTGCCTGCCGGCGTCGACGTCTCGATCGCCGGGTCGAACGTCACGGTCAAGGGTGCCAAGGGATCGCTTTCCCGCATGTTCAGCGATCGGGTGACATTCTCCCTCGACGACGACGTGGTCTCCGTCGCCCGCACGGACGACGAGCGGACCTCGCGTGCGCTGCACGGCTTGAGCAGAGCGTTGCTCCAGAACATGGTCGTGGGGGTGTCCGAGGGTTTCCAGAAGGACCTGCAGTGTGTCGGAGTCGGCTATCGGGCGAGCCTCCAGGGCAATGCCATCGAGCTCCTCGTGGGCTTCTCCCATCCCGTGAAGGTGGAGGCGCCTCCGGGGATCACATTCGAGGTTCCCGAGCCGACCAGGATCATCGTTCGGGGCATCGACAAGGAGTTGGTCGGCCAGGTGGCCGCCGACATCAGGTCGGTCCGGCCACCCGAGCCGTACAAGGGCAAGGGGATCCGCTACGTCGACGAGGTGGTGCGGCGCAAGGCCGGGAAGTCGGGGGTGGCCCGATGAGGGGTTCACGCACCGACGCCCGTCGCCGTCGTCACTACAGCGTGCGGCGCTCCCTTCGGGGGAGCACCGGCCGTCCCCGGCTGGCGATCTACAAGAGCAACCGCTACATCTACGCGCAGGTCATCGACGACTCCAATGGCCACACGTTGGCCGCGGCGTCGTCACAGGAAACCGCTCTGCGGGAACGAACGCTCACTGTGGAGACCGCGGCAGAGGTGGGCAAGCTCGTCGCGGCTCGCGCAAAGGAGGCCGGGGTGTCCTCGGTCGTCTTCGATCGCGGTGGGTTCCGCTTCCACGGTCGAGTCAAGGCGCTGGCCGAGGCGGCCCGCGAGGGAGGTTTGGAGTTTTGACGTCTAGAAGAGATTCGGGCCGAGGCCGCGATTCGCGGGCAACCGAGGGTCCCCAGTTCGACGAACGGGTCATTCACATCAACCGGGTGGCCAAGGTCGTGCAGGGAGGCCGCAGGTTCTCGTTCACCGCGCTCGTCGCCGTCGGTGACGGCAACGGACGTGTCGGTATCGGCTACGGCAAGGCCAAAGAGGTTCCCTCGGCCATCGAGAAGGGTTTCCAGGTGGCTCGCAAGGCCATGAAGCCGGTTCCGATGGCGGGGACGACCATCATCCACAAGGCAATCGGCAAGCAGGGGGCATCGCGCGTGCTGATCAAGCCGGCTGCGCCCGGTACCGGGGTCATCGCCGGGGGTGCCGTTCGGCAGATCCTCGAGGCCGCCGGGATTCGCGACGTGCTCGCCAAGTCCCTCGGCTCGCCCACCCACGTCAACGTGGCCAAGGCGACGATGGACGCCCTGATGGGTCAGCACCGTCCCGATGCCGTGGCGAAGCGCCGCGGGAAGACCGCAGAAGAGATCACGCCCCCGGCGTTGCTGGCCGCCTACCGGACGGCCGAGCTGGGCCGAGCCGCCAAGCCCGGCTCCTGACGGAGGCATCGCCCATGGCCAAACCCAAGACACTCAAGATCACCCTGGTGCGCAGCACCATCGGCGAGAAGCCGAAGACGCGCGGCGCGGTGCGCACCCTCGGTCTGCGCAAGATCAACCAGGTCACCGAACGGCCCGACAGCGCCGACCTGCGGGGCGTGCTCGCCCAGGTGGCCCATCTCGTGGAGGTCGAGGAAGCATGAAGCTGCATCACCTGAAGCCCTCTCCCGGCGCCAAGGCGTCCCGCATCCGCGTAGGGCGGGGCGAAGGCGGGCGTCGCGGAAAGACGGCCGGACGGGGCACCAAGGGCTCCGGCGCCCGCACCCAGGTTCCCGCCTGGTTCGAGGGTGGGCAGATGCCCATCTACCGCCGGCTGCCCAAGTTGAAGGGGTTCAAGAACCGCAACAAGATCACTTACGTGGTGGTGAACGTGGAGCGGCTCAACGGCTTCCGCAAGGGATCGACCGTCGGGCCCGACGAGCTGCGTACCGCCGGCCTGATCAAGAGCCGCGGCAAGGTCAAGGTGCTCGGAGAGGGCGCCCTCGACAAGGAACTCACGGTGCGGGCCCATGCGTTCAGCGTTGGGGCCGTCGAGCGGATCCAGGCCGCCGGCGGGACCGTGGAAGTGATCGAGTGAAGACGCTTCCCGCTTCCCGCTTCCCGCTTCCCGCAGGAGAAGACGCGGCGGCGGGTAGCGGGCAGCCGGCAGCGAACCACACGCCGGTAGAGTCCAGGACTCTTCGAGAGGCTTAGGCGACAGAGATGCTTTCCGTCTTCCGCAACATGTTCCGGATCCGGGACCTCCGCAACAAGGTGCTGTTCACCTTGTTCATCTTCGGCATCTACCGCCTCGGCGCGGCGATCCCGGTACCTGGGGTCAGCATCGATGCCGTCAAGCAGTTCGCCGACCAGGCGGAATCGGCAGGCATCGTCGGCCTGCTCAACCTGTTCTCCGGAGGGGCGTTGGAGAGCTTCTCGGTGTTCTCCCTCGGGATCATGCCGTACATCACCTCTTCGATCATCATGCAGCTGCTGGCCGTGGTGATTCCCCGCCTGCAGAAGCTGCAGGACGAAGGGGAGACCGGCCGCAAGGTGATCACCCAGTGGACGCGTTACGTCACCGTGATCCTCGCCCTGCTCCAGTCGACTGGACTTACCTACCTGTTCCACCGGGGCACCCTGACGAACGGGATCGACCTGGTCCCCAATTACACGCCCGGCCGGGTGCTCATCATTGTCATCACCCTCACCGCGGGCACGGCGTTCATCATGTGGCTCGGTGAGTTGATCACGCAACGCGGCGTTGGAAACGGAATGTCGCTGATCATCTTCGTGGCGATCGTGAGCAGCATTCCTTCGCAGTTCGTGGTCCTGGCCACCTCCGCAGGCGGATACGCCAACGCCAAGTTCGTCGGCGTGGCCGCCATGTTCGTGCTTCTCACCGCCGGGATCATCTTCATCGACCAGGGTCAGCGGAGGATCCCGATCCAATTCTCGAAGCGGATACGCGGGCGGAAGATGCTGGGCGGGCAGAGCACCTACATCCCGTTGAAGGTGAACACCGCCGGGGTGATCCCGGTGATCTTTGCCTCCAGCGTGCTGTATTTCCCGGCGCTGGTTGCATCGTCGATTCCCAGCGACAACTGGTTCTTCGGGCCGATCCGCCGCTTCATCGACAACAACCTGGTGAGTGGCGCCTCGTGGTGGTACGTGTTCATGTTTGGGCTGCTGATCGTCTTCTTCACCTACTTCTACACGGCCATCCAGTTCGATCCGGCGCGCCAATCGGACATGATCCAGCGCCAGGGCGGATTCATCCCCGGGATTCGTCCCGGATCGGCTACGACCAAGCACCTGGAGCACATCCTCAGCCGGATCACCCTCCCCGGATCGCTCTTCCTCGCCACGGTGGCGGTGCTGCCGTCGGTGGTGGCCATCTACTTCAACCTCTCGCTCGGCTTCTCCGGCATCTCGATCCTGATCGTCGTCGGGGTCGCCTTGGAGACGATGAAGCAGATCGAGAGCCAGCTGATGATGCGCAACTACGAGGGCTTCTTGTCGTGAGGCCGGAGGCCTCACGACCGCTGCCCGCTGCCCGCTGCCCGCTGCCCGCAAGATCGTCACCCGTCACTCGTCGCCCGTCGCCCGTCGGACTCGTACGCCCTCGGCCATCGCCGGTCAGTCGAATGTCGAATGTCGAATGTCGAATGTCGAGGCGACCCTGATGGGCCGTCGCCTCCTCATCCTCGGGCCGCCGGGCGCCGGAAAGGGCACTCAGGCCACCGTGCTGTGCCGGGCGATCGGCATCCCCCATATCTCCACCGGCGAGATGCTGCGTGACCATGTGGCCCGGGAGACGGCGCTGGGGCGACGCGCCCGGGAGATCATGGAGAGCGGCGATCTGGTGCCGGATGAGATCGTGATCGGCATGGTCGAGGAACGGATCGGCCAACCCGACGCGGCCTGCGGGTTTCTTCTCGACGGGTTCCCTCGAACCCGGGCTCAAGCCGAGGCCCTCGACGAGGTACTGGGCGACGAAGGACTCGACGCGGTGATCGTCGTTGAGGTCGCCGAGGACGAGCTCGTGGAACGCATTCTGAAGCGCGGCAGGAGCGACGACACGGAGGAGGCGGTGCGCAATCGGCTCACCGTGTACCACAGTCAGACCGCTCCGCTCATCGAGTTCTACCTGGGACGCGGGTTGGTGCGTTCCGTGGACGGAGTGGGGGCGATCGAGGAGGTGCTGGCGAGGATCGTCGGGGTGCTGGGGGCGTGATCACGATCAAGACCGAGGACGACTTCGCCAAGATGCGGCATGCCGGGCAGGTGGTCGCTCGCATCCTGGCGACGTTGCGAGCGGCAGCCGGGCCCGGAGTCACGCTGCTCGAACTCGATCGGATCGCGGCGCAGATCATCCAGGAAGGGGACTGCACTCCCAACTTCCTCAACTATCGGGGATTCCCTGCCAACACCTGCCTGTCCGTCAATCAGGAACTGGTCCACGGGATCCCGTCGAAGCGGTCTCTGCAGGATGGAGACATCCTGTCCGTCGACGCAGGGGCGATCCATCAAGGCTGGCATGCCGACGCCGCCGTCACCTTCGCCATCGGCGACATACCCCCCGAGGTGCGCACGTTGATCGAGGTCACCGAGCGCGCCCTGGTAGTGGGTATCGAGCACTCCACCGTGGGGACGCGGCTCGGCGATCTCGGCCACGCCATCAGCCTCGTGGCCGAGCCGCAGGGGTACGGGGTGGTCAGGGAGTACACGGGACACGGCATCGGCAGGCAGATGCACGAGGATCCCCAGGTGCTCAACTATGGCCGCCCCGGCAAGGGGATGAAGCTGCGGGAAGGCATGGCGATCTGCATCGAGCCCATGTTCAACATGGGCTCTCCCGAGACGCGGGTACTCGACGACGGCTGGACGGTGGTCACCGCCGACGGTTCCCTGTGCGCCCACTTCGAGCACACGGTGGCGATCACCGCCGACGGCCCCACGGTGCTGACGCTTCCGTAGCTACCCGCAACCGGCTACCCGCTTCCCGCTCCCCGCGACCTGCTGCCCGCTGCCCGCCAGAATGCGGCCTCCCGTTACCCGTTACCCGTTACCCGCAGGAACGTGGTCACCTCTGCCAATTGCCAATTGCCAATTGCAGGTCTTCGCCGGTGCCGACCGGTCGACCCGCTCCGATTGGCAACCGCCAATTGCCCCCCCGACCTCAACTTGTCCTTCACCACGGGTCGCGTTACTCTTCCCGTCCGGCCCTTCGGGGCTGATTTGGCGTGTTTGCAGGCATTATCCAGTCAGAACCGCTGACGACGTTACGGATCGGTGACCGTCGTCGGGTCCTCGGAGCCCACCCCGTGGGTCGCCGTCGTGCCCGGCACGTGAGCCCAACAGGAGAGATGACCGGTGAAGGTACGACCGAGCGCAAAGAAGATGTGCGAGAAATGCCGCATCATTCGGCGCCATGGCCGTGTCTGGGTCATCTGCTCGAATCCGCGACACAAGCAGCGACAGGGGTGACGAATGGCGCGTATCTCCGGGGTTGACCTCCCCCGCGACAAGAGAGTCGAGATCGGACTCACCTACATCTTCGGGATGGGGAAGAGTCGTACCAGGGACGTCTGCCTGGCATTGGAGATCGATCCCGACACCAAGGTCCGTGATCTGACCGACGACGAGGTCAGCAAGATCCGCCAGTACATCGACGCCAACTTCCGAGTCGAGGGAGACCTGCGGCGAGAGGTCGCGCAGAACATCAAGCGGAAGGTGGAGATCGGCACGTACCAGGGCAACCGCCACCGCCGCGGTCTGCCGGTCCGGGGTCAGCGGACGCATACCAACGCCCGCACCCGCAAAGGCCCCCGTCGGGCAATCGCGGGGAAGAAGAAGGTCACCAAGTAGTAGGAGAGCGTTTTCTTGGCAGACAAGAAGAAGCCGCGGCGCCGGGAACGGAGGAACATCCTTCACGGCGAAGCGCACATCACGGCCAGTTTCAACAACACGATCATCAATATCACCGATCAGGACGGCAACACCCTCGTGTGGACGTCCGGCGGAACTGTGGGTTTCAAGGGATCGCGCAAGTCGACGCCCTACGCCGCCCAGGTGGCGGCGGAGCAGGCCGCTCGCCGGGCCGGTGAGTACGGGATGCGCAAGGTGGATGTGATCGTGCGGGGCTCGGGGTCGGGTCGGGAGACGGCAATCCGAACGCTGCAGACCATGGGCATGGAGGTCACCGGCATCAAGGACGCCACCCCGATGCCTCACAATGGAGTTCGCCTCAAGAAACGTCGGAGGGGCGGCTGATGGCGCGCTATACGGGTCCGGTCTGCAAGCTGTGTCGGCGTGAGCGCACCAAGCTGTTCCTCAAGGGCGCTCGCTGCGAGTCCTCGAAGTGCGCCATCGAGCGCAAGCCCTACCCGCCGGGTGAGCACGGCCGGGGGCGGATCCGCGAGACCCAATACCTCATTCAGCTCCGAGAGAAGCAGAAGGCGCGTCGGATCTACGGCGTGCTCGAGAAGCAGTTCCGCGGCTACTACAAGGAGGCCGCCCGCCAGAAGGGCATCACCGGCGAGAACCTCCTGCGCATCCTGGAGAGCCGCCTCGACAACGTCGTGTACCGGGCCCACTTCGCCGAATCGCGTTCTCAGGCCCGTCAGCTTGTCTCGCATGGGCACTTCCGGGTGAACGGGCGTCGGGTGACGATCCCCTCGTACCGGGTCAAGCCGGGTGACGTAGTGGCCATCCTCGACCGCAGCCGCCAGATGATCGTCGTGCAGCACGCCGTCGACACGGCGGGGCAGCGGTCCGGTGTCGAGTGGATGGACGTCGACACGGATGCCCGCAAGATCACCATCACCAGCCTCCCGAACCGGGTGCAAATCGACACCCAGGTCCAGGAGCAGCTGATCGTCGAGTTGTACTCGAAGTAAGGGGTCCGACCGTGTTGATCGTCCAGCGTCCGCAGATCGAGGAAGAGGTGGTCAACGAGAATCGATCGCGATTCATCGTTGAGCCACTCGAGCCGGGCTTCGGCTATACCCTGGGCAACACCCTCCGCCGAACGCTGCTCTCCCGGATTCCCGGGGCGGCCATCACCAGCGTGCGTATCGAAGGCATCCAGCACGAGTTCTCAACGGTGCCCGGGGTCACCGAGGACGTCGTGGACCTCATCCTCAATCTCAAGCAGGTGGTCCTCAGGATCGATGTCGACGGGCCGCAGACCCTCTACCTGTCCGCCAAGGGGAAGGGCGATGTCACCGCCGGTGATATCAAGGCCCCCGCCGGGGTGGAGGTGGTAAACGGTGACCATCACATCGCCACCCTCTCCACATCGGGCAAGCTTGAGGTCGAGATGTCGTGTGAACGCGGTGTCGGCTACCGCAGCGCCGACAAGAACAACCGGGGCGAGGGCATTGGCGTCATCCCGATCGATTCGATCTTCTCCCCGGTGCGCAAGGTCGCCTATACGATCGGAAGCACTCAGGTCGGACAGATGACCAACTTCGACAAGCTGGTTCTCGATCTGACGACCGACGGCTCGGTGACGCCCAAGGAGGCCGTGTCTTCCGCGGGCAAGACGCTGAACGAGATCATGGGCCTCTTCGCAGACTTCGGCGAGGGAATCGGCCTCCAGTTGGGTGATGTGGTGGCGGCCGAGTCCTCCTCGCCGGACCTCGATCTGCCCATCGAGGCGCTCGATCTCTCCGAGCGTCCCCGCAACTGCTTGCGTCGTGCCCAGATCCAGACCGTGGGCGAGCTCGTGCTCAAGACCGAAGAGGAGTTGCTGAACATCACCAACTTCGGCCAGAAGAGCCTCGAGGAAGTCACCGCCAAGCTCGACGAACTCGGGTTGTCGCTGGCGGTGTCACGCGACCAAGAGGTCACCGCCTGATGCCCCGTCCCAAGAAGGGGGCGCGCCTCGGGGGCAGCGCCAGCCACCAGAAGCACATTCTCAGCAATCTCGCCCAGGAGTTGTTCTGGGATGAGAAGGTCACGACCACCGTCGCCAAGGCGAAGATGCTCCGGCCCTACGCCGAGAAGATGATCACCAAGGCGAGAAGCGGATCGCTGCATGATCGTCGCACCATTCTCAAAGACATCGAGGACACCGAGGTCGTCACGAGGCTCTTCGACGAGGTCGCGCCCCGCTACAAGGAGCGTCCCGGAGGCTACACCCGCATTGTCCGCCTCGGCCCCCGCCGCGGGGACGGTGCCGAGATGGCTCTCGTCGAGCTGGTCTGAGTCGTCGGACCGATGGGCGCGTTCTTCCGCAGCGCGCCCCCAGGACCTTTGACCAGGCTCCACGGCCCGGCGAGGTCATCGGTCTGCGACCTGCAAGGCGGTCACGGCCGGTGATTGCCGAGGCCCGCAAGCTCCCGCCGGCGATGCTCGCGCTCGGTGCCGCGATGCTGGCCGGCTTTATCGTCATCGCCATTGCCGCCATCGTGTCCGTGGACGGCTCGAAGTCCGAAAGCCCCGATATCGGGGATCTCGCCCTCCCGTCGACCTTCGAGATCGTGGATTCGCACTCCACCTGCGATGCGTCCGCCTGCGACGGCCTCGGTCTCGTGATCGACCGCGACGGCATGGAGGTCCCGGAAATGGCCCAGCTCATCGTGGAACGACTGCAGATGGATGGGTGGATCGACGAGACACCATGCGAAGAGGCGGTGACCTGCCTGAAGCGCGACGATCTTCGCATCGAGGTTCGTCCCTGGCTCGACCTCGACGAGGCGGTGGCACCGACGATGCGGGCGTCGTTGGAGGAGAGCGGCATCGATCAGAGCCGACTCGTGTATCTCAGCTACTACCGCTGCGGGGTGTTGCGCTCCTGTGCCTGAGCCTCGATCGGCCCGCGATAGAGTCAGCCGACCGATGGTGCAGCGATTCTGGTCAGTCGTGCAGGCCCCGATCCGACAGCGAGGGGCCACGGTGTTTCTCGCGCTGGCAGTTGCCGTGGGCGTGCTCGTCGGCCTTGCCGCCGCGGCGCTGATCGGCGCACTCCAGGGGATCGACGATCTCGTCGTCTGGGCGGGAGACGGTCTCAATATGCCCAAGGCGATCTTCTTCATCACGATCCCCCTCGGATTCCTGGCCGCATGGGGGATCGCCCGGCGGTTCGCCCCAGAGGTCGCCGGTGACGGCGTGCCCGAAGCAACCGCCGCCCTCGCCGTCCGCTCCGGCTATCTCCCGACACGCTCCGCCCCCCTCAAGATCCTCGTCACCGGGTTGACGGTCGGAGTCGGTGGGTCGGCGGGACGCGAGGGGCCCATCGTCCAGGTCGGGTCCTCCATCGGGTCGTCGATCGCCCGGCACTCCGGCCTGGGTGAGGATCGGGTGCGCAGCCTCGTCGCCGCCGGCGCGGGCGCGGCAATCGGTGCCTCATTCAACGCCCCGATTGCCGGGATGCTGTTTGCCATGGAGGTGATCCTGGGCAACTTCGCCCTGCGGCATCTCAACGCCGTGGTGGTGGCTTCGGTGGCGGCTGCGGTCACGACCCGGTCCATCGTCGGCGAGGATCTCATCCTGCGGGCGTTTCCGTATCGGGTCGGTGACGCCCGTGAGCTGGGCCTGTATGCCCTTCTCGGGGTGATCGCGGCTCTCGTCGGATGGCTGTTTCTACGCCTGGTCCACACCGCCGAGAACGTCTCGTGGATCCGCCGGTCGTGGATGCGTCCCCTGCTGTTCGGGGTACTGGTGGCTGCTCTGGGTTTCGCCGAGCCACGGGTGCTGGGAACCGGTCAAGGGTTCGTGCGTAGCCTGCTGAACCTGATCACTTCGGACTCGGTCGTCTGGTACGTGCTGCTCGGGATAGCCGGCGCCAAGGTGCTGGCGACCGCGCTGACGATGGGTTCGGGCGGCTCGGGCGGAGCGTTCATGCCGAGCCTGTTTCTCGGGGCAACCATCGGCGTAGCCTTCGTCGAGATCGTGCAGCCGTTCTGGCACGTCTCGGAGCTTCAGCCGGGGAGCTTCGCAGTGGTCGGGATGGCGGCAACGTTTGCCGCCATTGCCCGGGCACCGCTGACGGCGATGCTCATCGTGTTCGAGATCACCCAGGACTACGGGCTGGTGCTTCCGCTGATGCTCGCAGCCTCGCTGGCGACCTTCCTGGCGGATCGCTTCCATCCCGACTCGGTGTACACGATGGCGCTGCGCAGGATGGGGGTCAGGCTCACGAGGCGGAGTGAGGTGGACCTGCTCGACACGGTGTCGGTAGGCGACGTCGTTCGGCCCGAAATCGTCTCGACCGTCGTGGACGCCAGCACGGTTCAGGTGCAGCGCACCATGGATGACCATCGCCTCCACGGGTTGCCGGTGCTCGACGCCAAGGGCAGGCTGGCGGGCGTCGTCACCATCTCGGACATCATGCGGAGCGGTGGGCCCGCCGATGCGGTGACCGCCGCCGATGTGATGACGCCCCGTCCGGTGACTGTCACTCCGACCACCCCCATCTCGGAGGTGCTGGAGCGGATGGCTTCGCTCGGGATCGGCCGCGTGCCGGTGGTGGATGAGGAAGATCCAGATCGCCTGATCGCCATGTTCCGGCGGGAGGACGCGGTCCGTGCCTACCACATGGCCCTGGGCCAGGAGGTGCAGCACGATCTCGGACGGTCGCGTTTACAGGCGCGGGTGGCGGCGGGAGCCGACTTCCACGAGATCGACGTTCCCGCGGGCTCAATTGCGGACGGCCGGCTGCTCAAGGAGATGCCGATTCCGGGCGGGATGACCGTGGTATCGATTCGGCGCGGTCTCCAGGTGCTGGTGCCCGACGGCAACACCCGGCTGCGGGCGGACGATCGGTTGACGGTGTTCGCCCGGCCCGGCGCGAACCTGCAGCTATTCGAGCGGCTCAATGCCGGTGACACCGGTGAGCTCGACATCCTCTCCGAAGACGCTGCCCGGTTCCATGACATCGAGGTGCCCGCCGGGTCGATCGCCGACGGCAAGGCCATCCGTGAGGTTGCGGTGCCCAGCGGGTGCACGATCGTCTCGGTGCGGCGCGGCGAGGAGATCATTGTCCCCGACGGGAGCACCCTGCTCGGTGCCGGCGATGTGCTCACGGTGTTCAGCAAACCGGCGGAGCGCAGGGTGTTCGTGGAGAGGCTGAACGCCTGAGGCTCGCGCAGCGAGCTCAGGGTCACCAGTCGCCCGTCTCCCGCAAGACCCATCCGCTGCCCGCTGCCCGCTGCCCGTTTCCCCGCTGCCCGCGGCCCGCTGCCCGCTGCCCGCTGCCCGCGAAGAGGGTGCGCGTTCTGGGCTCGAGCTCCAGCCGGAAGCTCGCTCATCGCCCATCGCCCATCGCCGTCCGATGTCCAATGCCCAGTGTCCGGTGTCGACGTCTGGCGCCGGTTGCCAGTTGCCGATTGCGAATTGCCAATTGCTCTCGCCTTCCCCCTAGCCTCCACGCCCATGTCCTACCCGATCCGCCTCGCCGTCCAGATCCATCCGCAGCAGGGCTCGTACGCGGCGATGCGTCATGCCGCGGTCGAGGCCGAGCAGCGCGGGGCCGATGTGGTCTTCAACTGGGATCACTTCTATCCCTTGTACGACGATCCCGACGGGGCCCACTTCGAGTGCTGGACCCAACTGGCCTCCTTTGCGGAGGTGACCAGTCGGGTGGAGTTGGGGGCGCTCGTCACGTGCAACTCCTACCGGAACCCGAACCTGCTCGCCGATATGGCGCGGACCGTGGATCACATCTCCGGTGGCCGGGCAATCCTCGGGATCGGATCGGGGTGGTTCGAGCGGGATTACGCGGAATACGGATACGAGTTCGGGACCGCGGCGAACCGGCTGCGGGCCCTGCGGCGCGACCTTCCGATCATCAAGAGCCGCCTGGCACGGCTCAACCCCCCGCCGCTGCGGGACATGCCGATCCTGGTCGGCGGTGGAGGGGAGAAGGTGACCCTGCGGATTACCGCCGAGCATGCCGACATCTGGCATGGCTTCGGCGACGCCGCCACGATCGCTCACAAGCGTTCGGTGCTCGCGGGACACTGTCGCGTTGTCGGCCGCGATCCGGCGGAGATCGAGATCTCGGCAGGCATACCCCGGGAGGGTCGCCACGAGGTCGCCCGCGGCGACGCTCTCGTCGATGCCGGTGCCACGTTGCTCACCTTCGGCATCGGGGGACCGGATTTCGATCTGGCGTTCCTCGGCAGCTGGGTGGAATGGCGGAACGAGAAGAACCAGGGGTAGGGGTTGGGGATTAGGAACCAGCTTCTCCAACTCCAATACTCGGTACCGATGTCATGGCTTCCCGCTCCGAACTGATCTCCCTACTCACCGCCTATCAGCCGAGCGACGCCGCCGAGGAGCAGTACCGGCAGGCGATGCTCGACCGGGCGGCGGGGGCCCACGATCCCTTCGACCGCAAGGATTTCGAACCGGGTCACTTCACGGCCAGTGCCTTCGTTGTTCACCCCGGCGGCCGGAGCGTTCTCCTGGTTCATCACGCCAGGCTCGGCATCTGGGTGCAACCGGGCGGACACATCGATCCGGCCGATGCCACGCCGCTCGCCGCCGCCGCCAGGGAGGTGAACGAGGAGACGGGTATCGGCAGTCTCCGGCCGATCGATTCCGGTCTCGTCGACGTCGACGTGCACACAGTTCCCGCCTCGATGTCTCAGCCGCAGCATCTGCACTACGACCTGCGCTTCGCCTTGGTCGCGGCGGATCCGCGACTGGTCGGGAATGCCGAGGTGATCGCAGCCGCCTGGGTGGAGCCGGGTGACCTGGCGGCGCTCGGCGTGGACGCCTCGGTGACCCGTCCCGTGGGGAAGCTGTTCGGGTAGCCAGGTCTCGACCTTGGACCTTGGACGGAGCCCGGCGATGGGTGATGGGCGAGAACCGACATTGAACCTTGGACCTTGGACCTTCGACTTTGGACGGAGCCTGGCGATGGGCGATGGGCGAGAACCGACATTGAACCTTGGACCTTGGACCTTCGAGCCTGGCAATGAGTAATGGGCTCAATCCGACTGAGGTCCTTTCATCGCGCGAACAGCGAACAGCGAACAGCGGACAGCGGGTAGCGGGTAGCGGGTAGCGGCGAGCGGGTAGCGGGTAGCGGCGAGCGGGTAACGTCCCCACGTGATCCGCAACGTCATCAACGCCGCCTTGCTGCGCCGCGACCCCTACGTTCGGATGGTCGTGGCCTCCGACGGGGTCGCCGACGGGGCGATCATCGTGGCCGCCGTCTACTTGCTCCTGGTGATCCTGTACCTGGGTGGCGGTATTGAGGGTTTCACCGTCGTACGGGTCGTGCTCAACGGCCTCATCGGGTGGATTCTCCTCTCGGGGCTGGTCTACCTGGTGGGTCGCCACCTCCTCGAGGGCTATGGGTCGTTCCAGGGAACGATGGCGGCGACCAGCATCGGCTTTCCGGTCCTCCTCACCTCGCTGGGCCTGCGGCTCGTGGTGGCGCCCTACCGGGCGCTGCAGATCGCCTCGTTGTGGCTGGTGCTCACGGTGTGGGTGGCGGCGCGGGTGGCACTAGAGCTCCACCGAGTCAAGGCGGCCGTCGCCGCCGGCCTCGGATGGGTCGCCTACCTGGTTGTAGTCACCATCTTCAAGATTTGACCACCTTCCGGATCGACCTGGCGTACGACGGTGGGGGCTTCCGGGGTTATGCCCGCAACGCCGGGGTGCGCACCGTGCAGGCGGTCGTCGAGTCGGCTCTGGCCACGGTGCTCGGCGCCGCCGTGGACACCGAGGTGGCAGGGAGGACCGATGCCGGGGTGCACGCCCGGTGCCAGGTGGTCTCGTTCGGGTGGGAGGGCACCATCGACCTCGTCCGGCTTGCCCGCTCCCTCGACGGGCTGGTCGGACCCGAGATCGTCGTTCGCTCCGCGCGAGAAGCCCCACCGGGGTTCAGCGCCCGGTTCTCTGCCACCGGCCGGACCTACCGGTACTTCATCGACGATGGCCCTTCGCCGGATCCGTTGCGGCGCGATTGGGTGTGGCACATTGCCGAGGAGTTGGACCTGGCGGCAATGAGTGAGGCGGCGGGTGCGTTCGTGGGTGAACAGGACTTCGCCTCGCTGTGCCGGGCCGCCGGGGATCGTCCCACGGTTCGACTGGTTCGCTCGGCCGAGTGGCGGCGGGAGGACGGGCTCCTGGTCTTCGTGGTGGCGGCATCGTCGTTCTGCCATCAGATGGTGCGTTCGATGGTGGCGTTGTGCGTCGACGTGGGGCGGGGGAGGGTGGCCCCCTCGTCGGTGCCGGGGATCCTCGCGGCCCGGGATCGATCTGCAGCCCGCGGGGTTGCCCCCCCACACGGGCTGGTTCTCTGGGAGGTGGATTACTAGCCCGGCCTCGAGGCCGGGGCGGCTACCGGTTTCTAGTTGCCAGCAAACGGGCAACTGGTAACGGGCAACGGGTAACGTTTCGCGATTGGCTCTGCCGATCGGAGGACGGTACGATCTCTTTCCCGCCCCGCCGTTGCGGGGGTGCTTTGTGCGACCAACGCACGCCTTCCAAGGGGACGACTCCACATG
>MELR01000034.1:0-12450 GCA_001767695.1 Actinobacteria bacterium RBG_16_68_21
CGCCCGCGAGCAGGCCAGGGCGATGTACGTGACCGCGGGGTCGTCGGCGGTCCAGGCCGCGGCCAGCCCGGAGGGCATCACGGAGCTCGGCACCAAGAACGCCTATCTGCGGGTGGTGGTAGACACCGATACCGACGCGGTGAACTGGCTCGCCTTCCTCCAGGAGGATCAGGCTGCGCTTCAGGAGGAGCTGCGTGGTCTGGTGGCCCAGCAGGAGGACCTGGCCAACGAGGCAGCGGCGATCACCGACGACCTGCAGGCCAAGCTCTCCGCGGCCAACGACGAGTTCCAGGCGCTCTACTCACAGTGGCAGACCGAGGAAGCGGAGAGGGAGCGTCAGAGGCGGGCGGCGGCGGCTGCCGCGGCGGCCACCGGGTATGCGAGCAGCGCGTTCGTCGATCCCAGCGGGAGGACCTGCCCGGTTGCCGGAGCCAACAGCTTCCGCGATTCCTGGCTCGAGCCGCGTGACTACCGGGGCGGGCTGCACCACGGGACTGACATGATCGCCGCCGAGGGAACTCCACTGGTGGCCGCCGAGACGGGGTACGTCACCGGCATCGGGTACCACTGGGCCGGGGGCAACGGCCTCTACCTACGGGGCGACAGCGGCGATATCTACTACTACGCCCACATGCAGGGCTATTCACCCGGGATCTCCGCCGGCACCCGGGTCGGCGTGGGCCAGTACGTCGGCAACGTCGGGCACACCGGCGCGGCCAGCACGTCTCATCTCCACATCGGCTATCAGCCTGGCGGCGGGCCGATGGTCAACCCGTACCAGCTGATGGTCAAGCTCTGCCGCTAGCCGCTGTCACCCACCGGTGCTCAAGCTCGGTCGATAGCGGTTCGGGCGACATCAGGGTCGTCGGCGGCGAGCGCCTCCATCAGTAGAGCGATGCGCGCCGTGCAGGTCTCGTCGGCAGCAGGGGGCACCAATTCCACGATGCGTGCCGCCGCGGCGATGATCGCCTGCGCCGACGGCGCCTCCGGATGGGTATCGACCACCGGGCTGCCGTCGTCCCCACCTTCCACGACCATCGGATCGAGCGGTATGCGGGCGATCAACGGCACGCCGAGATCGTCGGCGAGAGCTTGTCCGCCTCCCGACCCGAACAGGTCGTAGTGCTTGCCGTCGGGAGTGGTGAATCCCGACATGTTCTCGATGACACCGACCACCGGCATGTATGAGCGCCGTGCCATGTCGGCGACGCGGGCGGCGACCTTCTGGGCGGCCTTCTGTGGCGTGGTGACCACCACCATCTCCGCCTGGGGGAGGAGCCGGGCGAGGGCCATCTGGATGTCCCCCGTCCCGGGGGGCATGTCCAGGACGAGGTAGTCCAGGGCCTGGTCCCAGGCGACATCCTGGAGGAACTGCTCGAGAGCCTTGCTGAGCATCAGGCCCCGCCACATGAGCGCGGTCTCCTCCGTCTCGACGAGCAGACCGGTGGAGACCAGCTGGATCCCGCCGGCGTCGATCGGCACGATCTTGCGATCCTCATTCGCCTCGAGCCGGGCGGCGACGCCCAGCATGCGCGGCACGGAGAACCCCCAGATGTCGGCGTCGAGCAGCCCGACCTTGAAACCGGCCGTGCGGAGGGCGACTGCGAGGTTGACCGCGACCGATGACTTACCCACGCCACCCTTGCCCGATCCGACGGCGATCACCCTGGTGAGGGCATTGACGGTGGTCGGCGCGGCGTTGTCTCTAGCCCTTCGCCGGGCCACCGCCATGAGGTCGGAGCGCTGCTCGGCGGTCATCGCCGCCACTTCTACCCGTGTCTCGTCGATCCCGGGGAGGGCTGTCACCTTGCGCTTCACGTCGGACTCGATCTGGTCGCGCATCGGGCAGGCGGCGATCGTCAGCGCGATGCGGACCGTGGCAACCCGGCCGGCGACCTCGATGGAGCGGACCATTCCCAACTCCACGATGTCGCCACCGAGTTCGGGGTCGACGACGCCGCGAAGCGCAGCCGAAATGTCCTCTTTGGTGGGCGTAGCGGTCACAGGAGGAAGGTAGCTGTGGCCGTGGTTCTACGGGGAACCCCCCTTGGCTAGGGGCCACCCCTCGGTATAGTGGCGCCTCCGTTCGATCAGGAGTCCCCCAATGCAGGCAATCTCGATCAACCCCCGCTCGGCGGGTCCCAAGGTTGGACTCACCGCCACCGCGGCCGCCAAGGTCGCCGAGCTGATCGCCAAAGAGGGCGACGACTCGCTGGCGTTGCGGCTCGGGGTTCGCCCCGGCGGGTGCTCGGGGTTCTCCTACGAGATGTACTTCGACTCCGAAGTCGGCGAAGGCGACATCGTGTCGGAGACCGGTGGGGTCCGCCTGGTGGTCGATGCCAAGAGCATCGAGTTGCTCTCCGGGGCCGAAGTCGATTACCGGGACGGTCTCCAGGGGGCCGGCTTCCACATCAACAACCCCAATGTCAGCCGCAGCTGCGGGTGCGGCAACTCGTTTTCCTGACGACCCGGGGCGGTCCGCGGACATCTGAACCCTTTCGCTTGGGTACCCTCTCCGCGAACGCGTTTCGAGGGAGCCCCCATGCCCAAGTCAGTCCCTGAAGTCACCGGCGCACCTCGACCGGTAGGTCCCTATTCGGTGGTGACCGAGGCGAACGGGTTCGTGTTCGTGTCGGGCCAGGTCGGTATCGATCCGGCGACCAATGAGAGTGTGGGCGACGACATCGTCGCCCAGGCGGCTCAAGTGATGGCGAACCTCGGGGCGATACTGCAGGAGCTCGGTCTCGACTACGACGACATCGTCAAGACGAGCATCTTCCTCGCAGACATCGGTGACTTTGCAATGGTGAACGACGTATACGGGCGGTACTTCGGCGAGCGGCCCCCGGCCCGCTCCACGTTCCAGGCGGCCGGTCTTCCCAAGGGCTTCCTCGTGGAGATCGAAGTCATCGCCGCCCGCTGAGAGGAGAGCCATGACGAGAGATGAGGTCTTTGCCGCGCTCGGTCTGAGCGCCACCAACCCGGGCGCCTTCGCCGGACGGTGGCTCGAGACGTCCGGGGGCACCCTGGAGGTGGAGAACCCGACGACGGCGACGACCATCGCCACGGTCGCCCAGGCCTCGGCGGATGACTACGAGCAGGTGATCTCCTCATCCCAGGACGTGTTCGACCGCTGGCGGATGCTGCCGGCCCCAAAGCGGGGAGAGTACGTCCGGCTCATCGGCAACGCCCTCCGGGAGCACAAGGAGGCCCTCGGCGCCCTGGTCGCCCTGGAAATGGGCAAGATCGTCGCCGAGGGCGAGGGCGAGGTCCAGGAGATGATCGACATCGCCGACTTCGCGGTGGGTCTCTCCCGGCAGCTCTACGGGCTGACGATGGCCTCGGAGCGCCCCCGCCACCGGATGTTCGAGCAGTGGCACCCCCTGGGCACCATCGGGGTGATTTCGGCGTTCAACTTCCCCGTGGCGGTCTGGTCGTGGAACGCCATGCTCGCCGCGGTGTGCGGCGATCCCGTTCTGTGGAAGCCGTCCTCCCAGACCCCGTTGAGCGCAATCGCGGTGACCCGGATCTGTCATCAGGTGATGGCGGGATCGGGGTTTGAGGGGGTATTCAACCTCGTGGTCGGCCGGGGCCGCGACGTCGGCGAGTTGCTGATCAACGACCGGCGGGTCCCCCTGGTGTCGGCGACCGGGTCATGCAACATGGGGGAGAAGGTCGGGACCGCGGTTGCCAAGCGCCTCGGACGATCGCTGCTCGAACTCGGCGGGAACAACGCGGTGGTCGTGCTCGACGACGCCGACCCCGGCCTGGTCACCCGGGCCGTGCTTTTCGGGGCGGTGGGCACCTCCGGCCAGCGCTGCACCACCGTCCGCAGGATGGTGGTCGAATCGGGGATCAAGGGGGATGTCCTCAAGCGGCTTGTCGACGCCTACGGCCAGGTTCGCATCGGCGACCCCCTCGATCGGGCGACCCTGATGGGCCCGCTGATCAATGCCGGGGCCGTCGATGAGATGCTCGCCGCGGTCGAGATCGCCAAGGAGCAGGGCGGCAAGGTGCTCACCGGAGGCAAGCGGGCGGACGTCGGGCTCGGGGGCCACTTCGTCGAGCCCACTATCATCGAGATCGACCGCGACGCTCCGATCGTCCAGGAGGAGACCTTCGCTCCGATCCTCTACGTGATCGAGGCTGGCGACCCCAAGGATGCCATTGCCGTGCAGAACGGCGTCCGCCAGGGCCTGTCATCGGCGATCTTCACCAACAGCCTGCGTGCTGCCGAGCTGTTCCTGTCCACCGAGGGCTCCGACTGTGGCATCGCCAACGTGAACATCGGCACCTCGGGCGCCGAGATCGGCGGCGCGTTCGGCGGGGAAAAGGAGACCGGCGGGGGGCGGGAGGCCGGGTCCGACTCCTGGAAGGCTTACATGCGGCGGCAGACCAACACGGTCAACTGGAGCACCGAGCTGCCGCTCGCCCAGGGGATCGAATTCGGGTGAGCGGTGTCCGGTAGCGAGCGGCCTCTGAGATCGGTCGGCCGGCACCGTGCGGGATGTCGCCCATGGTGAACGAGTCGAACCGCCTCGAAGCCCCTCTCGCCGATCCCTCCCGGCGTCGCTCGGTCCGCGAAGACCTGCGGCGCATCTGGAACCGCAGGGACTTCATGCTGTTCGCCGCGGGATCGGACCTGCGTACCCAGCAGATGGACACGGTCCTGGGCAACGTCTGGCACGTGCTCAACCCGTTGCTGCAGATCAGTGTCTACTTCATCGTCTTCGGTCTGATCCTCGGCACCGACCGGGGAGTGGGCAACTTCCTCCCGTTCCTGGCGATCGGCATCTTCGGGTTCGGGTACATGAGGAGGGTGATCCTGGGGGGAGCCAAGTCGCTGTACAAGAACCGCGGCCTGATCCACTCGATCTCCGCGCCCCGGGCGATCTTCCCGATCGCGGTGATGCTCACCGAGGCGGCAGCGTTTGGCTTCCCCTTCATGGTGATGCTCGTGGTGGCCGTGGTGACGGGAGAGTCCGTGTCGCTGCGCTGGCTGATCCTGCTCCCGGTCTTCGTCCTCCAGTCGATGTTCGCCGTGGGCATGGGATTCATCGCCGCCCGGATCACGTTCTACTTCCGCGACTTCGAGAACATCCTGGAGTTCCTGTTTCGGATGGCCTTCTACTTCTCCGGGGTCCTGTTCCTCGTCGACAAGTTCGTCAGGAACCCCACTGCGCGCCAGATCGTCGATCTCAATCCCCTTCTCGACTACATCTCCCTGTACCGGTGGGCGGTCATGGATATTCCCGTGGGGAGTCGACTCGTGCTGTCGGCGATCGGCTGGGCGATCGTGGCCCCGGTGGCCGGCTACCTGTGGTTCCAGCGACGGGAAAGGGACTACGGCCGTGAGTAGAAAGGGCCAGCGGGCGATAGAGGTCAAGAACGCCAGTGTGGTGTACCGGGTATATCACGACCACCGGCTGTCGCTCCGCGAGCGGCTGACCATCGGTCGACGAAGCCGCCGGTTCACCGCGGTCCACGCCGTGTCCGACGTCTCCTTCTCCGTGAAGACCGGCGAGGTGGTCGGTCTCATCGGGAGCAATGGATCGGGCAAGAGCACGCTCCTCAGCGCCATTGCCGGACTGCAGCCGCTGGCCTCGGGTTCGATCCGGGTGCGCGGCGATGCCACCCTTCTCGGAGTTGGTGCGGTCCTCGACGCCCAGCTGTCCGGGGCGCGCAACGTGATGCTCGGCTGTCTCGCCTTGGGGATGCCGCGTGACGAGGCCAACCGGCGGTTCGACGAGATCGTCGACTTCGCCGGGCTGCGCGAGGCCATCGATCGCCCGATGCGCACCTACTCCTCGGGGATGCGTTCCCGGCTGCATTTCTCCGTCGCCACGTCGGTGAATCCCGACATCCTGCTGATCGACGAGGTCCTCGCCGTGGGGGATCGCGACTTCCGCCGGCGCAGCCTGAAGCGGATCACCGAGCTGCAGAAGAACGCCAAGGTCGTAGTCCTGGTGACCCACGGCCTGCATCAGGTCAGGAAGGTGTGCAGCAGGGCGATCTGGCTGGAGCAGGGGCGGCTGATGGCCGACGGTCTGCCCGAGGACGTGCTCGACCAGTACGTGAACTTCACCGGGGGCGCCGACGAGGACCTCGACGCCGACGACTGACCTTCTCGCCCCGTTCAGAGACTTTCGAACGGGGACGGCTTGGGGAAGTAATCCTCGAGGAACGATTGCACCATACGGTCCACCCGGTCCTCGCGAGCCCCGGTCATCGAAGTCTCGTTGAGGCAGAAGACGTCCCGGTCGCGGGCCTCGGCGAGGGCCTCGAGTTGGGTGGGCGCCCACCGATCGGCGATGTTGAGGTAGAGGAACGACAGGGAGCCGACCACGGCTCTGGCGGTGGCGAAGGCGTAGTGCTGGCTCAGCGACGAAGCCAGGCTGAGGTCCGACGGGCTGCGGAACCGGGCAAGGGCGGTGGCGTCGAGCCGATCCCCGAATCGCTCCTCGATCTCCCGTATCACCGTGGCGACCTGGGGATACGGGGCGTGGGCGAGTTTGCGCGACGGCGCGTACCCGACGGCCTCGCTGAGCAGGTCCCGGCCGTTCTTGGCGGCGGCATCCACCGGGAGGTCCTCTGCCGTGGCGGCCCCCGGTGGGATCGGCGCGCTGGAGAGGGCGATGCGGGCGATTCCGTTTGGGGAGAAGAAGGTGGTGGCATCGAGGGGCCGGCCGAAGAAGAAGTCGTCGTTGAGGTAGAGGTAGTGCTCGCTCAGCGAGTCGATCCGGTGGAGACGGGCTTCGATGGCGTGGGAGTTGAAGGTCGGCAGTTCGGCGGCGGAGAGCAGATCGCGGTGGTCGATCACCGTCAATCGCGGGTGATCGGCCAGCCAGGGGGGACGATGCCCGGCGGTGACGAGGAAGACCCGGCGGAAGAAGTCGGCATTCCACCACAGCGATCGCATCGAATAGCGAAGTTCGTTGCGATTGGCATATCGGGATCGGTTGGCCGCCTCGGCGCTCAACCGGCCGGCCGCAACGAGAGCGACGTCGTAGGAACGTTGCCACTCAGGGTCGGAGCCATCCACCCACGTGTAGACGATGTCGACGTCGAAGGGAACCCTGGTCGATTCGATGTCGAGGCGGAATACGGAGTGAGTGGGCTGCGGCCGTCCCCGAATCACCACCCGCTCGGTCGGCGCCGGATCGGGATCGAAGGACGCGATGCCGAACCTCCCGTCGGGCACGACGCGGCCGATCGGCTCCGACCGCCAGAACTCGATCTCGACGCCCAGTTCCGGGCCGACAATATGTCCCCCGCCTATGTGATGGTTCGCCCAGGCGATGATTCGGGGTGAGGTCGCTATTGATCTTCCCCGTCGATCCCCTTCCCGTCCCACCATGCCCGGCTCGATGTGCAGCGGGGAATCCGCCAGTGCCTTCATGGCGGCCGACCGGTGCTCCTCGAACACCCCGATGCGGTGGTGTACGGGTCCCGGGGGGTCGGTGACGAACCACGTGACGCCGTTCCCATCGAAGAGGGAGGCGACGACATCGAGATGACCGGCGGCGATCTCGGCCGCCGAATCGGCGACCGCCGGTGGAGCGATGCCCCATCCACCGGGCACCCGGGCCACGGCTTCCCCGGCGGCGGCGGCGCGCGCCGCCCTACGCCGCGCCGGGGATAGAGCGGCCATCCCGGCCACCATCCGCCGCCACCCATGGCGGAGGCGGGTGCGGAGATGATGGGTGACGTGCGAAGGCAGGCGTCGCTGCTTGCCGACGCGGCGCGCCAGTCGGCCCAGGGCGGGGAGGGTGCTCGTCCGGAATCGCTGCGTACCCATGCGGGCCGAGCCTACCGACGGCTAGGACGCCGACGTCAGTTCCCGGTACTCGTCGCCGTAGCGGGCGGTGAGATCGGCACGGTGGCCGTCGGAGAACAGGACCGGCCGCGGGTACTTGGCGTTGGAGAAATGCTTCTGCAGGAAGGCCCGCATCCGCTTCTTCTCGTCCGGGGTGCGCAGGTGGGGGTTGGCGGCGAGGGCGATGCGGAGCCCCTTGTCGGAGATGCTGAGGTTGCGCCGCGCCGAGTAGTTGGGCTGCACCTTGATCGCCGGGTCGACCCGGCGGAAGAAGCCGCTGAGGAAGGGGTCCTGCCCGGCGCGTATCTCCTCGAAGTCTCCAATCGCCACCCGCGCGGGCCCCATCGAATCACGCAGCATCTCCACCACCGGCCGCCAGGACACCCGGTCGAAATCGACCCGGTCGAGCCACTGGTCGAAGGTCAACGAGCCACCCTGCTGCACCAGCTGGAGGTAGTACGACTCGAGGAAGGCAGCCTGCGGGCGCAGATATATGATCACCCTGGCGTCTCGATCGCGCAGGATGGCCGCAAGCGCGGCGACCCGGGTCGCAGCTTCCGGGTAGAGATGCTCTCCCGAGGGGAGGTGGGGGCGTCCCAGCGTGTTCTCGTGGGAGGCGATCACGTAGTGCGCCCCGTCTTCGGCGCATTCCTCGTCGAGCCGGGCCGAGAACAGCCGCGGCGTGTCGATCAGTGCCTTACCCCATCCGATGAGGGTGTTGGTGTCGCCGCGGCTGATGACGCGCACCCCGAAGGGCTCGAGCTGATCGGGTTTGTCCCGCATGTACTTCTGGATCAGCGAGGTTCCGGTCTTGTGCGCGCCGACATGCACGGCGATCTTGACGGACACGTGACTCCTCGTCGTGGGGTCCCTGGGAGCGGATGATAGAGGCGCCCACCGAACCGCAGTCCCGCGCAAGGCGGTGAGGAGACCGGGCGGATCCCCGGCGACGCTTGTGACCGTTTCGATCGGGGCGGACCGCCATCGGAACGGGCAATCGGGCCGAGTCTTCTAGCCTCTGGGGGTGACCCGGAACCAATCCCGGCCCGTCCCCGACGCCGTGCTCCTGTGCGCCGGCAGAGGTAATCGGCTCGGGGACCTCACCGAGACGATCCCGAAGACCCTGCTCGAGACCGGCGAGGGCACGACGATTCTCGACCGCGCCCTCGGTGCACTGGCGAGCATCGACATCGCCCGGGCCACGCTGGTGGTGGGTCATGCCGCCGAAGTCGTCGCCGGGCGGGTGGCGGCGATGGAGCGGCGGCACGGCCTGACGCTGACCCTTGTCGACAACCCGCATCACGCCTCTCGCAACAACGCCTACTCACTGGCGCTGGGATTGGCCGGACTCGACCGAGACGTTCTCGTGGTCAACGGCGACACGCTGTTCGAGGTGGCGGGGCCGGAACGACTTGCCGCGGCGCCGCCCGCCCCGGTGACGTTGGCGGTCGACCGAGTGAAGACACTCGGGGCCGAGGAGATGAAGGTGCTGTTCGACCCCAGCGGCTCGCTGGTGTCGATTTCCAAGGCGCTCGACACTTCCACGGCCGACGGGGAGTACATCGGGTTGTCCCTGATCTCCAGGGGAGCGATCGGTGACGTCGTTGCCGCCCTTGAAGGGGTGTGGACCCGCGACCCGGCCCTGTACTACGAGGACGGCTTCGGCGATCTCGCCGCCGCCGGGATGCGGATCGCCATGGTCGATGTCGGTGATCTGCCGTGGATCGAGGTCGATACCCCCGAGGATCTGGAGCGAGCCAGGATGATGTCGTGGCGCTCGTAGCGCGGACTCTCAGTGGACCTCTGATCGTGGAGGTGCGGGCGCGGGCCATCGAGTCCCTGGGGGATCTGCTCACCGATCGTCGCATCGTCACCACCGGCCGGGTGGCGATTGCGGTGGGCTCGGGGGTCGCCGATGGAGTGCGGGGGGCGGTGGAAAGCGCGGTTCCGGGGGCACCGGTTTCGGAAGTGGACGGCGGGAGCCTCGCCGCCGCCCGCACCCTTGCCGATGGTCTGCGGGGGAGCCGGCCAGACGTGCTCGTCGGCATCGGTGGCGGCGGATCCCTCGATGTCGCCAAGTGGGCGGCGACCGCGATCGGCGTTCCCTTCGTCTCGGTGGCCACCACCCTCACCCACGACGGCCTCGCCTCACCGGTGGCGGTGCTCGAGGAGGACGGGTACAAGGGGTCCTACGGTGTGCAGCCGCCGATCGCCGTCGTGGTCGACCTCGACCTGGTGCGGGCGGCGCCGGCGAATCACACCCGCTCGGGGATCGGTGAGGCGGTGTCAAATCTCTCCGCGGTCGCCGACTGGGTGCTCGCCCGCCGGCATGTCGCCGAGGCCTACGACGGCCTGGCGGCGGCGATGGCTACCACGGCGGCATTGGCGGTACTCAATGAGGGGCGGGAAACGACGGACGACGCCTTCCTGGAGACCCTCGCCGGCGCGCTCGTGGTCAGCGGTCTGGCGATGACCGCCGCCGGCACCAGCCGCCCCTGCAGCGGCGCCTGCCACGAGATCAGCCACGCCATCGATCGGTTGTTCCCGCGGACGGCACTGCATGGGGAGCAGGTGGCGGTGGGGGCGCTGTTCGCCTCCTTCGTCCGTGGAGACCGCAGAACCGCCGAAATCGATACCTGCTTCCGGGTTCACGGAGTGCCCCGACTTCCCGGGGACCTCGGCCTGGATGCCGCCGGATTCACCGCGGCAGTGGTCGCCGCGCCGGGAACCCGTCCGGGGCGGTACACCATCCTCGAGCATCTCGATATGGACGCGCCGACGATACGGGAGCGGGTGGATGCCTTCATCGAAGCCTTCGATCGCTGAGCTGCGGGCGGTGTGTCAGCCGGCCTCTGTGATCGGCAGACGCAGCGACGAGCACTGGGCGGGGCGTCTCTATATGCGAGGCGTGTCCATCTACTTGACTCGGCTATTCCTCGGTTGGGGACTGAGCGCCGACGGCGTGACGGTGCTGATGCTCCTGGTCGGCCTGGGCGGAACCGCCGCACTCTTCGTCGGCGGGGTGTGGCCGGCGGTGGTGGCCTTCTTTGGGGTGCAGGTGTATCTGCTCCTCGATTGTGTCGACGGTGAGGTGGCGAGATGGCGCCACACCGAGAGCGCCCGGGGGGTGTATCTCGATCGGATCTCCCACTACCTGGTCGAGGGTCTTCTGCTGGTGGGGTTGGGCTGGCGTGCCGGAGTCGGCTCGCATGCCGCCTGGCTCGGCCTCGGGCTGGGTGCGGCACTGGCGGTGATCTTCGGCAGGATCGAGACCGACCTGGTCGACGCCGCCCGGGCCAAGGCAGGCCTGGTGGCCATCGGCGACGCCGGGGCGCGGGTTCGGCCCCCGGCACTGCGGCTCGCCCGCCGGATCTTCGATTTCGTACCGATCCACCGGGTCACCGGGGCGGTCGAGGCGTCCACGCTGATCGTGGCAGCGGCCGTGGTCGATGCGGTTCGGAGCGACCTGACCACCAGCCGCCTGCTCCTAGGGGTGATGGCGGCGATCGCCACTCTGGTGGCCGTGGGGCATCTGGTGTCGGTGCTGGTCTCGGATCGGTTGCGATGACCGCGGCGGTGGTGATCGTCACCATGGGCGATCGCCCCGAGGAATTGGCTCGGGCGATTCGCTCGGTGCGCCACCAGGCGACGCCGGTCGAGCTGGTGGTGGTCGGAAATGGGTGCCATCCGGTGATCGCCGATCCGCAGGCCGAGGTCGTCTCGATCGAGACCAATCTGGGGGTGGCTGCCGGGCGCAATCGGGGTTGGGCGGTGACACAAGGCCCAGTGGTGTTCTTCCTCGACGATGACGCCCGCTATGCCTCCCCGGACGTGGTGGCCGAGGTGGTGCGACGGTTCGACGCAGACCCCCGTCTGGCAGTGGTCTCGCTGCGCATTGTCGACGAGGACGGCAGGGTGATCCGCAAGCACATCCCGATGCTCGCCAAGAGCGATGCTCGCCGGGTGGTGGATGTCACCACCTTCCTCGGGGGAGCCTGCGCCATCCGCCGATCCGTTCTCGAGGAGACCGGGGGTTTCCCCGAGGACTTCTTCTACGCACTCGAGGAGACCGATGTCTCCTGGCGGGTGCTCGATCGGGGCGGGCGCATCTCCTACGCCGGGGACCTCGATGTGATCCATCCCAGCGTGCCGATGCACCTCCGCGAGGGCGCCCTGCGCCACACCGCCCGCAACCGGGTCGTGCTCGCCCGTCGCCACCTCCCCTGGGTGCTGGTGCCCTTCTATCTCCTCGTCAGGGGTGTGCTCTCCCTGGGGAACGTGCGGGGATGGGCCGACCTGAAGGCCCTGGCTGGGGGGTACCGGGCGGGGTTCGCCGCCGGGGCGGGGATTCGTCGTCCGATGAGTTGGGCGACTGTGTGGCGGATGACCAGATTGGGGCGGCCGCCAATCGTCTGAAGGTCACCGACCCCCGACAAGCGCGGCGAAGATGGCGATGCCGGCGATGAGGAGCACGATCGCCACCACCAGCGCGATCTGCGCGCTCCGGGCACTCTGGGCGACCTGTCGCGGCACCACCCGGACCGTCCGCGGCCGGGGAGGGCGGGGTTGTGGGGGGACAAGTGGCGGGGGTGGTGAAACGGGCTCGGCGGGCGTCATGGGGACACCGCCTTCGA
>MELR01000034.1:12465-35321 GCA_001767695.1 Actinobacteria bacterium RBG_16_68_21
CGCCAGCCCCTCACGCGCCCGGCGCACCAACTCCTCGCTCGACTCGAAGGAGGGGTGATCGACCATTCCCGAGACGGTAGCGGCGCCGAGCCGCGATGGTCACGTGAACATTCGGTGAACCCCGAGGCGTAACCTCCCCGCGATGACCGACCTCGTCGATCACATTCGCCGGGACTCT
This sequence comes from Actinobacteria bacterium RBG_16_68_21, assembly GCA_001767695.1. Lineage (GTDB taxonomy): Bacteria > Actinomycetota > Acidimicrobiia > Spongiisociales > UBA11373 > RBG-16-68-21. The sequence continues at coordinate 12,644 of MELR01000034.1, forward strand.
GCCGCCCTGGCCGACGCCGCGGCCTCGAATCCTGCCGCGGCGATCGCCCGCTACGAGGGTTGGACCCAACTCGACCTCCTGGTGCACACCGGCAGCGTCCACCGTCGCACCCTCGAGGTGGTGAGAACCCGGTCTCAGGAGCGCATGGGTCGGGTCTTTCCTCCCGACGAGGCGTGGGGCACGGTGCTCCCCTGGTTCCGCCAGGGAGCGGCGCTCATGGCGGACGCACTGGAGACCACCGATCCGAGGACCCCGGTGTGGGCGTTCGGTCCCGACCCATGCGTCGGCTCGTGGCGGGTCCGCATGGCCCTGGAGACCACGGTGCACCGGTGGGACGCGCAGCGCGCCGTCGGCGACCCCGGGCCGATCGACCCGTTGCTGGCCACCCGGGGAATCGGCGAGTTCGGCGTTCTCTGGGCGGCGGCGCTGCCGACGGGAGGCATCGAGGGAGACCTCGGGTTGCGCGCCACCGACGTGGGGCGCACCTGGACCCTGGCAGTGGTGGAGGGCGCCGCCCGGCTCGCACCGGGCGATGCCGACGACGCGGTGACCGGGATGGCCTCCGGTCTCTATCTGTGGCTGCTCGGCCGTATCCCGCTCGAGGAGATGATCGTTTCGGGGGAGGTGGCGGCCTGGGACCGCGCCATCCATGCTCTCCCCGACGCCAGGAGGTGAGCCCTCTAGGGAGCCAGCGTCGCCAGGTAGGCGGCTATCGCCTGGATCTCGTCGCCGCTGAGCACGATGAACTGCATCTGAGCGCGGGTGACCAGCGCGTCGGCAATGTCTGCAGCGTTCCGCTCGCGGATATCGGGGGCTGCCAGTTCGGGGTTGCCGGTCGCCGCGGCGGTGTGGCAGTAGGCACAACCCACTCCGCCCGCGGTCCGCTGGAATAGCTCCTCGCCCTGGGCGAGCAGGGCGGCGTCACCAGCACCGGCGGCGGTGGTGGTCGGGGCGACCGTGGTCCCCGGTGCCGTCGTTCCAGACCCGGCAGTGGTCGTTGTCGAGGCGACCGTCCCGTCCGCGGCGGCGGTCGTCGTCGTATCAGCAGCGGTGGTGGTGACCGCCCCCGTGGTCGTCGTTGTCCCGTCGCCGGCTGCAGACGCCGACCCTTCGTCGCCGATGGAGGAGGCGACGAACCAGAGCACAGCGCCGGCCACGGCGAGGGCGAGGCCGATCAGGGTCCGGGTGGTCGGGCGGCGATTGGCAGGCATGGGTTCACTCATCATTCGGTCGCGATTGTGGCCGGCGATAGCGGACCGCCGGGTCACAATCTACCTTTCGTGTTCGGACTAGCCGGTAGGTCTACGGAGCCAGAGTGGCCAGGTAGGCGGCGATCGCCTCGATCTGGCCGTTGTCCAAGACTATGAAGCTCATGTTCTGATTGTTGACGAGCTGATTGACGATGGCGTCGTAGCCCTTGCCGCGGATGTCGGGGGAGCCGAGGTCCGGGTTGCCGGTCGCTGCGGCGGTGTGACAGTAGGCGCAGCCGATCCCGCCGGCGGTCCGCTGAAAGAGTTCCTCGCCCTCGGCGATGACGGCCGGGTCGGAGCTGGCAGTGGTCGTGGGTCCGGCGGTGGTCGTTGTGGTGGTGGCTCCAGCGGCCGTCGTAACGGGGGCGGCAGTGGTCGTGGTGGTCGCAGCGGTTGTGGCTCCGCCGGCGTTGGTGGTGATCGATGGTGCGGTCGTGGGGCCGCCCACCGTCGTTGCCGTCGAACCGGTGCCGCCGCAGGCGACGACCAATAGGGCGAGAACCACACCCGCGGCGATCGCGTGCGTCCTTTCAGGTCTGACACTGCTCATGAAACCGCCTTCCTTGAAACCGGGGAGGTAGTGATGTGGCCGGCGGTCTCTTGACCGCCGGCCACATCGAGGTCATCGCTCGATCAACCGGCTGCGGCCGCTGCGGCCGCTGCGGCGACTGCCTCGAGGAACCATCCCTTGGGGCCGGTCATGTCGTTGATCAGAGTTCCCGTGAAGTCCGGGTTGTACTCGACGAAGGCGCCGGAGTGGGTGTCCCCACCGTTGGCGTCCGGGATCCGCACAGAGACGGTCCTGGTCGGCATGTCGAAGACGATCACCTCGGCCGTACCCGAGCTGGTCACCCACAACTCTTCGGGGTGCCAGGGGTTCATGATGTCGTGGTCGATCGTCTGGCCACCGATGTCGTAGTCACGGACGGTCCGGAACGTCTTGGTGTCGATCAGCCCGAGCGATCCACCCAGGTTGAAGGTCATCTCGCCCTTGCCGATGACCCACAATTCGGTCTCGTCGTAGTTGAGGGCGATCTCGTACGGACCGGGAACGCCCGACTGCGCCGCGCCGACCACCCTGTTGGTGGCGTTGTCGATCTTGAATACGGTCGAGGTCACCGAGTCGGCCACGTAGGTGAAGGCGCCATCGGCGGTGAAGGCGAACCCGTTGGGGTAGTTGCCCACACCGTTGATGTAGGTCACCTGACGGGTCTCCAGATCTACCTTGGCCACCGCTCCCGGCACGTAGGGGGCGTTGCCCCGCCCACCGAAGCTGACGTCGAAGTAGAGGTGAGTGCCCGCCGGGTTGGCGTCGATCTGATAGTTCTGGCCGAACAGCAGATCCGCGCCGTACTCCGCCACGATCCGGTTGTTGTCGTTGGGATCCATCAGGAAGGCGCCCGAGTACTGACGCTCGACGATCATCCGGTCGTTGCCGGCAGCGTCGGTGAACCCCTTGATGTGGTGCGCCCCGCCGGTGAAGCCGAGCACCTGAGCGATCGTGCCGGTGCGGGCATCGACGACCAGGATACGTGCACCATCGGGTTCCATCTGCCATGGCTGGCTGCCGTTGCCGGTGGGGACGTAGATCCATCGGCCGTCGGGAGACACGCCCAGGCCGTGGGGAGTGGCGTGGCTCTCGAAGCCGAGGTCGAACTGCCGCGAGTAGACGTGCTCGTGGGTGTCGGCATCGATCACCTGGTACCCGACCAGCGTGAACACCTCAGAGACGAAGCCGGCATAACCGACCCCCTCACTCGTGACGAACACGTGCGGATGGGCCGCCGGGTCCCACGCATCGGGATCGCCGCTGGTGTCGTACGTCGCCAGCAGCTGCACTCCGGCCTTCACCGACGCCGGGGTGTTCCAGCCCTCCGGGGTCGCAGGACCGGTGGGGTTCTCCGTCGCGGTCTGGACAATGACCGTGGGGGCTCCCCCACCAATCTGCCCTTGGAGGTCGCTGATGGTCTGCTGGGCCGTTGCCAGTTCGGCCTGGGCGGCCGCGAGGTCCGCCTGGGCTGCGTCGAGATCGGCCTGGGATGCGCCTTCGCTGCTGCACGCCGCCGTGGCGAATGCCAGGAAGGCGGTGATGGCGACGAGGAGCCGCCAACTTGGTTTCCTCATGGTTTCCTCTCCTGTGAGCCGTTGTGGCTGCTGGCGGCATAGTTCGTTATATGGCGATAATCCAAATAGGGGCGAACGGCCCACGTGTGTCGGGCGGTGGTCATCTCCTCCGGGAAGGGGTTCGGTGGGCCTTCAGCCGACCGCAGTGCCCAAGGTCCAGTCGGCATACATCGCCGCGTAGACGCCCCCGGATGCCAGCAACTCCGCGTGGGCGCCCCGCTGGACGAGGCGACCCTGGTCGAACACCAGCACCTCATCGGCCGCCTCGGCGGTGGCGAGGCGGTGGGCGATGGTGATCGACGTCCTCCCGCTGGTGAGCCGGGAGATCGCCCGCCTCAACCTGACGTCGAGTGCCGGATCGACCGCCGATGTGGCTTCGTCGAGCACCAGCAGATCGGGGTTGGCAATCCACGCCCGCACCAGGGCCACCAGCTGGCGTTCACCCGCCGAGACACTCGAGCCGCGCTCGCCCACCAGCGTGTGCACCCCGTCGGGGAGTTCGTTCACCCAGTCGTCGAGTTCGAGCTCGACGAACGCCGTTGCCACCTGGGCGTCGCTGGCGCTGGGAAGTCCGTAGCGGACGTTGTCGGCGACGGTGCCGGTGAACAGGAACCCCTCCTGAGGCACGAAGGCCACCCGGGCTCGCAGGCTGGCCCGGGCCACCTCCTTGAGATCGATCCCGTCGATGCGGATCACCCCGCGCGTCGGATCGAGGAGGCGCACCAGGAGCTTGGCGAAGGTCGTCTTCCCCGAGCCTGTCTCGCCGACGATCGCGACCCTCTTCCCCGGAGTCACCGTCACTGTGATGTCGGAGAGCACCTCGGGCCCGGTCGGGTAGGAGAACCCCACGTTCTCGAACCCCACGGCGAGCGCCCCGCCGGGGAGATCCTTCGGTTCGGCGGCCTCGGGGATCTCTATGGGGGCGTCGAGGGTATCGATGATCCTTCTCAGCCCGGAGGCGGCGCTCTGGGCGAAGTCGAGGATCTCGACCAGGCTCTGCACCGGAGCGATCAGCAGGTTGACCAGGAACAGGAATGCCAGCAGCACGCCGGCGGTGACACCCTGGTCGGGTCCGATGAGGATGCCCACCGCGATGACGACCGCGGTGAGCCCGGCGGCGAACAACTCCGCGGTCGAAAAGAGCACGTTGCCGAAGTGCGCCGCCCGGAACTGCGCCCGGAACCGCTTCTCGAGGGAATCTGCCACCCGGGTCATGGTTACGGTCTCGGCGCCGTGCGCCCTGACCTCGGGGAGAGCGTTGATCGCCTCGCCCATCACCGCCAGGCTGTCGGCGACGCTCTCCCGTACCCGGTCGTAGCGACGTCGGAGAACGCTCTGGAACCAGAGGAGGACCGTGGCATAGCCGACGATGCCCACCAGGACGATGAGCGCCAGCCGCCACTCGTAGGCTGCCATCACCGCCAGCGAGACCACCACCTGGGTCCCTTCGACCAGGAACATGACCCCGCCCCACTCCATGAACTCCTGCAGCGTGGTCAGGTCCGAGGTGACCCGGGAGACCAGGGCGCCGCGGCGCTCCGTCTGGACATGGAGCACGGAGCGGCCCAGCAGGTGGGAGAAGACTTTGACCCGCATCTGTGAGAGGCCGGTAGAGGCTTGACGGACCAGCCGCACCAGACCGGTCCGGGTCATGATGCCGCCCACCACCACGATGACGAGTCCCACGATCGCCGAGAGGACCACTCCGCGCACGTTGACGTCGTTGCCGGAGAGGATGTGCCGGTCGAGCGTCTGCTGGACGATCACCGGGATCAATACCTGGACCGCGGTACCGCCCAAGTTGAGCAGCAGCACCACCCACAGGCGGCGAGCGATGGTCGGGACCTCGACGAGCGCCCGCCGGATCGCCGCGTAGGTCGAGATGGTCGGCGTCTCGGTGGTCATGACTCACCGGCCATTCGGGCCGCCGCCTCGTGCTCGTATGCCTGGACGAGGCGGGCATAGCCCGGCTGGTCGGCGAGCAACCGGGCGTGGGTGCCCTGGGCAACGACGCGGCCCCCGTCGACGAAGATCACTTCGTCCGAGAGCCGGATCGAGGACGGCCGATAGGCGACGATCACGATCGTCGATGGGAGCTCGGCGGAGCGCAGCCCCCGCAGGATCACCGCCTCCACCGAAGGGTCGACCGCCGAGGTGGCATCGTCCATGATCAGCACCCGGGGCCGCCGTACCAGGGCCCGGGCGAGGGCGATCCGCTGTCGCTGTCCTCCGGAGAGAGACGCCCCGCGTTCCCCGAGCCGGGTGGCATACCCCTCGGGCAGGGCCTCGATGAACTCGTCGGCTCCGGCGAGACGGGCGGCCTCGATGACCCGCTGGCGCGGGGTGGGCACCCCCATGGTGATGTTGCCCTCGGCGGTGTCGTCGAAGAGGAATGCGGTCTGGGCGACGTAGGCGATCTCGCGTGGAAGTTCCTGGCGGGCGAACGACCGCAGATCCCGACCGTCGAGATGGATGCGTCCCGAGCCGGGATCCCACAGCCTGGCGAGGAGGAGGGTGAGGGTGGTCTTGCCGGAGCCGGTGGGACCGACCACCGCCACGGTGCGTCCCGCGGGGATGTCGATGACGACATCGGACAGCACCGCAATGTCGGCCTCGTAGCGGAACCCGACCGAGTCGGAGTCGACCGGGGCCGCTCCGGCTTCGGGGTTGGCGAGCGTGTGCCCGTAGACGACCATCTCATCTGCGGCGAGCACTGCGGCGACGCGATTCCATCCGGGAATGGCCGCGGCGAGGTCGAAGAGGACGAAGGCGATCAGCTGGATCGGGAACGCCAGCAGCGACAGGAGATACAGCGCGGTGACGATGTCACCGGGAGAGATCGCCCCGGCCCGCACACGCGAGGCACCGACGAGGAGAAGGATCAGGCTGATCGCCGGGATGAGCACGGTGATGACCGTCCGGTAGGTCTCCCACTTGACGCCGACGTAGATGCTGCGATCTCGCAGCTCGTCCGAGGCGACCCGGAGCCGCTCCGTCTCGTGGTCCTCGCGTCCCAGGGACTTCACGGTGAGCGCGCCGTCGAAGCTCTCGTGGGCGATACCGGCCACCAGGCCCAGCTGCGTCTGGATTCCCTCCCAGGCGGGATACAGGGCGATGGCGGATCGAATCTCCACCGCCACTACGACGGTCATCCCGACGAGGGCCACCAGCCCGAGCCACAGGTCGATGAGGGCGAGCATGATCACGGTACCGATCACCAGCAGGGAGACACCGGTCGAATACGGCAGCGGGGCAAGGACCCCGGTGGCCCGCTCGGTGTCGTTGTCGGCCACCGAGAGCAGGTTGCCTATCGACTGGCGGGCGAACCATCCCAGCTCCAGTTCGAGCTGATGGGCCACCAGCTGCCGGCGCAGATCCTGCTGATTGCGGAGCTGGAGCCAACCGGCCGCGGTACGGCGCAGCACGATGGCGCCGGCCTTCCACAGCGACACCCCGAGCACCGCGGCGATCACCGGGACGACCTTGCCGGAGCTCGATTGGCCGTCGCGCAGCACCGGCAGGATGGCGGTGTCGGTGATCCACCCGATCACCATCGAAGCAGCGATGATCGCCGCAGCGAACATCGCCGCGCCGGTGACGGCGAGCGCGAACGACCAAGGCCGTGCCTTGACGAACCGGGCGACGATGCGGAACCCACCGCCGAGCACCTCTCGGGCGGTGGGCGGCCGCTCCTCGAGAGTCACAAGCGGCCAGATTAGAGCCGACGAAGGCGGCCTCTAACCGAATCGGTACCCGACACTGCGCACCGTGGTGATCCACGAGGCGCGCTCTTCGCCGAGCTTGGCGCGCAGGCGGCGCACGTGGACGTCGACGGTCCGGGCGCCGCCGAAGTAGTCGTATCCCCACACCCGGGACAGCAGCTGCTCGCGGCTCCACACCCGCCCCAGGTTGGTGGCGAAGAAGCGGAGCAACTCGTATTCCATGTAGGTGAGGTCGACGGGGTGATGACCAATCGTGGCCTGGTAGGTCGCCAGGTTGAGCGACAGATCCTTGAAGACGATCACCTCGTCGGCGCTGACGCCGCCCGGTGCCGTCGCCAGCCGCCCGGCGCGCATTGCCACCTCGGCGGGATCGATCGGGCTCAGCAGGAAGTCGTCGAAGACCCCATCGGTGAGGGCGGAGATGTGGCGCCGGCCGGCGACGACGAGTACCGGGGTGGTCCCGGCATCCTTGACCCGGCGGGCGACGGCCAGTCCGATCGCGGGATCGTCGGCGAGCTCGACCACCATCAGACCCCAACCGTCGGGCGGCTCGGCCTCGACGAGGGCGGCGGCGTCGTCCACCGGAACCGGCCGATACCCGGCCGTGACCAGGGCCTCGACCAGCGAGGCCGATGCGCTGGGTGGGTAGATGGCTACAAACATCCGACTCTCTTGCTGGCAACTGGCAACGGTAATCGGCGACGGGCAACGGGTATGGGTAACCGAAGCCTGGCGGCACCAGCCGCCAGGGTTCAGAGTATCGGCAAATACTCCTCGATCTCGTAGCGACTCACGTGGCGCTGGTAGCGATCCCACTCGGCTCGCTTGTTGCGGAGAAACCACTCGAAGAGGTGCTCCCCGAGTGCTCCGGCGACCAGCTCGGAGTTCTCCATGGCGTCGAGTGCCTCGGTGAGGCTGCCGGGGATTCGCCTGATGCCCGCGGCGGTGAGTTCTTCGGAGCTGAGACCCGCCACGTTGGAGGTGACCTCCGGGGGCAGCTCGTAGCCGTTCTCGATCCCGGCAAGGCCGGCGGCGAGTATCACCGAGAAGGCGAGGTACGGATTGCACGCCGGGTCGGGCGAGCGGTACTCCATCCGGGTGCTGGTCGGCTTGCCCTTCTTCGGCGTGGGGACTCGCACCAGGGCCGACTGGTTGTTGCGAGCCCAGGTGATCCACACCGGGGCGTCGAATCCGGAGACCAGCCGCTTGTAGGAGTTGACCCACTGGTTGGTGATGGCGGTGATCTCGGCGCCGTGGTGGAGCAGACCGGCGATGAATCCCCGTCCCACCTTGGAGAGCCCGAACTCCCCGCCGGCCTCGTGAAAGGCGTTGCGATCGCCCTCGAACAGGGATAGGTGGAGGTGTAGGCCGCTGCCGTCGAACCCTTCGAGGGGCTTGGGCATGAAGGTGGCGTAGATCCCGTGCTCCATCGCCACCTCCTTGACGGCGAGCCGGGTGGTCATGAAGGCGTCGGCCATGGTGAGGGCGTCCGTGTAGCGCAGGTCGAGCTCGTGCTGGCTCGGCGCCACCTCGTGGTGGGACGACTCGACGGGGATGCCCAGGTTCTCCAGGGCCATGATCGTGCGCCGCCGGTACTCCTGGGCGACGTCGAGCGGCGTCAGGTCGAAGTAGCCACCCCGGTCGAGGGTACGGGGATCGGTCCCGGAGTCGGCGAAGTAGAAGTACTCCACCTCGGGCCCCACGAAGAACGAGAAGCCGAGGTCGGCGGCACGCTGCAGGTTGCGTTTGAGGACGAACCTCGGGTCACCCTCGAACGGCTCGTCGTCGGGGGTGGTGAGATCGCAGAACATCCGGGCCACCCCGGCCTGGTCGTCGCGCCATGGGAGGATCTGAAAAGTGGTCGGGTCGGGGTGGGCGAGCATGTCGGCCTCCTGGACCCGGGAGAATCCGTCGATCGCCGACCCGTCGAACTGCATGCCTTCCTCGAACGCGGTCTCCAGTTCTGCCGGGGTTATCGCGAAGGACTTGAGGAAACCGAGCACGTCGGTGAACCACAGACGGATGAAGCGAATGCCCCTCTCCTCGACCGACCGCAGCACGTATTCGGTTTGCTTGTCCAAGGTGACCTCCGGGGCGGCATGGTACGGACGGGGCGCTGCTCTGAGAAGGGGAGGAGGGGTTTGGAAACAGAGCGTTCACACACCGGCAATCGCAACGAAACCCCTCCGCGGTAGAACGACACATCCGAATCGGAGCGAAAGGAAGTGACCATGCCGTCGGCTACCGACGTGATGAAGATGCTCGCCGACGGCGAGTACGAGTTCGTCGACCTCAGGTTCTGCGACCTGCCCGGCCAGGTGCAGCACTTCACGGTCCCGGCTTCCGAGGTGTCACTCGACTCGTTCGAAGAGGGGTTCGGCTTCGACGGATCTTCGATTCGCGGATTCCAGGCCATTCAGGAGTCGGACATGCTCCTGATTCCCGATCCGGATACCGCGGTCGATGACGCCTTCCGCGACCGGCCCACTCTCATTCTCTACTGCTGGGTGCGCGACCCGATCACCGGCCAGCCGTACGAGAAGGACCCGCGCTACATCGCCCAGAAGGCCGAGGCCTATCTGCTGACCACCGGACTGGCGGACGTCTCGTACTGGGGCCCGGAGGCCGAGTTCTACATCTTCGATTCGGCTCGCTTCGATCAGAACCAGTTCTCCGCCTTCTACGAGGTCGACTCCGACGAGGGTGCCTGGAACAGTGGTACCGATGAGCCGGGTGGCAACCTCGGCTACAAGCCGGGGTACAAGGAGGGGTACTTCCCGGTGCCCCCGACCGATCACTACCAGGACCTTCGCTCGGAGATGGCGGCGCGCCTCGGCGACGCCGGCATACATGTGGAGGTGCAGCACCACGAGGTGGGCACCGCCGGTCAGTCCGAGATCGACATCAGGTTCGGGACACTGCTGCAGACCGCCGACCGGGTGACGCTCTTCAAGTACATCGTGAAGAACACGGCGTGGATGTACGACAAGACGGTGACGTTCATGCCCAAGCCGATCTTCCAGGACAACGGCTCGGGGATGCACTGCCATCAGAGTCTCTGGATGGATGGCAAGCCGCTGTTCTACGACGAGAAGGGCTATGCCGGGCTGTCCGACATGGCCAGGTACTACATCGGGGGACTGCTCCACCACGCCGGAGCGCTGATGGCGTTTGCCGCTCCGACCACCAACTCGTACCGGCGTCTGGTACCCGGCTATGAGGCACCGGTGAATCTGGTGTACAGCCAGCGCAACCGTTCGGCCGCCATCCGCATCCCCACCTACAGCCGCAAGCCGGCGGCGAAGCGACTCGAGTTCCGCTGTCCCGATCCCTCCTGCAACCCGTACCTGGCGTTCTCGGCGATGCTCATGGCCGGCCTCGACGGGATCGCCAAGAAGATGGATCCGGGTGCCCCGGTGGACAAGGACCTCTACGACCTGCCCCCGGAGGAGCTGGCCAATGTGCCCTCGGTTCCCGGGTCGCTCGAAGAGTCGCTCGCTGCGCTGGAGGCAGACCACGAGTTCCTGCTCGCCGGTGACGTCTTCACAGAGGACCTGATCCGCGACTGGATCGCCTACAAGATGGCGCACGAGGTGGATGCCATCCGGCTCCGCCCCCATCCGTGGGAATTCAGGCTGTACTACGACTGTTGAGAAGCGAGTTCTGGAGGAGGGGGCGCCTGAGAGGCGCAGCCGAAAGGTTGCGCCTCTCGTCATTGTCACACTCACGGCTGACTGGAAGCCGCCGGTCTTCAGTTGGGGCCGCCCCAGGCCGAGCGGAGAAGGCGACAGACCGGACGCCTCGATCACCGTGGTGCGTCGGTGCGGTCAGAGGGCGCAGGTTCAGGGCCCACGGTCCACGGGTTGACTGGATGCCGCGACCGCACGACCTCCGGCAAACGGTGAGCACGCTCGTGCCTCCACATCTCGACGCCGACTTGGACCGGGTGGGGAGACCGTGTTCTCGACGGTGGGTGGACGCGTCCTGCGGCATCAGGCTGTGACGCTGAGGTCTGTCTCGCGACACAGCGCTCATCCCGCGGGGTACCGGAGCAAGTTTCCCTCCCAGGCCCAGATCGATCCGTCGGGGCCGATCGTGAGAAGGTACGGGAGGTCGCCGGAGCGCACCGTCCACTCGACGCCCTCGAAGACGACCAACTCGAGACCCGCCCCATTCGGTCGGAGCACGTATACGACTCCGGTAGCGTCGATCCACAGCCGATGGCCGAGGTCGAAGCCGTCGTGTCCGGGAACGAGGAGGACACCCTCGTGGATCGTCCACTCCGAGCCGTCGTACTGGACGACGAACGGGCCTCGACCATCTCGAGCGGTGACGATCGTCCAGACGTCGCCGTTGGGGGCCACGGCGATGTCTCCCACCATCTCAATGGTCGACGTCCCGATGTGGTCGATGACCTCCCAGACACCTTCGTGGTAACGCGCCATTCCCTTCCCGGGAAGCGTCCATCCCCCGCCGTGGCTGCCGATCCACACCGAACCATCGACCCCGACCGCCATAGAGTCGATGATGTCCAACGGAGGCTGCTCGATCGGGGTCGCCGTCCAGGTTCCTTCTACCCGCTCGAAGGCGACCATCCGCAGGCTGTCGTCGGCTGCGAAGCCTCCACTGGCGAACACCGGCCCACGCGACCGAGACGCCACCGCGTCTGCCGGTCCCTCATCGACCACGGTCCACCGGTTGCCGTCCAGATAGGCGACACCTTCGTCGGTGGCCACCCATACCGTGCCGGCGGGCCCGAGCGTCAGGCTCTGGATGCCCGCAGCGGGAAGCCCATCCGGCGCGGAGTATTGCTCCCACACTCCGTCCCCGTAGTGCCACACGGTGTCCCAATCGACTCCCCACACCTCGTCGTCGGAGACGGGGAGCAGCAGGTCGAGCCCGTACAGGGTCATCGCTTCGGGATCGGGGAGCACCTGCATCCACTCGCCGTCGACCAGCTCCAACAACTCCGGTCCCCTGCCCAGGAACACACCGTCGGCGGTGACCGCGAGATCGGCGATCACCCAGCCCGAGGCGTCCAGCCCGGATTCCGGGCCGTAGGTCGTCCATGTTTGTCCGGCGAAGCGGGCGACCATGAGGTCGCCGTCGTAGTCGTCGACGAAGGCAGCCCACACCGTCCCATCGGGTCCAATGGCGACCGAGGTCGGATCGAGGCTGGTCGCCGGACCGGGAAGGACGTGGGTAGACCATGTGCCGGAGTGGAGGCTGAACAGGCGAGGACCCTGTCCGCCTCTCGGTTCTGTGGCCAGCCACGGGTTCCCACCTGGCTCGATGGCCAGGGCGTGGATGGCGCTGATGACATCCACGCCGAGGTCAGCCACCTCATAGCCGACCCACTGGGTGCCGTCGTAGCGGACGACCGCAAAGAGGCTCCAATCGCCCGGTGCTGTCTCAAGGGTTGCCTCGGTTACCCATACTCCGCCGAGGTCGTCGGCGGCGACGAGCGAGTCGGCGCTCACGGCGACCGCGGTCTCGAACCACGCCGAGCCGTTCCATTGCAGCAGTCCGGCGCCTTGGACGGACGCCCAAAGGGTTCCGTCGGAGGCCTCCGCCATCGCGTAGGTGTCTCCCAACCCTGGAACCTCGATCACCTCGGCAAAGGTGGTGCCGTCGAACCGGACGACGAGTGACCCGTACAACCACACCCCGCCGTCTCTGGCAGGGGCGATGTCGGCGAAGATCCCAGGATCGAACCAGGCATCGTCGGCGACGGTCCACCTCGTGGTCTCGTCGATGGAATGGTCGTATCGGAGCAGGCCTGCGGGTCCGTAGCCCCAGATCACACCCGACGCATCGGACACGACACTCCCGAAGAACTCTGGGCCCGAGGCCACGACCTCGAGGCCGGAGGGGGTGAGCGGCACGCTCACATCCACCGAGGTCGGCAGGGAGGTCGACGGCCGGGAGTTGATCGTGGTGTTGGTCGGCTGGTCGACGACGGGGCTCTGGCCGCCCTGGACAGCGACGATCACCAGGACACCGCCGATGATCACAACCGCCGCAGCGGCCGAGGCCACGGCCACCCACCGAGGGACGTGGGACCGAGACGGGCGGTCGAGGACCGGCCGCACCGGGCCTGCCCCGACCCGCTGGGTGCGAACGTCGTCGACCGCGGGCGCCACCATGGTCGCGTCGAGCTGTTGGCCATAGCCGCTGAGTTGCCGCATCACATCGGTCACGGTGTCACCCCCAAGGCTCGTCGCAGCCTCCTCAACGCTCGTTGCTCATGCTCCTGCACTGATCCCCGGGCAATCCCAAGGAGGTCGGCCACCTCGGCATGCGTCCACTGGAAGCAGTGGAGGAGGATGACCACGGTTCGCTGGTGCTCGGAGAGACGCTGCAGCGCCCGGGGAAGAGCGGGCTCCACCCACGGCCAACGCCCCTCGTCCACCTCGGGAAAGAGGGGGCGAGGGAGGCGTCGGCGAGGGCGGGAGTGGCACCCGACGCGGTAGAGGTATCCGGCCGGGTTCTCCATCACCCGTACCCGGTCCCAATGCTGCCATGCGTACACCATCGCCGCCGCCGCCGCCTCTTGACCGATCTGAAACCCGAGCGTGGCCACCAGCCCTCTTCGAACCTGCGGCTCGAGCCGACGGAAGAAGGCGGTGAAGCTATCCACCTGGGCCTGATCGACGGTCATCCCGATTCCCTGCCTCGATGAGTAAGGGTTCTCGACCGGCACTCCGTAAGACAGCGTATTGGGCGGACCACGATCCCGTCATCCATCGAGCCCGTCGGCGGCCAGGAAGAAGTCGGTGACGAATTGGTGCCCGGCGGCGGTCATCGGGCGTCCGTCGGGTAGGACGAAGCGTTCGTCGCGGGTCTTGTTTCCGTTGGGTCCGTTCAGTACCCCCGCCGAGTCCACGACGGTCGCCCCGTGGGCAGTGGCAGCATCATCGATCCCCTCCCAGGAACCCTCGAGGGCCACAGCTCTCAGCTCCGGCCAGAAGTCCAGGTCAGCTCATTGCTCCAATTGGATCGGGGCGATCGCCTGGTTGGGGATCAAGACGATCAGTACGACAGGTTTCCAACCCGCTTTGGCCCCAGCGTCGCCATGCTTCCCGTTCCGGGTGAGGGAAGGACGCTTTCCCCCTGAGTCCTCCCAAGAGTGAAGTTCTCCAATGCCGCAGGCCGAGCGGAGGGGCAAGGACCGGGGCATCGTCCCGACGTGCTCCGGCCAGTCGCCAACCGCCGCCTCGCTTCGCGAGGTACTCAGCCGTAGATCTCGATCTCCACCGCTCCTGTATTGCCACCCGTCGAGGTCGCCACGTCGAAACGGAACACCTGCCCGGTCACCTGCAGGTCGGCGACGGACAGGCCCGGCCCAGACGGGAACGGCCCGTAGGTCTCGCCGTCGTCGACGGTGACGGTGAACGAGGTGGTGATCGAGGTCCCGTCGGACATCTCGCGAGTGCGGAACCCCACGCCGCTCACCGGGGTGGGGGCACCGAGATCGATGGTGATGAAGGCGTCGTCGCCGTCGCCGCGGCTCGACCACTCGGTGGCCAGGGAGCCGTCGATGGCGTTCCCCTCCTGGAAGGTGTCGGAGTACTCGCTGCTGACGTCGGCGATGGTCGCCCCGAGGGCGACGTTGGTGCGCGCCGCCACGCCCACTCCGGGGGTGGTGAACTCTCTGGTGTCGCTGCGGTAGAGCGTGCCGTCGGCGGCAACACCGCTCAGCCGGTAGAAGTACGTGGTCCCCGGCTCGAGGGGGACCATGACCGGGTGGTGATTGCGATGAGCGCCGCCGGCCATGTCATCGTCGGTGGCGATACCGCCGAACGTGTTGTCGGGTCCGAAGGTGACGGCGCAGACGACATCGATCGTCGTGTCGAGGCGAAGCACCGCAGCGGTTCCCGAGGGATCGGACTCGACCACCACGTCACCGGCGAGGATCTCGGTGAAGTCGCGCACCCCGTCTGGTGCGGCGAGGGTGGTGCCGCCGCCGCCCATGGCCCCGCCGCCGGTGTCGGTTGTCGCTGTGTCGCGAGAGATGAGGATGCCGAAGATCACCGGGATCACGAGGATTCCGATGGCGGCGAAGATCAGGAGTATCCCGCGGGAACTCGTCTCCGGTTCGGGTGTCTGGTCTTCCATGTCAGCTCCCGTCACGTGGTGCCTCGACTTCCGCTGTGTTGATTCTCATCGATCCCCAGAGACCCGTGATCGCGAGCAGAATCACCGCCAACCCCACCCAGCCGGCCATGGCCACGCAGGCGCGCTCCAGGGCCACCGGTAGGGATGAGGGAAGGATCGGCGCGGTGAGGGTCGCCATGGACCGTCCCGAGTACAGAACGAGGCCGATCCCCGACAGCAGCGCCGATGCCCAGGCGCGTAGCGGATGGCGGTCGAAGCCGATGGCGAGGACCGCCGCCACCACCGCCAGGGCAGGCACGAGCGGCGTCAATGGGATCACCCGGCCGGGTGCCGGGGTGGCGAGGTACTCGGCTGTTGCCGCCAACAATGCGAAGCCCGCGGCGATGGCGGCGGCGACGGCGATCGGGAGGATGCGACCTCTCCGGAGGAACATGAGGGGGGCGAGGCCGACCAGACCGAGCATGATCGGACCCACCGGGTTGGCCGAGGGGAACCACAAGAGCTGTCCGCTGACGGTCGTCTCGACGCCGTCCACCACGATCGGAAGATCCCAGGGGAATACGATCTCGGCGCGGGTACCACCGACGGTCGGTGGGAGGTCGGGGCTCATCCAATGGGTGCGATGGTCATGCCAGGCATAACGGCCGCCGCTCCCGACTTGTGTCCACACGGGAGTCGCGGTCGCCGAGGCACTCGCCGGGGTGCCACCAAGGCCGAAGCGACTCCGATTGATGTAGAAGGCCGGCGAGTTCTCGTTGGCCCACACCGTGCCGTCGGCATCGAAGCGCAGATAGGGCTCGTGGAAGTAGCCAGTCACCGCGGCGGTGTGGCCAGGCACCACAGCGAGGTTGAGGAAGGCGTCGCCCGCGACGACTTTGACCTCGGCGTATGGTGTGAAGGGAGCGACATCGGTGACGCGGGACTGGTAATTGGTCGGTTCGGCGGGGTCGGCCCACGCCGGGCCGGCTCCGCCGACGATCACCAGAAGCGAGATCGCCAGGACGGCGGCGGCTCGCCTTGCGGTGCCGGTCGTGGTCGTCATCGGCTCACCGATGTCGGGGCCGGCCGGCCCCCATCTTCGTGGGAGCGTCGGTTCCACTCATGATCCGGCGACCCCGGCGCGGTGGGTGGTGAAACCCAGGACCAGACGGCCCTGGATCTCGGCGAGGACCGCCCACCCCTGGTCGATGTCGCATTCGCCGGCGGTGGCAAGGAGCCCCGCCCATTCCGCGAAGATCTCGCCGATGCGGGAACGCACCATCGCCTCGGCATCGGTGAGCCCGGCCGCCAGTCTGCCGAAGAGACAGCTGTGGGGAAGCTCGCCCTTTTGTCTGGGGTGGCCGTCCGAGTCCACACAGGCTTCCCGAATCCGACGGACCCGCTCTTCGGGCGAGGTCTCGGCGTCGAGGGCCGGGAGGATCACCAGCTCCTTGAAACGTTCCCAGGCGCCGTCTACCGCGGCGATGGTGAGCTCCTCCTTCGACTCGAAGAAGTGATAGAAGCTTCCCTTGGCCACTCCGGCTTCCTCGCAGAGCGTCTGCACGCCGACACAGTGGTACCCGAGGTCGTGGAACAGCGCGGTCGCCGCCGATATGAGTCGCTCGCGGGGATGATCCCCGGGGGAGTATTTGGGGGTCACGTCAGTTCCACAGCTTGAGCAGCCAACCGGTGAAGAGGTGGAAGTTGTAGGTGACCATGAGCAGCCCGAGGGCGATCATGATCACCGCGCTCACCGCGCCGATGGTCGGCCGGGCCTTCTCCATCCACTTGACCAGGGGAACCGCCTTGGTGACCAGCCAAGCGGCGAGGAGGAAGACCAGGCCCACCGCGGCGGAGAACACCAGCATCACCAGGCCCCCGATCACCGGCGACCCGGTGGCACCCGCGTAGAGCAAGAGCGCCGAGAGCACCGTGGCGCTGAAGCATGAGAGGCAGCCGACGGCGAAGGTGGATCCCATCATCGCCGAGCCGGCCCATCCCTGGCGTTTCGCCGGCCGGTTGAACCCGGGCATCTTGCAGACCACCGGTACGTTCGCCTGTGCCGCCACCCTGAGGCCGAGCAGGATCACCGCCACACCGGCGACGATCGACACCGGCCGCGCCCAGTCACCGATGTTCTCCAGGCGGCTCAGCGATTCTCCAACGTACCCGGCGAACACCCCGCCGGTGGTGTAGATGGCGGTGAACCCGATGATGAACCACAGGCTGGTTGTGACCAGCTTCCGACCCGCCTTCTCCTTGCTCTCGCCGGAGGCGGCGGCACCGGCGAGGACCGCGGTGTAGTAGGTCGCCAGCAGCAGGAGGCACGGCGAGAGGGCGGTGAGCATTCCTCCGAAGATCGCCAGCAGGGCGGGAATGGTGAGCGACCCACTGGTGATTCCCAGCCTGCCGGCCTCGGTGCCGAGGAGCCCGATCCCGAAGGCGTCGTTGAGGCTCCACGTCATCTGTCCCGCCGGATCGGCGATGGCGAACGCGAGGACGTCGCCCTCGTGGACTTGGGTACGGCCGCCGTCTTCGGCGGCGTACAACAGCTGGGAGACACGGTGGTGGTCGGAGGACTCCACCACGGTGACCTTCATCGGGGCGAGGTCCCGCCCATCGGAAGTGACGGTGATGGGAGGAATCTCGGCCGGGAGGATCCCGGTGTGGATCGTCTCGAACATGAGGAACCCGATCGCGGGGGTTCCGTCCGTGTTCGGCTCGGACCGCCCGCTCCATTCGAAGTACCACGAAGGCGTGAAGAGCACGTCGACGGTGGCGTCGTTGTCGCCCACCGTGCGCAGCAGCCGCTCGGTCATCTCCGCCTGGGAGAGCACGGTGGCGTCAGGCCCGGCGGTACTCGACGTCGCCTTGGTGAGGAGGATCCCCAGGCCGACTCCGAACACGATCACCAGCGCCAGCGCCGCCATCCCCGCCCTCCGTCCCACCGATCCCCCAGAGGGCGTCGGCCTGAGTGGCGACGGCGCCGCTTGGGGCTTGTTCATCAGGTCGGTCATGATCGGCTCCTCCTCAAACGGGCCAGATGTACAGGGACAGGGTGAATTCGGTCGATGGAACGTCGGGGAGTTGGACCGTCTGGATCAGCTCCCAGGGGCCGAACATGAAGAAGTCGAAGTCGCTTCGGTAGTGGCCGCCGCCGGCGCTTTCGGCGACGGTGGTGAAGGGCCCATGCCCCATGATGAACATGTCGTATACCAGGCTGATCTCGGCGTCGGTCACCGGGACGCCCCCACTGGTGAGGAAGAAGTCGGCCTGGGCGGCGAAGTCGATCGGTGGATATGGGGTAAGCGTGACGACGACCTCCATCCCGTTGTCCAGCGGGACGGCGCCGCCGTTGTCGATCGGCACCCAGCCGTCACCCACCAGGTACTTGATCCGGCGGGGACCCTCGTCGTCGTTGCGGGCCGGGGTGAGGGCGTCTTCGGGCGACGTAGGCTCTCCCCCGGAGCCGCCCTGTTCCACGATCACCACTGGTTGGCCGGCGGCGTCGGTGGATCCGGTGGCCAAGGTGGTGACGGTGAGATCCGGCACGTCGAGGGCGGCGTGACTCGACAACTGACGAGCCACCGCCACCGGCGTCACCAGCAGGAAGAGCGCCACGATGGTCAGACCGACCGTGCGGCGCAGGCGGAACTCGCCCCGTTCGTTCCCCGTGAACTGCATCGGGCGCATCGTGGCGGCGAGACGACCGGTCAACTAGGGCCGGTGTGCCCTTCGACCGGGGTCGCGATGCTCAGCCGGTGACGGTCGTCGAGGTGTTGCTCACCAGATTCTGGACCGTTGCCCGGATGTCATCGATGGCGGCAAGGACCTGATCGATCTCGACTTGGAACTCGGCCACAGCGGTGCGGCGGAGGGTTCCATCATCGGGGGCTTCGAGGCCGAGCACGATGTCCTCGACCTTGGGAGAGAGATCCGAAACCTGGATCACCAACTCGACGTGACCCGCAGCCAGGTCCGGGGGAACTCCCTCGACCTGAGCGACGTCCGTTTCCCACCCGCCGATCTCATCCTGGAGGTCGATCAGAGCGGTGCGAGTCTCGGCGAATGTCGCCTCGCGATTGTCCCAACGCTGGTTGATCTGGACGGCCTCGTCGGCATATGCCGCAGCCTGGCTCTGGAAGATGTCCAGCGTGACCATGAAGGCCGCGATCTCGTTGGGCAAGGTGGTCGTCGACGACGTCACATCCGTCGGGAAGGGCGGTTCGACCGTTGTGGAGCCGGTCGGGTTGTCGGCCGGCTCGATGCTGTTCACGAAGGTATAGGTGAGCAGCACCATCGCCGCGATGATCAAGGGCAATACCCAACGGCCGTGTTTCGGATCAGGGTTCACCACGAGCGAAACGGTAGTCCAACAGACGGGTTTGTCGGTTTCACGCGCACCCCAGGCGACGTTCCACGGACCGGCGATGACCGATGGGCGATGAGCGAAAACCCGCTCAGACCGTCTCTTGCGGGCGGCGGGCAGCGGGCCGCCGGTAGCCTTTCCTCATGGAACTCCGCGGGATCACCGCACTCGTCACAGGCGGGGCGCGCCGGGTCGGCAAGGCGATCGCACTTGGACTGGCCGAGTCCGGCTGCAACCTGGTCCTTCACTTCAACCGTTCGGCAGACGAGGCGGAGGCGACCGCGGATGAAGCCAGGGCCTTCGGTGTGAGCGTCCGGACGGTCGGCGCCGATCTCGCCACCGATGCTCCCGCAGCCGTGTGGGGCGCCGCTGAGTTGGCGCCGGTGCGGGTGCTGGTGAACAGCGCCGCCATGTTCACCGAGGACTCATTGGCCGGTGTGGAGCGCGACACCCTCGAAAAGACGCTGGCGGTCAATCTCATCGGCCCGGTGCTGCTCACCGCGGCGTTCGCCGCCGCCATTCCCGACGGCGTCGACGGGGCCGTGGTCAACATCACCGACTGGCGGACGGCCCGGCCCTATCCGGATCACTTCTCCTACTCGGTGTCCAAGGGCGCTCTGGACACGTTCACCCTCGCCGCCGCCGAGGTCCTGGCGCCCCGCATCAGGGTGAACGCGGTGGCACTGGGGGCGATCCTGCCTCCGGCCGGCAAGGACTCGGCCTACTTGAAGGCGCTGGCCAGAGAAATCCCGGTGGAGCGCATCGGCGGAACCACTCCGGTGGTGCAGGCGGTGCGAGCCCTCTTGGAGAACGACTTCGTGACCGGCGAGATCGTGAGGGTCGACGGCGGGGCGCATCTGAGGTGACAACGGCCTGAGGCCATTGTCACCGATAGCGGCTGCCCGCTGCTCGCTGCCGGCTGCCGGCAAGAAGAGGTCCGGTCGGGGTTTTGCCTTTCGCCCATCGCTCTCTACTCGTAACCCCCGCCGGCCTCTCTGACATGTGGGACGCCCCTACCCTTTGGCCCCATGGACCGCGTCGTCATCGAAGGGCTGCTGTTGCAGGGGATCGTCGGGATCAATCCGGGGGAGCGAACCGACCCGCAGGATGTGCGGGTCGATGTGACCATGTGGGCCGACACCCGCCCGGCCGCAGCCAGCGACGACATCGGCGACGCGGTCAACTACCGGACGGTGGCCAAGGCGATCATCGCTCATGTGGAGACGGGCTCGCCGATGCTGGTCGAGCGCCTCGCCGAGGAGATCGCGGGCATCTGCCTGGAGACCGACGACCGCATCGCCGAGGTGGAGGTGGAGGTTCGCAAGCCGGGCGCGGTTCGTTTCGCCGACGCCGTCGGCGTGATCATCCGGCGGGGGAGGACGCAGTGAAGGCGGTGATCTCGGCGGGGAGCAACATCGACCCGACGAGGAACCTGCCGAGTGCGATCGCCCGACTGCGGAGACACCACGCCATCCGCGTACTCGGCGTCAGTCCGACATATGCAAGCGCCGCCGTCGGGCCGGCCGGTCAACCCGACTTCACCAACGCCGCGGTGCTGATCGAGACCGACCTCGACCCCGGCACCCTGAAGAGCGAACTGCGCCTCCTCGAGCAAGCCCTCGGGCGAACCCGCGCGGGCGACCCCTATCAGGCGCGAACCATCGACCTCGACATCGTTCTCTACGAGGGCTTCTCCGGCAATGTCGATGGAACCCGCATCCCCGATCCGGAACTGGCGGAGCACGCCCATCTCATCGTGCCTGCGGCCGACGTGGCGCCTCGCTGGGAATACGGGGAGGGCAATTCGCGCTTGATCGACCTCGCAACACCATTTCACGATCGGATATCCCGCATCATGGACACCCAGCTCACGCCGGTACGCAACGAGCACTACGCCAGCGAACGTGGGATGGAGGCTGCGGTCGACGAGGTGTACGACCCCGAACTGGAAGCCAACGTTCGCGAGATGATCGTGCAGCTCGGTGAGGACCCGGAGCGAGAGGGGATGGTGCGTACGCCGCTGCGAGTCGCCAAGGCGATGGACTTCCTGACCAGCGGATACACGACCTCGCTCGACGAGATCGTGAACAATGCGATCTTCGAGAGCGATGCCGATGAGATGGTGCTGGTCAAGGACGTCGAGTTCTACTCGCTGTGCGAGCACCACATGCTGCCCTTCTTCGGCAAGGCCCACGTCGCCTACATGCCCGACAAGAGGATCATCGGCTTGAGCAAGATCGCCCGGATCGTCGACCTCTACTCACGGAGATTCCAGGTGCAGGAGCGGCTCACCAACCAGGTGGCCGACGCCATCGAACAGGTGCTCGACCCGCACGGCGTCGCCGTCGTCATGGAAGCCAGTCACTTCTGCATGATGATGCGCGGGGTGCAGAAGCAGGGATCCTCGATGATCACCTCTGCCATGCGAGGTGGGTTCCGGTCGAACCCGTCGTCGCGGGCGGAGTTCATGAACCTCATCCGCGACTGATCCATCGCCCGGATCGGGTGGCGCGTCGACCCCATTGCATCACCGCGTGGTGCGGGATACGTTCCCCCGGTGTCACGCCCCACCCGTCCACGGCGTGCCGGTGTCCTCACGGTTCGTCTTGCCGCACTCATTGTCATCTTGCTGATCTCTCGGCCGGCCGAGGCGACGTTCCTGCCGCCGCCGGTTCGTCTGGCTCTCATGTTCGGGCGAGTCCCGTGGCACCACGTCAATGCGGTCGACCTGCCCGCGCCCCGGGGGTGGGTCCTTGCTCGAGGAGTGGTGAATGGTCGATGAGCGTGAGGAGTTGGAACACGTGCCATGGGCGGACCTGATGGCCGACACGAATCCGGAAGACCGCCGCCGGCGGAGCATGTATCTGATCGCCGGCCTGCTCGGCGCGGTCGTGCTCGGTGTGCTGGTGGCGCGTTCGTGGTGGTCGCCGGCGTCGCTTCCGCCCGTGGCCCCCGCGGAGGCGGTGCCCGATGACAACATTGCTGCACCGGAGGTGACCCTGCCGGAGATGGCCGGCCTCCCCTTGTACAGCGAGGTGGATCTGATGGCCGATCCTCCCGATCCGGGTGCTCGGGCGGCAGTGGTCCGCGCCGAGTGGTTCGTCACCGACTTCTTC
>MELR01000035.1:0-22864 GCA_001767695.1 Actinobacteria bacterium RBG_16_68_21
GGCAGCGGGTGCGGGCAGCGGGCAGCGGGTGCGGGCAGCGGGTGCGGGCAGCGGGTGCGGGCAGCGGGGGCGGGCAGCGAGCTAATCCACCTCGCCCAGGTAGGCGGTGCGCATCTCCGGGTTGGCGAGCAGGCCCTGGGCGGTGTCGGACAGCACGATCTGGCCGGTCTGCAACACATAGCCCCGATCGGCGATCGACAGCGCCATGTTGGCGTTCTGTTCCACCACGAACACGGTGGTCCCCGCCTCGTTGATCTGCTGGATGATCTCGAAGTTCTGCGCAACCAGTACCGGGGCGAGACCCATCGACGGCTCGTCCATGAGCAGCACCTTGGGGCGGGCCATCAGCGCCCGACCCACCGCCACCATCTGCTGCTCGCCGCCAGACAGGGTTCCAGCCTTCTGGGCGAGCCGCTCCTTGACGCGCGGGAACAGCGTGAAGATCCGCTCCAGATCGGCTTCGAGGTTCTCCTTGTCATCACGCAGGTAGGAACCGATCTCCAGGTTCTCCTTGACGGTCATCCGCTTGAAGAGACGCCGGTTCTCCGGGACCATCGACACCCCCCGCTCGACCCGCTGGCTGGTGGGCCACTGCGAGACCACTTCACCGTCGAGGAGCACGTCCCCGGAGGAAGGAATGACCATCCCCAGGACCGCCTTGAGGGTGGTGGTCTTGCCCGAGGCGTTTCCCCCGAGCAGGCAGACGATCTCTCCGGCGTTGACCACGAGATCGACGTCCTTGAGGACGTGGACCGGCCCGTAGTGGGTATTGACCCCGCGGAACTCGAGGACGGGAGCACCGGTCACGATGACCCCTCCCCTGCGGGGCGGCCCAGGTAGGCGGTGATCACGTCGTCGTTGCTCGAGACCTCCTCATAGGTTCCCTCGGCGATCTTCACCCCGTGATCGAGCACCACCACCCGGTCCGACACGTCGCGCACCACCCGCATGTCGTGCTCGATGACAACAACGGTGAACCCCCGTTCGGAGCGGAGCTTGCCGATCAGGCCGGTGAGTTCCCGGGTCTCCCGCGGGTTCATGCCTGCGGTCGGTTCGTCGAGCAGCAGCAGGCGGGGTTGGGCGGCCATCGCCCTGGCGATCTCGAGCCGGCGCCGGTTGGCGTAGGAGAGCACGAAAGCCGGTTGATCGAAGCGGTACCCGGTGAGCCGCGTGCCGAAGAACCCGAGGACCTCCTTGCCGCGCTGCCGGATCTCTTCCTCCTCGCGAAGAAATGCCGGCGTCTGGAACAAGGCGGAAAACACGCCGCGGCTGGTACGGCAGTGCTGAGCGACCATCACGTTCTCGAGCACCGTCATGTTGGGGAAGAGACGCACGTTCTGATAGGTCCGAGAGATGCCCCGTTTGGCGATTCGATCCGGGGTGAGCCCGGCGATGTCCTCGCCCTCGAAGAGGATCACTCCGGAGTCGGGGGGATACATGCCGCTGATCGTGTTGAAGAACGTCGTCTTGCCGGCGCCATTGGGCCCGATCACGCTGACGATCTCGCCCTCGTCGATGGTGAAGTCGACGCCACCCAATGCCTTGAGTCCGCCGAACTGCTTGGCCAGGCCGGAGATCTCGAGCAGGGGCATCAGCGCTCCTCCTCCGCTTCCTCGGCGGCGACTTCGGCGACGGCCGCCGCTCCCTCCTGGGTCTTGATCCAGGCGTCTTGGAGGAACTCCTCCTGATGGAGTTCTCGGGAGCGCCGGGCGCTGGGGAGAAGGCCCTCGGGCCGCTGCAGCATCATGTAGACGAGGATGACGCCGTAGAGGAGCAGCTTGTACTCCTGGAATTCGCGCAGCAGCCCGGTCTGAGTGGGACCGCCGAGGATGCCGATCAGCACCAGAGCACCGATGGCGACGCCCCGCAGGCTGCCCATGCCGCCGACGATCACGATCACCAGGATGATGATCGACTGCACGATCTTGAAGCTCGCCGGGAAGATGGTGCCGATCTTGACCGCGAACAACGCGCCGCCGAGCGAGGCGAGCATCGCCCCGATCACGAAGGCGAGCAGCTTGGCGGTGACGACGTTGATCCCCATCGACTCGGCAACCTGTTCGTCCTCCCGCATCGCCATCCATGCCCGGCCGACCCGGGAGTCCTGCAACCGCCATGAGACGAATGCGGCGATGGCAACGAACACCATCACCATGCGGAAGACCGCCTCCGAATCGATCCCGGTCACCGTCCAGGTGGCAAAGCTGGGGAAGAGCAGGCCGAAGACGATCGCCCCGAGGCCGCCCGCCATGATCGTGATGCCCAGTCCCGGCGTCGAGTTTCCGGGAAGCCGTGCCGGTCCCCCGATCCGATCGAGCCTTCTTCCCTCCCGCCAGCGGAGGAATCCGACCAGCAGGGCCACCACTCCGGAGGCCACCACTACGTATCCGAAGTACGTGTGAATCGATCCCTTGCCGATCCTGAGGATCCCCTGGGCGCCTCCAAATGTCCCCTTCAACCAGTCCGCCTGGAAGAGCAGGCGGGCGATCTCTCCGAAGGCGAGTGTGACTATGGCCAGGTAGTCGCCGCGCATCCGGATCACCGGCGTACCCACCACCAGGCCGGCCAGAGCCGCCATGAGGAGGACGAAGGGCAGGGCCTCGAAGAAGGCCATCTCCGGAGCGATGTTGGGCGATAGCGGCGATGTGAGCACGGCCGTCGTGTAGGCGCCGACGGCGAAGAAGGCGACGTATCCCAGGTCGAGCAGGCCGGCGAACCCGACGACGACGTTGAGGCCGATGCCCATGAGCATGAACAGGCCGACCGTGGCCAGTACCTCGTTGAGGTACGAGCCGAAGACCGAGGGCAGGAGCAGCCCGGCGAGCATGACCGCCGCGGCGAAGTAGAACGCCCGGCTTCGCCGCTTCTCCTCGGGCATCGCCTGGAACCGGGCCACCGCCCCGCTCGCCCTCCCCTTGAAGCGAAGGCTTCCCAGCGCCGCCCCGCCGAAGATCACCAGGGCGGCGCCCAGGGTGAGTCCGCGATCGGCGGCGTAGATGAGTCGGTCGACCGACAGCATCCCCAGGTCGTCGAAGATGTCGCCGAAGACCAATTCGGTGAAGCTGAACAGCAGGATCCAGGCGACTCCCGAGACGATCGCGCTCTTGACGCGCGGGTTGAAGAGATGGGCGACACCCCCCAGAGCGCCAAGCGCGGCACCGACGGCGACGAGCAGCAGGGCCCCCACCGCCACCGGCTGGTGGAATGACAGGAGGTCGACCAACGCCGGAGTGACGTTGAGCAACACGTTGCGGACGTTCACTGCATCGACCAGCACCGCGAACAGCCCGAGCATGCCGCCGCCGATCGCGCCGACCAGAGCGCCGGCCAGGACGTTGCCCGCGCCCACTCGGGGCGCCTCCATTCCCTCCAACGCCACCCGTTGCGAGACCCGGTAGCCGAAAAGGACCGGGATCCAGACCAGCGCGGCGTATCCGAGGCTGAGGATGGGGTCGATGATCATCCGCTCGTCGAACGTCTCCACCATGCCGATGGCGCTGAGGAAGCTCGCCACCGACCCGGCGAGCAACCCGCCGACGATCACCTTGCGCCGGTCGATGTCCAGCCCGCGGGTTGCCCGAGGCAGCGTCGTCGTCATCCCCGTTCCTCCACCGCCAGCCGTTCACCAAGGAGCCCGATCGGACGGATCATGAGCACGCCGATCAGCACGACGAAGGCGATCATGTCCTTGAGTTGGGAGGTCCCGGGGATCACCACCTGGGCCCCGGGGAGGACGACGAACCCCCAGATGGCGCCTGCTGCCCCGACGACGAGCATCCCCAGGGCACTGCCCACCGTGCGCGGATCCGACTTGCGCAGGCGAATCACGCCCACGACGGCTGTGGCAACGGCCAGGGCAGCGACTGCAAACGCCACGACGGTCGGGACCTCCCAGGCCAGGCCGTTGAGCATCGTCGGACCCGAGGTCTCGATCAGTCCCAGCGTCACCCCACCGAGCATGGCGCCGACCAGGTTGCCGATACCGCCGAGCACCGCGGCAGTGAAGGCCTTGATGCCCGGCAAGAAGCCCGTGAGGAAGTAGACCTTGCGGAAGAGCATCGCCCACAGCACGCCGGCCACCCCCGCCATGGCACCGCCCACCGCAAAGGTCGTCACGATGATGCGGTTGACGTCGATTCCCATCAAGGCGGCGATCTCCTTGTCCTCGGCGACGGCGCGCATCGCCCGCCCGGTACGGGAACGTTCCACGAAGAGCCACAGGGCGAACATGGAAACGACGGCGGTGACGATCACGAAGAATTTGATCACCTCGATGTCGAGCCCGAACAGTCCGATCCGATCCTGCAACCCCGCCGGCAGCTGCGGGTAGTTCTTGAAACCGTCCCCGACCAGACCCTTGACCGCGTACTGGACGAAGAACGACATGCCGATCGAGGTGATCAGCGGGATCAGACGCGGGGCACCGCGCAGCGGCCGGTAAGCCACCCGCTCGATGATCACCGCTACCAGTGCCGAGGTCACGGTGGCGGTGAGCAGGACGATGGCGAATGCCAGCGGGAAGGCGTTCTCCCACATGCCCGAGTTGAAGAGCCCGTCGGCGACGAAGAAACCGGCCATGGATCCGGCCATGAACACCTCGCCGTGGGCGAAGTTGATGAACCCCAGCACGCCGTAAACCATGGAATAGCCGAGAGCGATCAACCCGTACATGGATCCCTGGGCGAGTCCACCGACGATCAGATCGCGCCAGGCGGTGGCGGTGAGGCCTTGGCCATCGACCTGGAGGGCGATCGTGCCGACGAGGGCCCAGGTGGCGAAGAAGACGAGCAGCACGCGCAGCGCGAACAAGAAGACCTCGACGGCGAGCGTGGGACCGTCGGCGTTCAGCTTGAGTTTGGGCAGTGCTCGGCTCGCCAAGTTCGTCCTCCCCACCACGAGGGCGGGACATTAGCGAAAGGGGCCCGACCTTGGGTCGGGCCCCTTTCCACTCGACAGCAAAGCTCAGCGCTTACGCGTTGGGAGCGAAGCTGTAGACCACGTTGGCCTTGGCCGCGGCGACGTCGGTCGGATCCTCGTCGAGGATGACCGAGATCGTCTGGGCACCGCAGTCGCCGAAGGCGTCGCAGGCGAGCGTTCCGGTCACCCCGGCAAAGCCGCTGGTGGCAGTGAGCGCGTCGCGCAAAGCCTGACGATCGATGTGCAGCGTCCCATCGGCATCCTGCACGGCGACTTCCATGATCTTCGTGAGAAGCAGCACGGTGGCGTCGTAGGTGTGCGCGTGGAACGCGGCGATCGGGGCCTCGCCGTAGGCGGCCGAGTAGGCGGCCACCAGGTCCTCGTAGTTGGTGCCGGTGGCGCTGGCGTTGGTACCGAACCGGAGATCCGGACCGGAGAAGTACACGCCCTCCGACTCAGGCAGCGCCAGGAAGCCGTCGGTGATGAGGCCATCGGCGCCCATCCACACGACGTCCTCGAGTCCGGCGATTCCGCCCTTCTGCTGGATGATGAAGTCACCCTCCGGCTGGAAGATCGGGAAGTACACGAACTCGGGCGCATCGGCGGCGACCTGGGTGAGCACCCCGGTCATGTCGGTGTCGCCCTTGTTGACCGCATGGACCGTCACCGTTCCGCCCAACTCGGTGAACGCGTTGGCGAACGCCGTCACCAGACCCTCGGTATAGGGGTCACCGTCGTGGATGCCCGCGGCCGTGGTCAGGCCGAGCTCCTCGTAGGCGAACCGAGCTGCCGTAGCACCCTGATACAGGTCGTTGTGAGCGGTCCGGTAGTACCCGGCGTAGTAGTTGGAACCGGCAGTGCCGGCCAGGTCCGACGTCAACGACGGGGAAGTGTTCGATCCGGAGATCAACACCATCCCGGCGGCCGAGAAGATCGGGGCAGCGGCGGCCGCAGCACCCGAACACGTCGTCCCGATCACGCCGACGACATTGGCCTGGGCGACGATCGCCTGGGCGCCCGCCTGGCCGCCCTCCGCCGAGCAGAGGTCGTCTTCAGGGGTTCCGAGGCTCACGTCGTGGCCGGCGACCTGACCGAAGTCCTGGATCGCCAGCTCGATGCCCCGCACCTGGTCGGTGCCCAGGAAGGCCACCTCGCCGCTGATCGCCTGTAGGGCTCTGATTTCAATGGGGGCACCCGGGGCCACCGTCACCGCACCCAAAGGTCCGGGCGTGAAGCCCGCCGCCGCGGTGGTGGTGGTGCCCTCGGTGGTCGTGGTGCTGTCGTCGTCGCCGCAGGCGGCGGCGAACAGCGCCAGCACGATCACGAGGACACCCAGATGCCGGAAGTTCATTCTCCGACTCATTGGTTTGTTTCCTCTCCGATTTGAATCCGGGCCGGATACGAGATCCGGCCCAGGGTCGGGGAGTGTAGCCACCAGCCCCGGTTGTGTGCAGGTGTTCGTCGGAGAGGCATGGGACAATGATCGGCTATGCGCAATCGCGACGAGGCCCTCCTCAGCGAGATCCTGCCTCCCGAAGAGCGGGCCGTGGAGGCCGTGGTCGCCCGCTATCTGCGGGTGGCTCCGGCGGTGACCCGCTTCGCCCGGTCACTCGCCGGCGACGACGGGTTGCGGGTCCGCCTCGGGTCGCGTACCCAGGCCGAGCCCGGCGAGATCGTCATGGATCCGGGGATATTCCAGGCCGCCTACGCCCGCCGGGCCCCGGTCACCCCTTCCGAAGTGGCACTGGCCTCGGCGCTTCACGAGGTGGTCCATCTGGTGGCCACCGATCTCGAAGAACGCCGCGCCCTCCCCGCGGAGTGGTTCCCCGAGATCGACGAGCCACTGCCCGAGGACCCGGTCCCGCTGCTCGACGCCCTCGACCGCGCCGGAGGTCCAGCGGCGGAGGCGATGTTCCTCGCCGTCGAGGACGCCCGGCAGGAGGCGCAGAACCTCGGCGTGTACCCGGGCGCCCGTTCCGTGTTGGGGGACATGTACCGGGCGGCGGTGCCGGCGGCGATGGGAAAGGCCCGGCCCCTCGGTCAGTTCGCCTTGTGCTGTTTCCTGGCGGTGGGCGGGTATCAGGACGTGGACGCGCTGCAATCGAGCACCCAGCCGACCGTGACCGCCGCCCTCGAGGACGCCCGGTCTCTCATCGACGAGGCGCGCCGGGCCGCCGGTCCCTGGGAGGCGGCCAGTGCCGCCCTGGCGTTGCTGGCCGTGGCCAGATACCACGGCCTGCTCACCGAGGCCTCGACGACTGAGACCCACTCGGAGACCGAGGCCCGCCAGGACGACGAACGCGAGAAGATAGACGAGGGAGTCGACGCGGTACGGATGATCACCCCGATACTGCGCGACGCCGAGTCCTACGACGCCACCAAGCGAACCGCGACGGCGGCGGAGGCGGAGCGCGGCGCCAGGGGGGACGTCGATCATGCCGGCGACCCGGCCACCGATCAGATCCTGCGGGTGTCGGAAGGCCCGGACGTGTACCTGCCCACCGGCCAGAGCGGTCGGCTGATCGTCTCCCCGATCCCGGAGCGTTTCGCCCGTTTCGCCGCAGACGGCCGCACCGCCATCGCCGAGGCCGCCCGTCGCTGGCAAGTCGGGCAACGCCACATCTCCGGCGAGCTGTACCCGCTGTTCGTGGCCAACCAGCGGCGCGGGCTTCGCTCCGGATACGACGCCGGTGACCTCTCGCCCTACTCCGCTTTGTTCCTCGGCGCCGGCCTGTTCGAGAGGATGTTCGAGAGGAGGTCCCTTCCCACCCGGCGCGCCTACGCGGTCAGCCTCCTCGTAGACGGATCGGCCAGCATGCTTCAGCCCCGCGCCCTACCCGGAGGCGTCAAGGCGCCGTGGGCGATGGCCGCGGCAACCCTGGGAGCGTGGACGCTCGCCCTGCTCTGCGACGAACTGCAGGTGGAGTTCGAGGTGGCGCTGTTCAACCGGGCGTTCGCCTCACGGGTCGACGACACCGAGCGCAGCTACGTCGACCGGCTCAACGGTACGAGGGGTGCCCTTCGTCGCAGTCAGGGAGGGGCGGCAGACCGGTTGACCCGAACGGTCAATCACTACCTGGTCAAGTCGTTCGATCAGCGGTGGGTGTCGGCCGAACCGACCCTGGCCGGGCTCTTCTGGACAGCGGCGAAACCGGCAGAGGCCGCAACCTCCGCCCGGCGGAACCCGGAGGCGTCGCCCCCGGTCGCCATGTTCGAGAAGGCGGCCAACGTCGACGAGCTCAACGTGAGCCACGCCGCCGAGCGGCTGGGGAGGCGCCACACCCAGGTCCGTCTGCTGGTGGTGCTCGCCGACGGAATGACCCGGGGGTCGGTGGAGACCCTGGCCGCCGCCGTCGACGCAGTCGAACACTCGGGGACCACCGTGCTCGGCATCGGCATCGGCGACGCCACCGTCGAGGCCGCCTACTCGCGTAGCCAGGTCTGCGCTCGTCCCGAGGAACTCACCCGGGCGATGATCGAGGGAGTGCGCTCCGCGCTTCGCAAGAGCATCGCCCTCTCCGGAGGCGATACGTGGTGGGCCCACGAAGGCCTCCTCTACGATGAAAGCGTCCGGAGGAAGGTGCATGGCTGACACGATCGAGTTCGTCGACCCGTCGGGGCGGGGCGAGCCAATCGCGCTCACCCCCTTCGCCGTGGCGAAGGATCTGGTGGACTACCCGCAACGCTCGGGCAAGATTCCCGAGCCCGACCCCCACTACGTGGACCTGGGCATGCTCTATCGCCTCGCCGCCATCGAGGCCGTGCGCCGCAGCGGCCTGGTCGACACGCCCCTTCACGTCGCCCTGCGGGGACACATGGGGACCGGCAAGGACCACGACCTCGAGCAGTTCGCCGCGCTGCTGCGACTCCCCTACTACCGCATCCCCCTCACCGGTGAGGTGCGCGACATCACGCTCATCGGATCGGTGAAGCTGTTCGGAGACGGCAGGGGCGGCACGGAGAGCCGGTGGCAGGACGGGGACATCACCCGGGCCCTGCGTGGCCCTGCGCTGCTCAACCTCTCCGAGTTGAACGCCGCCGGCGCCGAGACCCTCTTCGCCCTCCATGCGCTGCTCGACCGCTACCGGGCGCTCGACCTGCCCACCGGCGAGACGGTCCATCTGCGCGAGGACACCCGGGTGTTCGGCACCCTCAACCCCACCGACCTACGCGACTACGCCGGCACCCAGACGCTCAACAAGGCGTTCGCCGACCGCTGGGTGATCTGGGAGAAGTCGTTTCCCGAGGTCGGCCAGATCGAAGCAATGCTCGCCCGCCGCTACCCGAGGCTGCATGCCCCCTTCGTCACCACGATCGCCCGGCTCGCATCAGAAGTGAATGAGTCGTTCACCTCCACCGACGCCCGAACGCGGGTGGGCACCCCGATGAGCCTCCGCACCGTGCTCGATCGCATCCCCGCCGGGTTGTGGATGTACTCCAAGGATGAGGATCCCCTCCGCCGCACCTGGGAGGAGTTCGTCCTCAGCCACATCGACCCGTTCGACACCGACCACTACGAGACCGTGTGGTCGGCGGTCGCCCGGCGCGGGCCGGAAGGGCCTCCGTTCGGGTGAGGCCGGCCGGCATCGCCAGTCGCCAGTCACCAGTCACCAGTCACAAGTCGCCGGCAAGAGCCTCGTGGCTGGCCGCCGAGAGCGTTTCCTGCCAATTGTGAGTTGCGAATCGCGAATTCTTGATCGCCAATCCGCCGATCGCGAGCGATCTCGTCCGCCAAGATCTCTCTCAGTCCAGCGCCAACCCCACCGCTTCGACGAGGCTCTGCGCCACCGGGACTCCTTCGGCGTCGAGGGCAGCCCGCTCCTGACTCCCCCCGTCGTAGAGGACGCAGGCGATCCCGGCGGCGCGTGCCGCGGCAGCGTCGTCGGTGATGTCCCCGATCATCACCATTCCCGCGGCCCTCAGCCCCGGGTACATGCCCTCGAGACGCGCCACATGGCGGATCAAGTGCTGATCCTTCGTCTCTCCCACTGCACCGCGGTGGCCGTCGAGGGCGAGCATGTGCTCGTCGATGCCCAGCCGGGTCACGGTCGACACCAGCATGTCGTGCCACAGCATCGAAGCGATCGACTGGGAGACTCCAACGTTGCCCACCATCCCGATCGCCTCGAGGGCGTCCGGGGTGAGTGCCGCCGAGCCGAACCCGCTCCGGTAGGCCTCCTGGAAGATGTCGTCGATCTCCTGCATCAACTCATCGTCGATCTCCCTGCCGAAGAGCCGGGCATAGAACAGCTGGAGCGGCCGAACGAAGTGGCGTCGATACGCCGCGCTGTCGATACGGGCCACTCCGAAACGATCGAGCGACGCGTTGACCGCGGCGACGACCAGGTGATGGTCGTCGAACAGCGTGCCGTTCCAATCCCAGATCACGTGGCGCATCGGAACCAGAGGCTATTGCCGCGGTTCCGCCGCTGCACATGGCCAGGCTCGACCTTGGACGTTCGACATTCGACGAACCGCCGGCTCCCGGAAGCCGGAAACTGGGAACTGGAAACCGGCAACCGGCAACCGCGCCCCTACCCTGCCCCGGTGCGCTCCTACCGCCTGGGTGATCCCGACCTCGACGCCCGCATCCGCCAACTCGCCGAGGTGGCCACCGCCGCGGGGTCCGACCCCGAGGACGTCGATCTGATCACCGAAATGATCGTGACCGTCCTCCGGCTGCAGCGCGACCGGGCGGACCGGGGGGATCTCAAGCTGGTGAACACAGCTCTCAAGGAGATGCGCTATGCCTTCCTGGTATTCTCTCAGTACCGGGACATCCCCAAGGTGACCGTGTTCGGCTCGGCCCGCACGGTTCCCGGTGACCCGAATTACGAGCTGGCTTCGGCCTTCGCCGAGCACATGGTGGAAGCCCGACGCTGGATGGTGGTGACCGGAGCGGGACCGGGGACCATGGAGGCGGCCAACAAGGGGGCCGGGGGCGAGTACTCCTTCGGCGTGAACATCCGCCTCCCGTTCGAGGCGCAGGCCAATGCGTACGTGGACGACGCCCGCCTCATCAACTTCAAGTACTTCTTCACCCGCAAGCTGGTCTTCGTCAAGGAGTCGGATGCCTTCGCGCTGTTCCCCGGCGGTTTCGGGACTCAGGACGAGGCCTACGAGTTGCTCACGCTCACCCAGACCGGCAAGACCACCCTTCACCCCATCGTGCTGATCGAGGCGCCCGGGACCGGTTACTGGGACAGCTGGATCGACTTCGTCAAGGGCACCCTGGTCTCCCAGGGGATGATCACCCTCGACGACCTGTCGTTGTTCAGCCACGCCACCGATGCCGGTGCCGCCGCGGACGAGATCGCCCGGTTCTACGCCAACTACCACTCGCAGCGCTACGTCGAGGATCGCCTGGTTCTCCGGCTCCGCCACGCCCCGACCCCGGCCGACCTGGAGCGGCTCAACGATGAGTTTGCCGACATCGTGGCCTCGGGAGCCATCGAGGCGATCGGCGCCACCGCCGCCGAAATCGCCGACGGCGACCGGGTCGATCTCCCCCGGATCGCCCTCCATTTCGACCGGAGAAGCCTGGGGCGATTGCGGCGCCTGATCGACGCGCTCAATGACCTCGTCCCGGGAGAAGGCTCCTGACGGCCTAGTACCCTTTGTGCGATGCGCGAAATACTCGCCGACCTGGTGGCCGAGCAGCAGAGCCTCGACCAGTCACTGCAGCGGTCTCCCGACCGCGACTGGAAGAAGCGCGTCGACGGCACCTCGACGACGGTTCAGGACACGATCGCCATCCTCGCCTGGGAAGAGCAGAACGCCGCACTGGCCCTCACCGGAGAGAACTCGGTACTCGACGAGATCGAGGAATACGACGACGTCGCGCCTCACCTCAAGCAGGCGATCGCCGAGGGAAAGGGCAAGCGGCCCCAGGAGGTGATCGAGTGGTGGCGCTTCGCCCGCGCCGACGTCGTCTCCGCCCTCTATTTGAACAAGCCGGCCGATCGCGTCCCCTGGATCGGCGGGGACGTCAGCGCCCGCACCTTCGCCACCCTCCGCCTCGCCGAAACCTGGTCCCGGGGGCTGGGCATCCTCACCGCCCTCGACAAGGAGATCGTGGACACGCCCCGGCTCCGCCACATCGCCTGGCTGGGTTGGGCCACCCTCCCCTACGCCTTCGCGCTCGCCGAGGACGACTACGAAGAGCACATCCGGGTCGAGGTGACCGGTCCCGCCTACGCCCGCTGGGTGTTCGGTCCCGATGACGCCGACGACGTGGTGCGCGGTCCCGCCGGGGAGTGGTGCCGCCTCGTCGTCGGCCGGCTGAGCCCCTCGAAGGCGACCGGGCTCAAGGCGACCGGGCCGGTGGCCGAACGCGCCCTCGAGGTCGCCGGCATCTTCCAGTGATCGGGAAGCTCATCGGGATGGTCCACCTCGGACCCCTCCCCGGAGCGCCTCGCTACCGCGGCGATCTGACCACCGTCCTCGAATCGGCCTGCGAGGACGCCCGTCGGCTCTCGGCTGCGGGTTTCGACGCCGTGATCGTGGAAAACTTCGGGGACGCCCCCTTCTACGCCGACGACGTCCCCAAGGTCACCGTGGCGGCCATGACCCGGGCGGTCACCGCGGTGGCCGAGGCCGCAGGCATCCCGGTGGGAGTGAACGTTTTGCGCAACGATGCGATGGCGGCGCTCGTCGTCGCCACCGTCGCCGGAGCCACGTTCGTGAGGGTGAACGTCCTCGCCGGTGTGATGCACACCGATCAGGGGACCATCACCGGAAGAGCCGCCGATGTTGCTCGGCTCCGGGCGACTCTGGCGCCGGAGGTGGAAGTGCTGGCGGACGTCTTCGTGAAGCATGCCACGCCTCCGCCGGGCCTCACCGTGGGCCAGGCTGCCTCCGATCTCTGGGAGCGGGCGGGCGCGGACGGGATCATCGTCAGCGGCGCCGGCACCGGCCGGGCGCTCGATTTGTCCCAGCTCGAGACGGTTCGGGCGGCGGTGCCCGACGCCCCGATATTCGCGGGCAGCGGCGTGACGGCGGCCACCATCGCCGGGCTGCTCCGCATCTGTGACGGCGCCATCGTGGGGACGTCGGTCAAGGAGAACGGCGTCACCACCGCCCCGGTCGATCCCGCCCGGGCCCGAGCATTGGTGGCGGCGGCGCGATGAAGGTCCACCGCTACCAGCCGGGCTCGATCCATCTCATCCGGGCGGATGCCGGCGACGACCTCGTGGGGTTCATCACCCGGTACGCCGCCGACAACGGGATCAAGGCCGCATGGTTCACCTACCTGGGAGCGGTCCAGTTCGCGTCGCTGCGCTACTACGACCAGATCTCCAGGGAGTACCGCGACTTCACGATCGACCAGCGCCTGGAGATCCTCTCCGGAGTCGGCAACGTGTCGCTACTCCACGGTGAGCCCTTCGTCCACACTCACGCCGTCCTGGCCGACGCAGACGGCCATGCCTTCGGCGGCCATGTCAACACCGGCTCGATCGTGTGGGCCCTGGAGATCAGGCTCGAGGAGTTCTCCGGTGACCCGCCGGCCCGCCTGTTCGACGAGCCGACCGGGCTGTCGCTGTGGGGCGACGACGGTCCCGAGGCCTAGCCACCTTTGAGCTCGAAGCCCGACTTCAGCAGCAAGTTGAGCATCGCCGGAGCAGCTGCCGAGAACTGAGCCGGCCGGAAAGCGTGATCCTCCCCTGAGAAGAACCGCACCAGCGTGTTCACGATGTGGGCGTGCGTAATGGTGTGCAGGTCGTTCTCCGGCGCCCGCCCGAACGCCACCAGGCGCACCCGGGCCGTGCCTCCTCCCTTGGCGGGAACGACGCACACCGATCGCCTGGCGAGGTCGTCCACGACGTTGCGCAGGCCCATCTCGAAGAGCCATTCGACCCGGCGGAGAATCTGATGGAGGACTTCATGACGACGGATCCCCGGGTTGAACTGCGCCTCACCCTGTTTGACCTCGCCGACGATGATGTCGATCTGATCCTCGACCAGTGCCAGGGCGTCGTCGGAGAGGAGCAAGAGGCGGGCATCGACCCCGTCGTGGGGATCGCCGGCGTAGACGTCGCCGGGAAACCGGATCCCCATGATGTCGATGTCGGTGACCGTCTCGAACGTCCCGTCCGCGGCGCGCGATTGGATATCGAATTCGCTGAGCGTGAGGTACCCGTTGAGGCGCAGGTAGCTCTCCACCAGGCTGACCGCGATGTCCATGGCCCCATCTTCGTCGAAATCCGGGGCCCCCTCTGCGATAGCCTGCAGCGATGACCGGTTTCCGGCTCACCTCGTACGGCGCCCAGGCGTCGTTCGCCGGCGTTCCCGCGCGCCAGATCACCGACATCGCCGACGCCGCCGTGGTGATCCTCGGAGCGCCCTTCGACTGGGGAACCACCCATCGTCCCGGGGCCCGTTTCGGCCCCAAGGCGGTGCGGGAGGCGGATTACCTCGATCCGGATGGCAAGCGCCCCCACCTCGACACCGGGATCGACGCTCTCAAGGTGCTCTCGGTGGTCGACATCGGCGACGTGGCGCTGATCCCCGGATATGTCGAGGAGAGCATCGCAGCGATCCGTCGGGCGGTGACCACCGTGGCGGCCGCCGGGTGCGTCCCCCTCGTGATCGGGGGCGATCACACGATCACCTTCCCCGACGCCGGCGGAGTCGCCGACATCCACGGCTTCGGGGAGATCGCCCTGATCCACTTCGATGCCCACGCCGACACCGCCGACAGCCACTACGGAAAGCTGCTCGGGCACGGCACCCCGATGCGGCGCCTCATCGAATCGGGGGCGGTCCCGGGACACCGCTTCGTCCAGATCGGGCTACGCGGCTACTGGCCCGAACCGCCGGTCGTGGAGTGGATGCGCCGGCAGGGGATGCGCTCCTTCTTCATGAGTGAGATCGTGGACCGCGGCCTCGATGCCGTCGTCGACGAGGCGGTCGCCCATGCCGCAGACGGTGCCAAAGGGGTGTTCGTCTCGGTGGACATCGATGTGGTCGATCCGTCGGCGGCGCCCGGCACCGGAACGCCCGAGCCGGGAGGGCTCACATCCCGCCAGTTGCTCGACACGGTGCGGCGCCTCGGGCGGGACCTCGACGTCCTCGGAGCCGACGTCGTCGAGGTCGCTCCGGCATACGACACCTCCGATATCACCGCGTTGCTTGCCAACCGGGTGGTTCTCGAGCTCCTCAACGGGATGGCGCAGCGGCGCCTCGCCTGACCGGACGCGGCCGATCAGCCCGGCGCCGGCGAGCCGGGAGGGGGAGGCGTTGGGCGAGGGACCCACTTGCGCACCAGGCGCCGGTACTCCTTGAACTCGTCGCCGAAGGCCTCGGTGAGCCGGCGGTCCTCGTAGAGACCGATGCCGACCGTGTAGTGGACGACGGCGGCAACCGGCACTATCCACCCCAGCTCGAGCCGCAGCGCGATCCAGGGCGTGAATGCGATGACGGTGGCGGCGATGTCGATCGGGTTGCGCACCCGCCCGTAGACGCCGTCGGTCACCAACCGCGGGCCGGGCCGGGTTCCCATCATGCGGGCTCCGGCCGCCGCCAACCGCCGCGCCGGATAGAGCACGGCGGCGGTGGCCGCCACGAGCAAGACGGTTGCAGCGGCGACAAAGGGCCATGGCCGCCAGGCGACGACGAATCCGTGGTCGGTTCGCAACAACAAGGCAGGGAGGATCACCGCCCACAGCGCCACCAGGAACGCGGTGTACCGGTAGGCGCCGCTCTCGGGACGGGACATGCGTGCCATGTTCGCACGTCGCTCCTCGCGGGTACATTGCCGCCATGGCTTCCCTCGACCGGTTCAGCGTCCCGACGCGCACCTGGTTCGAGGGCGCCTTCGCTGCCCCGACCGCCGCCCAGGAGGCGGGATGGGCGGCCATCGCCGAAGGGGATCACGTTCTCATCCACGCCCCCACCGGCTCCGGTAAGACGTTGGCGGCCTTCCTCTTCGCACTCGATCGACTCTTCGGAGAGCCGGTCCCGGACGAGCGATCTCGCTGCCGGGTGCTCTACGTCTCCCCGCTCAAGGCGCTCGCCTACGACATCGAGCGCAACCTCCGCTCGCCGCTGCGGGGGATCGCCAATGCCGCGGCGCGCCTGGGGGTCGAGGTGCCGGAGATCTCCGCCGCGATGCGAACCGGAGACACCCCGGCCGACGAGCGGCGACGCATGGTCCGCCACCCCCCGGACCTGCTGATAACCACGCCGGAGAGCCTGTACCTGATCCTGACCTCGGCGGCCCGGGAGATTCTCGCCCCGGTCCGCTGGGTGATCATCGACGAGATCCACTCGGTGGCGGCGTCCAAGCGCGGTTCCCATCTCTCGCTGACCCTGGAGCGACTCGAGGACCTCGTCTCCTCCTCGCCTCAACGAATCGGTCTCAGTGCCACCCAGCGGCCGCTGGAGACGATCGCCGCCTTCCTCGGTGGGGGCACCATCACCGGGGACGCCTGGCACCCCCGGCCGGTCACGATCGTCGATGCTCGGGCGGACAAGGAGATCGAGGTCGACATCGTGGTGTCGGTCGAGGACATGACCCACCCCGACACCACCGACGACGACGGCCTGCCTACCCGATCGATCTGGCCGGCGGTGTATCCCGAGATCCTCGCGGTGGTGCTGGCACATCGGTCCACGATCGTGTTCGCCAATAGCCGCGGGCTGGTGGAGCGGATGGCGTCCACCCTCAACGACCTGGCCGGTCATCAGATCGCTCGAGCCCACCACGGTTCCGTCTCCCGGGAGCAGCGGATGCAGATCGAGGATGCGCTCAAGTCGGGTTCGCTGCGCTGTGTCGTCGCCACGTCGTCGCTGGAGCTGGGAATCGACATGGCAGCCGTCGACATGGTCGTGCTCGTCGAGTCGCCGACCACCGTCAGCCGCGGCTTGCAGCGAGTCGGCCGGGCCGGTCACCAGGTGGGGGCGGCGAGTAAGGCGCGGGTCTTCCCCAAGCATCGCGGCGATCTACTGGAGACCGCCCTCGTGGTCGACCGGATGCGTCACGGCCTGATCGAGGAGACGAAGATCCCGTCGAATCCCCTCGACGTCCTCGCCCAACAGATCGTGGCCATGGTGGCCGTGGACGAGACCACCGCCGACGAGCTGTTCGATGTCGTGCGCCGGGCCATGCCCTACCGCGACCTCACGAGAGGCGCCTACGAGGCGGTGCTCGACATGCTGGCCGGTCGCTACCCGTCCGACGACTTTGCCGAGCTGCGCCCCAGGATCACCTGGGATCGGGTGGAGGGAACCCTCATCCCCCGGGGAAATGCCCGGCTCCTGGCGGTCACCAACGCGGGGACCATCCCGGACCGTGGCCTGTATCCGGTGGTGCTTCCCGAAGGCGGCAGGGTCGGGGAGCTCGACGAGGAGATGGTCTATGAGAGCAGGGTGGGCGACGTCTTCGTGCTCGGCTCGTCGGCGTGGAAGGTGACCGAGATCACCAACGATCGGGTAATGGTCGTTCCCGCGCCCGGGGAGCAGTCGGGGCGGGTGCCCTTCTGGCACGGCGACACCCCGGGACGGCCGATCGAGACCGGTCGTGCGCTCGGGGCCTTCGTGCGCGAGCTGGGAGCGCTCGAGGCAACCGAGGCTCGGGCGCTGCTCGAGGATCGCTACCGGCTCGACCGCCGGGCCGCGGCCAATCTGGTCGGCTTCCTCGCCGAGCAGCTCGAGGCGACCGGCGTCCTCCCTTCGGACCGCACCGTGGTCATCGAGCGGTTCCGCGACGAGATCGGTGACTGGCGTCTCGTCCTGCTCTCGCCGCTCGGCGCCCGGGTGCACGCCCCCTGGGCCCTGGCGGCGGCGCGGGTCATCCGGGAGCGACACGGGCTCGAGGTAGATGCGGTGTGGTCCGACGATGGTTTCATCCTCCGTTTCCCCGATGCCGACGCAACGCCGGACCCGCACGAGGTGATCGTCGATCCCGCCGAGGTCCGCCAACTCGTACTGGATGAGGTCGGCACCACTGCGGTGTTCTCCGGCCGGTTTCGGGAGGCGGCCGGACGAGCCCTCCTCCTGCCGCGTCGCCGGCCGGGGAAGCGCACTCCTCTGTGGCTGCAGCGCCGCCGCTCCACCAGCCTGCTCGAGGCCGCTCGCCGCTACCCGGCGTTTCCCATCGTGCTCGAGGCATACCGCGAGGTACTCCAGGAGCATTTCGACGTATCCGCTCTCGAATCCGTGCTGCGCGACGTGGCGGCACGGCGTCTCCGGGTTGCCGCGGTGGACACCCCCGGTCCCAGCCCCTTCGCCTCGTCGTTGACGTTCGACTTCGTGGCGTCCTTCATGTACGAGTACGACGCACCGCTGGCCGAGCGCAGGGCGATGGCTCTGACCATCGACCGCTCCCTTCTCCAGGAGCTGCTCGGCGAGCCGGCCCTGCGCGATCTCCTCGACCGCGACGTCGTGGCCCAGGTCGAGGCCGAGGCACAGCGCCTCGCCGAGGGCTACCGGGTATCGGGGGCGGATGCCACCGCCGACCTGCTGCGGGATCTGGGACCGCTCACCACCGCTGAGGTTGCGGCGCGCAGCGTCGATCCGGAGGGGGCCGCCGGGGTGCTTGCCGCCCTCGAGGAGCGGCGGCGGATCGCTCGGGTCCTCAGCCGCGGCGACCCACGCTGGATCGCGGTCGAAGATGCCGCCCGACTGCGGGACGCCCTGGGGATGCAGATACCCCGAGGCATCCCCGAGCCGCTGCTCGAAGGGGTGGCGGACCCGCTCGGCGACGTCGTCTCCCGGTTCGCCAGGACCCATGGCCCATTCACCTCCGATCAGGCCGCCGCAGAGTTGGGCCTCCCCGTTGCGGTCGTCGTCACCGCCCTGGAGAGGCTCGAGGAACGAAGGCGGCTGGCCCGGGGCGCCTTCCGCCCCGGAGGCCACGACCGCGAGTGGGTGGACGTCGACATCCTGCAGCGCCTGCGACGCCGATCACTGGCGGTGCTCCGCCGCGAGGTCGAGGCAGTGGATCACGCTGCGTTCGCCCGATTCAGCGCGGGATGGCACGACATCGGAGGAGGCGGGGCGTCTCCTCTCCGCCTCGGCGACGTGATCCGCCGGCTCCAGGGGGCGGCGATCCCGGCGTCGATCCTGGAGGGCGACGTGCTCGCCTCCCGGATGGACTACTCGCCCGAGCTGCTCGACACCCTGGCGGCGGCCGGCGACGTGGTCTGGGTGGGCCGGGGCGCCCTGGGAGGACGCGACGGAAGAATCGCCCTCTACCTGCGGGACCGGGTGGCCACCTTGTCGTGGCCCCTCGGTGTCCCCACCCCCGATGGAGAGCTGCACGATCACATCCGAGCTCGGCTCACCGAGCGGGGCGCCTCCTTTTTCCGCGACCTCTATGCGGCCACCGGGGGTGGCGACCCCGCCGACACCCTCAGTGCCCTGTGGGACCTGGTGTGGGCCGGGGAGGTGACCAACGACACTCTCGCTCCCCTGCGAGCATTCCTCTGGGGGCGGGTCCGCAAGGTGAGCGGTCGCAAGCCCAGTCTCCCGGGATCGGCGGCACCGCCCGCCGGCTCCGGGCGCTGGTATCTGGTGAGCGATCTCATGGGGCAGACGCCCGGCGCCACCGCGGTCCAGGCGGCACGCGCCGATCAGATGCTCGAGCGGCACGGCATCGTCGGGCGCGACGCCGTGGCAGCCGAGGGCCTACCCGGCGGCTTCTCCGGCCTGTACCCGGTTCTCACCGCCCTTGAGGACGCCGGGCGGGTCCGGCGGGGCTACTTCGTCGAGGGACTCGGCGGATCCCAGTTCGCCCTCCCCGGTGCGGTGGATCGGCTTCGCGCCGGCGACCGCGCCGGCGACGTGGTGGTCCTGGCATGCGCCGACCCTGCCAATCCCTTCGGGGCCGCCCTCCCCTGGCCGGGCCATCAAGGTCAGCCATCCCGGTCGGCGGGCGCCCACGTGGTGGTCGTGGATGGCAGGGCGGCGGCCTTCGTGGAGCGCGGCGCGAGGACGGTCCTTTGCTTCACCGACGACCCCGACATCCTCCAGGCCACGGCCGTCGCCCTTCACGGGCTGGCCGTGCGCCGAATCCGCAGAATGGTCGTCGCCACGATCGATGGCCGTCCTGCGGCCGAAACCGGCCTGGGAGCGGCACTCCTCGGAATCGGCTTCGCCCGCTCCTACAAAGGCCTGGCGGCGCGCCCCTGACCCTCAGGTGCGCAGCGCCGGGCCGAACACCGATGCCAAACGCGCCAGCGAAGGATCGGCCTCAAACGCGGTGACGCGGCGCATCGCCTCCGCAGAGTGACGATGGAACACCGACCACGGCGGCTTGGGAACGAGCCGGAACGGCGCGCTGACCACGGTCTTCTCGGGAAGGTCGATGAGACGGGCGTTGTGGACGAAGCCGCGGCCGCTCTGGATGTCGGACTGCGGGTGTCCCGGGAAGGCACCCCAGGGAGTGACTCCGAGCACGAAATTGGCGGCGGCCCAGAGGTTGACCCCCACCGACCCGTAGCGCAGCCCGCTCACGGCCCGCCCGAGCGCCGGGCCCAGGGATCGCCCGGAGGGGGGGTCGACCAGAATCGTTGCATTGAGGCTTCCCCGGAGCCGCTCGTTGCAGAACTCCACCGCCCGGTCCAGGTAGACGGCCGGATCATCGCCCCCCAGGCTGGTCGTGGCGACCACCCGGCAGAAGGCCTCCTCGGAGAACGCCGGCGCGCTCGCGTCGGGATCGACGTCTTCGATGATGGTGGGCGGTGCGTATCCGGGCCGGCTCACGCCGAACGTGCGCACCCGCTGCGCCCCCATCGTCGCTCGGGCAAGTCGCTGCGCGCTCCCCGGGTAGTACGAGGGACGGTCCGGCAGGGCGGAGAGGGCGGCGGCGATGGCGTCGACGAACTCCTCCCGTTGCGGCCAACGCGCCGGGAGAACCAGCACCTTGGCGGCATTGCAATTGTGGCCGGCGTTCTGTACCAGCTGGGTGACCACGTGCTCCGCCTGGGACATGACGTCTCGGGGCGACCAGCGGCCGGGCACGACGATCACCGGGCTCACGTTGCCAAGCTCCGCGGTGATCCGCTTGGTGAGCAACGGCTCGTTGCGGGCACGCCGTGCCGCACCTTCGGACCCGTCGCCGAACACGATGGCGTTGTAGGTCGACTCCGAGCCGGTCACGTGCACCTCGTCGGCGGCGGGGCTGCGCACCAGGTGCTCGCCGACCGAGGCACCCCCGTAGGCGAACCGCACAAACCCGGCGTCGGCCATCCGGGCGAAGGCGTGTTCGACGTAGGGGCCGATGTACTCGTTGATCGGGTTGAATTTGAGGATGACCACGTGGCCCTCGACGAACAGCTTGTGGATGATGTCGAGGGGCGCGATGGAGGTCACGTTCCCGGCGCCGAGAACCACCGCCACCGCGGCGCTGGCCGTCTCCGGCTTGGTGTGAACGCCTCCCAAGTGACGGCGCGCCTCGGCGTAGCCGACCGTGGGCTCCATTCGGGTTTCGGCGCGCCAACGCGGGTATTGAATGCGATCCCAGGCGTCGCCGGGCATGACGTCCACTACCACCTGTCCGTCGGGGCGCTCCCGAATCGCTCCGTCGGGCAGCGGAACGCCTCCGGTCCGATCGATGCCGGCGAGAGTCGCCGCCAGGAACCGGGCGGTGCGGAGGACGCTCAGCGGACCGGACGCCCACTCCTCGCCGGCGTATGAGCCGTCGACACCCTTGGCCCGAACCGCATCGGCGACCAGGTCGGCGGAGACGTCGGCGTATCTCCTCGCCACCTCGCGCAGATGCTCCCGCTTCTCGTGCAGCGGCGTCTCCATCCACGGGCGGGCGCGGGTGGTCAGCGTCGCCATCGCCCCCTCGAGGGTCGCCACGGGAGTCTCCGGGAACCGTGCGGTCACGGCGCGTCACCCGCGACACGCCGCCTGCCGGCGTCGAAGGCGTCCGTGGTCCCGGCGCCGAAGCCGCTACCCGATCGGGGCGACATCGGGAGCTCGCCCAATCGGCGGACCGGGGCGGGGCTGTCCGAGCTCAGGTTGCGCCGGGGTAACGCGGTCACGACGCCAGGCTACCGGCGGCGCCACACCTCAAGAGGGTGCGTTGTCCGGCCGATGACTAGTCCATGGCCGAGGTGATCGCGCTTCGGGCAGCCTGGACGGACGACTACATCCTGGCTACACCGTCGGCGCCCCATCCAGCTGGAATCGACCGGCTTCCCACCGAGTGGTCGGTGATCGACGGAGCCGTCGTGGGCGGTACCGTGATCGACCATGTCGTGGTCGGACCCAACGGCGTGTTCACGATCAACGTCGACCCCGACCCCCGCCCCGCTTCCGTGGGAGAGGATGGCCTCTACCGAGACGGCG
Organism: Actinobacteria bacterium RBG_16_68_21; assembly: GCA_001767695.1. Lineage (GTDB taxonomy): Bacteria > Actinomycetota > Acidimicrobiia > Spongiisociales > UBA11373 > RBG-16-68-21. The sequence goes on from MELR01000035.1 coordinate 22,216, forward strand.
CGCGGGTGACGACCACGGTCAAGCAGGCCCTGATGGCCGCTTCCCGACTGCGTCAACAGCTCGGGCAGCGCGTGTTCGCCTACCCCATCCTGGTCAGCCGCATGGACGCGCCCCGGCACCAACTCGATCGCCTCGGGGTCGTGCCGGGCGACGCCATCGCCGAGTACATCTGGTCGCACCCCGGCCTGCCGATGCGGCGTTCGCAACGACTCGAGGTCCAGTGGGCACTCCGCCGGCCGCTTCGCTGAGATCGGCACCGAGCACCATCTCGGCACGAGGCGGTCGCACCCCCGTACCGGTGGCCGACGTGACCGCGGCATTCTCCTCGGTTTTCGTCGCGTTGTCTGCCGCCCTGGCGGTCACCTACGTAACCGCCCCGGAACTCAGGCTCTGGCTCGGCGGTCGGCGCGGCCTGGTGGACTGGATCACGCTCGTCGCCCTCGTAGCAGCGTTCGGTGTCGGGATCTGGGCGATGCGACGCTCGCCGACGGATGCGGGATTCCCGCTGGTCATTCCGATCGTCGCCGCCTGGGGCGTGGTGGACGAACTGCGCTACTTCACCGGCGCGGTCGGGCTGCATGGCTTGTCGGCATCCGGAATCCAGATCCGAGCGCTCGACGATGTCGGCTCGTGGCTGTCGGTGGTGTCG
>MELR01000035.1:22887-26047 GCA_001767695.1 Actinobacteria bacterium RBG_16_68_21
GCCGTACGCCACGATCGTCCTGTGCGCGATCGCATCGGCGACGCTGCTGGCGATTCTCCGTACCCGCCGATGGGCAGAGCGTCTCGTGCTCGTCACCGAACCCCGCGTCGTCGCCTACCTCCTGGCCTCGGTCGGCACGACGATCGCCGCCCCCCTCGCCGGTCTCTACGGCACCGGGAGCGGTGTCGTCTTCGCCTCCGGTCTGCTGGAGATGACCGGGGCCACCCTCCTCGTGGTGGCCGGCCTCGCCGCCGGAGACCACCGCCGGATAGTCGCCGGATGGAGAAGGCGCTTGTGGCCGTGGCTCAACGAGGAAGGACCGCTGGCGAGCATCCCCCTCGGCGATGCCCGTCACCCCTACCTGGCCGACCACGGTCCGCGCTGAGACGCCGCCGGTGAGCTTCACCGGCCGCGCAGCACTCCCCCGTACTTCATCCGGGTGTCTTCGACACGAGCGACGGGCACGTCCTCACCGCCGACCCGGAACCCGCACTCCACCACCTCGCCGACGAATAGCGTGTGGGATCCGAGGTCGAGGGTGTGCACGACACGGCACTCGAGAAAAGCCACGGCTTCCTCAAGAATCGGTACGCCTGTGGCCCCCTGACGAATCGGACGCCCGTTGAGCGAATCGCCCTCACGTGCGGCGGGCTTGGAGAACTTGACGAACACCCGGGTGTCGGCGCGATCCCACAGGTTCACCGAAAAGACCCTCCCGTCGGTGATCAGCCGGTGGGTCACCGAGGTGGCGTCGACCGATACCCCGACCAGCACCGGGTCCATGGCGAGTTGCGTGACCCACGAAGCGGTCATGGCATTCATCTCTTCGCCGGCGCGGGAGCCGACGAGGCACAGAACATTGGGAATCGCCCACAACACCCGATTCATGCTGGCGATGTCGGTCACGTCCGGCTTTCCTCACGCGGGTGGCGAGCGTACCCGCCGTTGCGCCGATAACCTCACGACGTGCGCATCGTCATCGCCACCGCAGGTGTGCTCAGTCCCGAACCGGTGGCCCGATTCGCCGAGCGGCTGGCGGGCGACGGAGGCAAGGTCTACGTCACCACGGTGATCGAGGTGCCCCGGTCGTTCCTCGACGAGATTCGCTCCGAACAGTGGCATCCCCTCACGGAGGGTTCCCCCGGCTGGAGCATGGAGGAGGACGCCGTGATCGCCCGGTACGTGGAAGAGCGAGGAGAGCGGATCACCGAGCCGCTGCTCGCCGCCCTGATCGCACGCGGTCTCGACGCGGAAGTCGTGTTCCTCGAGGGCGAGGACCCCGCGGGCACGATCATCGCTGCCGCCGACCGAATCGACGCCGATCTGCTGATCATGGGTGCGACCAAGCACCTCTTCGACGAGGCGGCGTGGGAGAGCGTTTCGACTCGCGTCGTCAGGGAAGCGGGGCGTCCCGTGCTGGTGGTGCCGACCCCTCCTCACGCCGAGAACGGCGACGAGTGAAGTTTGTCACCACTCCCGAAAAGCGATTCGCCGGCCTGGTCGACTACCCGTTCGTCGGCCACAGGTTCGCCTGGGAGGGGCTCGGCCTGCACTACCTCGACGAGGGGAGCGGCCCGCCGGTGGTGCTGTTCCACGGCGAGCCGACCTGGTCGTTCCTCTACCGCAAGGTGATCCCGATCCTGACCGGAGCGGGATTCCGCACGATCGCCCCCGACTATCCCGGCTTCGGCAAGTCCGACAAGCCGACCGACCCGGAGTTCTACAGCTACGACACGCTGGTGACGGCGATGGGGGACCTGGTCCGTCATCTCGATCTGCGCGGCGCCACGGCGGTGGTCCAGGATTGGGGGGGACCGATCGGTTTGCGGGTCGCCACCGAGAACCCGGATCGTTTCGACCGACTGTCAATCCTCAACACCGGGCTCTTCACCGGGGGCGGGTCGAACCCCGCCTTCGCCGCCTGGCGCGCCTTCGTCGAACAGAACCCGGACCTGCCGATCGCCATGATCATGGCGAACGCCGCGGTGACCCCTTGGGCGCCCGAGGTGCTGGCCGGCTACGAGGCGCCGTTCCCCACCCCGGACCACAAGGTGGGGGCCTGGCGCCTTCCCCTCATCGTCCCGCTCTCCGCGGATGATCCCGGCGCCGCCGCGATGACCCGGGTTCGCGAGGCGCTCGCCTCCTGGGCCCGTCCCACGCAGGTGCTCTTCTCCACCGGGGACCCGATCTTCTCGGTCGGCGCCGGACGGCGCTTCGCCGATCTGATCCCGGGGGTGGGCGATCTGGAGACGATCGACGGCGCCGGGCACTTCCTCCAGGAGGACGCCGGGGAGGCTGTGGGAACGGCCATCGCCGGCTTCCTGGGACGATCGGCCTGACGCCGCCCGTCGCGAAGGCGTACATTTTGGGCCATGACCGAGTTCACGGTCCAGCTCGCCAACCGGCCGGGAATGCTGGCGGCACTCACCGAGCGCATCGCTCAGGCGGGGGTTCGCATCGAGGCTCTCGCCGCGTTCGGCATCGGCGAGATCGGAATCGTCCACATTGTCGCCGAGGACGCTCCGACGGTACGCGGGATTCTCAGCCGCGCCGGCATGACCTTCGAGGAGAGGACGATCCTCACCACCCACCTGCCGCCGGGACCGGCGGCCGTGGCCACCATGGCACATCGGCTCGCCGACGCCGGAGTGAACATCGAGGCGATGTATCTGCTCCGCACCAAGCCCGATGGCGTCGAGTTCGCCGTTGCCGTCGACCGACCCGACGAGGCGTCCCGCCACCTCCAGCCGCTCTAGGGTCGCGCCGCCGCGGCGCTCGCCGCCATCGCCTCCACCCGGTCGTCGAGAGGGGTCAACGCATTCGCTACCCCTCGCCGCACCAGCGCCCGACGGAGCAGCTCATCCGCCAGCGCCGGGTTCTTGGGGAGCACCGAACCATGCAGGTAGGTGCCGAAGCAGTTCCCGGTGATCGCCCCCTCATCGGCGGTCTGGTCGTTGTTGCCGTTCCCCTTGACGACCTGCCCGAGCGATTCCTGCCCGGAAGCGAGCATGGTCCGTCCGCTGTGGTTCTCGAAACCGACGAGCCGGCCCCATGGCGACTCGACGACGATGTTGCCGATCATCCGGCGCCCGCCGCCGATCGTCTCCGCGTCGAACACTCCGATCCCCGGAATCTCGGTTCCGGCCGCGGTGACGAATCG
>MELR01000035.1:26074-27305 GCA_001767695.1 Actinobacteria bacterium RBG_16_68_21
CACGGTCAGGAACACGACGCCTGCGGCAACGGCCTCGTGAACGCCGTCTTGCCGCGCAACCAGGTCCCCGGCGATCGCCATCTGTGCGGAGTCCTCCCCTCCGCCGGCGACGACGAGGTCGGCCGTGCTCAGGTCGTAGGAGTCTCCGACGTCGACCCGGTCCACTCGCACCGGGATGTCCCTCCACTCGAGACGCCGACGCAGCGCCAGGACGTTTCCGGTGTCGCCGTAGATGTTCATGTCGCGTCCGTACAGGTGGACGATCACCATCGGGTTCACGACCAGGCCTCCGACCGTGCCACCCCCGGCCGCAGCAACTCGAGGAAACGCAGCATCGCCGTATAGGTCGGGACCACATAGACCGTTTCCCCCTCGGCGGCCTCATCGACGGCGCGATCGAGGGCGCGGCGGAAGTCGGACTCGATCCACGCCTCGACTCCGGCGTACTTGAACCGCAGAGCCATGTCCGCCGACCGGACTCCTCCCGCCCCGTAGCGATGCCGGGTGGAGGCCAGCTCCTCGACGCGGGCATCCCACAGCCACGAGACGTCGCGGCCGTCGGCGAGCTCATCGTTGATCGCCACGAGAACGGTCGCCGGTGAGTGATCTTCGGCGAGGAGTCGAATCACCTGGTTGAAACCGGCGGGGTTCTTCACGAGCAGCAGCCTGATCCTCCGGCCGCGGTAATCGACGAACTGGCCGCGCCCGAACGCGGGCGGCATGGCCTCGAGCGCCCCAACAGCGCTCCCGGGAGCCACCCCGAGCCGCCAGGCCGCCAGGATGGCCGCGGCGGCGTTGTAGCCGTTGTATGCGCCGGGGACCGCCAGACGGACCGCCACGTCTTGCCCGTCGACTCTGACAACCACACGCTGCCCGTCGCCGTCGGGCGCCGAAGACACCAGCAGCGCCTCCGGCTCGTCGGCAACAGCCGGAGCTTCTCCGCCGTACAGGCTGTGATCGTCGGGCATGGTCGATCGAATCGCCCCGACCGCGCCGAACCGCACCGCGGGCACGCCGCCGGCGAGTCCGCTCACCAACGGGTCGTCGCCGTTGAGGACCGCCGCCGACGCGTGGGCGATCGCTGCCGCCACATGCCCTGCAGTGGTGTCGAGCTCGCCGTAGCGATCCAATTGGTCGCGGGCAAGATTGGTGACCACCACCAGCCGCGGCTCGAGGCGGGGACCCAGCTGGCGCACCGCGGCCTCGTCGACCTCGAATACCGCCACGTCGC